>DATGEQ010000024.1:0-13117 GCA_035309945.1 Gemmatimonadales bacterium | reverse complement strand
GCCGTGTCGAGCGTCGCGTGCGCCCATACGGTATCGACCGTCGTCGGCATCTTGTGCGCATGATAGTCCACGGCGCGCAGTAGGTACGTGCGCCCCAATTCCAGCCACGCCGCACCGTCCGTCGAGTCGGCGGGGCGCGGGCCCTGCAACACCAGGAGAAGGGCGACAGCCTTAGAGAGGAATATTCCCATGCTTCTTGGGTGGATTGCGCCCGCGCTTGGTCTCCAGCGTGAGCAGAGCCTCGATCAGCCGCGGGCGTGTGTCCCGCGGGTCGATGATATCGTCGAGGTAGCCGCGTGCGGCCGCCTGGTAGGGATGCGCAAACTTCTCGCGATACTCGTTGGTCCGCTCCTCGCTCGCTTCGCCTTTGTACAGAATCTCGACCGCGCCTTTCGGGCCCATCACCGCGATCTCGGCACTCGGCCACGCGACGTTGTAGTCGCCGCGGATATGCTTGGAGCTCATGACGTCGTAGGCGCCGCCGTACGCCTTGCGCGTGATCACCGTGAGCTTGGGAACTGTCGCCTCGCAGTACGCGAACAGCAGCTTGGCCCCGTGTTTGATGATGCCGCCGTGCTCCTGTGCCACGCCCGGGAGAAAGCCGGGCACGTCCTCGAACGTGACGAGCGGAATGTTGAAGGCGTCGCAGAACCGAATGAACCGCGCGCCTTTCAGCGATGCCGCGATGTCGAGAACCCCGGCGAGCGCGGCCGGCTGATTGGCGATGACGCCGACAGGCCGGCCGGCGAGTCGCGCGAAGCCGACGAGCAGATTGTTGGCGTAATCGGCCTGCACTTCGAGGAACGCGCCATTATCCACGACGCACTTGAGCACGTCGTGCATGTCGTACGGCTTGGTGGGCTCGTCCGGGACGACGTCGAGCAAGGCTTCATCGCGGCGGTCGGGCGGATCATCGCTCGTGCGCGCCGGTGGGCTGTCGAGGTTATTGCCGGGCAAAAATGACAGCAGGTTGCGGATCGCGGCGATCGACTCGAGCTCCGAATCGTGCACGAAATGCGCGATGCCCGAGGTCGCGCCATGAACGTCCGCGCCACCCAGCTTCTCGAAGTCCACTTCTTCGTGCGTGACCGTCTTCACGACGTTGGGGCCGGTCACGAACATGTACGAGACGCCCCGCACCATGAAGATGAAATCGGTGATCGCCGGGCTATAAACGGCGCCGCCGGCGCACGGCCCCAGAATCGCGCTGATCTGCGGGACGACGCCCGACGCCAGCGTGTTGCGCAGAAAGATCTCGGCGTATCCGCCGAGCGATGCGACGCCCTCCTGAATGCGCGCGCCGCCCGAGTCGTTCAGCCCCACCACGGGCGCGCCGTTTTGCACGGCGAGATCCATCACTTTACAAATTTTCTCCGCGTGCGCTTCGGAGAGCGAGCCGCCGAACACCGTAAAGTCCTGCGAAAACACGTAGACCAGCCGGCCTTCGATCCGGCCCCAGCCGGTGACGACGCCGTCGCCGAGCACCTTCTGATCGGCGAGACCGAAATCGGTGGCGCGATGCGTGACGAAGCGATCGAGCTCGACGAACGTCCCCGGATCGAGAAGGACGTCGAGTCGCTCGCGCGCCGTCATTTTGCCTTTTTGATGTTGTGTGGCGACACGATCGGAACCGCCACCCTGCTCTGATTCAGAACGCCTGTGTTGCAGCAGCTCGAGTTTTTCTCGCATGGACATGCGGAGAATGTAGGACTGGAAACGTAAAGGGGCGAGGATTGCCTCGCCCCTCCGCACGCATGTCCCCTCGGCCGCTCGGCCGCTAGGCGTCTACCTTCGGCGTCTCCTCACTCTCAGGCACCGGGGCCGGCGCGGGCGGCGGAATAATATCACCCTTCGGGAATCCCGTGGCCGCCAGAACGATCCGATGATGAATCGGATCGACTTCGAGCACCTTCAGCTCCACCGCCTGGCCTTCTTTCACCGCGTCGCCAGGCTGTTGAATGTCGGGGATTCCAAGCTGCGACATCGGTACGAAGCCCTCGATGTCGCTGCCGAGATCGACGACGACGCCCTTGTCCATCAGCCGCATGACCCGGCCGCGCAGCTCGGTGCCGACGGGATAGGTCTCACCAATGCGGAGCCACGGATCTTCCTGCGCCTGCTTCAGGCCCAGCGAGATCCGTTTGTTCTCGGCATCGACATTGAGAATGAGAACGTCAACCTCGTCGCCTTTCTTCACGACTTCGGACGGATGCTGCACGCGCTTGGTCCACGACATGTCGGAGATGTGAATCAGGCCGTCGATGCCCGGCTCGATCTCCACGAACGCGCCGAACGACGTCAGGTTGCGCACCTTCCCGCGCAGCCGCGTGCCGACCGGATACTTCTGCGGCAGCGCCATCCACGGATCCTGCTCCGTCTGCTTCATGCCGAGCGAGACTTTCTCTTCGGTCTCGTCGACTTTCAGCACGACCGCTTCGATCGACTCGCCGATCGACACGAGCTTCGATGGATGGCGCACGTTGCGCGTCCAGCTCATCTCGGAGATGTGCACCAGGCCTTCGATGCCCGGCTCGAGCTCGACGAACGCGCCGTAGTTCGTGATCGACACGACTTTGCCCTGGACGCGCGTGCCGACGGGATACTTGGCGGCGACATTTTGCCACGGATAGGGCTGCAGCTGTTTCAAACCGAGCGATATGCGCTCGCGCTCCCAGTCGATGTCGAGGACTTTGACTTCGAGCTCCTGGCCGATCTGCACCATCTCGCTCGGGTGCGACACGCGGCCGTAGCTCATGTCGGTGATGTGCAGCAGCCCGTCGACGCCACCGAGGTCGATGAACGCGCCGAAGTCGGTGATGTTCTTGACGACGCCCTTCCGCACCTGATTGACCGACAGCTCCTTCATCAAGACGTCGCGCTTCGTCTTGCGCTCGGCCTCGAGCAGCACGCGCCGTGAGACGACGATATTGCGGCGCCGCTTGTTCAGCTTGATGATCTTGAACTCGAAGCTCTGGCCCAGCAGCTCGTCGATGTTGGGGACGCGACGCAGCGCGATCTGGCTGCCGGGCAGGAACGCGTCGACGCCCATCAGGTCGACGACGACGCCGCCCTTGATCTTCTTCACCAACGTCCCGGTGACGGCTTCGTCTTTCTCGTGGGCTTCGCGAATCCGCTCCCAGACGCGCATGAAGTCCGCTTTCTTCTTCGAAAGGACGACCGCGCCTTCCTGGTCCTCGAGGTGCTCGAGAAAGACTTCGATCTCATCGCCCTCTTTGAGGCTCTTCGGATCCTTGAACTCGTCGATCGCTACCGCGCCTTCCGACTTGAAGCCGACGTCGAGAATGACGGCCGTGTCGGTTACGCGCAGCACTTTCGATTTGACGATTTCGCCTTCTTCGATATTGGAAAGCGTCCCCTCGTACAGCAGGGTCATTTTCTCGATCTCGTCGGAGGAGTATTCCTCGTCGAGACCGGAGCGGACGCGGAGTGGCGACTTGGGGGGTTTGCGGGTCGGGAGATCTTCTTCGAATTCTTCCACGTCACGTGCTTCTACGAGCATGCGGTACACCGGTTCGGTTGTTGGTTTGAGGTTACCTCGTCATTCATTGTCCTTTCAGGACAGTGTTTGCCGAGCACGCCCTTCAGGCCGTGAAAGTACGGGCGGAAACCTACCCAGGGAAGCGTTGGCGCGCCAGTTCAACGACGCGGCCGACCTGCTGGTCGAGCGTCAGCGCCGTGGTATCGAGCAAGACCGCGTCGGAGGCGGGTTTCAGGGGGGCAATCCGGCGGTTGGAATCGGCGGCATCCCGCGCGGCCAACGCCTCGCTCTCGCGGTGCACCAGCGCTTGGTCGACGGGCTGCCCCCGCTGGAAGAGGCGGCGGCGAGCACGCTCGTGGGGTGTGGCCGTCAAAAAAATCTTCAGTGGCGCCTCGGGAAAGACGATCGTCCCAATATCTCGTCCGTCGACGACGACCCCCCGCCCTCGACCGCCCTCGACCGCCATCCGCTGCTGGGTGTTTACCCAGGTCCTCACTTCCGGGATGGCGGCGATGACGGACACGAGGCGTGTGACGCGTTCACCCCGGATCGCCTGCTCGACATCCGCGCCGGCGACCTCCGGCCGGAACCGGTTCTCCACGAGCACGAGCCGAACGGGAAGGCGCTCGGCGAGAGCCACGACGTGTTGCGCGGGCCACGCTTCGCCCTCGCGCCTTCCCGCCTCGCCGAGGTTGTCGAGAGCCGCGAGCGTCAACGCCCGATACAGCGCCCCCGAGTCGAGGTGTGCCCAGCCAAGATGTTCGGCCACTTTCTCGGCCGTGGAGCTCTTCCCGGATGCCGCGGGGCCGTCGATCGCTATGACTCGAAGCATCGCTGCAAATCTCGAAAGAAGTTGGGATAACTGATCGCGACGGATCGCCGCTCCGAAAGACGCACATTCGCGCCCCGCACTGTTCCGAGTACCGCAAACGCCATCGCCAGCCGATGATCCTTGGCCGTGTCGACCTTGCCGCGAGGCGGTCGTTCCGTGCCGGCCACGTGCAGATCGTTGCCCTGCACCTCAGCCGTCACGCCGACGGCGCGAAGATTGACCGCAATCAGCTCGAGCCGGTTGCTCTCTTTCACTCTGAGCTCGCCCACTTCGCGGAAGACCGTTGCCCCGCGCGCGCGACTCGCGAGGACTGCGAGAATCGGGACTTCGTCGACGAGCGTGGGGATTTCCGCCGCCGTTACCTCTGTCCCTCGCAATTCGGCGGGGCGCACGAGCAGATCGGCCACCGGCTCGCCACCCTCGTCCCGGAGGTTCACGCGCTCCGTGTGCCCGCCCATGCGCTCGAGGACGACGATGAATCCCGCGCGCGTCGGATTTACACCGACGTTCTCGATCACGAGCTCGCCCGCGTCCGCCAGGACCGCGGCGGCGATGAGAAACGCCGCAGACGAAGGATCTCCGGGCACGGCGATCTTGAAAGGAGCGATGCCGACGGCGGACGGCTGATAGCTGATCGCCCCTTCGCGGTCGTGAATCTCCAGGCCGAGATGCGAGAACAGCCGCTCCGTGTGATCGCGGGAGCGGTAGGGCTCCCGAATAGTTACCGGCACCTTCCCGGTCAGCGCGGCAAAAAGCAACGCGCTCTTCACCTGCGCGCTGGCGACGGGACTGGTGTACGTCAGCCCGCGCAGGCTGCCGCCACGGATCGTGAGCGGCAGCCCATCACCCTTTTCCTTTATATGAGCGCCCATCTGCTTCAGCGGCTCCGTGACACGCCGCATGGGCCGCCGCCTGAGCGACGCGTCGCCGGTTACGATGGCGTTGAATTTCTGCCCCGCGAGGATCCCGAGTAGGAGGCGGGCGGTGGTGCCGGAATTGCCGCAATTCAAGCGGGACGTGGGAGCCTGGAGCCGGGAGCCCGTGATTCCGACTCCTGACTCCCGGATCGTCGAGATTTTCGCGCCGAGTTGTCGCAATACGCGGGCACTCGACTTTACGTCGTCGCCAGTGAGCAAACCGCTGAGCTCGCTCTTTCCTTTTGCTAACGCCGCCAGCATGAGCACCCGGTGGGAAATACTCTTGTCACCCGGTGGCCGAACTGTTCCGCCCACCCGACGCACGCTAGGCGCCACCGATCCGGCGGCGCCAGGTGGCCGCGCGCGTGAGCCAGGCGGTGAGGGCGCCCGCGTCCCCCACCTCGAGCGCGCGCTCGACCGTGCCGAGGGACTCTTCGAGGGCGCGCAGCGCCGGCAATACCTCGTCGCGGTTCATCAGGAGAATTTCCGTCCACAGCTCCGGCTCACTCGCGGCCAGTCGTGTGGTGTCCGCTGCTCCCGTGCCGACGGTCGAGCCCGGCGGCGCATGCCGCGCCAGAAAATCGCCGAGCAGCGAGGCCATCACCTGCGGCACGTGACTCGTCGCCGCGAGCTGCGCGTCGTGGCGGGCTGCGTCCAACACGACCGGCTCGGCTTCGAGCACGTCCTTCCAGAAGTGCGCTATCTCCCGCGCCGCATCCGCTCCGTCGTTGCATGGCGTGACGTAGACGACGGCACCGCGAAACAGATCGGCGCGCGATGCTTCGAAACCGTGGCGATGGGTGCCCGCGAGTGGATGACTCCCGGCGAACCGTCGCGCGATGCCCAGTTGCTCGGCCCGCGCGACGATACCGCGCTTGACCGAAGCGACATCGGTGACGAGTGCACCGGTCTTCAAGTGCGGAATCAGACTGGTGAGTTGCGCGAGATTGGCGGCGGGTGGCGCGGCCAGAATGAGCAGATCCGCCACCCGCGCGACATCCGCCGGCCGAGCCGGTGCATCGTCCAGCGCGCCTTCCTGCGAGGCGAGCGCGCGCTCGGCGGGCTCTGGCGACCAGCCGATGACGGTGATGCCGTCACCTCGTCCGGAAGGGACAGTGCGTTTCACCTGCCGCGCGATCGAGCCGCCGATCGCGCCAAGTCCGATCAGGCCGAGCGTCTGGGGCCGCACGGCTTGGAAGGTACACGTCGCCTCCATATTATGGAGCCCCATGCGAGCCGGTCTGGGAAGGGGCCCCGCGGGCGGCGCGGGCGGCGCGGGCGGCGCTCCAAGCATCACGCGACTGTTCGCCGCGACGTTCATTGCCGTGGCGCTCGTCGGCCTCGTCACGCAAGTCGCGACCTGGCGTAACGCGCGTGCCACGCAAGCCGCCATGGTGTATATCGCCGCGCGGCTCGATCGCACCAACCAACCGGCCGCCGCCGAGCTGGCGGCCGAGGCGGGCGACGATGCCGTACAGGCCGCGATCGCATCGACCATCCTCTTTGCCGCAATGCTCGCCGTCCTCGGACTCGGGTTCTGGTACAATCGTCGACGCCTCGCCGCGCCATTCGCCCAAATAGCGCTGGCGCTGCAACGCGTGGCCGAGGGTCATTACGCCGAGCGGCTGCCGGAGAATCAGCCGGCCGAGTTCGGCGCAATCGCTCGCGGCGTGAATCACATGGCGAAGGCGCTCGCCTGGCGCGAAGACTTGCACGCGTACTTGTCTCAGCTACTTGCTGCGCTCAACACATCCGCCGATGAGGCCGCGGCAGGGCTGTCGCAGGCGCTCGCGGTCATTGCCGGCGCCACCAAGGCGACCGCGATCATGCTGTACCAGCCGGCGTACGATTCGAACGAATGGGCGGCGACAGCGGTGCGGGGCGTGGAGGCCCGACCCGTGTCGCGGGCGACGATGCGAGACCTCATGGGTGACTCCACGCAAGCCGTGCACTACCACGGCGAGGCCGTTCAGGCGGTGCGATATCAGCTGCGCCTCACCGTCCCGATGCCGCAGGGACTGGTGCTCGTGCCGCTGCGCGCGGGCGCCAAACTGGTCGGCGTGCTCGGCGTCGTGCCCGGAACGGCGCTGGGTGACGATGAGCGCGCCGCGCTCGACCAGGCGGCTCCCAACCTCGCAATCGCCTGCGAACGCGGCTCGGCGCATCAGAACACGCGACGGCTCGCGGTCGAAGTCCGCCAGACGGCCAAACGCCTCGAACAACTGAACTCCGAGCTCGACGGCGCGATGAAGTCGAAAGACCAATTCCTCTCGAACATCTCGCACGAGCTCCGCACGCCGCTCAACAGCATCATCGGATTCACCGACCTGCTCCTCACGCAGGAGCTCGGCCCGCCGCTGTCGGAGCAGCAGCACGATTTTCTCGAGACGGTCGCACGTAACGGCCGGCACTTGCTCGAGCTCATCAACGAGCTGCTCGATTTGCAGCGCATCGCCGCGGGCAGAATGGAAATCAAACCGGAGCCGGTCGAGGTAGCCGCGCTTCTGCACGAAACCGCCGGCAGTGTGCGAGCTCAGGCGCAAAAGCACCGCCACAGCCTTCAGGTGACGGCGCCATCACCCGACGTGCGCGTCCTCGCCGACCCGGGCCGCATCCGCCAGGTGCTGCTCAACCTGCTGTCCAATGCCATCAAATTCACGCCGGACGGCGGTCGGATAACGCTGGTCGCGGCAGCCCACAACGGCGGCGGCGCGGAGGTCCGTATCGCGGTGACCGATACCGGGATCGGCATCGCCCCCGAGGATCAGCCCAAGCTGTTCAAGGAGTTTTCCCAACTCGACGCCTCGGCCAGCCGTAAGTATGAAGGAACGGGTCTGGGGCTCGCGCTCTCGCGCCGCCTGGTGGAGTTGCATGGCGGCACGATCGGGATCGACAGTGAAATGGGAAAAGGCAGCACGTTCTGGTTCACGCTCCCGCAGGCGCGGTGAGCGTGGCGACCATCGTCATCGTCGAGGACCAGCCCGACAATCTCAAGCTGCTGACGACGCTGCTCACGATTAAGGGCCATGAGGTCATCGGCCTGCCGAACGGAGATCGGCTCGCCGAGGTGGTGAGAACGCAACAGCCCGCGCCGAGCCTCGTGTTGTTGGACATTCAGCTGCCGGGTCGGGACGGCTATGCGCTGCTCGCGGAACTGAAAGAGTTGCCGGGACGCTCATGGAAGGTCGTTGCGCTGACGGCGCATGCACTGCCGGAGGATCGTACGCGCGCCAGCGCCGCCGGATTTGATGGTTACATCACGAAGCCCATCGACGTACGCACGTTTCCCGCGGAAGTCGCGCGCTACTTGGGAGGGTAACATGGGTGGTTTAGTGCTGCTCATCGGGCGGGTCGTCTTTTCGTACTTCTTTATCTATTCAGGCTTCAATCATCTCACCAAGCTCAGCAGCTATTCGCAGTACGCCGGCGCTTCGGGCGTTCCATCGCCGACGCTCGCGACGGCGGTCTCGGGTGTCATGTTGCTCGCCGGCGGCTTCAGCATTCTCCTCGGAGTGAAGCCCGGTTGGGGCGCACTCGTGATCGCGGTGTTTCTCGTAACCGCGGCGTTCACCGTTCACAAATTTTGGGGAATCACCGATCCGATGCAGGCAGCCAATCAGTCGGCACACTTCTGGAAAAACATCGCGCTGACGGGCGCCTGTCTGATGATCTTTGCGTTTGCGGCGCTCAGTCCGACGCCGTGGCCCTACAGTCTGGGCCGCTGAGTTGAACTACGGCTGTTGCGTAGGCGGCCGCATGTGCAGGTGCCGCGACGCGCGCGGCGGCACCGGCGCCTGCGGGCGATTGGGAGTCACCCGATAGGTATCCGCGTCGTGTAAGGTGATCGAGCCGTTCACCGTCGAGAACGCAAGTGTCGGACCGCCGTGCCCGATTGTTCCGTGCAGCTGACGCGGATTGATCTTGCCGCTCACCTTCACCGGAAAGTCGGTTTCCACGCGGCCGGTCACGGTCGAGGCATCGATCGTGGCGTTGAGCTCGCGAGGCAGGCCCGCGCTCACCGAGCCGTTGACCGTTCTCAAGTGCATGTCGCCAGTCAGCAGCGACTGCATCACGGCCTCGATGCTGCCGTTGACGGTCTGCGCATTGACGGGACCGGTCGTCGTACGCACGGCGATGCGACCGTTGACGGTTGTGGCCGTAACCGGCGCGCTCGCGCCTTCCACCTGCAGCCCGCCGTTCAGCGTCGACACGTCGATCGGCACGTTGTGCGGCAGCTGCACAGTGAACCGTACGGCGACGTCGTTCTTCGCCAGCCCGCTGACGTGGTAGTCGCCGCCGTCATTGCAGCGGCTTTCTCTTGCCTGCCAAACCGCGCACACCGTGAGGCCGCGCTCAGTAGGAACCGGAATGATCTGCACTAGCTGCGGATCCGATGCGTTCCAGCTCTTTTCGACGCGAATGACGACGCTGTCACCGGTGCCGGCGACCACGTCGATCGGACCATTGGTGTTCCGGATCCAGACTTGCTGTGACGGCTTGAGGAGGATGCTGTAGTTCCACGCATCGCCCACCTGGCGGCCAGCGCCGAACTGATCGCCGCCGTTGTCACCGTCCCAATTGAAGCCGCCGAGCGAGCTCAAGTCGGGCAATGAGATGGGCGAATGGAATTTGATGCTGTGAATGAAAAGCCCGGCGCCGACGACGAGCCCGAACAGGACGCCGCCGCGCACGATCTCGCGCCGCCAGGTGCGCCAAAACCGTTTCGCGGGCGAAGGCTGTGTGTGATCCAAGGCTGTGCTCATGATTTAAGGGTGCTACGCACCTTCAATCTTATAAGTTTCGTCCCGATATGCGACCGCCCGCCGAAAACTGGGCGGGCGGAAACAGCCGGTTCACATCCCCCAGCGCTGATCAGCTATGGGTGCAGGCCGGTGCGGCCTTGGCCTCCACGACGATGGGAGTAAGCATCCCCCCATACCAGACGCGGTTAGCGTCCGCCACCGGGGTGCGGGTGTCCACGGTTCCGGACACGCGCCGCAGCGTCGCCGCGCGGTCCAAGGTCATGGCGGCTTGGGCGGCGAAGCCATATCCGAGGGTCAGGATCGTCGCGATCAGCAGAGTCAGGCCGCGCATTTGCATCCCTCCAGCTAGAGACGTGATCGAATCGTTCAGTCCGTATGACGCTCTAAATGCCGGAAAGGTTGCATGGGTTCGCGGGTTGACCGATTTCGGACACGAATCGACTAAAATGCGCCGCGACTCTCCTGCGTGGCGGTCGATGGTGACCGCGCGCACCCAAGACCGGGCTGCGATGCGCGCAGAATGTCCGTGGTGGCGCGCAGGATCGATTGCGTTCGACGCGGAATCGACCGCGATGCGCCCAGGATGTCCGTGATGGCCCGCAGGATCTCTTGCGATCAACGCGGAATCGACCGCGACCGACAATGGCGCGACTGCGATGCACGCTCACTCGACCGCGATTCACGCTGACAGGATCGCGATCCGCGATGACGCGATCGCGACTAGGGAAATCCCTGGTACGCGCGCCACACGATTGGCGTTCGCGCGAAAAAGTGTCCTACGGGGTGTCCTAAAATTGAGACTTTTTTTTGTTCGTTCTCATGAATTGAGCACGATCCGTCGTGGAACGATTCTTTCCTTGGCATGCCAGACGTCGGGAGATGTCCAAACGGGGCACGGAGCCCGACGCCGTGCCGGCATGGAGGTTGTATGGATGCGGTGTTGCGTAGGCGGCTGGAAATGGCCGAGCGGGTTCGCGATTTCCTGCGGGCCCATCAGACGGACGGAGTTGGGGAGGGCCTCGGGCTGGCCAAGCTCGAGCAGTTGTTGCAGCGCGCCGATGCGCTGGTGGAGCAGCAGAAGCTTGGGTTGGCGATGACGCGGTCGGCCACCAAGCACCGGCGTGAAGTGCGCAAGGCGCTGCTGCAGAAGATCCTGCGGTATGTGCGCGTGGTGGGTACTGTGGCGGCGAAGCAAAAGGGAGAGCTCACGAATCAGTTCCCGCTGCCGCCGCAGAACGCCAGCCAAAAGGATCTGCTGGCGTCGGGTCGAGCGACGCTGGACAAGGCGACGGCGCAGAAGGATGTGCTCGTGGCTTTGGGGATGTCGCCGCTGGTGCTCGACATGCTGACGGCGGCGCTGGATGAGTACGCGCAGACGCTGGCCGCGACGCGCGAAGGTCGACGCGAACACGCCGGCGCGAGTGCGGAGTTGGACACCATCGGCCGCGAAATCGCCGAACAGGTGAGATTGCTCGATGGTGTCGTGGCGTTCCGGTTCGGGGATGATCCCGAGCTGATGGGTGCGTGGGCGAGCGCCCGCAACGTCGTGGGCCCGTCCAGGCGCAAGCAGCGGCAGCCCCCTGGCTCGGGCGGTAGTGAGACGCCGAAGGCGGCGTGATGTCGATGCCTTTGGCACGGAAGCGAGGCGCGGTGGGGTAGGTTACCTGCCGCGCCTCGTTTATCGCTGGCTCAGTCGCTCGCCGCGCTTGCGCCGTCGGAACACGATGGTGAGCAGTACCACAATCAAGACCCCGACAATGAGCGGCACCGCCCGAACCTTGCTCACGTCGCTCCTTTCCGTGGCCTATCGTTCCGAATGCTCGGGGCCGGAATCGAACCTGCAAGGGGTTGCCCCCGAGGGATGTTCACTGCAACGTGATGCATCTCACGCGACGATCGGTCGGCCATCATCCGTCCCTTACCGGAAGCATTTCGCGGCCGTTACTCATTTCACCGCCCCCAACCGGATCGGCTCGAAGTACTTTGGCACGATTACTTCGGTTCGCGGCGAAGCGGCCTTGACCTCTTCCAGGAACGATTGCAAGGCGTCCAGCGCGGGTTGCTGAGACGCCCCATACGGAGCGAAAAAGTTGTCCCAGTGCGTCGGCAGCACCAAAGCAGGGAAATCCAGATCGCGCATCAGACGGCCGGTGTAGTCATGGATCTCTGTCCGAGACGCGCCGGCGCCCACCAGTACCACGTCCGGCCGCAACCCTTCGATTTCGCGCTCGATGTAGTTCATCCCGCCGAACGCCAGAATCTGATGCCCGTGGAAACGAATCAGATAGGCGAGCGTGCCTCCCTCCGGATGCATCTGCCGGAGGGTCAACGGGGCCTTCATCCCTGCGGGAGCTCGTTCTGAGCTGAAATAGCGCTTATGGTCGAGCGCACTGTGAATGCTGGGAATGACCCTGACGGAGAAAACACCGAACTCGTAGTCCTCCCCGCCTCGCACGGTAATCAGCTGCTCGTCGGGCACGCCATACGCTCGCATCACGTTCTCGGTGCTCTCTGTTCCAATTATGGTCGCACGCGTCTTGAGCGCGATGTGGGGAACATCCAGGACGTGGTCGTAGTGCGTGTGGGTAACGAGGACAAAGTCTGCTCGCTGGATGTGCGCGTCGATGGTGGCTACGTCTGGCACCGCACTGTGATCCCACCCATAGAACGGGCGCGTGTCCCCGGGGATGGGCGCGCCAGCCGAGCTGGCGCCGGGTGGCCGCGGGCCATTGATGCGCGAAAGATACGGATCAATCAGAATCACCGTCGTACCGTCGCTGATTTCCCAACCCGCCGTTCCCAGATACTTCAGGACGACTAGGCCCGCCTGATCCGTGTTCGGTGGGCTCTGACTGGCCGCGAGGTAGATCGCGATCGCCAACAACGCCAAGGCAGACTTCAGCATCGGGGCGCGACCACCGGACTTACGATAGCCTGGATCTCAAGCGGGCCTCGCCGCGCGACGCGGTTTTGCGCAGCCTGATAGTCTCTGACCACACCGAAGAACACCAGCACGACGAACCGGGTCAGCTCCCGCTCCGCGACTCTCAGCTTGCGCAGCTTGTCGGCGGGGTCGACGTAAACGAGCGTCGCCCAGCGGCGTAGA
>DATGEQ010000023.1:0-3046 GCA_035309945.1 Gemmatimonadales bacterium | reverse complement strand
TAGAAACCCTCCGCATGGCGTTCAAAGCCCGTTCACAGCGCCTTCACAACTCCATCGAATGCTGGGGCCAGTGAAAACCCCGGTATTTCAAGGAGTGAGATCGACATGAGACGCGGACTCGGTTTTTTGGGGCTGCTGGTGACGATCGCGATCGTCGCGCTCGTAGGAGTGATCGCCTACAACGTCGGGTGGTCTGACGGACTCGCGCAGCATCTGCCTGCGGCCGGCACGACTGCGCCGCCGGCCGGCTACTACCCGTACTACTACGGCGGCCCGCACTTCTTCGGCTTCGGCTGGATCTTCGGCCTGCTGTTCTTCCTGTTCTTCCTGTGGCTGTTCTTCCGGCTGATCGGGTTCGCCTTCTGGGGCATGCGCGGCAGCCGCGGCTGGGGCCACTACGGTGGCGGCAGCTGGCAGCACTTCCGCGAGGAGCGGATGCGCGAGTGGCACGACCGCGCGCACAGCGGGCAGCCGTCGGAATCGCAGACGCCTCCCCCGCCTCCTCCAGCCACGACTGCGTAGTTGAACGGCGGAACTAGGATGGTCGCCGGAGTGGCGACCATCCTTGTCGTCGACGACGAGCCGCGGATCGTGCAGATCGTGCGCGACTACCTCCAGCACGGCGGGTTTGCCGTGCTGGTCGCGGCTGACGGGCCCTCGGCCCTGCGCACAGCGCGGACCGGTCGTCCCGACCTGGTGGTGCTCGACCTCGGTCTGCCCGGACAGGATGGCCTCGACGTGGCGCGCGCTCTGCGCCGCGACGGCGACGTGCCGATCATCATGCTCACCGCGCGCAGCGAAGAGTCGGACAAGCTCGTCGGTCTCGAGCTCGGCGCCGACGACTACCTGACCAAGCCGTTCAGCCCGAAGGAGCTCGTGGCTCGCGTCCGCTCCGTCCTGCGTCGCGCCGAAGGTTCGAAGCGCCAGTCGGAGCTGATCAGGGTTGGCACCGACGTGTCGCTGGACATGCCGCGGATGGAGGCGCGCTTCGGCGGGCGGCGGGTGGATCTGACCAAGACCGAGTTCCAGCTGCTCGCGGCTCTGGCGCGCGAACCGGGCCGCGTGTTCACGCGCGCGCAGCTGCTCGATGCCGTGCGCGGCGTGGCGTTCGAGTCGTACGAGCGCGCCATCGACGCTCACGTCAAGAACATCCGCCGCAAGATCGAACCCGACCCTCGGTCGCCTCGTTACCTGCTGACGGTTTTCGGGGTCGGGTACCGCTTCGCCGAGCCGCCGGCGGCGAAGTGAGCCGGCGCTGGGGGCCGCCTCCGGACCGGCGGCCGCCGTGGTGGCCCGAGGATCGGGCGTGGCCGCCCCGCGGTCGATGGGGCCGGCGTGGCCCGCCGGCTTTCGTGTGGCGGCTGGGCTGCCTGCTTCTCCTGGCGGTGTTCGCGCTGGCGGTGGGAAGCTCGATCGCGGTCGGCTACCTGGCCGGGCGTTTCGGTCCGTTGCCGGTGGCGACGTTCGTGGCGGTCGCGTTCCTGCTGCTGGTGTTCGGCGTCGGGCGCGGCATGCGTCGGGTCACCCGACCGATGGACGATCTGATCGACGCCGCCGGTCGCATCGAGCGCGGCGACTACTCGGCCACGATTCCCGAATCCGGGCCGCGTGAGCTGCGTTCGGTTGCGCGCGCCTTCAACTCGATGTCCGCGCGACTCAAGGCGAGCGACGAGCAGCGGAGGTCATTTCTCGCGGACGTCGTGCACGAGCTGCGCACGCCGTTGTCGGTGATTCGCGGCCAGGCCGAGGGCATCGCCGATGGCCTATATGCCGCTGATGCGGAGCACATCGCTCCCATCGTCGACGCCACGCAATCGCTGGAGGTGCTGGTCGAAGACCTGCGAGCGCTGGCCCTGACCGACACAGGCAGCCTCGCGCTGAACCGAGAGCCTGTTGATCCGGCGGAGCTGGTCGACGAGACGGTCGCGTCCTTTGCCGCTCAGGCCGATGAGGCGCACGTCAGGCTGACCGCGTCCGCGCCATCCGGCCTGCCGGTGGTTGACGTTGATCCCACGCGCATGCGCAGCGCGATCGGCAACGTGATCGCCAACGCCATTCGGCACACGCCGCCTGGCGGCTCGGTCTCGGTTGCCGCTGCAGCCGCGGCCGGCGGCGACCGCGTGGTGATCTCGGTGACTGACACCGGCGAGGGGATCGCGGCCGACCTGCTGCCCCACGTGTTCGAGCGGTTCGTGCGCGGCGCAGGGTCCAAGGGCACCGGACTGGGACTGGCGATCGCGCACGACATCACGGTCGCGCATGGTGGAACGATCGACGTGGAGAGCACCGCCGGAGCCGGCACGACGTTTCGAATCTCGCTGCCCCTCGCGGCCACGTAACCCGCACGATTCGCCGCCGATCGCCCTCACGCCTGGTTGGGGGTAGTCGCTCATGCGCATCGCGCTTGCGGCCGCATCGCGACTCTGACGCGGCAAGTGATCAGTCGCCGGTTTGCGTTGCCCTGGTTAGGAGCACTTGCTTGCATTTCGCGCGTTCGCAAGCAATCGCACTCGCATATCCCTTGGCAAGGAGGTACACATGGCGACCACCCGACAAAAGTCGGCCGCGCGCCGCAACATCAAGCGCGCGCGGTCCATTCAGAGCCGGCGCGCCAAGGGCGCGCGGATACAAAGGATGAGTCACGGGTCGAGCACGCGGCGTGGCGACCGCATGTCCGGCCAGATGTTCGCCTTCGCGCGCAAGCGCAAGGAGCCGATCAACGACGCGCGCCACGTGCGCAACGCGGTGGCGCGATTCGACCAGGTCGAAGGCGTCACGAATGCCGAGCGGGATCGCGCGTGGAAGCGGATCCGAGAGGCTGCCCGCCGCTTTGGCGTGAAGATCGAGGCGCGGGGCTGGCGCTCTTTGATGAAGGGCGGCAAGACGGGGCGGGCCCGCCGCCGGCGCTAAAGCGTTTCGCATAACTCAGTGACAATTCGGTCATAAAGAAAGGCCAGTCTGGCGGAGGAAGCCGAAAAGGAGCTGCTGGTTGCTGCGGACGCGGCTGATGCCGTGTTTCGCAGCCGCTACGGTGTCAGCAATCTCG
>DATGEQ010000022.1:0-15396 GCA_035309945.1 Gemmatimonadales bacterium | reverse complement strand
CGGCCTGGACGAAGCTCGCCTGCATCTGCTCGGTCAGCGGTTGCTTCGTCGAGACCGCAATCAACAGCTCGGCCAGCTCGTAATCGCTGTCGATGGTCTGGACGGCCAGCGCGACGACGCGCTCGTAGCCGGCAGCGTCGAGCTTGCCGCTCTCGATGGCGGCCTGGAAATAGATGCGCCGCGCATAATCACCGGAGATCTGGTTCAGCTCGTCGAATAACCCTTGCAGCCCCTTGTGGTTGAGAATCCACTGCGCGCGCTCCTTGGCCATGAAGCCAGTGCGCCGCAGGATGTAGGTGAGCGTTTCAGAGAACCACGCTCGCGCGTCTGCGTCAAAGGCCTTTGTCTCGCCGTCCACTTTGTACGTCCGCTCCAGCGCACCGCCGGAACCGCGCCGAATCGTGAGCCGGCGATCGGACTCCCCCGCCCCGTAGTCCACCTCGACGACGACCTGCCCATCAGCGGCGACCGCGGCGATGTCGGTGAAATCATCGTTGAACGTGAACTTTCCCACCGAGGCGAGCCGCACCACGCAGCGGCCGGCCGTGAGGTCGATCGTCACGTCGTCGTTCTCTTCCTGCGTGCTGCTGTGCGAATGCGCGGAAGCGCCGGAGCAGCCGCGGAGCGTGTCATTCGCCACGGCCATCGTCGGCGTCGCACGAGCGCTGTGCTTGCCGCCCGGCATGGGCGAGGGTACGCGTGGAATCGTGTCGATCGAGCCGAGCGCTGCAGCCGCCGGCTGGGCGACGCGGGGCGCGACGACCGCCAACGGCACGACGACCAGTGCGGCCCCGATCCAAGCCGGCAGCGCGGCGCGCGGCGACAGCGTATCCCGCCGGCGGCGCGGGTCGAGCACGTCGAGCAGCCGGCCGGCGAGCTGCGCCGGGCGGGCCATCGCCACGCTGGCGAGCGCGGTCGCGCGGGCGGCGCGCAAGTCGCGCGCGATCTCGAGCAGGTGACTGGCGTACGCCGAAGGCTTCGCGCCCGCGCGCAGGACCTGGTCATCGCACGCGCGCTCGCGCTCGATCCGCAGGCGCGTCGCGGCGAGCCACACGAGCGGGTGGAACCAGTACACCGCGCAGGCGATGCGCCCGATGAGTTGCACGAGAAAATCGTGGCGCTTCACGTGCGCCAGCTCGTGCAGCAACACGTCGCGGCGCCGCTCGTCGGTCCAGGAATCGGCTTCGCTCGGCAGGAGTATCGCCGGACGCCGAATCCCCCAGGTCATCGGCATTGCCGGTCCGCTCGCAATGAGCAAGCGCACGCGTCGCGTGAGCCCCAGCTCGAGCGCGAGCTCTTCGACGAGGAGCAGCCAGCGCGGGTCGCGAACCGGCACGGTGATTCGCTCCAGCCAGACGATCCGCGCGAGGGCAACGGCGAGCAGTATCAGCACGCTCGCGATGCCACCGAGCCAGAGCGGCACGATCAGCGCGGTCCAGTTCGACGTGAGCTGCCGGCGCACCTGCCCTTGAGCGGCGGTCGCGGCCGGCGACGCCTCAGGCGCGCGCTCCACACGCGTGCGCGCCGGGCGCGCGACGTGCGTCGGCTGGCGAGCGGCCGCGGGCGCGAGCGGCGTCTCCTGCACCTCGAACGCCACCGGCACCGCGAGACTCGGCCAGCCGGCGACGCGCCAGTTGGGCAGTACGGCCGAAACGATGGGGAGGGCGAGCACGCCGCCGCACGCCAGCGTCCATACCAGGTGCCGGAACGACGCCGCCGAGCGATGCAGGGCCGTCGTGACGGCGGCCGCGACCAGCAAAATGATGGTGGCTTTGACGAACCAGTCAGCCAGGACCGCGATCATGTCAGCGTCCCTCCTTCCGCGCGTCTGCGATGAGGCGGCTCAGGCGCTCGAGCTCGGCATCGGAAAGTTTGGTCGAAGCAAGATCGAGCAGCGCGGCTACCGCCTGCTCGGTCGAACCATCGAAGAATGTGTGCAACAACTGGCGGAGCGCCGACTGGCGCGCGCGCTCGCGCGGGACGGTCGGCACGAAGACGTAACGTGGCCCGTCCGCTTCGTGCCGCAGATGCCCCTTGTCCTCGAGCACGCGCAGCAGCGCGCGGACCGCGGAGTAGCTGGGAGGATCGGCGAGTTGCTCGAGCACCTCGGCCGCGGTGGCGCGGCCCGAACGGTAGATCACGTCCATGATCTCCCGCTCACGGCGGCTCAGTTTCGCGTTCGCTGCTTTGGACATGCCGGGGCCCTCCGCCATGTGATGCTAAAAAACTAGCATTAGCTGCTAAGAAACTAGCAGTGGGGGCCGGGCCGTCAAGTCAGGAACGCGTAATGAGCCGTAGCTAGGGTTGGCGTGCCTCCGAGGTCGTCGTTGGCGTACCTTCGGCGTTTAGCCGGTGCTGCTGGTACCAGCTCAGCATGTAGAGCTGGGTTCTGAGGAAGTTCGAGGGTTTGGAGCTCGTGCCGTGGAATTCCCCGTTGAAGCGCAGCATCACGACCGGCACCTTCTGCATCTTCAACGCCGAGTAGTACTCCTCGGTCTGCGGGATCGGCGTGCGCAGGTCGAGCTCGCCCGTCATCAACAGGGTCGGCGTTTTCACATGGCCCACGTAGGCCAGGGACGACTGCTTGATCCACTGCTCGGGTTTTTCCCAGAACGGCGCGTCGAAGAAGCCGTAGGTGAACAACGGCACGTCGGTCTCGCCGGCCATGCTCATCCAATCGATCACCGGACAGCGGACCGCGGCCGCAGCAAACCGCGTCGTATGGCCGATCACCCAGCTCGACAAAACGCCGCCACCGGAGCAGCCACCGACGTACATGCGTTGCGTGTCGATGTAGCCGCGACCAACCACCGTATCGACGCCGGCCATCAGATCGTCGTAATCGACGCTGGGATACGCGCGCTCGATTGCATTGCCGAATGCGCTGCCGTATCCCGTGCTGCCGCGCGGATTCGTGATGAGCACGACGTATCCATCCGCCGCAAAATTCTGCAGCTGATAACTGAACGCGCCGCTGTACATGCCGTGCGGCCCGCCGTGGATCTCCATGATGAGCGGATACTTCTTGGTGCGATCGAAGCCGGGCGGTTTGATGATCCAGCCTTCGACTTTGGCGCCGCCAGTCGATGCGTACTGGAACTCTTCGGTCGCTCCCAGGTGAATCCGTTCCAGGACGTCGCCGTTCACATTCGTCAGCCGTGACGGCTGCGCGCGACCGGCCTTGAGACTGAAGCGCACCACGTCGGGAGGGCTGTTGTAGTCGGAGCGAATGCCGGCGGCGTCGAAATCCCGGGCGACTGACGAGAGCGACAGCAGCTGGATGCCATCCGTCACTTTACGATTGCCGCCGCGCAGCCCCGCGAAGTACACGTTGCTGGTTCCCTGCTCCGCGAGCGCGAAGAACACGCCGCTGCCGTCGGGACTCCAGCGCACGGCGCCGGGATCGCGGTCGTACGTTGTCAGCGCGTGCATGCCGCTGCCGTCGAGCCCCGCGGTCCAGACTTCCTCGGCGTGGTAGGAATAGGTGCCGGCGTCGTGCCCCGTGAATGCGACCGTCTTGCCGTCAGGGGAAACGACCGGTCCCGTCCAGCTGCCCTTCTTGGTGACGATCTGTTTGATCGCGCCGCTTTGGACGTCGACGGTATAGAGATACGACTCGCGATAGCGGTAGTCCGCATCGGGTTCCCGCAGCCCATCGAACACGATGGTGCGGCCGTCGGGCGTCCAGGCGTAGCTCGGCGTACCGAGGCCGCCAAGCTCGCTGCTCGCGTACTCGCCGGTCGTGAGCTGGCGCGACGTGCCGCCGTCGGCCGAGACGACGAAGATCTGCGTCGTGCCTTGCTCGACGAAACCCTGGCGGTCGCGGCGATAGTGCAGCTTATCGACGATCCGCGGCGCCGGCGTCCACTTCGCCCCCTCGGGCGCCGGCGGCATGCTGATCCGCCACGGCGTCTCGCTCTTCACGAGCATCGTGAATGCGAGCGAGCGGCCGTCCGGCGACCAGCTGACGTTTCCGGGCGTCTCGCTGACCCGCGTGATCTGCGATGCCGCGCCCTCGGCGTCCATCCAGCGCACGAAGACCTGCGTCCCTTTCGGGTCGCCGTCGGCGAGATACGCGATGCGTGTGCCGTCGGGCGACCAGCGCGCGTTCGAGCCTTTCACCAGGAAATGATTCTTCGAGCCGTCGGCGTTGACGATCCACAGCCCCGAGTCCCAACGATCTTCGATCTTGTTCACCCACCGTCGTGTGTAGACGATCCGCGCGCCGTCGGGCGAGATCTGCGGATCGGCGACCTGTTCCCAGTCGAGATAGTGGTTGACGGTGAGCAGTGTGTCGGAAGCACTCTCTTGCGCGTCGACCGGAAGCGGGGCGATGAGCCCGGCGAGAAGCAGCAAGCAGGAATACCGCATGGGAAGCCTCCTCGGGGATTACATACTCTGTTTCTCGACTGCGAGCCGAGCCGCAAGCGGAGCCAGACAACCGGCCAGCAATCCGGACGCGCCCAGAGCCACGCGCAGGCTCATGTGATCCATATACGAGCGGCGTCAGGGACGGTCAAGCAGGCACGCCGATGAGGTACGTCATGTGCAGCGGTGAGCGACGCGCACGCGTCACACCGATCTGCCAGTCATATCCTGGGAAGTCGCGGACCATGTTCTCGAGCTCCCTGGGCGTGTACGCGCGCAGGCAGGAAACGATGCCGTCCACAGTCCCGACCACGGGGAGCACAGGAGGCAGATACGTCCACAGCAGCCGGGACCAGCGGAATGGCCGCACGAAGGGTCCCGCGGCGAGGATGCCCAGCCACGTCAGCGCGACGAACGCGATATCGAATGGCGCGCGCCGCACCACGTCGAAGACCGCGATACCCTGCCGCGCCGCGACCGCGTCGGCGAGAATCCCTCGCGCCTGCTCCGGTGGAAAATGATGGAACGACGTGAAGAGCGTCCGAAAGCCCGTGAGCTCGCGTGGCACCGCGCGTGCATCCACGGGTGTGGGATGCATACGCACGAGCGGGCTCTCGAGCGCATGGGCATGCGGATACAAATCCGTCAGCAGCACGGGGAGGCCCAAGGCCGGAGCAAGCTCACCCCAGGGACCGCCTGCGCCGGCGCACAGGTCCACGATCCGCCGCGCGCCGCTGCGCGTCACGGCGCGCGCGAGCAGCGGCGCCGCCGGTGCGTAGCTCTGTCCGAGGTGCAGGGCAAAAGAGAGGAAATCGGTCAACGCGTCGCGGAGCGACGGAGGGCAGAACCGAAGGTCGTGGATCTCGACGAGGTGCAGCCGCATCACGTCAAAGTTAGATTTCGCGCCCGATTATGGACATTTTCGAGCTGCCGCAACTCTTCGCCGAGCGTCCCGCCGGCCACAACTACTTCGAGCTGATTCGCGTCGCCGCGCTGTCCGCCGGTCTGTACGTGCTCCAACCCGGGGAACCCGACAAGCAGGCGCCGCATCGCGAAGACGAGCTGTACTACGTCGTCGGCGGCCGGGCAACCATCCGGGTCGGTGCGGAAGACCGGGCTGTGGCGCCCGGCAGCGCCATCTTCGTACCGGCCGGCGTCGAGCACCACTTCCACTCGATTCAGTCGGAGCTGCGGGTCCTGGTCATCTTCGCGCCCGCCGAAACACTGACGACCACGTGAGCCTCCGCACCACGCCGTTTCATCCCCGCACGGGTCCGCTGTCCGAAGGACAGGCCTGGCGGCGCTGGGCCGGCTACGTCGTGGCCAGCTCGTACGAGCTGTCGCACGATCGCGAGTATCACGCGATCCGCAACTCCGCCGCGCTGTTCGACGTCTCGCCACTCTATAAGTACCTCATCACCGGCACAGACGCGGGGCGGCTGCTCGACCACATCGTCACCCGCAACGTCGCCAAGGCGAAGATCGGCCAGGTGCTGTACACACCCTGGTGCGACAACGCCGGCAAGCAGATCGACGACGGCACAATCTCCGTCCTCGCCGACCAGCGCTATCGCATGACGTCGGCAGACCCGACGTTGCGGTGGCTGCACCTCAACGCGGCCGGCCTGAACGTACAGATCCAAGACGTCTCCGAGACCACGGCGGCGCTGTCGCTCCAGGGTCCAAGCTCGCGCGACATCCTGCAGCTCGCGGCGGAGCGCGACCTCGCGAAGCTGAAATACTTCCGCCTGATCGACGCGAAGATCCGCGGCATTCCCGTCACCATTTCGCGCACCGGTTACACCGGCGACCTCGGCTACGAGGTCTGGGTCGACGCCGCCCAGGCAGTGCCGTTATGGGACGCATTGATCGAAACCGGCACGCCCTACGGCATCACACCGGCGGGAATGTTGGCACTCGACGTCGCGCGGATCGAAGCCGGTCTGCTCCTCATCGAAGTCGACTACTTCTCGTCGCGCCACGCGTTTATCGAAGCGCAGAAATCTTCACCGCTCGAGCTCGGGCTCGGCTGGACGGTCGCGACCGACAAAGAGCGCTACAATGGCCGCGCGGCACTCGATGCCGAGCGCGAGCGCGGGCCGGAATGGCTGTTCACCGGACTGGCCGTCGACTGGGACTCGCTCGAGCAACTGTATGCCGACGTCGGCTTGCCGCCGCGGTTGCCGACACAGGCGTGGCGCATGAGCGTGCCGATCTACGACCGTGGTGGACACACACAGGTCGGTTACGCGACGAGCGGCGGCTGGTCGCCACTGCTCAAGCGTTACATGGCTCTCGCGCACCTCGGCGTCGAGCACGCGAAACCAGACACGGAGCTGCGCATCGAGATCACGGTGGAACACCGGCGGAAACAGGCGCGCGCGTTCGTGACGCCGCTTCCTTTCTTTAATCCTGAACGAAAGCGCGCGTGAAACAGTACGACGCGATCGTGATCGGCGGCGGGCACAACGGGCTCGTGACGGCGGCGTATCTCGCACGCGCCGGCAAGTCGGTCCTGGTGCTCGAGCGGCGGCCGCGCGTCGGCGGCGCGGCGGTGACGGAGGAAATCTTCCCGGGCTTCAAGTTCTCGATGTTCTCCTATGTGGTGAGCCTGCTGCGCCCGGAGATCATTCGCGATCTCGATCTCGCGCGGCACGGCCTCCACATCCTGCCGCTCGAAAGCACGGTCACACCGATGGAGAATGGCGACTACCTGGCGGCGTGGGCCGACCACGACGAGACCCGGCGCGAGCTGTACCGCCATTCGCCGCGCGACGCCGAGGCGTACGACGAATACGGCCAGTTGATGCATTTCATGGCTCAGGCCGTGAAACCGATTCTGGGCATGGTGCCGCCCGATCCGACCTCGTTCGCGCCGAGCGATTTGGCCGGCCTCCTCAAGCTCGGCAAGCATTTCCGCGGCCTCGGCGGCGAACGACTCCACGCGCTCGTCAAGCTCATGACCATGAGCTCGGCGGACTTTCTGGACGAGTGGTTCGAGACCGACGTGCTCAAGGCGACGAAGTCCGCGAGCGGCATCATCGGGACGTTCCTGGGACCGCGGTCCCCCGGCACCGCCTACGTGCTCCTGCATCATTACATGGGCGAGCTCGACGGCGTCTTTCGCGCCTGGGGATTCGCCAAGGGCGGCACCGGCGCCGTCAGCGAGGCGATCGCCTCGGCCGCCAAGAGCTGGGGCGCCGAGATCCGCTGCAACGCCGGCGTGAGCAAGGTGCTGGTCAAGGGCGGGCGCGCAATCGGGGTCGCGCTCGAAAACGGCGACGAGCTGCGCGCGCCGACGATCGTTTCGAGCCTCGATCCGCGCCGCACGTTCTTGCAGCTGCTCGACGCCGGCGCGCTCCCCGACGAGCTCGTGGCGGACATCAAGCAGTTCAAGTTCCGCGGCTCGTCGGGGAAGGTGAACCTCGCGCTTGCTGCGCTGCCGAAGTTCACCTGCATGCCTGATGGCGCGGGCGGCCGGCTGCATCGGGGCGCCGTCTCGATCAGCCCGAGCCTCGACTACGTCGAGCGCGCCTACGACGATGCTAAGTACGGCGAATTTTCCCGCCGCCCCTACATGGACGTCATCTTTCCGTCCATGATCGATCCAGGCATGGCGCCGCCCGGTAAACACGTCATGTCGGTGTTCGTGCAGTACGCGCCCTACAACGTGAAGGGTGGCTGGACTGATGCGAAGCGCGAGGCGTTTGGCGACGCCGTCGTGAACACGCTCGAGCAGTTCGCGCCGGGCTTCCAGTCGCTGATTCTACACCGGCAGGTGATCACCCCACTCGACATCGAGCGGATCACGGGACTCTCCGAAGGCAACATCTTCGCCGGCGAGCTGGCGCTACATCAGCTGTTTTTCCTGCGCCCCGCCCCGGGATGGGCCAAGTTCACGACGCCGGTCCGCGGTTTCTACCAGGCAGGCTCCGGCACCCATCCGGGCGGCGGCATCATGGGCGCCTCGGGGCGGCTGGCAGCCATGACCATCCTGAAGAACGGCGCATGAGCTTCGACGCGATCGTCCTCGGCGCGGGCGCGAACGGTCTCGTCACGGCGCACTATCTCGCTCGCGCCGGTAAGCGCGTCTTGGTGGTCGAGCAACGCGAGGCCGCAGACCTCTCGGCCGACATCGGTTGGGTGCCCGAAGCCGTGATCCGCGACCTGGGACTCGACGGCGCGGGCCTGCGGATCGAAGAGCCCGATCCCTGGATTACCGTCCCGCTCGCCGCGGGAGGTTCGCTCGAGTTGTCGCGCGACATGAAGCGCTCCGTCGAAGCGATTCGTCGGATCAGCCCGGCGGATGCTGCCAAGTGGCCCGACTTCTGCCGGCGCATGCGGTCGCTCGCCGGCGTCTTGGAGCGCCTCTATCTCGCGCCGCCGCCGGATATCGAAACCACTGACACGCGTGAGCTCGCGCGTATCGCGGGACTCGGCCTTTATGTCCGCCGACTCGGCAAGCAGACGGTGATCGATCTTGCTCGAATCCTGCCGATGTCCCTCGCCGAGCTGCTCGACGACTGGTTCGACAGCGACGCGCTGAAAGGACTACTCGGGGCGCTCGGCGTCTGGCATCTGAAGCAGGGGCCCCGCTCGGGAGGCACCGCTTTCAATTTCTTGCACCATCACGCCGGCAGCCCTACGGGCGTGTTCCGGCCGGCGCGCTCTAACGTGACGCAGGCGTTGGCGTCGCTGTCGGGAGTGACGATCCGGCGCGGTGCGCGCGCGCAGGTGCAGGTCAAAGCCGGCAAGGCCACTGGCGTGGTGCTCGAGAAGAGCGGCGAAGAGCTGCTGGCTCCCCTCGTGATTTCGAGCGCCCCGCCCCGCGCTACGCTGCAACCGCTCGCGATGGAGCTCGATCCCGAGTTCACGCGAGCGGTCGCAAACATCAGGGCTCGCGCCGTGGTCGCCCGCGGCACGCTCAGCCTGGGGAGCACGCCGCCCTACTCGACACTCTGCATCGCCCCGTCGCTCGATTATCTCGAGCGCGCCTACGACGACGCCAAGTACGGGCGGAATTCGACCACGCCCTACGTCGAGCTGCAACGCACGGACGGCAGGCTGGAGGTGCACGTGCAGTACGTCGTTTCGGGCGGGGAGGATCCCTCCAAGACCGTCGCTCGACTCCTCAACGTCGACCAGAGCCAGCTCGCGCTACAGACGACGCCGGAGAGCCTCTACCATGGCGAGCTCACTCTAGATCAGATTCTGTTCATGCGACCCGTGCCCGGCTGGAGCCGTTACCGCACCCCGATCGAGGGCTTGTACCTCTGCGGATCGGGGACGCATCCGGGCGGCGGGATTCCGGGCGCGGCCGGTCGCAACGCCGCACGCGAGATCCTATGACTTTCCTCAAGACCGTCGAGAGCTATCGCCAGGGCGCGCGGACGCTGCCCGGCCGCTACTACACCTCGCCGGACGTGTTCGCCGAGGAGCAGGAGCGGGTTTTTCGGCGTCACTGGATCTGCATCGGGCGCGACGCCGCACTCGCCGCCCCGGGCGACTACATGCTCGTCGAGCTCGGCGGCGAGAGCATCATCGTATTGCGCGATCACTCGGCGGAGCGCCAGGCCTATTACAACGTCTGCCGCCATCGCGGGACGCGTCTGTGTGAAGCGCCCAAGGGCCGGCTGTCCGAAACGATCCAGTGCCCCTATCACGCCTGGACCTACGCGCTCGACGGTCGCCTGATCGGCGCGCCGCACATGAATGAGGTCGAAGGATTCGACAAGAAAGCCTATCCACTTCATCGCGTCGCGCTGCAGGAGTGGGAGGGATTTCTATTTCTCAATCTCGCTGCCGACGCCGTGCCGGGTCCGCAATGGTTCGAGCCGCTCAAGGGCAGATTCGCCCGCTACAATCTGCCGCTGCTCCGCACGGTGCGGCGCATCGAATACGATGTCCGCGCCAACTGGAAGCTCGTACTGCAGAACTACAACGAATGCCTCCACTGCCCGACGATCCATCCCGAGCTGTCGACCAAGCTGCCCTACACGAGCGGCGCGAACGATCTGATCGAAGGACCGTTCCTCGGCGGCTACATGGAGATCAAGGCGCCCAACGAGAGCGCGACGATGACCGGCCGCGCCTGCGCGCTGCCGCTCGGTACGCTCGACGCCACGGATCAGCATCGGGCGTTCTACTACGCGCTGTTTCCGACGATGATGTTGAGCCTGCACCCGGACTACGCGGTCTTCTACATGGTCAGGCCCGTCTCGGCGAAGGAGTCGCGCGTCGTGTGCGAGTGGATGGTGCATCCCGACGCGCCGCAGGCGGCCGGTTACAATATCCAGGATGCGGAAGAATTCTGGGATCGCACCAATCGCCAGGACTGGCACATCTGCGAGCAGAGCCAGCTCGGCATCAGCTCGCGCGTTTACGCGCCGGGACCCTATTCGCCGCGCGAGAGTATCCCGGCGGCGTGGGACCGTATGTATCTGAGGGCCTTTGAAGGGCATTGAAGAAGTGCTGAAGGAACTCGCGGAACGCCTCAAGGACAACTACCCGTATGGCGATCCGCTGTACGCGGGGCAGATGCTGAAGCCGCCGCACGAGGTCGCCCGCCGCGCGTACGAGATGGCGCTCAAGATCAATCCCAACAACCACGCGCTCGACGGCGGCCGCGCCAGTTCCGCAATGGAGAAAGAAGCGGTGGCCGCACTCGCTCACATGGTCGGCTGGGACATGCACCTCGGCCACCTGTGCGGCGGCGGGACGATGGCGAACCTCGAGGCGCTGTGGGTAGTCGGCCAGCTGCACCCCGGCAAGGCGGTAGTCGCGTCGACTCAGGCGCACTACACCCACCAGCGCATCACCGGCGTGCTGGGTTTGCCGTTCGAGACGATACCGTGCGATCGAACGGGCCGCATGGACGTTCAGGCTCTTGCGCGGCGGCTCGCCGCGGGCGGCGTCGGCACCGTCGTCGCTACGCTGGGGACGACGGCGACGGGCGCGGTCGATCCGCTCGACGCGATCGTAGAGCTGCGCAAGCGCTACGATTTCCGCCTGCACGTGGACGCCGCCTACGGCGGCTACTTCGTGCTGGTCAGCGATCTCGCGGCCGAAACACGTCGCGCCTTCGACCACATCCAGGAAGCGGCATCGATCGTCATCGATCCGCACAAGCATGGGCTGCAACCGTATGGCTGCGGCTGCGTGCTGTTCCACGATCCGTCCGTGGGACGGCTGTACCGTCACGATTCGCCCTACACGTACTACACGTCGAACGAGGTGCACCTCGGCGAGATCAGTCTCGAGTGCTCACGCCCCGGCGCGGCGGCGGTCGCGCTCTGGGCCACGCAGAGCCTGCTGCCGCTCGAGCGGGACGGCGAGTTCGCGCGCGGATTGGCGAGCGGCCGCGCCGCCGCGCTCGATCTCTATGGACGCCTCAAGCAGGATGAGCGCTTTGTCACGGGAGTCCCGCCGGAGCTGGACATCATCGTCTGGGCGCCGCGTGCCCAGCGGATCAGCGACGCGTCGCTCTTGTCACAGAAGATCTTCGCGGCCGCGGCCGAGCGTCAGCTGCATCTCGCGCTGGTGACGCTGCCCGCGCATCTGATCGACGTCCAGGACATGCAACGCGATCGCGACGCGATCATCTGCCTGCGATCGGTCCTGATGAAGCCGGAGCATCGGGAATGGACCGATCGGATCTGGACAATTCTGGACACGGCGACCACGACTGCGGGGTTGAAGCGCTAGTCCACGTACCCGCTGGACAATCGCACAATCAGGTTTCGTCCCTGATCGTCGGCGAATTCCTTGTAACGGCTGAGGAAGCTGCGATACCGTTGATTCAGCGCGTTGCGCAGCGCGACGTCGAGGCGCATCGGCCGACCCAATAATCTGATGTCGCCGCCGCTGCTCAGATGAAGGAGAGCGTACCCCGGCGTCGGAATGTCAAGCGGATTCGGATTAAAGGGACGCGCGTAGGCATCCAAGTCGATCCGGACGTGATCGCGCCACGCGAGCCCCACCGTCGCCCGGCGCGGCGGCAATAGCGGCAATCCGTCATGCACGGTCAGGTTCGTGCCCCGCACCGCCTCCACCCGTACGCTCGCGACGAATCCAGCGGCGAGCTCCGCCTCCGCCATCGCTTCACCGCCAAGCATCTCCGCCTCCGCTTGCAGGTAACGATAGACGCGGAGCGAGTCGATGAAGTTGCTGGTCGGCGTGACGTAGATGTAGTCGAACATCCGGTTATGGTACGCGGCGATTTCGAGCCGGGCGTGCTGGCCGTTCCAGCGGAGGCCCAGATCCAGGCCGCGGCTCGTTTCGGGCTTGAGGGTCGAGTCGCCGAGCTCGTAGCGTGCTTCGCCGATGTGCGGGCCGTTGGCGAACAGCTCGAACAGCGTCGGCGCGCGCCAGGCCCTCCCGACGTTCAGCGTCAGCGACAATCCGGCAGCCGGCGAGAACACCGCGCCGACGTTGCCGGACCACGCCTGCGAGTTGCGATCCTGCGCGATCGTGCCGAGCGAGTCGTTGCGATCGGCGCTGAGCCGTCGCGCGTCCGCGCGCAGGCCGGCCAGGAACGTCCAGCCTCCGTTCGTCGTGCTCCATTGCTCGAACGCGAACGCGGCGCCGGAAAGCGTACTCGCGTTGGGAACGATCGGTTCGCGGCCGCTCGCGTCATTGGTCTGCGCGACCGTCGAGATGCCGAACGTGCCGCCGCCCCGATGGGCCAGCAGATCGAGCGACGCGGTTTGCAGCTTCAGGTTGAACGCCTGGAATTCGGTACCCGTGGAGTCGTCCGACACTTCGATGAGCGAATGCCGCTGAACCTGCGCCTTGACCTCGAGCCGCCAGTCTCCCGCGGGACGTTGGCCGGTAAGCTGAATGCGCTCATCGCCGGATTTGCGCTCGGGGCCCCCGCCCGTTTCACCCGGCGCCGGATTCGCCTCCAAGAGCTTGAATTCGCCGCCGTAGTGGATGACGCGCACCGTCAACGCGCTGCCCGACGGCCAGCGCCATCCGCCCGCCGCTTCGCCGTTGAACGCGCCGAAGCCCGTATTGTCGAGCTCGCCCGTCGGCGTGTGGAGATTTCCGGATGCGTGTCCGATGCCGTCCAGTCGCCACCCGAAGTTGCCCTTGGCACCCTCCAGCTTGCCGCCCGCATCGACCTCGAGGTTGTTGCTTGCTCCGGCGAGCGTGAAGCCATTGCGCAGGAATCCGGGACCGCCGGCGGCGTCCGGCAGCGGCTCGGGAATCACGTTGATCACACCGCCGAGAGCCTCGGAGCCGTAGAGCACACTCGCCGGCCCGCGAATCAGCTCGACCCGGCGCACGAACTCCGTTTCGACCGAAGGGCCATCCTCATCGCTCCACGAGTAGTCCTCGAGCCGGCTGCCGTTGTCGAGCACGAGCACGCGCGGGCCCGAAAATCCGCGAATCACCGGCTTGCCGATCTGGGCGCCGGTGGTGATCGCGCGCGCGCCGGGCAAGACGTCCACGACGTGCGCGAGCGAAACGCTCTGCGCGCGCTCGAGGGCGTCACCGGTCAGCGAAGAAACGGGGAGCGACGAGCTTGCCGTCGCGAGCGCCTGACGCGTGGCGGTCACGGTGACCGGCTCGAGCGTAAAGGGGCTCGGCGTCAGGATGATCTCGACGGCCGGTTGAGCCGCACCCACGGTGATCTGGCGAACGGCAGGGGCAAATCCGGGGTGACGTACCGTGAGCGTGTAATGACCGGGCGCGACCGCAAGCCGGAACGCACCGTCCGCAGCGGCGGTCACGCTCGTACCGAGCTCCGTGATTTCGACGATCGCCTCCGCGACCGGCTGGCCAGCGTTGTCCATCACACGACCGGTTACGGTGTCGGCCGGCGGGACGAGCATGGAGAGAAGGATCGCAAGCATCGTCTGAAAACTATCGATCCGGGACTGGCCGGACAGCCGCTGACGATGAAATTAGTGCCCCATGATCGGCTGGCTCGGCGACTGGGCGAATCTGTTGCTCCGGTGGACGCATTTCATCGCCGGCATCGCCTGGATCGGCAGCTCATTCTATTTCATCTGGCTCGATCGCGCGCTGACGAAACCCGAACGGCCGAGGCCCGGCGTCGAAGGCGACCTATGGATGGTGCACAGCGGTGGCTTCTACCAGGTGGAGAAGCGCCGCCCGGGGCCGGGCGAAATCCCGCCGGTGCTGCATTGGTTCAAGTGGGAAGCGATGCTGACCTGGATGACCGGCATTTCTTTGCTCGTCTTGCTCTACTATATCGGCGGCGCGTATCTGCTCGACCCGAGCGTCTCGCGCATCGGCCGCGGCGCGGCGACGGCACTCGGCATCGTGCTGCTGGTGATCGGATGGTTTGTGTACGATTGGCTGTGGGGCCGCGCGCGCTTCCCGGCGCCGGCCGCCACCACCGTTTCCATCGCGCTTCTCGTCCTTGCCGCATTTCTGCTCTGCCGGCTGCTGTCGGGTCGCGCCGCCTTCATGCACATCGGCTCGCTGCTCGGCACGATCATGGTGGCGAACGTCTGGCTGCGGATCCTGCCGGCACAGCAACAGATGCTCGACGCCACGCGGGCTGGTCGTCCGGCCGACTTCACTCTCGGCGAGCGCGCGAAGCAACGCTCGGTCCACAACAGCTACATGACGTTTCCACTGCTCTTCATCATGTTGTCCAACCATTTCCCCGCGACGTACGCGAGTCCGATCAACTGGATCGTGCTACTGCTGTTGTGCGTCGCGGGAGGCGCGGTACGGCATGCGATGATCGGCCGCGGGCCGAAGCACGCGTGGGCACTCGCGCCCGCAGCGCTGGCGCTCGCCGGGGCCATGCTGCTGTCGACGCCTCGCGCCGCCGCGGGCCCACCCGCCAATAACGCAACCGTCCCGTCGTTTCAGGCGGTGCGCGCGGTCATCACGCAGCGCTGCCAGCCGTGCCACTCGCTTTATCAGAGTGATCGCTCGGTCGGGCCCGCGCCCGGCGGCGTGACGTTCGACACGCCCGAGAGCATCGCGCGCGCCGCGGCGCGCATTCGCATTCGCGCGGTCGAGACCAGGACGATGCCGCTCGCGAAC
>DATGEQ010000021.1:0-38614 GCA_035309945.1 Gemmatimonadales bacterium | reverse complement strand
GAGGCCACATGATCCACGTCCGGATCGCGACGCCCGCCGAGTGGCGCGACTGGGACCAGCTCGTCGCGCGGTTCCCGAACTGCCGCATCGTGCATCGGCGCGCGTGGATCGAGTGGCTCGAGTCCTGCCAGGTCGGGACGCCACTCTGCCTCGTCGTCGAGCACGACGGGCAGATTGTCGCCGCGAGCCCTGGACTGGTGGCCCGCCTCGGACCGCTCCGCCTCTACGGCTCGCCGCTTCCCGGCTGGCAGACGCCGGCGATGGGACCGGTGTTCGATCCGCAGCGCATTCAGACGCATGACCTCGTCGCGGCGCTCCTGGCGTTCCTCGAGAACAACCACGGCGTCCACCACGTGGAGCTGCTGAGCGACAGCCTGGATGCGTCCGCGATGAAGCAGCTCGGCTTCCGGCCGGAGTCGGTGCCCACGTATCGCGCCACGCTCTACCCCGAAGACGAAAAGCGGACGTTCCAGCAGTTCAAGGACAGCGCGCGTCGCAACGTGCGCCGGGGCACCAAGCTCGGCATCACGATTCACTTCGAGGAGTCCGCAAGCTTCGTCGCCGAGCACTACGCGCAGCTCCGCGAGGTGTTCGTGCGCGGCGGCAATACCGTTTCGTTCGGCGAGGATCGCGTCCGGCAATTCTTCCGCCGCATGCTGGGCGCCGGTACGCTGCTGGCCGCCTCGGCGTCGCTCCCCGACGGGATCAGCATCGCGACGGGACTGTTCACGGTCGATTGTAACGAGCTGTTGTTGTGGTCGTGGGCGCACCGGACACAATACCGCTGGTTCCGTCCAACCGAGCTGATGACGTGGAGCGTGATACAGCGGGCCTTGGCGGCCGGTTGTACGACGTTCGACTTCATGGGCCTCGGCGATTTTAAGGCAAAGTTCGGGGCCGAGCTCGACATGACGAAGCAGCGCTGGGTGCGGAGCCGCTACCGCTGGCTGACCTCGGCGCGCGACCTGGCCGAGCGCGGGTATCGCTGGCAGCAGGGCATGCGGGGACGATTCGCCCGCATGCGCATGTTCGGCTGGAATGGCGACGAGGCCGAGCGCGTGGAGAGCACGCCATGAGTCGCCTCCCGATCGGCCGCTGTCCGATGCGCGTGCTGATGGTAACGACCGAGTGGCCCCGGGCACCCTGGGGTACCGCGCAATTCGTCGCGCGTCAGGCGGCTTTCCTGCGCGCCGCGGGCATCGAGGTCGAAGTGTTTCAGTTTCACGGGCAAGGCAACCCAATCAACTACGCTAGGGCGTGGTTGGACGTGCAGCGGCTGCTCTCCCAGAAACACTTCGATCTCGTCCACGCGCAGTTCGGGCAGAGTGCTTTGCTCGCGCTACCCAAGCGCGTCCCGCTCGTCGTCACATTCCGCGGCGACGACTTGCAGGGAATCTTGGACGATCAGAACGGCCGGATCACCATGTCTGGCCGGATCTTGCGTCGTTTCTCGCGCACCGTCGCGCATCTCGCCGATGCCGTCATCGTCGTGTCGCCGCACATGCAACCGTACGTGCAGAACGGGAAGCCGATCCACGTCATCCCGTCGGGCATCGATCTCGAGCTGTTTCGGCCGCAGGATCGTGCGGCAGCGCGCGCCCGGCTCGGGCTCCCGACCGACGAGCGCCTCGTGCTGTTCGTGGGCAATCCCGAGCTCGCGCGGAAGCGCTTCTCGCTAGCCCAGCAGGCCGTCGACCGGCTGCCCGCGGAGCAACAGGCGCGGCTGGTCGTGTGCTGGCTGGTGCCGCACACCCAGATCCCCGACTACATGGCGGCGTGCGACGCGCTCGTCTTTACGTCAGTGCAAGAAGGGTCGCCGAACGCGGTGAAAGAAGCACTCGCCTGCGATCTGCCCGTCGTGTCTGTCCCCGTCGGCGACGTCGCCGAGCGACTCAGGGGAATCGCCGGCTGCGCGCTGTGCGCCGACGACCGGCCCGAGACTGTGGCCGCGGCGCTCGCGCGCGTGCTGGAGCGCAGGACACGGGTCGACGGGCGCAGCGCGGTCCGCCAGCTCGACGAGCATTTGCTCACGCAGAAGGTCATCGGCATCTATCACGGCGTCCTGAACGGACGGGTCCAGTCGTGAAGATCGCGTTCCTGACCCAGTACTATCCGCCGGAAATCGGCGCACCGCAGGGCCGCATTTCCGGATTGGCGGATGCGTTCATACGCGCGGGGCACAGCGTCACCGTACTCACGGCGATGCCGAATTACCCGAGTGGTCGGATTCACCCGGGGTACGGAGGATTTGTCCGCCGCGAGGTCCGGGACGGCGCGCAAGTGATCCGCACCTTCGTGTATCCGACGCAACGGGCAGACTTCCTGCACCGGCTCTCCAGCTATTTCTCGTTCGTGATTTCATCCGCGGTTCTCGGCACGTTCCTGCTGGAGCGGCCGGACTACCTGATCGTCGAGAGTCCACCCCTCTTCCTCGGCCTCGCGGGCATCTGGCTGAGCTGGATGAAACGCTGTCCGATGATCTTCAACGTCGCCGACCTGTGGCCCGAGACGGCGGTGCGCATTGGCGTGCTGCGCCGTGGCAGTCTCGCGCACTGGATCAGCGATCGGCTGGAGCGCTTCTGTTACCGCCGCGCGCGTCTCGTCACCGGCCAAACGCGCGCGATCGTCGAAGACATCTCGAACCGCTTCACCTGGTGTCGCACCTACCACCTGTCGAACGGCGTCAACGGCCGGACGTTCAATCCGGAGCGCCGGACGACCGAAGCGCGCGCGATGCTGGGGCCGTCGGGCGGCTGCGTCGCGTTCTATGCCGGCCTCCACGGCCTTGCGCAAGGTCTCGATCGCGTGCTCGACGCCGCCCCGTTGTTGACCGATGCGCCGCTGAAGTTCGTGCTTATGGGCGACGGGCCCACCAAAGCCGACCTCGTACGCCAGGCGCGTACCGGTGGGCTCACCAACGTGACGTTCTTGGATCCGCGTCCCACGAGCGAGGTGCCGCCGCTGCTCGCGGCCGCCGACATCGTGCTGGTACCGCTCGTGACGCACATTCCGGGCGCGACGCCGTCGAAGTTGTACGAAGCCATGGCCAGCGGCCGGCCGGTCGTCCTCGTTGCTGAAGGCGAACCCGCCGCCGTCGTTCGGGAGGGAGAAGCAGGTCTCGTCGTCGCACCCGGCGACACGGCCGCCCTGGCCAATGCGCTGCGCACCCTCGCGGCCGACCCGGCATTGCGGCAGCGGCTCGGCGCAAACGGCCGTCGCACCGCTGAACGGCTCTTCAATCAAGTCGAAATCGACGCGCGCTTCGTCACGTTCCTCGAGCAGCACCAAGCGACGGCACCCGTGGCGGAACGTACGGCCGGTGGTCGCGCGACCCGCGGCGAGGTGATGTGAGTCCCCCCACCGAGTCGCGGCCCCTTTCGGTCCTGATGTTGACGAGCGAGTGGCCGCGGGATGCCGGACACACCGCGCATTTCGTACGGCGTCAGGTGCGATTTCTGGAAGCGGCCGGTCTCAAGATCGAGGTGCTGCCCTTCCGGGGCGCGAAGAATCCTTTCAAGTATGCGCGCGCCTGGTTCGAGACGCGCCGGCGCCTGGCGCGCGGCGACTTCGATCTCGTGCATGCGCAGTTCGGGCAGAGCGCCCTGGTGGCGTTCCCCAAGCGCCTGCCGCTGGTGGTCACATTCCGGGGCGACGACCTGCTCGGCGTCGTCGGCCGCAATGGGCACCCGACGCGCACCGGTCGTGTCTTACAGTGGCTGTGCCGTCTCGCGGCTCGCGGGGCCGATGCCATCATCGTCGTGTCGGAGCACATGACGCGGCACCTGAATCCTGGCGCGCGCGCCCCCGCGGGCGTCCACGTCATTCCCTCCGGCATCGATTTCGAGCTGTTCCGACCGCTGGCGCAAGAACCCGCGCGCGCGCGGCTGGGGCTGCCCGCGGATGACCGATTGATTCTGTTCGTCGGTGATCCGGAGGATGCACGCAAGCGCTACTTTCTGGCCCAGCGCGCCGTCGACCTGCTCCAGAACGGCACGCGCGCCCGCCTCCTCGTCGCCTGGCGTATCCCGCACGCCCAGATGCCCGACTACATGGCTGCCTGCGACGCTCTCGTCTTCACCTCGCTGCAGGAAGGTTCGCCCAACGCGGTGAAGGAAGCGCTCGCCTGCAACCTGCCCGTGGTCTCCGTCCCGGTAGGCGACGTGGCCGAGCGGCTTCAGGGGATCGCGGGCTGCGAGCTATGCGTCGACGAACGCCCCGAGACCATCGCTGCCGCACTCGCCCGCGTGCTCGCACGCAATGCGCGCATCGACGGGCGGAGTGCGGTCCGGCAGCTCGACGAGCAGCTGCTGACGCAAAAGGTGATCAGCATCTATCGCGCCGCCGTCAACGGTGCGTCCACGCGCACGGCGCCGCAATTGACCGCCGCGTCACCGCCAACGGCCTGAGGAATCGGATCCATGTGTGGAATAGTCGGGATCGTCTCTTTTAGCGGTGCGCCCGTCGATCCGATCGTGCTGGAACGCATGAACAACCGCCAGGCGCACCGCGGGCCGGACGGCGCTGGGTACCTATTCGGTTGGCCGAGCGACGGGCGCTTCGCGGACGTGGTCGTGCGCGAAGTGACGCAATGGGATAATCGCGCCGACATCCGCGTAGCCCTGGGCCATCGCCGGCTCGCCATTCTCGATCTGTCGGATCGCGGCATTCAGCCGATGTCGATCGATGGCGCATCGATTGTCTTCAACGGCGAGATCTACAATCACCGCGAGCTCCGAACCGAGCTCGAGCGCACGGGCTGTGTCTTCACGACGCGTACGGACACGGAGGTCCTGCTACAGGCGTACCGGCGCTGGGGCGAGGATTGTTTGGATCGCCTGCAGGGCATGTTCGGCTTCGCGATCTGGGATCGCCACCGGGGCCGGCTGTTCTGCGCGCGCGATCGGCTCGGCATCAAACCCTTCTACTACGCCACGCCGCACGGCTATTTCCTCTTTGCGTCCGAGATCAAGACGCTGCTTGCGTTCCCGGGCCTGACACCCGTCGCCGACGACGACGCCGTGATCGATTATCTGGTGCACGGCAACTGCGACTACGGCGAGCGCACGGTGTTCCGCGGCATCAAGGCCCTGCCCGCAGCTCACGCGCTCACCGCGGACTTCGGCACCGGCCGGATCACGGTACGGCGCTACTGGGAGCTGCTGCCCCCCGCGCATCGCAACGGCACGACCGACGCGGCGCGGCTGGACCGGCTGAGCGAGATGCTGCTCGATACCACGCGCTCCCATCTGATCAGCGATGTGCGCGCGGGCAGTTGCCTGAGCGGCGGGATCGACTCGTCAACCGTCGTTTCGCTCATCGGCAAGATCTGGCGCGACCAGCCGGAAGCGGCGACCGCGGTCGGCGACCGCTTCTACACATTCACGTCATGCTGGGACTACCCGGAGCTGGACGAACGGCAGTACGCGCTCGCCGCTGCCAACGCGATGGGGGCGACGCCGCACCTCGTGTTCCCCACCGCCGACGATTTCTGGGATGTCTTTGAGCGGATGGCGTGGCATCAGGACATGCCGTTCTTCTCACTCAGCTTCTACGCGCAATGGTGTGTGATGCGGGCGGCGCGCGAAACCGGCGTAAGAGTCCTGCTCGACGGTCAGGGCGGCGACGAGGTCTTCGGCGGCTACGCCAAGTTTCGTTACGCCTATCTGATGTCGCTGCTCAGGTCCGGCCAATGGGGACGCATGACCCTGGAAGCCGGACACATGGTGCGCCAGGGCGACCTCTACGTGCTCGATCTCCGACGCGGCTATCGCTATCTCCCCGGCACGCTGCGGCGGCTCCTCGGCGTCGACTCGCTGCTGCAGCGGGCGCTGCAAACCGACATCAAGCGCGCTATCGCGACGGAAAGCACGCCCGCGACGCGCTGGTGGCGCTACGCGTCGGGCGCCGGTTCGCACGAAAACGGCTGGACCATGATGCAGCGCATCCAGGTCGACGACTTGATGGTGGACACGCTGCCGCAGTTGCTGCGCATGGAAGACCGGTCGTCGATGGCGTTCTCACTCGAAGCCCGCGTCCCGCTGCTCGACCATCCGCTCGTCGAGTACGGCGTCGCGTTACCGGATCACTTGAAGGTGCGGAACGGCTGGAGCAAGTACGCGATCCGGCAGGTCATGCAGGGGACGATGCCAGACGAGGTACGCCTGCGGACGGCGAAGCTCGGCTTCGCCGCGCCGGACCGGCGCTGGCTCGCGAAAGAGCTCAAGCCGCGCGTCGGCGAGATGATGACCGGCGGGCTGCGCTGCGCGCGGTTCGTCGACCCTGTGCCGCTGCGGCGCTGGTACGATTCACCACAGTCGGACGGCGCCAACACCGAGGCCTATCTCGGCCTGTTCCGGGTGCTGGCGCTCGAGATGTGGATGCGGGCGTTCAGCGTTTCCTAAGACTTCCGTAGCACAAAGACGTCGAAGGCCGGACCGGTCTTGTGCAGCGGCTGGAATGAGCCGCCGATTGGCTGCGGCGGCGTGACGCCGCCCATCGGAATCGAGATCGTGCCGCCGCCCGAGTAGGTCCCGCTCGCGATCGGATTGCCGAAGATGTCCTGCGCGTTCCACACCGCGTACGTATCGCCGTTGTTGAGAATCGATCCGACCGACACGTCGACGGCACTCGCCGATCCCCAATTTAACACGATGATGTTCGCGCGTCCCGCTTCATACCGGTTCGGCCGGACGATTACCTGCGCCGTGCTCGGCAATGTCGCCGAGGCCGCGTCCGTGGCGCCTATCGCGGTCTCCCAATTCGGGAATGTGTACGTCGTGCCCTTGAATTGCCACGATTGCGTGGTCGGATCGCGATAGTGGGTGTTGGAGCTCCAGTGCTGGGTCGTCGGAGAGTTCACGTCGTTCTGCAACACGACGAGACTCGGGCCCACGATCGCGTTGCTCTGCACGGTCAGGTTGGCCCAGTACCCCAAGACGAATGTCAGTGTGCCGCCAACCATCGTGTTGCCGCGTACGAGCGCGGCGCCGTTGGCCGTGGTCGAGTAACCGATCCGCACATTGGCGCTCGACGTCACCACGCCAGGCGAAAAGTACAAGACGTTATTCGTCACGCTGTCGTTATCCGCGACCACCGTGCCGCCCAGTTGCAGATTGGCGTTGTCCGTGTAATCCGATGGCGTGCCGTTGTTGAAGATGGCGTTGCCGTCGAATACAAGGCCTTTCAACGCCTGGCCGCTCTCCGCGTAGCCGTGGATACCGAATCCGAACTGGTCGAAGATCACGTTGTCGCGCGCGACTTTCCAACCGATCCCGTCTCCCTTGATGTAGATGCCGTGGCCGTCGGAACGGCCACCGGTCGGCTGATTCTCGTCGCCGCCGTTGTAAATCACGCAGCCGTAGATCTCGATATTGTGCGCCGTGTTCTCGGTATAGAAGCCGTGCCCGGTATCGTGAATGATCAGGTTGACGAACTTCAGGTCATGTGCGTTCTGCAGGATGTAGATGCCCGTCGGCCTGAGGGGCGTGCCCGTTCCCGCCGGGCCAGTGCGCGCGGTACTGGACTGCATCACTTCAAAGTCGCGGTAAATGGTGTACGCGCCATTCACCGTCAGCGTCTCGATGCGATTCGTGCCACCCGTGCCGCCGTCGAGCGTGACCCGCTCGCCGGGATAGCCGCGCACGATGATCGGGTTCGCCGCCGTGCCGGAGAGTCCCGAATAGAATTGACCGGCGTAGGTACCTTGGCGCAGCCAGATCGTGTCACCCACGGCGACCTTCCCGTTCCCACCGTTCAACGCCGTGTTCAGATCCCACGGCGCGCTGTTGCTCCCATCGCCCGAACTCGTGCCATTCGTGGTGACGTACCAGCCAACGTGTGTGCCGGGGGGAGGAGGCGGCGGCGGTTCGACGATACCGACCCGCTTACACGCGACAGCGCAGACGACTCCGATCAACAGGTGAACGCGAGCCACTGCTCCTCCAGGGAATGGGTTTGGAACCGCCTCAACACTCATTGCAAAGGATGTGCTGTCAAACGTCGTCGCCGCATGACCTTGAAACGGCATTGCCTGACACACAACTGAGGCGAAGCTGTTTCAGCGTTGTGTCACTCGCGGTGTGTTTTCTGTGACGCGTTCCACTCCAGTTGGGGCCGCTGCGCTAAGACACTGCCGGCACGACACTTATAGTACTGCCCCTCATCGCGCGCGACGGCGCGATTCGGCACAATTCCTGAGTACTCGCGGCTCCCGATGACACCAACCCCGACGTCCATGGCTGAACCGCGCCTGCTGTATCTGCGCGGGGGCTTTCGCAATTGGCTCGGCATACTCGAAAACGCGTACTTCGGTAACCCTGCGTCCCGCTTGGTCGCGAAGCTGCTGCTCGACTTCGCGAGCGGAGTCAGCGCCGTCCTTGTGGCATTCGGCGTCGACGGCAACAGCGCGCAGCTACCCGCGAATGAAATCGCGAGCCTGGCGGTCGTCGTCGGGCTGCTGCTCGTGCTTGCGCACGTCCTGCGCGGCAGTCATCGCACGATCTGGCGCTATACCAGCCTGCGCGAGGCAAGCGCCGTCGCGGCCTCCGCCGCCATCGTTGGCGTCGCATTGACCGTCGGCCGTCTGGCGGGTTGGGTGCCCATTTCGAGCGCCGTCGTGTTGTCGCTCGTCCTCCTTACGCTCTTCAACGCGCTCGGCGTTCGGGCGCTGCGACGCTGGCAAGTCAACCGCCCCAAACAGCGGCGTCACGCACGGAGCGAAGCAAGTCCGTTGCGAGCGCCGCGCCGCATCCTCATCGTCGGCGCCGGCCGCCGCGGCCTCTCGATCGGGCGCGAGCTCATGGAGCGCGGTAGCGGCGCGATCGAGCTAGCCGGGTATCTCGACGATGATCCCGCCAAGCGCGACGCGATTTTGAACGGCGCACGCGTGCTGGGCCGCATCGACGACGCGCTCGAACTCTGCGAGCGGTACCGGATCGCTGAAGTGATCGTCGCCATGCCGTCCGCGGATCCGACGTTCGTGCGGGCGTTCGTACGTCGTCTCGAGGATGCCGGCGTTCGCGTGCGCGCCGTCCAGAACGTCGAGCAATTCGTCGACGGTGCTGAGCTGCACCGGCCCGGCGCGGCGAAGCTCCAAGATCTGATCAAGCGAGACCGTCCGGCCGCCCCCGAGCATGGCCGCCGTCGCGTCCTCGTCACCGGCGGCGCGGGGTTCATCGGCTCGCATCTGGTCCGCATGCTGCTCGAGCGCGGCTATCATGTCCGCGTGCTCGACCGGTTCGACTACGGGCAGGTGGGGATCGCGGGCATCGCGCATCCCAACTTTGAGATCGTCCAGGGCGACGTGTGCAGCAGCAGGGACGTGAGTCGCGCCGTCCGCAATGTCGACGGCGTCATCGCGCTCGCCGCGATCGTCGGCGATCCGGCGTGCAATCTCGATCCCGAAGAGACCGTCAATCTGAACTACGCCTCGACCAAGATCCTGGCCGAGACGTGCAACTTCTACGGCGTGCGGCGCCTGGTGTTCGCGTCGAGCTGCAGTGTGTACGGCGCGAGCACCACCGGCGGGCTGCTGACCGAGCGGTCGCGCTTGAACCCGGTGTCGCTGTACGCGCGCACACGCGTCCTCAGCGAGAACATTCTGTTCGACCGGCACGGCGACGTCGAGCCGGTCGTCGTCCGCCTGGCAACGGTGTTTGGCCTGTCGCCGCGCATGCGCTTCGACCTAGTCGTCAACACCTTGACGGCGAAGGCGATCTCGGAGCGGCGCATCAGCATTTTCGGCGGCACCCAGTGGCGTCCCAACGTGCACTGCCGCGATGCGGCCCGCGCCTTCGTGCTCGCGCTCGAAGCGCCGGCCAGCGACGTCGCGGGCGAGATCTTCAACCTCGGCGGGGATGCGAACAACCATCGGATCAACGAAATTGGCGACATGGTGTCGGACATCGTCGGCGACGTCACCGTCGAGCGACGCGATGAGATCCCCGATCCGCGCGATTACCGCGTGAGCTTCGCCAAGATCCGCCGCGTGCTCGGGTTCGAGCCCGAATACTCCGTCGCCGACGGCGTTCGCGAAGTGGCCGCGGCGCTCCGCGCCGACCCCGCCCTGCGGCGGTGGCAAGACGCCCGGTTCCACAACGTGCAGGCGCTGCAGCAGACGTTCGTTGCGCCCCGGCGTCGCCGCGAGGATTTCGCCCCGGTCCGGACGCTCGCCGAAGCCTGAAAACCCCTGACTTCCTCGTCGTCGGCGGTGGCATCATCGGCGTCAGCCTCGCACTGGAGCTGAAGCGCCGGCACGCCGGTGCGACCATTACGCTGTTGGAAAAAGAGCCCGCCTGGGGCCGGCACGCCAGCGGCCGCAATAGCGGCGTGCTGCACGCCGGCTTCTACTACGCCACCGACAGCCTTAAGGCGCGCTTCACTCGCGAAGGCAACGCCCGGCTGACCCGCTACTGTATCGAGCGCAACCTCCCGATCAATCGCTGCGGCAAGCTCGTCGTCGCGCGCACGGCGAATGACCTTCCCGGTCTCGCCACGCTTTTAGAACGCGGCCGCGCGAACGGGGTGGCGCTCGATCAGATCACAGCGGCGGAAGCGCGCGAGCTCGAGCCGCGGGTCAAAACATGCGAGCGCGCGCTGTTCTCACCCAGCACTTCCTCGGTCGACCCGCTCGCGATACTCCAGGCGTTTGTTGCCGACGCGACCGCTGCCGGGATCACCGTCATGCCCGGCGTCGCCTACCTCGGCCGTTTGAGCGCCAGCGGGAGCGCCGTCCGCACGTCCGCGGGGACGATCACGCCCGGCTACTGCATCAATGCGGCCGGCCTGTACGCCGACCGCATCGCGCGCGAGTGGGGCTTTGCGGAACACTGGGGGATCGTGCCGTTCAAAGGCTTGTACCTCTCCGGCACGGCCACCACTCCGCCGTTTCGCCGCCACATCTATCCCGTGCCTGAGCTCAGCCGGCCGTTCCTCGGCGTTCACGTCACCATTGCCGTGGACGGCACGGCGTCCCTCGGGCCCACCGCTATTCCGGCGTTTTGGCGCGAGCAGTACAACGGCTGGAGTCGCTTCAATGCGGCCGAGCTGGCGGAGATTCTGGTGCGTGATGCGGGCCTGTTGCTGCGCAACGCCTTCGGCTTTCGCTCGCTCGCGCTGGACGAGCTGCGCAACTACCGGCCGAGGCGGATTGTGGCGCTCGCGGCGGAGCTGGCCGAAGGCATCCGTGAGAGCGACTTCCCCCGGTGGGGCCATTCCGGCATCCGTGCGCAGCTCGTGGATATCCGGGAAAACCGGTTGGAGATGGATTTCAAGTACGAGGGGGACCACCGGTCATTTCATGTGTTGAACGCGGTGTCGCCCGGATTCACCTGTGCCCTGCCCTTCGCGGCGCATCTCGCCGACGAGATCGCCAAGCTCCGCAACTGATCAGGGGCCGGAGCTCGTAACCAGGAAGACGTCGAAGTTGGGCGCAGTTTTGATCGGCGCACGCGGCGAGCCGCCGATGGGTGTCGGTGGGGTCACGCCAGTCATGGGAAAGCTCACCCAACCACCCCCGTAGGTTCCACTCGCCAGCGGTGTCCCGAACACGTCCTGCACGTTCCGAACTTCGTAGTGCGCGCCTGCCTGGAGTACGTTCGACAGGTCGACCGGCACAGCGGACTGGCCGCTCCAGTTGTAGATCACGACATGAGCGCGGCCTGGCTCATACAGATTCGGACGCACGAACACCTGTGGAAAGACGGGTTGGCCCGCGGCCGCCACATCGGTCGTGCCGAGACCGCTGGCCGTTTTCCAGTTGGCGAACGTGTAATCGGTATTGCGGAACGTCCATTCGGTAATTGTGGGATCGCGCCAGTACTGGTTACTGGTCCACTGCCAGCCGGCGACTGAGCTCGTGTCGTGCACGTTTACCATCGTGCTCGACCCAGCCAGTGTATTGTCCGCCACGTTCAGGTCCTGCCAGTAGCCGACGTCGAAAACCGCACCGCCACCGACCAGATAGTTGTTGCGCACCAACGCCGTGCCATTCATCTGGCCTTCGAAGCCCACCCGCGCGTTGACGAAACCCGAGGCGCCCGGTGAGAAATACATCATGTTGTGCGTCACCGTGTCGCCATCGGCGATCTCGAAGCCGCCCACCTGGAAGTTGGGGTTGTCGAAACCCGACACGGTGCCGTTGTTGAACAGCGCGTTGCCATCGAACACGATGTGCTTCAGTGTTGCGGAGCCGATTCCGACAAATGCATGGATACCGTAACCGAACTGATTGAAGATCACATTGTCGCGAAGGACCTTCGATCCGAGTCCGTTATTGTGGATGTACATGCCGTGACCGTCCGACCGCGTCGCATTGGTATTGCCGCCATCATACACGATCCAACCGTAGAGCTCGATGTTGCGCGTGCTGTCCTCGGTAAACACGCCGTGGCCGACATCGTGAACGATCAGATTGACGAGTTTCACGTCGTGAGCGCCGCGGACGTAGACTCCCGTCGGCCGGAGCGCGAGACAGCTGTCACAGAATCGGGCCGTGCCGCTTTGCATGACCTCGAAACCCCAATAGATCGCCCAGTGACCATCGACCGTGAACGTCTCGACCGTCGCGGTACCGCCGTCGATCGTGGCGCGCTCCCCCCGGTACTGCCGCACCACGATCGGTGCTGAAGCGGTACCCGCGAGCGCGGTAGTGTATGTCCCGGGATATGTCCCGCCCCGCAACCAGATGGTGTCGCCCGGCTGCACCTTGCCGTTGCCGCCGCTCAGCGCCGTCTGGAGGTCCCAGGGCCGGCGCGAACCGTCGCCGCTATTCGACCCCGTCGGCGACGCGAACCAGCCGGCGACGACGACGGTGGCCGTCCCCGCGGTGCCGCCGTAGGTCGCCACGACCGCCGTCTGTCCCGGATGATTCGCCGTCACGCGGCCCGTCAGCTGACCGGTCGTCGCGATCGACGCCAATGCGGGCGCGAGCGTGCCCCAGGCAACCTGCGCCACAACGGGACTGTCGCTGGCATCCCGGATCGTCGCCGTGAAGGAAATCGTGTCGCCCACAAATAGTGTGTCGCGCCCAGGGGTCACGGTGATCGTGAAACTGCCCAATGTGACGGTGATGGGGATGTCGCCCGCCAGCGGCTGCAACACGATCGTGATCGTCCCATTCGTGCCGGCCTGCACGTCGACCGTCACCGCGCCCGCGTGCGTGGCGATGCCGCCCACATCGAAGGCGCGCACCGCGATCGTGCGACTCGAACCGGCGGGGACCGTTATGGTGCCGATCGCCTGGCTCTGCACCACCGGAATGTTGAAGACGAGAGGGCTCGGGATATCGGCAGCGGTCACCTGGACCACGACGGTCGCGACCGCGCTCCCGGAAAGATTCGCCTGCAGCAGGAGCTTGGCCTCGCCGGGCCGCGTATGCGTGCCCGTCGGGTCTACGAGGCAAGAACTGACGGCCAGAACCGCGAAGGCCGTCGCGACAACTGCTACAGCAGTCCGCACGAGGCGGCCCTAGGGCACCGTTACCGTGGCGTGCCCGCCCGCTCCCTGGAACGTCGCTACCACCGTTGTGCTGCCGGAGCGAACCGCGGTCACGAGCCCGCTGGCATCGACCGTGGCGACGCTGGGATCGCTCGTCGCCCACCTCACGGAGCCGGACACTGGGTGTCCATTCCAGTCCGTAATCGCTGCCGTGAGCCGCGCGGTATCGGCGGCCGGCAGCTGCAGCGCGCTCGGCGACACCGCCACGGTTTGACTGCCCAACGAAACCGTGATCGGCAGATCCCCCGTCAACGGCTGCATGACAATCGTGATCGTTGGGTTCGTGCCGGGCTGGATGTCGACGACCGTCGATCCGCTGTGGGTTTCGACGCCGTTCGCGTCGTACGCCTGCATCGCGATCGTGCGATTTGATCCCGCCGGAATGGCGATCGTGTCGGTCGCAATGCCGTTGATGACCGCGATGTTGAACACCAGCGGCGCCGAGATGTCGGACGCCGTGACGTTGACGACCACCGTGCTGACCGACGTTCCCGCCAGGTTTGCGAACAGAATCAGCTTGGCGTCGCTGTTCGGACCTACGGTGCCGTCGCAGGCAGCGGTCGTGAGGAGGACGGCCAGCGCGGCCCCTCCCAGACTGCGGAACGACTTAGCAGACATGAGGATCCACCTCGGACAAGGGCGGTCCGAAAGGGGCAACTTCCGTACCCCGTACACATCCCAAAAACAAGCCCGAACCGCGCGTCAGGCCCGCGACGTGTAACACTCGCGCGCCAGTCTTGACGGTGCATCGGAACAAGTCCCAACGCGGCCGTCCCCCCCCCCGACGCTGCAAGCTCTTGAACCGCAAGGAGCTCCATCCATTCTGGTGGAGCATTCAGTTTGCAACTCGCCAACCTTGCCCTGCCGCCTTAGCCAGTTCCGGTCGTAACGGCCCTAGACCCTGAACCTGGATATCCGTCCGTGAAAAAGCACTTCATCGGCGTCGGTCGAGCGGCACGCGCGCTCGCCCTGTTGTTGCTGACCACGTGTAACGAAGACGTCTCTGGCCCCGCCGGACCCGCAGGCAAACCCGGACCCATCCAAGAGCAGTCGTTCCGCCAACAGCCGCGTTGCTGATCGGCGCGGGCAACATCGCTCGTTGCGATCGCACGAACGACGAAGCGACAGGGCTGCTGCTGGACAACTACCCGACGGCGACGGTGTTCACCGCCGGCGATAACACGAACGGGAACGCAACGCTCAACAACTTCAACAACTGTTATGGCCCGTCCTGGGGCCGCAACAAGGCGCGCACTCGGCCCGCCACGAGCGCTTCGCGCCACACGACCCGGGCGGGAGCCCGGATACCCTGCGCGGTATCCGCGAGTTCGAAGTGGGCACGGGCGGGTACGCTACCGGCATGCCGGCGACGATCGCAGCGAATAATGAGGCGATCACGGATAACTTCGGCGTGCTCAAGCTGACGCTCGGTCCGGACAGCTACATCTGGGACTTCATTCCGGCACCCGGATACACGTTCAGGGATCACGGTCGGGGAACTGTCACTAACTGAAAGTCTGGAATCGGGAGTCGGGAGCCGGGGAATCCTGACTCCCGGCTCCCAACTCCAGGTTCCAGTAGTTAAGGCGTGCTCGTCACAACAAACACATCGAAGTTCGGTCCAGTCTTGTGGAGCGGCTGGAACGAGCCACCAATCGGCTGCGGCGGATTCACGCCGCCCATCGGAATACTGATCGTCCCACCGGGGTACGTCCCGCTCGTCACCGGCGTGCCGAAGATGTCCTGGACGTTGCGGATCTGGTACTGACTGCCGGACTTCACGATGCCGGTCAGATCGACCGACACGGCGCTGAGCAGCGGCCAGTTATAGACCACGATCGTTGCCCGCCCCGACTCATACTCGTTCGGACGTACAAAGATCTGCGGCGTGGTCGGCATCGTTGCCGATGCCTGATCGACCGCGGCCGAGTGCGATTCCCAGTTGGCGAAGTTGTAGCTCGACCCGGTGAACTGCCACGCTTGGGCCGTGGGATCGTGATAGTACATATCGCTCGACCAATGCTGCGTGGACGCCGAGCTGGGATCGTGCTGCGCGAGGACCACCGTCGAAGCGAGAATCGTGTTCGCTTGCGCCGACAGAGTCGTCCAGTAGCCCAGGTCCAGCGTCAGTGTGCCGCCGGCGATGTAGTTCTTGCTGAACACCGCGGTGCCGTTCAGCGTCGAGCTGTAGCCGATCCGGACGTTGCCGTTCGCCGACGAGGTCACGCCCGGCGAATAGTACGTCATGTTGCTCGTCACGGTATCGTTGTCCGCGATCGTGCTGCCGCCCAACTGCATGTTCGGATTCTCGTAGTCCGAGGGCGTGCCGTTGTTGAACAGCACGTTGCCATCAATTACGAGCTGCTTCAGCGTCGTCCCGCTCTGGGCGTAGCCGTGGATCCCGAACCCGAACTGATCGAAGATCACGTTGTCGCGGGCGATCTTCCAGCCGATGCCGTCGCCCTTGAGATAGATGCCGTGACCGTCGGACCGGCTCGAGCTCTCGGTGCCGCCGTTGTAGATGAGCCAGCCGTAGATCTCGATGTCGTGCGCGGCATTCTCGGTGTACGTGCCGTGCCCGGTGTCGTGCACGATCAGGTTGATCAGCTTGATGTCATGGGCGCTGTTCACGTACACGCCGTCGCCCCGGAGCGGCGTGCCTGTACCGGCGTTGGGGTCGTTGCGCTGCGGATTCGAGTCCATGATCTCGAAGCCCCAGTACCACGTGTATGAGCCGTTCACCGTCAGCACATCGGTTCCCGACAGCGCCACCGATCCACCATCGATCGTGGCGCGCTCGCCGGGGTACTCACGCACGACGATCGGCGCAGCCGCCGTCCCGTTGAGGTTGCTCGAGTATGCGCCGGGATACGTCCCGCCGCGCATCCAGAGCGTGTCGCCCGGCTGGATCTTGCCGTTACCGCCGTTGAAGCCGGTCTGAAGGTCCCAGGGCCGTGCCGCGCTGCCGTCACCACCGCTCGAGCCGCTGGGGGCGACATACCAGCCGGAGTGCGTGACCGACGACGTGGTCACGGTGATCGCGGCGGTCCCCGTTTTCCCTTCACTCGTCGCCGTAATCGTGGCCGACCCGACTGCTACCGCGGACACGAGACCGCTCGCCGAGACGCTCGCGATACCCGTCCCGTTGCTCGACCACGTCACGGTGCGACCCGTGAGCACGTTCCCCGCGGAGTCTTTGGTCACGGCGCTCAACTGCTGCGTCGCACCGATGTTGAGGCTCGCCGACGCCGGCGTCACGGTCACCGACGCAACCGGCACGATCGTCACCGTGATCGTCGCGGTTGCGCTCTTTCCTTCGCTCGTCGCCGTCACCGAGGCCGACCCTACCGCGACGGCCGAAACAACCCCGCCGCTGGACACCGTCGCCACCGACGTCGCGTTGCTCGACCAGGTGATCGTCCGACCGGTCAGCACGTTGCCGGCCGAGTCCTTTGTCGTAGCGGCGAGCGTTACTTGACTGCCCACGTGCAGCGCGGCGCTGGAAGGCGTCACAGTCACCGAAGCGACCGGTGCGACAGTGATCGTGATGGCGGCCGTCGCGCTCTTGCCTTCACTGGTCGCCGTGATCGTCGCCGAGCCCGCCGCCAGCGCCGTCACGAAGCCGCTTCCGGACACCGAGGCAACACTCGGCGCATTGCTGGACCACGTTATGACCCGTCCTGTCAGCACGTTGTTCGCGGAATCCTTGGTGGTTGCCGCGAGCTGAACGGTTCCACCGACGCGCAACGTTGCCGACGAGGGCGAGACAGCGACCGAGGCGACCGGCACGACAGTCACGGTCACGCCGGCCGTGCCGCTCTGTCCTTCACTCGTCGCCGTGATCGTCGCCGATCCGGCGGTGAGCGCCGAGACCGCACCGCTCGCCGACACACTGGCGACGCCAGGCGCGCTGTTCGACCAAGCGATGGCACGACCGTTCAGAAGGTTGCCGGCGGAATCCTTGGCCGTCGCGGTCAGTTGCACCGACCCGCCGACGCGCAGATTGGCCGATGAAGGAGTGACACTCACCGATGCAACCGGCACAACGGAAACGGTGACACTCGACGAGCCGCTCTGTCCTTCGCTCGTCGCCGTGATCGTGGCTGATCCACTGCTCAGCGCATTGACGAGACCATCAACGGAGACCGAGGCGACGCTCGGCGTGCTGCTGGACCATGTGATCGTACGCCCGCTCAACACGTTTCCCGCCGCGTCCTTGGTAGTCGCGACGAACAGTGCGGTCGTGCCGACCCGCAGGTTTGCCGTGGCCGGCGCGACCTGCACACTGGCGACCGGCACCATCACGACGGTGATGGCCGCGGAACCGCTCTGCCCTTCACTCGTGGCGGTGATGGTCGCGGAGCCTGCCGCTACGCCGGCGACGACGCCCGTCGCGGAGACTGTAGCGACTGCAGGCGCATCGCTGGTCCAGCTAACGACGCGGCCCGTGAGCGCATTACCCGCGCCGTCTCTAGGCGTCGCCGTCAACTGCGCGACACCGCCGACGGGCACATTGGCAGTCGCAGGAGTAACCGCGACCGACGCGACCGGCACCTGGGCGATCGTGACCGATGCGGTATCGAACACGCCGGAGGGGCGGCTGGCGATCACCCGGAACGCGCCCGGGGTCACGCCGGCGGTATAGAGGCCCCCCGATGTGATGGAGCCGCCGGTGGCGGTATACGTCGGTGAAATCGTTACCGTGTCGCCGGCCGCCCTTATGGCCCGGGTGGTAAACTGCTGGACGCCGCCCAGCGGGAGGGTCACGGCAGAGGGAAAGAGTAGCAGAGCGACGATCTTCTTCTTGTGCACCGTCGCGGTGCCGACGATCGGCAGCGCATCAGGGCCGCCGCCCACCTGCGCGAGGATCGTCGCATCGCCCTCGGCGGTGTCGGCGGTGTAAACTGCGTCTGAAGAGATCGACCCGGCCGAAGCGCTCCACTGCACCAGGACGCCGATGCTGTCGCCGGTGGTGGTACGCCCGTAGGCCTGGAAGTTCACCTGGCCTAATGGATCGATGGAAATGCTGTCCGGCACGACCACGACCTCGCGCACGTCAAGGCTGAAACCCGTGGGCTGACGCTCTTGGATATGGCATGCCGCAAACAGAACGACGAGCACGAGCAGGAAGCGACGCATCGGAGCCTCCCGGCGGCTCCGACAAAAACGGGCCGCCAACTCGACGTGAGGTCGACGCTGGCGGCCCGGCTGGCGTGGCGGCATCCGCCGCGGTAGCCCCGTAGCTCTGCGTCACCGCCTTTCGGCGGTTTTGCTCTGAGCAGCGATGGTCATGTCATTGCGACATCGCGGCTGGCAGTCTCGGCATGAAACGACGACGAGCCGCCGCGAGTCCATCTCGCTGGCGGCCCGGCTGGCTGACGGTAAAAGCATCCGTGGGAGCCCCGCAGCTCTGCGTCACCGTCTTTCGACGGCTTTGCTCTGAGGCAGCGCGAAACGCGCCTATGTTCGCACCGGGTACAGGTTCTAGCTGTGGGGACGGCTACGGCGGGCGTGGTCATCAGATTTCGTGGTTCACAGCGACAACGCGACGCAGGTCACTGAACGCGCTGCTTCAGCTCCCGCCACCAATCCATGCGCTCTTTGACCGTTTTCTCGTAACCGAAGTCACTCGGTTTGTACCACACACTTCCCCGAAGACTCTCCGGCAAGTACTCCTGCGGGATGTATGCGTTCTCCGAGTCGAAGGCATACTTGTAGTCCATTCCGTATCCCAACTCTTTCATCAATCCGGTCGGCGCGTTCCGAATGTGCAGCGGGACGGGCTCGGCAGGATGCGTATCGGCGGCCGCCCGGGCGTCGCCGAATGCGGCGTAGGCACGGTTCGATTTTGGCGCACTCGCGAGATAAATCGCGACCTCCGCGAGCGCCAACTCGCCTTCCGGACTGCCGAGGAAGTGGTAGGCGTCCTTGGCCGCGAGAGCGACCGTGAGCGCGCGTGGGTCTGCCAGCCCGATGTCTTCGATCGCCATCCGGACGAGTCTGCGTGCGATGTACAGCGGATCCTCGCCACCGGCGAGCATTCGGGCCAGCCAGTACAGGGCGCCGTCGACGTCGGAACCACGCACGGCCTTGTGCAACGCGGAGATCAGATTGAAGTGCTGTTCGCCGGCCTTGTCGTAGACCGGTAATGGTTTCTCGAGGACCTGCCGGATGATGTCACCGGGAACGGGAGAAGGGAGCGGGGAGATGTTCGCTAAGTGCTTGAACACGGCTTCGAGCGTATTCAGCGCGCGCCGCGCATCACCCTGAGCGTGCGTCACCAGCAACGCAATCGCCTCCTCACCGAATCGTACTTCTCCCTTCTCCCCTCTACCTGTGTTCTCAGCATCAATGGCCCGGGTGAGCAGCGTCCGGATGTGTTCATCCGTGAGCGGTTCCAGGACAAACACTCTGCACCGCGACAGGAGGGCCCCGGTGAGCTCGAAGCTCGGATTCTCCGTCGTCGCGCCGATGAGCGTGATGATGCCGTTCTCGACCCAGGGCAGAAAGGCGTCCTGCTGGGCTTTGTTGAAGCGATGGATTTCGTCGCAGAACAGAATCGTGCCCTGCCCGTGATACTTGAGCCGCTCTTCGGCCTGCTTGATGATTTCGCGGACGCGGCCGACGCCTTCGGTCACGGCGGAGAATGGCTCGAAATGGCGGTCGGTGTAGTTGGCGATGATTCTGGCGAGTGTGGTCTTGCCGGAGCCGGGCGGTCCCCAAAAGATGCACGAGCCGACATCGCCGCGGCGAATCAGGTCGCCCAGCGCCTTCCCCGGTCCGAGTAAGTGTTCTTGGCCGAGGAACTGCTCGAGCGTCTTGGGCCGCATGCGCGCGGCCAACGGCTCGGTTGATCCCTGAAAGAGTGTCGGCTCAGTCACGATACACCATCTACCAGCATCTTAGTCACGAAGAATATCGCCGCGCCGGCAAAGAAGGCAGCGGGGAGCTGCCACCCTCTCTTCCCCTGAAATTCCGGCACCAGGTTCGACGCGGCAACATAGATCGTCACGCCCGCGGAAATCGCCAGGCCATGCTGCACCAAAAAGCCCAGCTCCTCGGTGAGCGCCACGCCCAGCAACGTCGCGATCCCCAGGAGCGCCGCCGCTCCCACCGCCCGCCCGCCCGACCGTCCTCCCGCGATCATCAGACTCGAGATGGTCACGCCTTCCGGCAGCTTATGGAGGAAGATGGCCACGAAGACCATGATGCCGAGCTCCGGCCGTACCAGGAAGGCGCTGGCGATCGCCACGCCGTCGAAGAACGTATGCAGCAGAAGCCCGACGAGCGCCGACGTCCCCGCTATGGAGCTGACGGGATGCGTTTCCTCCCCAAAGTGAAAATGCGGCGTCAGGGTGTGCTGCGTGAGGTGCACGGCCAGGTAGCCCCCGAGCACGAGCGCTGCCGCCACGGTCCCGCTGCGCGCGAACGCCGCGGGCAACAGCTCCACGATGGCGACGGACAACATGAAGCCCGCTCCGAACGCGACGAGCAGCTCGATGACGCGTAGCTCGCGCACCGCGCGGCGCGTGACGGCGAGCGCGCCGAGCACGTTGCCCGCCGCCGCGACGAGCGCGTAGAGGAATGCCTTAGACACGCGAGAGCAAGTACGCCTTCGTGTTCCGGTCCGGGTCTTCCAGCACTTCGTCGAGCAGGCGGGTGAGCGTCTCGCCCACGTCGGGGCCGGGGCGCACGCCCGCGGCGATGAGATCGTCCCCCTTCACGGCGAGATCCTTTAACGCGAGGGGGGGATTCTTTGCTCGGATGGCGGCGATTCCCTGGAGGGTCCGGGAGCCTGGAGCGGGGAGTCGGAGTAAATCATCCGCATACTCGCCGACCATCGCCAACCACCGCCTAACCGACACGGGATTTTGCGGATCCGGATAATGGTCCCGCCATTTGCCGATGGCTCGCCCCCGCTCGATGTCCTTGCTCGAGCACTTCAGTCGCGTGAGCAGGGATGCGGGATCCTTTGCCAGGTAGGCCGTCACCAGCACGGGGTCGCGCACCAGCTTATCGAGAACCCGGGATTCCAGGCTCGCAGCTCCCAGCTCCGGCAGCCAGATACGCGCGGCGCCCACCTCGCGCCACAGGCCGACGAGCTTCGAGAGTTTGTGCGCGGTCTTGATTCCCTTGAACCATTCGTCCCGCACGCGCTCGGCCGACAGCTGAGCGAGACCCTGCGCGTTGGCCTTGGCGGCCTCAAGCGTGCGTCCATGGATGCGGAAGTCGAAGCGGGCGCTGAAGCGGAGCGCGCGCAGGATGCGGAGATAGTCTTCCTGGAAGCGCCAATTCGGATCGCCGACCGAACGAATCAGCTTCTTCTGCAGATCCTGCTCGCCCTGGAACGGGTCGCGCCATTCGTGGCGGATGGGGTGATACGCGATGGCATTGATCGTGAAATCGCGCCGCGCCAGGTCATCCATGAGCGACACGCCGAATTCCACCACCGCATGGCGGCCATCGGTCTGAATGTCGCGACGAAAAGTCGTGACCTCGTAGAGGCGGTTGTCTCGGTCGAGCACGCCGATCGTGCCGTGCTCCACGCCGACGGGTACGGTGCGCTTGAAGAGCCGCTGCACCTCCGGCGGCGGCGCGGCAGTCGTGAGGTCGAATTCCGACATGAGCGGATCGTGGTCCGGGTCGTCAACGCCCAGGAGCGCGTCGCGGATGGCGCCGCCCACGCACCACGTTTCGAAGCCGGCATCCTCGAGCTGTGTGGCGATTTTCAGAACTGCCGCTGGAATGGGCAGCGTGGCGGGGAACGTCATCCGCAGAGCACCGATCCTCCATTCACGTTCAGAACCTCGCCGGTCATATGCCGTGCGAGCGGCGAGCAGAGGAACACGATCGGTCCGGCGACGTCCTCGGCGCTGGCGACGCGCCGCAGCGGAATCGTTTGTGCGATTTTCTCCCGGCCGCCGCCCGCGTACGGTTTCGCAGCCATTTCCGTGTCCACCCAGCCCGGCGCGACACAGTTGACCGTGATGCGAGGCGCGAGCTCCACCGCGAGCGACTTGGTGAACGAAATGACCGCGCCTTTGGTTGCGGCGTAGTCGGCGTGAAATGCCTCACCGCGTTGACCGGCCGTCGACGATACGAGCACGATCGTCCCGCCGTCGCTGATGTTGGGAATGGCGGCGCGGCAGACGTAGACGACGGCATCGAGGTTGGCGCGGCGCGTCGACTCCCATTGTTCGTCGGTCAGCTTCGCCACGGGCACATCGTCGGGAGGCCAGACGCCGTGATTGACGACGAGAATGTCGAGCGTACCACCCAGCGCGCGCAGCGCCTCACCCACCGCCTTCGCGGCCCCGGTCGCCGTGCCGAGATCACCGCGGACGGCTGCGACGACGTGCGGCTCCGCTGCCGGTTTGCGGGCGCGATAGCCGATGGCGACTTTCGCACCGGCGCGAGCGAGCAACACCGCCGTCGCCCGCCCGATGCCGCGCCCCCCGCCGGTGACGAATGCGCGCTTACCCGCGAGATCGATCATCGCTTCAACCGATCCTCGACGATGTCACAAATCACGTGCTCGATCGCGAGGTGCAGCTCCTGAATGCGCGCCGTGTCACTCGCGGGGATGATCAGGCAGACGTCAGCGATGTCCTTCAGCTGCCCGCCTCCCTTCCCCACGAACGCGACCACGGTCACGCGGCGCGCCTTTGCGGATTGCGCCGCGCGAATCACATTGGGACTCTCGCCCGAGGTCGAATGCAGGACCAGCACATCGCCGGGCTTGGCGAGCGCTTCTACCTGTCGCGCGAAGACCTCATCGAAGCCCATGTCGTTCGCGCATGCGGTGAGCAACGACGTGTCGGTTGTGAGCGCGACAGCCCGCATCGCGGGGCGATTGGTCTGGTAGCGGACGACGTACTCGGTCGCGATATGCTGCGCGTCGGCCGCGCTGCCGCCGTTGCCGGCAAAGTACAGCGTGCCGCCGTCGCGCAGCGCCTGCTCGTAGCGATCGGCGATCGCGGCGATGTCGTCCGCCTGCTCCGCGGCCACGCGACCCGCGAGCGCCGCAAGGCCGTTCAGCGACTCCCGGATTCTCTCGTGACCGCCGCTCAACGCGTGGCCTCGACGAACGCCTCGAGTCCGCCGAGCCCGCCGCGCTTGCCCAGCTCTCCCTGTGGGCCTGCTTCCACGACCGTGCCGATCACCACAAAATCGGCGCCCGCCTGCCGCGCCGCGCGCGCCTGCGCCGGCGTACGGATGCCGCCGCCCACGAAGAGCGGCCGGTGGGCAACGGCCGCGCGGCATGCGCGGATCACGTCGCCCGACACGGGGCGTTCGGCGCCGCTGCCGGCATCGAGGTACAGCGCCTGCATCCCGATCAACGTGGCTGCCGTCGCATGGGCCGCCGCCAGCTCCGGCTTGTCGGCCGGCAGCGGGCGCGTTTGGGTGACCGACTCGACGCTCGTCACATGACCACCGTCGATCAGGATGTACCCGGTGGAGAGCGTGGGAACCGGATGCTGCTGCAAGAACGGGACGGCACGCACATGCTCTTCGATCAGGTACTGCGGATTGCGGCCGGAGACGAGTGAGAGGAAGAGCACCAGGTCGACCTGATCGGTCAGTTGCATGGCCGACCCTGGAAACAGGATCACCGGAATCCCCGGCGCGTTCTCCCGCAGCGCGCGGGCGACCTCGTGGGTCTGCGCGGCGCCGTCAAACGACGAGCCGATCAGCAGGCCACGCACCCCGGCGGCCTTCGCGGCGCGGCCGATGCGCTCCGCCTCAGCCGCATTGGACCGGACAGGATCGACGAGCACAAGCAATCCGTGGCCGTCGAGTCTCATGAGTCGGCCTGTGCCTCGAAGGCGTAGGTGGCGAAGGCGTCGGCCGCGAGCAGGTCGAGCGCGAGCTCTCGACCGCCAGCCGGCTTGCTGACGACGCCCTCCAACAACGTTCGCCCGAGCTGAGCGAGGTATGCGGGGAGCTCGGCGTCGGGAGACGGCAGTTGATCGTCCACCGCTCGCGTCAACCGGTCGCGCAGTGACCGCGGCGGCAATGGACGACGCATGTCGAGCCAGGTGAGGACATAATTGCGCGTCAACTCTTTTTCCCGAAATAGTTCGTGACGATGTTCACGAGGGTTGAGTTGGACGAAACCTTCGTCGGGTCACCGATACTTCCTGAAGCGAAGTGTGGCCGTCCACCACCGCGACCGCCAGTAGACGACGCGATGAAGTGGACCAAATCTCCCGCCTTCAAAAGACCGCTGTTTAGCAGGGTATCCCCTACACCGACATGGACGCTCGAAGGCATTGCCGCAGCTCCGGACACCATTACCGCAACCGAACTCGGGTGGCTGATACGCCAAGAATCCATCATGAGCGCGATCTGATTCTTATCCTCGACGGGTGTTCGAGTTATCTGGAACTCGATGCCATTTATTTGCTCCACATGAGCCGCCGGCGCCTGGCCGCTTCCCTGCTTCAGCAACTCTTCGACGCGTTTCTCCAGCTTCTTGTTTTCCTCTATCATCGCTTCGATCCGGCGCGCGAGATGCTCCGGCTGCGTCTTCAGCAGCCCGGCGGCTTCGGACAGCCGTTGCTGCAGCTCAAGAGCGTAGCGATACGCGGTCGGGCCAGTCAGCGCCTCGATCCGGCGCACGCCGGCGGCCGCCCCCGTCTCGTGCGTGAAGCGGAACAGGGCAATCTGGCCAGTCGACGCGACGTGGGTGCCGCCGCACAGCTCGAGCGACACACCAGGCACGTCCACCACGCGGACGACGTCGCCGTACTTCTCGCCGAACAGCGCCATCGCACCGGCGGCGACCGCGTCCTTGTACGCCATCTGTCGAGTCTCGATCGGCAGGTTTTCCCAGATGTGGGCATTGACCTCGGCCTCGATGGCGGAAAGCTGATCGCCTTTGATCGGGCCATGATGACTGAAATCGAAACGCAGCCGCTCGGGCGCGACCACCGACCCGGCTTGTCGGACATGGGTGCCCAGAATCTTCCGCAGCGCGGCGTGCACCAGGTGCGTGGCGGTATGATTGCGCTCGATATTGCGGCGGCGCGCTTCGTTGACCTGCGCGACGGCCAGCGTCGGCTCGAACGTCTCACCGAACGTGCCGATCACGGCGTTCTTGCCGTCGACCTTTTCGACGCCCTCGACGGTCAGCTCCCAACCGTCGCCTTTCACGACACCGGTGTCACTTACCTGGCCACCGGACTCGGCGTAGAACGGGTTCTGCTCGAGAATGATCTCGAGCTGATCACCTGTTTGCCGGAACGCGATGGGCTCGGTTTCGGCTTTGGTCGTTTCGTAACCGATCCATTTTTGCTTGCCTTTCGATTTCAACTCGACCCACTCGCCGCCTCTGCGCCGCCCTTCGCCGCCCTCCGCCGCCGCCTTTCGCGCCGCCCTGCTGCGCCGCCGCTGCTGTCCGAGCGCGCGCTCAAATCCCTCGACCTCTACCGTATGCCCGTGCTCGGCCGCGATCATCTGCGTGAGGTCGAGCGGGAAACCGTACGTGTCATAGAGCTTGAACGCATCCTCGCCCGAAATGACCGGCTGGTGCCGCAGCTCTTCCATGCGCCCGAGCCCGCCTTCGATCGTCTCGAGGAAACGTTCTTCCTCGGCGCGGGTGACGCGCTCGATGTGCTGTTCTTTGGCGACGAGCTCGGGATAGACGTCGCCCATCGCCGCCCTCACGGCGTGCGTCAGGGGGGCGAGCGTCGGCTCGCGGCGGCCGAGGAGCCAGGCGTGGCGGACGGCGCGGCGCAGAATCCGGCGTAGCACGTAGCCCCGGCCTTCGTTCGACGGGTAGACGCCATCGGCCAACAGGAACGCGACCGCGCGTGCGTGATCGGCCAGTACTCGATAGGGCGCGCCCGCCGGGCCACGATCGTAGGGGCGGCCCACGATCTCCACCGCCTGCGCGATGATCGGCTGGAAGAGATCGGTGTCGAAATTCGAGGGGACGTTTTGGAGCACGGACGCGATCCGCTCGAGACCCGCGCCGGTATCGACCGAAGGCTTCGGCAGGTCTTTGCGCGACCCATCGGGCTGCAGGTCGTACTGCATGAACACGAGATTCCAGATCTCGAGCTGCTTGCCCGATTCGTTGAGCTCGACGAACTGCTCCGTCGTCAGCTCGCCGTTGCCGCGCTCGTGCTTCGAGCGCAGATCGACGTTGAGCTCGGTGTTGGGACCGGCCGGGCCGGTGTCCGCCATCTGCCAGAAATTGTCCTTGTCACCGAGGCTGAAGATTCTGCTGTCAGAAATGCCCGTGACCTGGCGCCAGAGCTTGCGCGCTTCGTCGTCGGAATGGTGCACGGTGACGTAGAGACGATCCGGGTCGATCCCCAGCCACGAGCTGCTGGTCACCCATTCCCAGGCGTACTCGATCGCTTCCTTCTTGAAGTAATCGCCGAACGAGAAGTTGCCCAGCATTTCGAAGAACGTGTGGTGGCGGGCGGTGTGACCGACCTGTTCGAGATCGTTGTGCTTGCCGCCGGCGCGAACGCATTTCTGACACGTGACGGCACGCGCATAGTCCCGCCGTTCCAGACCCTGAAACACGCGCTTGAACTGCACCATGCCGGCGTTGGTGAACAGCAACGTCGGATCGTCAGCGGGGACCAGGGACGAGCTCGGCACTTCCTGGTGGCGCTGGGCCTGGAAGTACTCGATGAACTTGCGGCGGATGTCGGACGACTTCATGCCCGAAAATATAGCTCGCCTGGAAGTGCAACTGAAAGGAAGGCTAGGGGTTATGCTTTGGTGATGCCGCCCAGGTAGTGAGTGCACAGCGGCGAGAGGTAACTCATGGTGTAGGCGAGTAGCCAGGACCGCTGGACGAGCCAGCGCATGACGGGCGGGACGAGGGTCACCCGGCGCAGCTCGACCCGGCAGCCTGGAAACAGCGATTTGATCTCGTGCTTCGATACAGCGCTGACGTCGGGATTCTTGGGATTGTTCACCGAGAAGTCATACCACACGATCAGCCCGCCGGACTTGAGAACACGCAGCATTTCGCCGGCGATCTTCCGGCGCAGCTCCCGGTCCAACACCGATGTAAACATCGTTGCCTGCAGCACCAAGTCGAAGGCTCCGTTCGCGAAGGGCAGCTGCGCGGCGTTGGCGCACTCGAGGTGGACTGCGGCGGGCAGAGCTTGCCGCGCCCGCGTGATCCGTTCTGCGAGGAGATCGACTCCCGTGACGAGCTCCGGTCGCGCGCCCCACCGGATGAGTTGATGAATCCACGACCCTGATCCGCAGCCTACTTCGAGGATCGCTTTCTCCCCAAGCGGCAGCGCCCGATACCGTGTAAGGAGCGACAGCGTGTTTCGTTCGCGTTCCTGATGTCCGAAGACGTGGGCTGGAGAGCTCCATTCATAGTGATGCCGGAGCTGCGCCCGCTGCGCGTATACGCGCTGGATACGCAGAGCCTCAACGGCGAGGGAATCGTCGGGTTGTGGGGCTTGCATGAGATTCTCACCGGTCGTCGAGCGTCCCGATTAGCTCGCGTACCTCCGCGCCCCCGAACCCACGCCGTGCCAGGAATGCGATCAGGCGTCGCTTCCGAACCGCGAGCGGCAACCCGGCTAACTGGCGGGCCCGCTTCTCGAACACCGTCCGAACGGCATCCGTGGGATCGATGCCTTCGGCCGCGAGTGACGAACGCACGGCGTCCTCCGCGGTGCGGCGGTCCACGCCCAGTGCCTGCAAGTCGCGCACCAGGCGTTTCGGACCGCGACCTCGGCGGGATTTGTTGGCGGCGTAGTCTATGGCGAAGCGGCCATCGTCCAACAACCCCACCGCGCTGAGACGAGCGAGGGCGACGTCGACGGCTGCTGCGGGGTGTTGCTTCTGCACCAGGCGCCGCCGCAAATCGAAGCGCGCATGCGCCCGCCGCGCCAGCGCGCGGAGCGCCGCGCGATGCGCGGCTTCGACGTCGGCCAGCTCCTGCAGGCGATCGAATACTCGGGGCTCGATTTCATGGCCTAATACCAGGCCGATGCCCGCCAGTGCCTCGGCAGGGAGCGACGCAAAACGCCCCCGATCCAGTTCGACCAGCCGGTAATCCGGGCGGCGGGGATCGGGGGCGAGTCCGGTGAGAATCACTCCTCGCTCGTTGGTCCTCCGGCGTCCTCCTCGGCGCCGCCTGCCTCGCTCGTTTCGGTACTGCGCACGCCGAGGTGTTCCTTCACGCGGCCCTCGACCTCGGCCGACATGTCAGGGTGGTCTTTCAAGTACAGCTTGGCGTTCTCACGTCCCTGACCGATTCGCTCTTTGCCGTAGGAGTACCATGCCCCCGACTTGTCGATGATGCCGGCCTCCGCTGCGATATCCACCAACAGCGACTCGTGACTGATTCCTTCGTCGAACATGATGTCGAACTCCGCCTGACGGAACGGGGGCGCCACTTTGTTCTTCACGACCTTCACGCGGACGTGGTTGCCGATGACGATTTCGCGGTCCTTCACCGGCCCGATGCGGCGCATGTCGAGACGAACCGAGGCGTAGAACTTGAGCGCGCGACCGCCGCTGGTCGTCTCCGGATTGCCGAACATGATGCCGATCTTCTCGCGGAGCTGATTGATGAAGATCACGGCCGTGCGCGAACGGTTGATCGCGCCGGCGAGCTTGCGCAGCGCCTGGCTCATGAGCCGCGCATGCAGGCCCGGAAGCGAATCGCCCATCTCGCCCTCGATTTCGGCCTTCGGCACGAGCGCCGCGACCGAATCGACCACCACCACATCCACGGCACCCGAGCGAACCAGGATCTCGCAGATCTCGAGCGCTTGCTCGCCGGTATCGGGCTGCGAGACCAGCAGATTCTCGATATCCACGCCGAGCTTCTTGGCGTACTCAACGTCGAGCGCATGCTCGGCATCGATGTAGGCGGCGGCCCCGCCCCCCCGCTGCGCGTGGGCCACGACGTGGAGCGCCAGTGTCGTCTTGCCGCTCGATTCTGGCCCATAGATCTCCGTCACCCGACCGCGCGGGATTCCGCCGATGCCGATGGCGGCGTCCAGGTTGATCGCACCCGTGGAGATCGCGCCAACACGAACCTGGGGCGAATCGGCGCCCATGCGCATGATGGAGCCCTTGCCACACGTCTTTTCGATCTGGGTGATCGCGAGATTCAGCGCTTTACGCCGGTCATCCGTCAGCTTGGTGGGCTGCTGTTCAGCCATGATTGACCTCGACATGGGTGGCGAGCCTCCTGTTGGAGGCCCGAATATATACCGAAACCGCGCTTATCGCCATCCGGGACGAAAGGCATCCTCGACGTGCTCTAACCTATTGTCGACGATGCCGATACAGTCGAAGCGGTAGACGTCGCCGCGCTGGCCATGACGATCCATCCACACGCGGGCCACCTTCACAATTTCACGACGCTTTCCGCCCGTCACGGCCTCGAACGGGCTGCCGAAAGCCAGCCCGCGCCGAGCCTTCACCTCTATGAACGCGACGAGAGCGCCTCGCCTGGCGATGAGGTCGATCTCGATACGACCGACACGATAACGATGCGCGACGATTTCCCAACCGAGCGATTGCAGATAGCGCATCGCCTGTTCTTCTCCGGCGAGACCACGCTGGTGACGTGGGTCAGACCACTGTTCCGGATCACTGTGAACTCCGCTCGACATGGACGCAAAGTACCGGCGCCGGCGGGCAGCTGATAACCAAATATCCGCAACTTGGAGCTAAAAGCCACCAGTTTTCAGGAGGCAACGCAGAACTTCCGCGACACTCCAGGCTTGGGCAATACAGCCGCGCGGTGTGTAGGGTGGCTCGGCATCAAAGATCTCGCCGATCGAACCAACCCCGAACTCCGGGAGATTCTCGATCAACCCTTCCAGGAATTTCCGCGCACCAACCCGATCGTCGGGATGCACCTTGAGCCACGCGTCGACCCACGGGCCAATGAGCCAGGCCCAGACCGTGCCCTGATGATATGCAGAGTCGCGCGTGCGGAGATCACCGAAATAGCGCGCTTTGTAATCGGGGCTCCCGGGGGCGAGCGAGCGCAGTCCGACGGGCGTCAGGAGCCGTTCCCGTACGACCTCCAGCACCGCGGGCCAGCGTTCCGGCTCCAGGATCGCATTGGGTAGAGAAATCGCGAAAATCTGATTCGGGCGGCACGAGGCATCGTTTCCGGACGGGCCATCGATCACATCATAGAGATAGCCGCCCTCGTCGAACCAGAATCGTTGATTGAACGATTCGCGCGCGCGCGCGGCGGCATCGCCGTACTTACGCGAGCGCGCCTCCTCACCCGCAGCGAGGTCGCACTCCCAGCGCGACAGCAACCGCAGCGTGTTGTACCAGAGCGCGTTGATCTCGACCGCCTTGCCGGCCCGCGGCGTCACGACCCAGCCGTCGACTTTCGCGTCCATCCAGGTGAGCTGATAACCCTCGGCTCCCTGACGCAGCAGCCCATCCGCTGGATCGACGGCGATGCCGAACCGCGTCCCTTTGAGGTGCGCCTCAACGACCTCGCGCAGGACCGGCAGGAGCTGCTCGACGAATGACCACGTCCCCGTGACCTCCGCGTACCGATCGATCGCGTGAAAAAACCACAGCGTCGCGTCCGCGGTGTGGTACAGCCCGTCGTCGCTTCCGTCGGGGAAGAGATTTGGGATCAAGCCGTCACGCACATACTGGGCGAATGTGCGAAGAATGAAACCTGCCTCGCGCTGCCGGCCGGTCGAGAGTGTCAGACCCTCGAGGCTGACCATGGTGTCCCGGCCCCAATCGGTGAACCAGTGATAGCCCGCGATAACGGTGCGCATCTCGTCGCCTATCGCCGTCGCGCGAATCGTGTCACGAACGCGGCCGACCGGCTTGATGATGAACTGGTCCGCCGCCACGACGAGCTGCGCCGCAGGATCTCCGGCCCGGCGCGTCGCGGGTGCTGCCGCTTCGATGAGGCGCCGCTTGCGTTCCAGCTCTGCATCCAGCGCCTCAGCCGCGGTCATCGCCTGCACGACGAGGAGATCTTCCGTCGAACCCACCACGGCGATCGATTCACCCGAGGCGACCGGTACCACGAATGTGCCGGTTGACCACAGCGAGCCGTGAAAGTCGTAGCCGCGTGCCTCCTCGACCGCATAGCCGATCTGTTCGATGCGCCGTACATCCTCGATGAACTCGACCTTGCCCTCGACCGCGACATGAAGCGACGGCAAGCCGGCGGCGCTGAAGCGGACCCGGCGTCCCCCTTCCTCTATAGCGAACGCATAGTGCTCGTGGAGCGTCTCGGACACTGGCGCCTCAAAGCGGCGGCAGTGCACGGCCGGCGTCAGATGCAGCGTGACAGGCTCGCCGCTGACCCGGTACTGCACTATGACGGTGTTCCGCCGGTAAGGCATGAAGATGCGTTTCTCGATCGTCGTCGCGCCGGCGCCCACGCTATAGCGCCAGACTGGAATGCCCGCGTGCAGCCGAAACTCCGCCACCGTGGCCGCCGGTGCGCGCGACGTTGCGCCGGGCTCCAGCGACAACAGCGCGCGCCGTCCGCCCGCCTCCTCGGCCGATTCGAGCAACGTGTTCAACATCACCGTCCGCCCGAGGGGATTCGACAGCGCGGCGACGAGCAGCCCGTGATAGCGGCGTGTGACCATTCCGGACACGGTGGAGGAGCTGTAGCCACCGATGCCGTTCGTGACCAGCCACTCGTGCTCCACCAATGTTTGCAGGTCCCGCCCGACTCCCTGTTGCCCGGTTCCAGGAAGTCGATAGACGGGGAGCTCCGGCAGTGTAACCGGTCTTAGGTGCCGGTGGCGCCGAGGAGTGTTGCCGACTCTGCTGGCATTCGCCACAAGCCCCCCTCCTGTGGTTCAAGCGCGGGCGCGCCTCGCCCGCCGTAACGCGAGTCCTCGCTGTGCCAGAGACGCGTCCAACCATGCTGCGGATCGGGCGGGGCAAGCAGCGGCTCGGGAACGATCTCGAGCCGTAAGTCGACACCGAGGTTCACGACGAGCAGGCGATCGCGCCCGTCCTTCGCAAAGAAACGGATGACGAACGCGTGTGGGCCGACGACGGCACCGTCGATCTCGCGCACCGCTCCGGACAACACAGGATCCTCGCGGCTCAGCGCGATGAGGTCACGGTGCATCGCGAGATGCGGCGCATTCTTGTCGCGTTCCGACCAGTCGAGTCGCGATCGTGCGAACGTCTCGGGATCTGCAGGATCGGCGAGCTCGTCGGGACGGACGTCCTCCGCCACCGACGAGAATTGCGACAGGAACTTCGCGCGTCCCTCGCGTACCAGGCGCCGAAGCTCGCCTTCATGGTCGGCAAAATAGAGGAACGGCGAGGACGACCCGAACTCCTGCCCCTGAAAGAGCAGCGGCGTCTGGGGCGCAAGCAGCAGCAGCGCGGTGAGCGCGCGATAGCGGCCCGGGCTGGTCAGCTGATGAAACCGCCGGCCGTCGCGAGAGTTCGCGACCTGATCGTGGTTCTCCAGGCAGAACACCATCCGCCAGTGCGGGACGTCCCACGCCGGTTCGCCACGTCGCCTTCGCTGCCACGTGTAGTACTGCCCCTGATACAGTGGTCCATACTTCACGGCCGATACGAACTCCTGCGGCGTGCCGCCGTAATCGCTGTAGTACGCCTCGCGCTTTCCGGTCGCCGCCACGTACGCCAGGTGGTGAAAGTCGTCGCACCAGAGGTAATCGAGACCGTAGCCGCCCTCCGTCGTCCGCCGCACGATGCGCGCATCCTGGGGTTCCGACTCGGCAAATACGATGGCCCCGCGGTCGCCGGCGGCCTCGCGTGCGGCCGCACCGATGTCCTGGAGGATGTGACGCGGTGAGTCATCATAAATCGCGTGCGTCGCATCGAGTCGCAGGCCGTCCAGGTGATACTCGGCAATCCAGTGCCGGACGTTGCTCAGCACGAATTCGCGTACCGCTTCAGACCCCGCCGCATCGAAATTGATCGCGTCGCCCCAGTCAGTGACGTGCCGCGGATTGAAGTACTCATCCGAAAGCTCACGGACGTAATTCCCGTCCGGGCCGAAGTGGTTGTAGACCACGTCGAGAATCACCGCGAGGCCGGCCTGATGCGCGCTATTCACGAACCCGCGAAAGTCGTCGCAGGAGCCGTAGCCGTGAAAAGGGGCGAACCAATCGACGCCGTCGTAGCCCCAACCGAACGCCCCCGGGAATTCCGCGAGCGGCATGACCTCCACGACCGTCACGCCCAAGTCCACGAGCTCGCTGAAGTGCTCGGCTGCCGCGGCGTAGGTCCCCTGGGGCGTGAACGTCCCGACGTGGAGCTCGTAGACGGCGTGGCGGTCGGCCGTAATCCCGCGCCACGCTCTATCAGCCCATTTATAGAGGAAGGGGTCAACGATCTGGGAAGGACCATGCGGCCCGTCCGGCTGGAAGCGCGATGCCGGATCGGGCACCGTCCGGTCGCCGTCCAAGCGAAACTGGTAGCGGGTCCCGACGCGCAGCCCGCCGGTGAGCCCCGAGAAATAGCCGTGCTCGTCGCGCTCCAGCTCGCTATGGCGGTCGTCCGTTACGACTTCCACGCGCCGGCGCTTTGGCGCCCACACGCGAAAGTGCACGTCCCCGTTTCCGCCGACGACTTCCGCACCGACAGGAAGCCGCCGCTGGATCTCACGGGGGGTGATCGCAGGCACGCGTCTAGTGGTGGAGCGCTCGGCTCAGCTCGTAAAGTCCCACGCCAATGCTGACAATCAAACCGGCGGTGCGGAGATTATCCATCCCATTCCCCGGTCGGCTCGAATCCACGACGATCTGATCACCATCCTGCACGCCGAGCGAATCCAGATCCGCGGTCAAGGTCGCGCCCTTCCAGTACGCCTTTCCGTTGCGCTCGATCGTCACATTATTGGGCTTGGCAAACTGCGTCGTGCCCCCGGCAGCCATGAGGGCATCGGAGAGCTGAGCATCCACCGGCACCGCGTAGACACCGGCTTTCGCGACTTCACCCTGGACTGAAAGGCGCAGCAACGGTTTGGCGCGGACGACCGGATTGTTGCGGAATTTGGCGACGTACTCCGTCAACTTGGGCTGCAGCTCGGAGCGCAGCACGCCTTTGAGCGAGAGTGAACCGGTCGTCGGCGCCGGCAGGATCAGCTCCCCGCCGTTGCCGACGACGAACGTATCGGTCAGCGCCTGCTCGCCCTGCACCATCAACGAGATGCGATCCCCGCGCCGGAAATCGCCGTCGGTCAATCGTGACTTGATGCGCGCCGCCACGTCGGCTGCAGGCGAGCGCTGCAACGCGGCTTGCAGCTCTTCGCGCGTCGCGAGCGGCCGATTGGCGATGTTACCGTCGCCATCCTGGGCCGCCAGGGGCGCCGCAGCGAGCATGGCCCACATCCCGCACACCAAAACCCACGCCTTCCTCATGTTCTGCCTCCCAAGATGCTCGGCAACGCTTCTCTGGTCGGACCTTCGTCATCGACCAGCTCATATTCGGCCGAGGAGTACATGTAGTAGCGGTACACGCCGCTCGAGCGCACGTCGTTGAGGACAGCGCCGATGACGCGGACCGGCAACGCGCTCAGCACCTCGAGCTTGGTGGACGCGAGATTGATGTCCGACTGCCCGGTGCGCAGCACGAGGAGCAGGTTTTCGGTCAGGGTGCCGAGCACCAGCGGATCGGCGCCGGCGCCGAGCGGCGGGCTGTCGATGATGACGACGTCGTACATCCCGCGCAGCGTGGCCATGAGGTCACGCATGTTCTGCGACAGCAGGCGCTCTGGCGCCCGCTGCATGCGCGTGCCGGCGCTGAGGAACGTGAGCCCCGGATACGACGTCTGCCGCAGCGCGGCCTCCAGCGCCACGCGCCCCGCGACGACGTCGGTCAATCCCGGCGTCGACGGCGTCTTGAGCGCCTTGTGTTGCACGCCGCGCCGCGTATCGCCGTCCACCAGCAGGGTTCGATATCCAGCGTCGGCGAACGAGAGCGCGAGATTCAGCGACACGAACGACTTGCCGTCGCCGATGCCGGGGCTCGTGATGGTCAACGTGAGGGCACCGTCGCCGGTATGGGCATGCAAGACCCGCAGCCGGAGCCCGCGCAGCGCTTCGATGACCTGAGCCGGACCGTCGCCGTTGGCGCCCAGGCGCCAGCTCACGTGCGGCACCGCGCCGAGTATCTGGAGCTGCATGCGGCCGGTGATCTGCTCGGGGTAGCGGACCTTGGGGTCCATCTTGTCCTTGAGCGTTACCGCTGCGACCGCGAAGCCAAAGCTGGCCATCGCGGCGAGCAGAATGAGGAGCGGGGCGTAATCGGCTGCGGGACGCAGCGGCTCGGTCGCGGGATCGAGCACGCGCACATCCGGGATACTGCTCACTACGCCAAGCTTTGCCTTTTGGTATTCAGCATCCACGGCGGCAAACTGCGTCGCGGCCAGGTCGTGCTCGCGCGTCAGCCGATCCTGCTCCATCGCGAGATTGGGCGCCTCGCGCAGCCGTTCCAGGGCCGTGTCCGTCTGTGGTCTGGAGATCGCGACGACTTCGCCGAGGTCACGCGCCAGCATGCGCGCGAGCGAAGGAATCTGCTGATGCTCGAGCACGCTGAGATCGGCCTGGAGCTGTTTCACTTGCGCGGCGGAGTCGGTGTAGCGCTGCCGCGCGATGCGCAGACTATCCTGCTTGGCCGCGAGATCCTGCAGCGCATCCTTCATGTACGCGGAGTTCTGCACGGCCGGGATGCTGTTCCACATCACGATCGACACGCTGCCCGTCTGCGCGCGCGCCGCGAACGCCTCGAGGTTCCGCCGATCGCGCTGCCGCTGGAAGTTGCTGTCGCGCATCTGCTGCGCCACCGCGCTGCCTTCGACCGCCAGGCCGCCGCCGGGCGCCTGCGTGATGAGCGGCCGGTCCCACGTCCGCGTGCGGAAGTTCTTCAGCGCTTCATCCGCCTGATCGAGGGCGTCCTTGGCGTGCTGGTACTGGTCGCCCATGACGGTTTCCAGCTCCTGGAACTTGCGACGCTTCATTTCGCTCTCGACGGCGACGACGCGCGCGGTGATCGCATTCAGCGTCGCGGCCGCGTTGGCGGCATTGGTCGCCTTGAGCTGCAGGCGCAGGAAGTTGCCGTCGGGATCGAGCCGCGTCTTGATCTGCTTCGCCAGCGCGGCGGAGGCTTCGGGAATCGCCGCCACGTTGAAGGTGAGCGTCGTGCCGGGCTTGAGCATCGCGCTGGTCGGCTGCCAATCGAAACCCACGTTGTCGCCGACCGGCTGACCCACGCGGCCGCGCTGCACGACGGTCCCATCCGCCAGCTCGAGCCGCCACGCGTGACCCGGTTTGTCCACGACCAGCCGGTAATCACCGGGGGCGACGTGGTCGGTAATGTCGAACGTCGTCATTGCAGCGGAGTCCGTGGGTGTCTCGGGATGCAAGAAGAGCCGGCGCTGCCTCGCGACCGTATCGAGCACCGCGTTCGAGACGACGAGTTCTTCCCACCCGCGGGAGTCGAGCAGCTGCTCCGACTCGGCGCCTTTCTCGCGCGCGACGGCGGCGTCGACCCAGAGAATCGCCTTTGCCGTGTAGCGCGGGTCGAGGAATCTCGTCCCGATGATGCCGAGCGCCGTTCCCAATAACGTCACGGCGAGCACGAGCCACTTATGTCGCATGACGGAAGTGAGGTAGCGCTGGAAATCGCCCTGCTCTCCCGGCGGTGCCGGCGCCAGCGGTGGGGGCGGCGGCGCCGATGCCAAGCTCTTCAATCGCAGCCTATCGAGTGCTTTTCCCGTTTCCCCATCGCCATTTTCATGATGGCCGGTACGGACGACGGGTGGGGGGACGCGCGGCTTGTCCGATTGCGGTTCAGACATCTCGGGTAGCTCCTTGGGCTCCATGCAGCTCTTCGCCACGCAAGCTCGGTGCCGCCCCGGCAGTCGCGTTCCGCTGTCCACCGTTCTGCATCCGATGCACTAACCCCACACCAGCCAGTGCCTTGCGCCCTGTTGCGTAGCAAATGCGACCGCCGTCGCGCTTCGTCCTGAGGCGCTTGGCCGTCTGCGCAAGCACGGGCTACGTGAGCACAGAAGCTGCACTACGAAGCGCCAAAGCCTATGGAATCCTTGTCTTTCTTGCGCCGGCACCGGCGCGCACTGTCTATCGCAGGGCACCTTGCCCTCGTCTCCGTCTCTTACTTCATCGCGTACGCGCTTCGCTTCGATTTTCGGATCCCACCCGCCGAGGTCCGTACCTACGCAGAGACGCTGCCGTACCTGCTCGTCCTCCGCTTACTGCTGTTCCATCGTTTCGGCGTATTCCGCGGTTATTGGCACCTGGTCGGCGTGCGCGATCTGCGCCAGCTCATTGCCGCCGTCACGCTCGGCTCGATCGCCTTCGGCGCGGTACTCGTTGTCGTCGGCCGCGTTGGACCCGTGCCGCTCAGCGTGCTCATGCTCGACTGGCTCATCACCATCATGCTGGCGGGCGGCATTCGGTTCCTCACGCGCTGGATAAACGAAGAGCCGTTCCGCCGTCCCAGCCGTGATCAGCGCGGGCTGCTCCGCTGGATCAAGGAAGAGCCGTTCCGGCGCCGCCAACGCAGTCGTGGTCGTCCGGCCATCATCATCGGCGCGGGTGTCGCGGGCGAGCGGCTCCTGCGGCAACTCCAGCACGATTCCCGGCATCCGTTGAATGTCGTGGGAATCGTGGACGACGATCCCAACAAGCACGGCCGCATGCTCCACGGCGTCTCCGTGTTGGGGGGATCGGATGAGCTGCGGCGCTTCGTGGCGATACACCACGTCCAGCAGATCGTCATCGCCATTCCCTCAGCGACACCCGAGCAGCTGCGCGGCCTCGTCGCGCGTGCCGCGGAGACGGGCATTGCCGTCAAGATTCTCCCGCCGCAGGTCGACCTGCTGTCGGCGGACGAGCCGCAAATCAATCAGGTCCGCGACGTGCAAGTCGAGGACTTGCTCGGCCGGGATCCGGTGCAGCTCGATCTCAAGGACGTTGCGCCCGAGCTGGCGGGCAAAGTGATTCTCGTGACGGGCGCGGGCGGCTCCATTGGCTCCGAGCTCGTCCGCCAGATCGCGCGTTTCAACCCTCGGCGCCTGCTGCTCCTCGACCGCGCCGAGAGCCCGCTCTACTTCATCTTTCACGAGATTGCCGAGGCACATCCCGCCATCGACGTGGTC
>DATGEQ010000020.1:0-69582 GCA_035309945.1 Gemmatimonadales bacterium | reverse complement strand
ATCCGCGACAAGCATGGAAAGATCGCAGGGCTGAAGGTCTGTCTCGTGGGTGATGTGCTGCACTCGCGCGTCGCCCGCTCCAACATCTGGGGCTTGAGCAAACTCGGCGCGGAAGTCGCCGTGTGCGGGCCCTGGACGCTATTGCCGCGGGGCATCGCCGAGCTGGGCGTGTCCGTGTTCGGCCGCGTCGAAGAAGCGATCGAGTGGGGCGCCGACGTGCTCAACGTCCTGCGCCTACAGCTCGAGCGCATGGAAAAGGGATTCATCCCCAGCCTGCGCGAGTATTACCGCGTGTTCGGCGTGACGCCCGAACGGCTGGAGCGCGCCGCGAAGCCGATCACGATCATGCATCCGGGCCCGATGAATCGCGGCGTCGAAATCGATTCGCGTGTCGCCGACGGACCGCACAGCGTCATCCTCGATCAAGTCACCAACGGCGTCGCGGTGCGAATGGCCGTGCTGTATCTGCTCGCTGGTGGCCGGGCCGAGCTCGCCGACGCGGCGAAGCGCGGCGCGGGAGGCAACGAATGAGTCCATCCCGCCCCATCCTGCTCCAGGGGGGTCGCGTAATCGATCCGAGCCGCGACGTTGACGATCCGGCCGACGTCCTCATTCAAGACGGCAAGATCGCCGCCGTGGGACGGGGTATCGGCACACCCGATGGGGCGATCGTGCGGAACGTGACGGGGCACGTCGTCACGCCCGGTCTCGTCGACCTGCACGTTCATCTGCGCGAACCGGGCAATGAGGACGAAGAGACCGTCGCGAGCGGCGCGCGGGCCGCGGCGGCCGGCGGGTTCACGGCGATTTGCGCGATGCCCAATACCGACCCAGTGGCCGACAATCAGGCCGCGGTGGGTTTTATCGTCCGCCAATCGGGACGGGCTGGTCTGACGCGCGTGCATCCCGTCGGCGCCGTGTCGATCGGCCAGAAAGGCGAGCGCCTCGCCGAATTCGGCGAGATGGTGAGCGCGGGCGCGGTGGCCGTGTCGGACGATGGCAAGCCGATCGTGTCGAGCCACCTCATGCGCACGGCGCTCGAGTACGCGCGGACCTTCAACATCCCCGTCGCCGATCATTGCGAGGAGCCGACGCTCGCGTCGAGCGGTGTCATGCACGAGGGCCTCGTGTCGACGCGCCTCGGTCTGAAAGGGATACCCTCGGCCGCGGAAGAAATCATGGTCGCGCGCAACGTGCTGCTGGCGGAGCTCACCGGCGGTCACGTCCACCTCTGTCATATGTCGGCGCGCGGGTCCGTCGCGATCATTCGCGAAGCCAAGGACCGTGGCATTCGAGTGACGGCGGAAGTCACGCCACACCATCTCACGTTGACGGACTACGCCTGCGAGGACTACAACACGCAGGCAAAGATGAACCCGCCCCTTCGCGAAGCCGCGGACGTCGCGGCGCTGCGGGGCGCGCTCAAGGATGGCGTGATCGACTGCATCGCGTCGGATCACGCGCCGCACGCGTATGATGAAAAGGAAGCAGCGTTCGACGATGCGCCCTTCGGCGTCGTCGGGCTGGAAACCGCCTTCGCGGTTGCCAATACCGAGCTTGTCGAGAGCGGGTTGTTCACGCTGCCGGAGTTGATCCGTCGCATGAGTACTGACCCGGCCCGCGTCTTTCATTTGAGCGGCGGCACGCTCGCTCCCGACGCCGTCGCCGATGTCGCCGTCTTCGACATCACGGCGAAATGGTCCGTCGATCCGGCGACCTTTCACTCCAAGAGCCACAACACACCCTTCGCGGGCCGGGCACTCACGGGCCGCGCGGTGCTCACCATCGTCGCCGGCACCATCGCCCACGAGCTGTGAAACCCGGCGCGGTGGCTCGGCGCATGGCGCTGTGCTGCCGTCAGCTCGCAGCGCGCGGGCTGATTGCGGGACGTGACGGCAATCTGTCGGTGAGGCTGGGAACGGACCGCGTGCTTGTAACGCCGAGCGGACTCCTCAAAGCGTTTCTCTCGGCTACGGACATGGTCGAGGTCGATCTGGATGGCGCGCCGCGGCGCCGAACTTCTCGCAAGCCCACCAGCGAGTTGGAGTTACATTTGCGCATCCTGCGCCATCGTCCGGATGTCAACGCCGTCGTCCACGCGCATCCTCCGACGGCGACGGCATTTGCCGTTGCGGGAGAGGCCATTCCGGGCAATTTGTTGCCGGAGCTTATCTTCGTGGTGGGACCGGTCCCGCTGGTGCCGTTCGGTATGCCGGGAACGCCGGAATTGGGTGATCGCGTCGTGCCGCATCTGCCGGGCCACCGCGCGCTCCTGCTCGCCAACCATGGCGCGGTGACACTGGGCAAGACACTGGATGAGGCCTGGATTCGGATGGAAAGTCTGGAGCATGCCGCACGGATCATTGCGCAAGCGCGCGCGATCGGGCAGCCGCAACCGCTCGCCCGAGACGTCGTCGATCGCCTGAACGCGCTGCGGGAGCAGAATGCCTAAGAATCCGTCGAAGAGCGCCGCCGCCATTCAGCGATTGCTCGAAGAGCGCCGCCAGTACGAGGCGTGGCTCGCGCGCATTACCGCTACGGCCGACTCCGCGCCCGAGCACGTCCGAACGCGCGTGAAGGCGGATTATGAGGCGCGCCTGAAGGCGGTGACGGAGGAGTTGAAGGCACACGCGGACGCCGCGCGTCAGCTCATCGCGCAGCGCAAGGAAACGCTCCTCGAGCTCCAGAAAAAAGAGAAAGCGACCGCCGAGCGATTGGCCGAGACGGAGCTGCGACACGAAGTCGGGGAATATGACGAGGCGCAGTGGGGCCAGGTGCACAAAGACGCTCTGGCCGACCTCGGCGCCGTTCGGGACGAATTGCTGGATGTGGAGCGCGACATCACGCGGCTCGAAGAGCTCGATGCGCTCGTAAAGGCCAAGCCCGCGGCGGCAGCGCCGCGGGCCGCGCCGCCGCCCGCTCCGCCGAAGCCGCCCGAAAAGCGGAAGACGCCGCTCGACGAGCTCGCGTTTCTCAAATCGGTGACCGAGGATGACAAAAACGCGCCCAGCCCGCGACGCGCGAGCGGGGCGCAGTATCAGATCGACGATCCGCAGGACGCGACGCCAACCGCGCCCGTGGACGAAGACGCGCCGGTCGAAAAGACGCTCAAGTGCCGCGAGTGCGGAACGATGAATCTGGCGACGGAGTGGTACTGCGAGAGCTGCGGCGCGGAATTAGCGGCACTTTAAAAATGACGTGCCGCAAAAAAATGTAGGGGCGCAGCATGCTGCGCCCCTACCGTTTTTCTAACCCACCGCTACGCTGATGCCTTCTCGCGCAGCCGTTTGACCAACGCCGCGAGGCGGGACTTTTGGCGCGCGGCGTTGTTCTTGTGGATCAATCCCTTTCGTGCGGCGCGATCGAGCACCTGCGCGGCGAGCGTGTAGGCGGCGGCCGCGGCATCCGCGGTCGCCGCGGCGCGCACGCGCTTCAGCGCGGTGCGGAGTGTGGAACGCTGCGCGCGGTTCCGGGTCGCGCGGGTGCGTGCCTGCCGCATCGCCTTCTTGGCGGACTTGATCTTCGGCATGGCGCGGAAGGTAGACGGTAAGTTGCGGAGGGTCAAGGCGCTACGTTATGTTAGGCCGTGTCGTTAGAAGACATCCTGCTGCTCATTCCCGTGCTGCTTTTCTCCGTCGTGGCGCACGAGTACGCGCACGGCGAGGCGGCGTATCGGCAGGGCGACACGACGGCCTACATGCTCGGCCGCCTGACCCTGAATCCCCTCAAGCACATCGATCCGTTCCTCACGATTCTGTTGCCCATCATGCTGATCGCGATGGGCGGGCCGCCGTTTGGCGGCGCGAAACCCGTCCCCGTCAACCCGCGCAACTACCGCAACTATGTGACGGGCGACATCATCGTGTCGCTGGCGGGGATCGCGACCAATCTCGCGCTGTTCGTACTGTGCACGGTGGTCTTCGCGCTGATCGGATTCGTCGGGAAAGCGCTCGCGGGCATGACGGCGAGTCTCGCCCTGCTGCAGCGGATGATGTACATCGGGATGTTCGTCAACACCGCTCTCGCCTTCTTCAACCTGATTCCCATTCCGCCGCTCGATGGCAGCCACGTGCTCAAGCACATGTTGCCGCCCGCCCTGGGTATGCAGTACCGGCAGCTCTACGTGCTGGGCATCATCCCGATCATGCTGATCGTCTGGCTCCTGCCCGGCGTGGTCGATGCGTTCTTGTGGCCGCAACGCGCGCTGATGAGTGTCGCCCAGGGGATCGTCCGCGGGCTGGCACTGCCGGGAGCGCTATGACGAATCCGATCCTGCGGGACCAGGCGGGATTCGTCGTCGAGCTGGAGAAGTTCTCCGGCCCGCTCGACCTGTTGCTGCATCTGATCCACGAGGACGAAGTCGACATCACCGACCTGCCGATCGCCAAAATCGCCGATCAATTCCTCTCCGTAATCAACGAGCTCGGTCTCAATCAGGCTGCCGACTATCTCGAGATGGCGGCGCGCCTGCTGCGCATCAAGGCGCAGATGCTCTTGCCGCGGCGACTCGGCGACGACGAGTGGGAGGACCCGCGCGCGGAGCTCGTGCGCCGGCTGCTCGAATATCAGCAGATCCGGGAGCTCGTCGACTGGCTGGGGCATGCCGCGGACGTGCGCGCGGAACGGTTCGGCCGCGGCTACGAGGCGCCGCCGCCCGACGCGCCGCCCGCGCCGCTGCAGATCGACCTCAACGATCTGCTCGCGGCCGCCGAGCGTGTCATCGCGCTCATCCCCGAGCCGATGCTCCACCGCGTGGTCCCCCGACCGCTCGATGTCGAAGGGGCGACCGCACGGATCAACGCATTGCTCGCCGAGCGCGAGCAGTTCGGCTGGGCGGACATCGTGGGGCGGGGCGCCACGATCGTCGACGTGTTGTCGGCATTCATCGCGCTGCTCGAGCTGGCCAAACGCAGCTCGCTCACCTTGTCGCAGCCTGAGCCCTTCGGCCCCATGGTGATTACGCGTGCAACCCCTCGCGAACCTGCTTGAAGCGGCGCTGTTCGCCGCCTCGCGACCGCTGACACTCGAGGAGCTCGCGTCGCTCGATCTCACGGCCGGCGAATCCGCCGTCCGGGCGGCGTTGGATGAGATTCGCGCCGTATATGGAGAGGATCACGGCGTCGAGCTCGTCGAGATCGCCGAAGGCTGGCAGTTCCTCACGCGCCGCGAGTACGCCGAAACGATCGAGCGCGCGCAGTTCGCGCTGCGTCCTCGCCGGCTCTCGCCGGCGGCGCTCGAGACGCTGGCGATCATCGCGTATCGCCAGCCGGTGGGGCGGCTCGAAGTGGACGAGATTCGCGGTGTGGACTCCGGGGCCGTCATGGACAAGCTCCTGGAGCGCGGATTGATCGAGGTCGTGACGCGCGGCGAAGGGTTGGGCCGCCCGCTGCTCTACGGCACGACGCCGTCGTTCCAGGAAATTCTCGGCTTGAAGGGTCTCGAAGATCTGCCCCGGCTCGAGGAGTTGTCGGTCGCCCTGCGGCGTCCCACGCCCGTCGACGAACCCGAATGACCCTCATGCGCCTGCAGCGCGCCCTGGCGCGCGCGGGCGTCGCGTCCCGGCGCAAGGCGGAAGATCTCATCCGCGCGGGCCGGGTGCGCGTGGATGGCGAGACCGCCACCATCGGCATGAGCGTCGATCCCGAGTCGCAGAAAATCACCGTCGACGGCCGCGCCGTCCGCTCGGCGATGCGGACGAGTTGGCTGGCCCTCAACAAGCCGATCGGTTACGTCGTGAGTCGCTCCGACCCGGAGGGGCGACGCACCGTCTTCGCCCTTCTCCCGAAGATTCCGGGTCTCACGTACGTTGGGCGCTTGGATGTCATGACCTCGGGGCTGTTGCTCCTGACGACCGACGGCGCCGCCGCCCATCGGCTCATGCATCCCCGCTACGAGGTGCCGCGCACATACTGGCTCGGCGTGCACGGCGCCAGCGCTGATGCGATTCGCGATGCCCTGTCACAGCGCATCGTCATCGACGGCCGCGTGGTGCGCATTGTGAACTTTCGCGTGCGCCCGGCCGGCAAAACGGTCGAGATCGACCTGACGCTGGCCGAGGGGCGGCAGCGAATCGTGCGCCGTATTGCGGAAGCGCTGGGCCTCAAGGTCGAATGGCTGCACCGCGTGGCGTACGGGCCGGTGCGGCTCGGCAAGCTCGCCGAGGGACACTGGCGCGAGCTGACCCGCGCCGAGATCGGAGCGATCGAGCGACTGCATGGATCTCGCTGAACGGACCGTGATGTTGCTGGGCGGGAGCGGGCTGGTGGGCCATGCGGTGGCGCGCCGCGTGCTCGCCGCGCCCCCGCCACCGCGCCGGCTCGTGCTCGTCGCGCTCTACGAAGACGAAGTGCGCGCCGCGGCGCGCGCGCTCGAGCCCTACCGCGGCGGCGTGACCATCGACGTCGAGTGGGGGAATATCTTCGCCCCGGCGTCAGTCGCGCGACTCGACCTGGCGGTCATCCTCGGCAGCGCGGAGCATCGCGCGCTCGTGCTCGGCGATCTGTTCGGCGATCTCACCGAGGCGGTGCTCGAGCGCAATTTGCTGTTCCGGATCCTGATGCGCTACAAACCGGAGGCCGTCGTCGACAGCATCAACACCGCAACGGCGTTCGCGTATCAGGACATCTTCCACAGCTCGCGCGAGTTGCTCGCGCAAGCGCACGACGGCGGCATCGATCGCGCCACGATCGAACGGCATCTGCTGCGACTCCCCATGCCGCAGCTGGTGCGTCACGCGCAGATCATGACCGAGGCGCTGCGGCGCGCAGGAACCCAGGTCTATGTGAAGATCGGCACGAGCGGCACCGGCGGCATGGGATTCAACATTCCGTACACGCATTCCGAAGAGCGGCCCAGCGCGACCTTGATGGCCAAGTCGGCGGTCGCCGGCGCGCATTCGATGCTGCTCTTCCTGCTGGGCCGAACGCCTGATGCGCCGGTCACCGTGGAAATCAAACCGACGACGTCGATCGCGTGGCGCGAGGTGGCGCACGGTCCGGTGCGCCGCAAAGGCAAGCCGATCGCGCTCGTCGATTGCGAGCGACCGGTGCGCGTCCGCGACGCGTTCGCATCCGAGGCCCGGCCCTGGCGGGACTTGGGTCGCCCGCTCGAGGGCGTGTACATCGACGTGGGCGAGAACGGCTTGTTTTCGCGCGATGAATTCGAAACCGTTACCGCGCTGGGGCAGATGGAATTCATCACTCCCGAGGAAGTCGCCGACTACGTGATGCTCGAGCTCCAGGGCCGGCCGACGGGGAAGGACATCGTGGCAGCGCTGGACGCCGCGACCGCGGGCCCCACGTACCGTGCGGGCGTGCTCAGGCGCAATGCGGTCGGTCGTCTCAGAGCGCTCGAGGAAAGCCACGCCGTGCGAGGGGTCGCCTACGAGATGCTGGGGCCGCCGCGGCTCACCAAATTGTTGTACGAGGCGTACCTGTGCCGGCGATTGTGCCCGCACGTCCGAGCGCTCGCCGGGAGCACGCCGGCGGCCCTGTCGGAAGCCGGCTGGCGCTTGCTTGCATCCGATGCGGCGCTGCGGCAGCAGATTATCTCCGTCGGGTTGCCGATCGTATCGCCCGATGGAAAGGACGTCTACCGGGGCAGCGCGCTCGTGGTGCCGCCGGAACCCGGATGCGATCCTCTCGCTGCCGCACCGCGAGGTTGGGTGGACCTGCGGCCCGATTACTTCGGCGTGTGGATCAAGCGCGCGGCTGCGATGGTGAGAGAAGCCGAGGCGCGCGCAGCGGGGCCGCAAAGCTCGGGCAGTGACGTCGAATGGAACGCGATCGAACCGGACGATGCGATCGAGCCGGCGCGCTTCGCGACCTGGGTCTTCACGGTCGAGGACAAGGGAACGCGTATTAAACGCTGATGGCGATCGATACCGGAGCAGTGGACCGCGCGCTTGGCGCGATCGGAACGACCTTTCGGCTGACGCGCCTCTATCCGCCGTCGCACCCGGCGGTATTGGAGGCCATGCGCCAGATCACGACGTCGTTGCCGGGACTTGCCGCGCTCGGAACGGTGGAATGGAAGATCGGCGCGACCGGACTGCTCTGGCACGGCCAGCATCTCCTGCCGCGCAACACACAAGTCGCTGAGCTCGCGGGGTTATTGTTTGCGCGCGGCGTGCGCTCGATTCAAGTCAATCCCGGCGTCACGGCGGAGCAATGGCTCGGCCTGTTTGGTGTGGCCGTCGGCAACGTCGCGCCTGATGACGCGGTGTTAGGACGCATCACGGTGGTGCTGGGACGACGCGCGAGCCAGCGTCTCTCGGCAACGCGCGCGATGGACGACATTCCGGCGGCGCCGGTGGCGGCGCCAGCGCCGGCGCCCCAACCAACGCCGCCGCCGGCACCGCAGCCGCAGTCGCCGCCGCCGCCGTCCGAGCCGGTGTTCGTCGCGGCCGCGTCACCGCCTTCCGACACTGTCGGGGCGACCCGCCAAAGCGGCGTGTTTCGGCCGAATGTGCTTCCACCGGACGTCGAAGCGCGCCGTGCGGTGCAAGCGTTACAGTTGGCATCGCAACCGGGGGATCAACGGGCGATCGTGGAGAAGTTGCGCGGCCTCACACCCGAGGTGATCGCATTACGCGATATTGGTGCGGTAGCCGAGGTCGTTTCCGGCCTCGACCGCTCGCTCGCGAAGATCGAGGATCCCGACATCCAGGAAGCGATCGGCGAGGTGGCGGGGGCGCTTGCGGACGAGGCTATCGTGGAGCGTATGGTGGCGCGGCTCGGAGAGCCCCGCGTGCCCCCTACCGAGCGTGCGCACTTGGTGAATGCGGTTGGGGCATTGGGCGCCGTCTCGGCGGGACTCGTGGTCGATGCGTATCTGCATGCCGCGCCGGAGCTGCGCGAAGCGTACCGCGCTTCGATGCGTGCCGCGGGTGAGCGCTCGGTGGAATTGCTGCAAAGCCGGATCACGAGCAAAGTCCCCGAAGTCGTCGCGGCCGCAGCGGAGTTTCTGGGTTTGACCGGCAGTCCCGCCGTCTTGGAGCCGCTGATTGCCCTCACGCGCCACGCCGATGAGCGCGTGCGCGAAGCGGCGTTACTCGGCCTCGCCGAGCTTGGTGCCCGCGAGATCGCGCGGCCGGCCATGCCGGCACTGAAGGACGAATCGGTGCTCGTGCGCACGGCGGCCGCGCGCGCCATCGCTGCAGCGGGTGATGCGGCCGCGACCACGGTGCTGGTCCGCAGGCTGGAGCAGGAGAAAGACGAGGGGGTATTGGCTGCTCTGCTGAACGCGATCGGCCAGCTCGGCGCGAAGGAAGCGCTCGATGTGCTTGCAAGGTACGCGGAACCAGGCGGGCGGCCGCGTCGTACGCCGTTCGTACGCGCCGCGGCAATCGAGGGGTTGGCGCGACTCGATCGAATGGAGGCCAAGGCATTGCTCGAGCTGTACGCGCGGGACAAAGAGCCGACGGTGAAGCGGGCGGCTGAGGCGTCGTTGCGATGACGACGCGTGCGGCCAGCAAGACGTCAGACGCGGTGCTCACGCAGAGCATCACGCGCGAGGTCGCCAAGCGCGTCGTCGGCCAGGAGGTCATGGTCGAGCGGCTGTTGATCGGCCTGCTCACGGGCGGTCACATCCTGCTCGAGGGCGTGCCCGGTCTTGCCAAGACGCTGGCGGTGCGAACGGTGGCGGAATGCCTGCGCATCAGCTTCTCGCGCATCCAGTTCACCCCCGACCTCCTGCCGGCCGACGTGATCGGCACCATGGTGTTCGATCAACGCTCGCAGGAGTTCTATCCCAAGAAGGGTCCGCTCTTCGCGAATCTCGTGCTCGCGGACGAAATCAATCGCGCGCCCGCCAAGGTGCAGTCGGCGCTGCTCGAGGCGATGCAGGAGAAGCAGGTGACGATCGGCGGCGAGACCTTCTATCTCGGCGAGCCGTTCCTGGTGCTCGCGACACAAAACCCGATCGAGCACGAAGGCACCTATCCGCTGCCGGAAGCGCAGCTCGACCGGTTCATGCTCAAGGTCCGCGTCGGCTACCCGTCGCGCGATGCGGAGAAGGAAATCGTGGGCCGTATGGCGTCGGGCCGTCCGATCGAGGTGCAGCGCATCGCCGAGGCCGAGGACATTTTGGCGGCGCGCAGCGCGATCGCGGAGCTGTTCATGGATCAGAAAGTCGTGGACTACATCGTGGACGCCGTCCGCGCGACGCGCGAGCCGCAAGCCGTCGGCTTGCCGGAGCTGAAGCCCCTGATTGCGTTCGGCGCCTCGCCGCGCGCGTCGATCTACCTCGCGCAGGCGGCGCGCGCCCACGCCTATCTCCGCGGCCGCGCGTTCGTGGTGCCCGAAGACGTGAAAGCGATGGCGTACGACGTGCTCCGTCATCGCGTGCTCCTCACGTTCGAGGCCGAGGCCGAAGACATGGACGCCGATCAGGTCATCGCCAAGATCCTGGAGGCCGTGGGAGTGCCGTGATCACCCGGGACGTCCTCCGGCTGGTCAAGGGGATCGAGCTCCGGACTCGCAGCCTCGTCAACACGCTGTTCACCGGGGAATACCGCTCGGTCTTTCGCGGGCAAGGCATCGAGTTCGCCGAGGTGCGCGCCTACCAGCAGGGCGACGACTTCCGCGCGATCGACTGGAATGTCTCGGCCCGCATGGGCCATCCGTTCGTCAAGACGTATATGGAAGAGCGGGAGATCACGCTGTTGCTCGTCGTCGATCAATCCGGCTCGCTGCATTTCGGACGTCCGTACACCAAGGCCGGTCTCGCGGTCGAAGTCGCCGCCGTACTCGCACTGGCCGCCGCGCGCCACAACGACCGTGTCGGCGCGCTGCTGTTCGCCGACAAGCCCGAGTTGATCGTGCGTCCGGCGAAAGGTCGCGCCCATGCCTTGCGCGTCATTCGCGATCTCGTCGCGTTCACGCCCAAGGGTCGCGGCACGAATCTCTCGGGCGCGCTCCGCTATGCCATGAAACTGCTGCGCCATCGCGCGATCGTGGTCGTGTTGTCGGACTTTCGCGCCGAGGGTTGGGAAGAGCCGCTCGGCCAGCTGGCGGCGCGGCATGAAGTCGTGGCCATCACGATCGATGATCCTCGCGAGTACGATCTCCCGGATGCCGGCTGGGTGGAATTGGAAGACGCGGAAACGAGCCAGCGGCTGCTCGTCGACACGAGCCACGCTCCGACGCGCACGCGGATTCGCGTTGCCGCGGAGAAAATGCAGCAGGAGCGCAGCCGGAAACTCGTCCAGGGCGGCGTGGATCGTGTCGCGCTGCTGACGACCGTTCCCTACGGCGTCCCGTTGCGCCGCGCGTTCGCGGAGCGGGCGCGGCGGCTGAACCGGTAATGCTGCTGCCGGTGTTGCTCGCGCTCCAGGCTTGGACGGCTGCGCCGCCCGAGCCGACGGTCGGCGACACGATCCGTCTCGAGCGCGCGTTTACGGCGCCCGCCGGATGGCGCGTACGCGCCGGCAAGCTTCCTTCCGGTCCCGTGGCCGAACCGCTCGGCGACGCGCTCGTGCTCGCATCGGCGACGGCGGGCGCGTGGCTCGTCCGGTATACGATCGTGGCATGGCAGCCGGGCGAAGTCACGCTGGACATGCCGCCCATCTGGCGTCTGGGTCCCGACGGCACGGCCGATTCCACGTCGGGTGGCACGGCATCATTCCATGTGGCAAGCGTCATTCCGGACAGCATACGGGCGCCGTTGCCGCAGCCCGCCGTGGGCGTTTTGCGTGAAGCGCGCCTCAATCCGTTTCCCGCTCTCGCCGCCATCGTCGTCGCCGGCGGTTTGCTGCTGGTGCTGCTGAGTTGGCGCCGGCGTGGGCCGCGGACACTGCACGTTGGTCCCGCAGCCGCCGGCGCCGCCGAGGTCCCGGACGCGCGCTGGCTCTCGGCCGGCGAGCCGAAGGCCGTCGCCGCCCGCGCGGCGCAGCGGCTGCGACGCGCCGTCGCGCATGCGATTCCCGAGGCGCACGAGGCGCTGAGCACGCCCGAGTGCTTGGCGGTTGTCGCGCACGTGAAGCCGGACGCCCCGCTGCGGGATTTGCGCGAACTGCTCGAAGCGCTCGACCAGGTGGCGTTCGCGACGGCCCACGGCGTGGAGGTCGGCCCGCTCGCCGCGCGCGCCCGCGCGTTGGCCCGTGAGCTCGGCAACGGCGGGAGCAGGGGAGGGGGACCGTCGCAATGACATTCGCGCGTCCCTTCCTGCTGCTGTTGCTCCTCGGGCTGCCGCTCTGGTGGTGGTGGCGCCGCCAGCGGCTGGCGAAGCTCGCCGGCGCGCCGATGAGCGATGTCCGTCCCGCGATGGGTCCAGCCGAGCGGCTGTGGATCGCCCGGCTGCCCGTTTCGTTGCGTTCGCTCTGCCTGGCGGCGTGGATCATTGCCGTGGCGGGCCCGCGCCTCGGCTCCGCGCGAGCGGAGCTGCGCAGCGAAGGCATCTCGATCGTGCTCGCCGTCGACATCTCGAGCAGCATGTTGGCGGAAGATTTTTCGCCGGCCAACCGGCTCGATGTCGCGCGACGGACGGCGACCGAATTCGTGCGCGCGCGATCGTCAGACCGGATCGGCCTGGTCGCCTTCGCCGGTGAGGCACTGACGCAAGTGCCGATTACGACCGATTACGACGTGCTGGAGGAAGCCATCCGCCAGCTGCGCGTCGGTATCCTGGAGGATGGAACCGCGATCGGTACGGCGATCGGGACGTGCGCGAACCGGCTGCGCCGCGCGCCGGGAAAGAGTAAGGTCGTCATCCTGCTCACCGACGGCGTGAACAACAAGGGAGCGGTGGATCCCCGCACGGCGGCACAGGCTGCGGCGACGTTCGGCATCAAGATCTATACGATCGGGGTCGGGACGCAGGGCCAGGCGCCGGTGCCGACCGGGCAGGGGCCGCTCGGCCTGAGGTATGAGACGATGCCGGTGGAAATCGACGAAGCGCTGCTCGACGACATCGCGCACACGACCGGCGGGAGATACTTCCGCGCCACGGACGCCGCCTCACTCTCCAACATCTTCGCCGAGATCAACCGGTTGGAGAAGACACCCGTACAGCATCTCGTCTATCATCGCTACGATGAAGCGTACCGCTGGCCGCTCGGCATCGGATTGCTGGCGCTGGCGCTCGAGCTCGTCGTCGCGGCCACCTTCGCGGTGCGCGTGCCATGATCACGTTCGACGCGCCGGTCGTTGTCGCGCTCGCCCCCGTCGTCGCCGCGGCAGTGTGGGCAGCCGCGGTATGGGCACGGCGCTCGCGTCTCCAGCGGGCGGCGGCATGGTCCGAGGCGACGGCGCGGATCGCGCGCTCCGCGGGGAAATGGGGAGCTCCCGCGCTCGGCCTCGCGGCCGGACTGGCCGCGGTCGCGCTGTCGGGCCCGCGCTGGGGCGAAGAGCGCGTAGTGACCGAGACGCGAGGGCTCAATCTGGTGATTGCGATCGACATATCGCGCTCCATGCTCGCCGAGGACGTAAAGCCCAGCCGGCTGGGGCGCGCGCTTCGCGAAGCCCGCAGGCTCGTCCAGGACCTCGACGGCGATCGGTTGGGCCTCTCGGCCTTTGCGGGGACGAGCTACATCCTCGCGCCGCTCTCGGTGGACGGCTCGGCGCTGACGCTGTACCTCGACGCGCTCGATCCGGACGTCGCGTCGGAAGGTGGCACGTCGCTCGCGCCTGCGCTCGCGCAAGGAATCGATCTCCTGCACGCGAGTCCCGAGATCGCCGATCGCGTGCTCGTGATGTTCACCGACGGCGAGGGGCACGATTCGCTCGCGCATTCGTTGCAGGAGGCGCGACGGCTTGCGGGACTCGGCATTCATCTCATTCTGGTCGCCGAGGGCGGCAAGCAGCCGACGAAGATTCCCGTGCGCGACGACCGCGGTACATTCGTATCGTGGCAGCAGGATGTCGCGGGGGATCAGATCCTGACCAGCCGGCATGATGATGTCCTCGGAGCGATCGCCGACGCGGCGCAGGGGACTATCGTCGCCGCGGAGCTTCCCGATCAAGCCGGCGCCGTTCGTGACCTGGTCGCCTCGTACAAACGCGCGACGGCGACCGAGAGCCGTACTCAGCGCGGGCGGCCGCGAGCCTGGATTCCGCTGCTGCTTGCAGGCCTCGTTCTGGCGGCGCAGACACTCACCCGACGCACCGCCGCGCTGATCGGTCTGCTGTTGTGTACCTTCCCGCTTTCCGGCGTCCGGGCGCAGACGCCCCCGGCTCAAACGCCCCGCTCGGCTGCCGAGAAGGCGTGGGATCAAGGCAACTCGCGCGCGGCCGCGGCCGCCTATCTCGCCGAGTTGCGGGCGCACCAGGACGACGACACCGCCTGGTACAACACGGGAACCGCGGCACTGGCGGCGGGAGATGCGGCGCTGGCGCGCACGTCGCTCGCCCACGCCGCGTCATCACTCGACCCGGAGCTGCGGTTCAACGCGCTGTACAACTTGGGTCTGCTCGCGTTGCTCCAGGCAAAGTCCGATACGGCGAGCCGCGACGCGCATCTCGCGGACGCCGAGCGTGCGTATCGCGAGGCGCTCTTGCTCCAGCCGCACCAGCTGCGCGCGAAATGGAATCTCGAGCTGGTCCATCGGCTGCAAGGGGGCGGCGGCCAGAATCAGCCGAATCCTCCACCGCCTCCGTCTCCTGGCGGTGGCAGCGGCGCGCCACAGCCGCCCCCGCCGCCGGGCGGCGGCGGGGGAGGCATGAGCGAGTCGCAGGCCGATCAGGTGCTGCAATCGATCGGTCAGGAGGAGCTGCGCACGCGTAAGGATCGGACCGGGCGCACGCGCCGTGCCGCGGCGGCGGGAGTGAAGGACTGGTGATGGGCTCGCTTCCACTGCTGCTCGCCGCGGTGCTGCTCCAAGGCGCGGAGGTTACCGCGAGTGTGGATCGCACGCGCGTGCGGGTTGGCGAGGAATTGACGCTGACGGTACGCGCCCGGACGCGGACCGCCGATCCCGTCCAGATCGTGCTGCCGGCGCTCAACGGATTTGCGATCGTGGGGTCGCGCGATATGACAGAAGTCGCGATCAACGGCGGGACCGCGGGCGGCTCGATCCGCACGACCATCCGGGAGCTGCAGTTGCGCGCGCAGCAGGCCGGAGCGCTGCTCATCGGACCGGTGCGAGCGCGCCAGGGCGCCGGCGTCGTCTCGACTGATCCGATTCTGGTCACGGTCGACAGCGCAGCCGATCGTTCGGCGCTCACGCTCAGTCCGCTCGCGCGCTCGCTGCTCGAGAGCGCGCGGCCTCCGGTTTCGCGCCGAGCCGATCGCGTCGCGCTGAGCATGCTCGTGCCAAGCGACACCGTGTTCGCCGGGCAGCAGGTCGACTTGATCGCCGCCGCGTGGATCCCTCGGGATATCGGGGAGCGAATGCGGCGGCCGCCGCTGCTCACGCTCGAGACCCCGGAAGGCGTCTGGGGATATCCGGTGGCGACTTCGTCGGGTGTCGCCATGTCACGACAGGTGGGTGGCCACTGGTTGGATCTCTACATCGCGCACCAGGTGGTATTCCCACTTACCGCCGGCCGGCTCATCGTTCCGCCCGCCTCCGTCGAATACGCGTTGCCCGTGACGTTCTCGTTCTTCAGTCGCGAGGAGCGCTACACCTTGCGCAGCGACTCGATCGCCATCGCCGTCCTTCCACTGCCGCCACCCCCCGCGTCTTCATCTATAAGCGCGCCAAGTCTGGTAGCAGAGAGCCTGAGCGTCGATCTACAGGTCGATCCCGCGACCACGCGCGTCGGTGAGCCCGTGGAAGCTTCTGTCACGGTGAGTGGTATCGGCAACGTGTCGCTCTGGCCGGAGCCTGAGCTCCGCTGGCCGGTGGGATTTCGCGTCTATCCCGCGCAAACCGACGTGCGGATAGCGCCCACGGCGGGCCGTATCGCCGGGAGCAAGACGTTCCAATACCTCGCGGTTCCCGACTCGGCCGGCAATTTCGTGCTGCCAGCTGTGCGCTACGCCTACTTCGATGCCAAAGCCGGCCGCTACGAAGGCGCCGCCACGAATGCCCAGCCGCTTGCGGTCGCGCCCGGTGCGGAGCCACGCGCCGCGCGCGTACTCCCGCCGCTGCTTTCATCACGTGGCGAGCTGGCGACCGATCGATTGAGTGAGCAGCTGGGATGGCAGGGGTGGCTCGCCGTGCTGCTCGTGCCGCCGCTCATCACGTGGGCGGTCAGGCGGATTCGCCGTCCCCGGCGTGCCAGCGCCAAGCCGGCACTCGGGCCTGCATTGACGCCGCTCGGCCGGCTGGAGCGCGAATTCCTGACGGTGCTTGCGAGTCACGTGCCGGATGCGGCTGCGCGCGACGGGGACGGGTTGGCGCAGGCGCTCCGCGCTGCCGGGGTCGATAGCGCAGTTGCCGATCACGTGAAACGCTTGCGTGATCGGCTGCGCGCCGCGCGCTATGGCCCGCGGGGACTCGGCGATGCCGCCGAGCTCGGCGCGGAGATCCAGCAGGTGCTGCGCGTGCTCGGCGCCGATGGTCCGACCGGCACGCGCCGGCCGCATGCCGTTGTGACCGCGATCGTCTTGATGGTGGTGGTAGGAGCGCAGCATGCGGCGCCCCTACATGGGCAAACAACGCAGACCGCGAGCGCCGAGGCGCTCTTCGAAGCGGGGGCCCTGCGCGCGGCCGCCGATTCCTTTGCCGCCCGCGCCGCGCGCGAGCCACAAGTTCCCGCGCATTGGTACAATCTCGGCGCGACGCTGTACCGGGCCGGCGCCGACGGCAAGGCTGTCGCGGCCTGGACAAAGGCAACGCGCCTGGCGCCGCGCGATCCGGTCATTCGCCGCGCGCTGCGGCTGCTGCCGCCGCCCGATCCCGTGAGCGAAGAGCTGCTGCGCGTCGGTTGGGCGACGCCGATCGAGTGGGCGTTCGCCGCAGCGGCCTCGTGGGTGCTGCTGTGGCTGGTCACGGCATTCGGCGGCCGCAGGCCTCCCCGAGTGCTTCTCACGTTGCTCGCTGCCCTCACAGTGGTGGCCGTGGTCCTCGGCGCGATCGAATGGCGGCGGCGCGACCGACCGGTCGCCGTCGTGATCGTCGATGACGCGCCAATCCGCGCGGCGCCCTACGGCGGTGCCAGCGCCGCTGCGACGATCCCCGCGGGTGGTGCACTTCTCGTCGGCCGGAGTTATGGTCCGTGGCGGGAAGTGCGTCGCCGCGACGGCATCCACGGGTGGGTGTTACGAGAGGAGATCGCGGGGTTGTGAGCGTCGTGGTGGAGGGCGGGGGGCGGCCACGCATCCAGGTCCTGGCCAGCCAGGTCGCCGATCAAATCGCGGCCGGTGAGGTCGTCGAGCGGCCGGCGTCGGTCGTCAAAGAGCTCGTCGAGAACGCGCTCGATGCGGGCGCGCACGCGATCCGGGTCGAGCTCGAGGACGGCGGCAAGACGCTGATTCGCGTGAGCGATGACGGCTCGGGCATGGATCGCGACGACGCCCGCCTCGCGTTGCAGCGCCATGCCACGAGCAAGATCCGCACAGCGACCGACCTGATCGGCGTCGCGACGTTCGGCTTTCGCGGCGAGGCCTTGCCCGCGATCGCGTCGGTGTCGCGGTTCGAGCTGGAGACCAGCAGCGCCGACGGCGCGACGCGCCTCCGGGTGACCGGTGGGAAGCTCGAGGGTGAAGAGGAGACCGTCCGCCAGCGCGGCACGACCGTCACTGTTCGCGCTCTGTTTTACAACACCCCGGCGCGCCGCAAATTCCTCCGAGCTACCGCGACTGAGACCCGCGCCGCCGCTGAGGCGCTGACGGTTCTCGCTCTCACCAGACCGGATGTGGCATTCTCCCTCTTGAGCGATGGTCGGCCGTTGCTCGATTGCCCGCCGGCCGCTCGCCCGATCGATCGCGTCCACGCGTTGTGGGGCGCCGATCTGGCCGACACGCTACTCGCGGTCGCGCATCGCGCGGGTCCCATGGAGGTGACCGGCCTCGCGCAGCGGCCGGCGCAGGCGCGGCCGGCGGGGCGCAAAGCCTACGTCTTCGTGCGCGGCCGCCCCATTCGCGATCCGTTCATCGTGCGCGCGGCCGAAGCGGGCTATCGCTCGACCATCGCGCCGGGGGACCGGCCGTCGCTGTTCCTCTTCCTCGACCTGCCTGGCGACGCCGTGGACGTGAACGTGCATCCCGCCAAGCTCGAGGCGCGGTTCCGGGACAAGTTCTTTGTCGAGAAAGTGGTTGAGGAGGCGGTGCGGGCTGCGTTGGCGCCGCTGGATTCTGCTGCGCCTGTGGGTGGTGTCGGGTTTCCCGTGTCAGGTGTCGGATTCGGATCCGACGCGGCGATGCTCGTGGGAACGCCGCTTGAGCTCTTTACGGGTCGCGACCTCACACCTGACACCCGACACCAGACACCGCCTCTGCTTCAGCTTTTCGACACCTACATCGCCTTCCAGGCCGGCCAAGCCGTCAGCATCATCGATCAGCATTCCGCCCATGAGCGTGTGTTGTACGAGGACGTCATGCGCCAGCTCGGTGGCGATGGCGCGCCGGCGCAGCGGCTGCTGCTGCCGCTCACGCTCGACTTCGCGCCGGCGGAGCTCGATGCCATCGAAGTGCATCGGGAGCTGCTGGCCCGGATCGGTTATGAGATCGAGCCGTTCTCGGGTCGGAGTATTGTGGTGCACACCGCGCCGAATCCGCACCCGCGCTTCGAGGCGGCGCGCTGCCTGCAGGAGCTCGTGGCCGACCTCGCGGGCGGCCGGTTCGGCGGCTGGCAGAATCGTCTGGAGCGGTTCGCGGCCACGTATGCCTGCCGCGCCGCCATCAAGGCGGGTCAGACGCTCGACCGCGACGAGATGCGTCAGCTCGTGACGCGGTTGCTGTCCGCGACGCTGCCCGCGCACGACGTGCACGGCCGCCCTTCGATGGTCCAGCTGCCAAAGGAAGAACTGGAACGCCGTTTTGGTCGGACCTGACTCCCAGCACCTCACTCCAGTCATCGTCGGGCCCACAGGCGTCGGGAAAACCGCCGTTGCGGTCGCGCTTGCGTCACTCACGCCGATCATCGTGATCTCCGCCGATGCTCGGCAGGTCTACCGCGGCCTCGATGTCGGGACCGCGAAACCCGATCCCGCGACGCTGGCCCGGGTGCCGCATCGTGGGCTCGATCTGGTCGCGCCGGGAGAACGCTACAGCGCGGGGCGATTCGCGCGTGACGCGGCGGCGTGGATCGCAGACGCGCGCGCGAGTGATCGCCGGCCGGTCGTGGTGGGCGGCACCGGCCTCTATATCCGCGCACTGGCCGAAGGGCTGTTTCGCGAGCCGCCCTTCGATCCGGACCGGCGCGAGCAGTTGCGCCGGTGGTCGGAAGCGCTCGACACGGGCGACCTCGCGCGGTGGGCCGGGCGGCTCGACCCGGGATTTCTTGGCGGCGGACGCCAGCGCGCGGCTCGTGCCATCGAGGTGGCGCTCTTGACGGGCCACGCCCTGTCGTGGTGGCAGCGGGAGGCGCGCGAGGGCGGCACGCTGCATCCCTGGTACATTCACCTGACCGTGCCCCGCGAGGTGCTGCATCGCCGCTTGGCGGCCCGTGTGGACCAGATGCTGCGAGCCGGCCTGGTTGCGGAGACCGAGCGCGTGCTCGCCTCCGGTATCGCACTCGAGGCTCCGGGGCTCGACGGGATCGGCTATCGCGAGGTGGTGCTGATGTTGAAGGGTGCGCTGGACAAAGGGTCGTTGCGCGACGCGATCCTCGTTGCGACGCGCCGGTATGCGAAACGACAGGAAACGTGGTTTCGACATCAAATGCGGGAGCCGGGAGCCGGGAGCGAGGAGCCTGGGATGTGGACACTTGATGCGACCGAAACCGCGGAAGGTCTGGCACATCGTATTTACGAGCGATGGTCATCCCTGACTCCCGGCGCCAGGCTCCCAGCTTCCAGATGAGAATCGGCATCACCTGCTACCCCACCTACGGCGGCTCAGGCGCCGTCGCTACCGAGCTCGGTCTCGAGCTCGCGCGCCGCGGCCACGACATTCATTTCATTTCGTACGCGAGCCCGTTTCGACTCCGTGGATTCGCCGAGCGTGTGACGTTCCATGAAGTCACCCAGCTCGAGTATCCGCTGTTCGAGCAATCGTCGCCGTACGCGCTCGCTCTTGCCGTCAAGCAGCACGAGGTTGCCAAGCGCGAGCAGCTCGACCTCATGCACGCGCACTACGCGATCCCGCACGCCGCGACCGCGTGGCTCGCGAAACAGATGCTCGAGCACGAGGGACTCGATCTCAAGATCGTGACGACGCTGCACGGCACCGACATCACACTCGTCGGCCAGGATCCGTCGTACTACACGCTCACCAAATTCTCCATCGAGCAGTCGGACGCGGTGACGGCGGTCTCGGCCTATCTGCGCGATGAAACGTATCGCTCCTTCGGCTGCGGCAGCTGCGACATTCGCGTGATTCCCAATTTCATTTCCACCACGGACTACCATCCGCCGGTTGACGAATCGTTCCGGCGCCGGCTCGCCCCCAAGGGCCACCGCATTCTCGTCCACGTGTCGAACTTCCGGCCCGTGAAGCGGGTCGGCGACGTCGTGAAGATCTTCGCCGGAGTGCGCAAGAAGCTGCCGGCGACGCTCGTCCTGGTCGGCGACGGCCCCGACCGCGACGCCGCCGAGCAGGAGGTGGACACCCTCGGCTTGCGGAAGGACGTGCGCTTCCTCGGCAAGGTCGAAAACGTGGGCGACGTCCTGCGGGGCGCCGATCTGTTCGTGCTGCCGTCGGCGACGGAATCGTTCGGGCTTGCCGCGCTGGAGGCGATGGCGTGCGGCGTGCCGGTCATCGCGACCGCCGTCGGCGGCATCCCGGAAGTGGTGGAGGAAGGGAAGAGCGGCTATCTGGCGCCGGTCGGTGATGTCGCCACGATGGCCGAGCGCGCGTTGCAGGTGCTCGAGGGCACGGAGCATGAGCGGCTCAAGCGGAATGCGGCCGAGCGCGCCCTCGATTTCTCCGCAGAGAAGATTGTCCCGCAGTACGAAGGACTCTACAACGAGTGCGTCTGATCCGCGCGGCAAATCTTCTGATTGCCGCGACCGGCGTTCTCGCCGGCGGGTGGATCGCGCTCACGCGCCTGGCATTGCCGAAAGAGCTGGTCTTCGCGACGGTATCCGGCATGGCGCTTGGCGCGGCAGGGAACACGTGGAACGATATCCAGGACGTCGTCGCCGACCGCGTCAACCGGCCGCGGCGCCCGCTCGCGGCCGGAACCGTTTCGCGTGGCGTCGCCGACCTCATTTTGTTCGACGGCGCGCTCCTCGGCCTGGCATTCGCGGCGCTCGCGAGCGGTTGGCAAACGCTTGCGGCAATTGCCGCGCTTGCCGTCATGCTGGTGTACTCGCCGCTGTTGAAACCCCAGCCACTGCTCGGCAACGTCGCCGTGGCCCTCGTCGCCGGCTCGCCGCCATTTTACGGGGCACTCGCGGTTGGACGGCCGGTCGCCGGCATCGTGCCGTGGGTGCTCGCGGCGTGGCTGCATCTGATGCGCGAGATCGTCAAGGACATCGAGGACGAGGCGGGTGATCGCGCGATCGGACGCCGCACGCTGCCGATCGTCGTCGGCCGTCGTCCCGCCGCGGTGATCGCCGCCGGGGTAGGATTGCTCTTCGTTCCGGGCAGCCTGTTGCTGCCGCGCGCCGCGGCATACGGCACGCCGTATTATCTGATCGCGCTGTTCGCGCAGCTGGCCGTGATGGTCGCGGCCACGTGGCTCCTGCTCGACAAAGTGGACAGGGTCAGTGCGCTGCTCAAAGGCGCGATGGTCATCGGATTGGTCGCGCTCGTCGCGGGAAAGGTCGTATGACGCTCTGGCAAGGAATTCTGCTCGGTCTCGTACAAGGGCTCACGGAGTTTCTCCCCGTGTCGAGCTCGGGACACCTGCGGGTGCTCGAAGTCGTGACGGGCGTACGGGCGCCCGGCGTTTTCGTCGAGGTGTCGCTCCACGTCGCGACTCTGGCGGCGGTGCTCGTCGTGTATGGCGGGCGGCTCTGGCAACTGCTCGCCGGCGCGATCAAGGGCGCGCCGGGCGAACGGCGCATGCTTGGCCTGCTCGTGCTGGCGACCATCCCCGCCGGTGTCATCGGCGTGCTGTTTCATCGCCAGGTCGAGGAAGCGGCCACGTCGCTCGTTTTCATCGGCATCGCTTTCATCGTGACGGGATTCATGAACTGGTCCACGCGAGGCCGCGCGGGGACCAAGCTGGAGCCGACGGCGCCTGTGGCCCTCGGTATCGGCGGCATGCAAGCGATTGCCGCAGTGGTGCGCGGGATTTCTCGTTCCGGCTCGACGGTGTGCCCAGCTTTGTGGGGCGGCCTCGACCCGGTGGCGGCCGCCCAGTTCAGCTTCCTGCTGTCGATTCCGGTCATCGCCGGCGCGGCGCTGGTCGAAGGGCGCCACGCGTCGGTCGACATCGCCGCCGTCGGAGCGCTGCCGCTCGCCGTGAGTTTTGTCCTCGCATTTGTGGCCGGCCTCTGGAGCATTCGCTTCCTGGTCGCGCTCCTCAAGCGGGGCCGATTCCACGAGTTCGCTCCTTACAATTGGGCTATCGGGCTGCTCACGATCGCCTACGCGCTATGGCACGGGTGACGCTCGACGACATTCCCGCCGCCGCGCTGGCGCGCCGCTGGGGTGTCGCGCAGTGCGGCCTGTTTCGGACGCTGCCTTCGACGCTCGACACGATTCACGAGCTCGGCGCCCAGGACGCGCCGAGCGGCACGCTCGTGTTGGCCGAGGAGCAAACGGCGGGGCGGGGACGCGATGGGCGGACCTGGCGCTCTCCGCTGGGCGGCGTGTGGCTCGGCATGTTGCTCAGGCCACCCCTGCCCGCGGCGGGTGTGCTCTCGCTGCGCGTGGGGCTCGTCCTCGCGGACGTCATCGAGGAGGTCCTCGGTGTCCGGCCGACCGCGCTGTCAGGACCGCGCGCGGCGCTCAAGTGGCCGAACGACGTGCTGCTGAACGACCGCAAGGTGGCGGGCATCCTGTGCGAGAGCCGCTGGCAGGGAGACAATCTGCAATGGCTCGGTGTCGGGATCGGCATCAACGTCGCCAACGAAATCCCGGCGGAGCTCGCGGATCGCGCGGTGTCGTTGCAGGAAGTCCGGCCCGACGTTCGGCGCCTCGCCGTACTGGATCGCCTGGTGCCGATTCTGATACGACTGACGACGCACGACGCGCGGCTCACGGAATTCGAATGCGCCGCGTTCGCGCGCCGCGACTGGCTGCGCGGCCGGCAGCTCCGCACGCCGCTCGCGGGCCGCGCCGCGGGCATCCGTCCCGATGGCGCGCTCCTCGTCGACACGGGCGCGGGCACCACGATGGTGCGTGAAGGCCACGTCGAGCTATCTTAGCCGCCCCATGCTTCTCGCCTTCGACATCGGCAATACCGAGACGACGGTTGGTTTGTTCGCGGGCGACCGGCTCACCGCGCACTGGCGACTGCATTCGACGCCCCAGCGCACGCCCGACGAATGGGCGTCGACCTTTACCGCCCAGCTGGTTCAGGCGGGACATTCGACGGGCGAGGTCCGCGCGGCGATCGTCGCGTCGGTCGCGCCGCAGGTGACGCAGAACCTGTGCGAAGGCATCGAAGCGGCGACGACGCGAAAACCGGCTCGCGTGGACGGACGATCCAAGTTGCCGATGGTGATCGACGTCGACGAGCCGATGACGGTCGGTGCCGATCGGATCGTCAACACGCTTGCCGCCGCCGAGCTGTTCAAGAAGGACACCATCGTCGTGGACTTCGGCACCGCGACGACGTTCGACTGCATCGTCGCGGACGGCGCGCGTGTGCGCTTCATCGGCGGCGTGATCATGCCGGGCCTGCGGACCGCGTCGGACGAGCTGGTCCGCAAGACCGCGAAGCTTCCCGCGACCGAGCTGTCGCCGCCCACCCACGCCATCGGTCGCAACACCGAAGATTGCATCCGCGTGGGCGTACTCTGGGGCACGGCCGACGCGGTCGACGGTGTCGTCCGGCGCGTGCGGGCCGAGTGGCCGTCGCGGCAGAAGCCCGTCGTCGTGGCCACCGGCGGACTCGCCGGGCTCGTGGCGCCGCTCTGCAAAGAGATTGAATCCGTCCACCCCGATCTCACCCTCATCGGCTTACGGATCGCGGCGGCGGCGCTCGGGCTGAAGTGGTAGGGCAGGCCGGCGCTCGCACGCTCAATGCGTGGCGACGGTGGGGCTATCGCCTGCTGCCGGGTGATCTCTGCTCCTACCTCCTGCACATGCGTCCGGCCGAGTGGCCGATCATGGCGGGGCATACGGTACTGGGATACATCTTGGCTGTTGGATTGCCGGGAGCGGGGCGCGGCGAGCAGCTCGGCAACGCGCTGCTGGCCCTGGTCATTTGGGTCGTGTTCCTGAACGGCGGCACGCTCGCGATCAACAGCGTGTTCGATAAGGACGAAGGCGACATCGGATACCTGAATGCGCCGCCGCCGCTCCCGCGCTATCTGCTGCACTACAGCGTCGCGTTGCTCGTCGCCGGCCAACTGCTCGCGTTTGCGCTTCCCGCCGGATTCCGTATCGCGTACGCGATCTGTTTCGTGCTCTCGATCCTGTATTCCGTTCCGCCGTTTCGCTTCAAAGCGGTAGCGGGTGTGGATTGGGTCATCAACATGTGGGGGTTCGGTACGCTCACGCCGTACGCCGCCTGGGCGGCGACGGGTCGCCCGCTCGACGCGGGCCATGGCCTGGTGCTGCTCGCTTTCTGTCCGTTGTTCGCGGGGCTCTATCCACTCACTCAACTGTATCAGTTCGATGAGGACCGCCGTCGGGGCGACCGCACACTTGCCCTGATACTCGGCATGCGCGCGAGCCTCGGGACCGCGACGCTGGCGACGCTGCTGGCGTTTGCGGTGTTCGCGTGGGCCGCGATCGTCCTCGAGATCGGGACAAAAGCCGTGGCGCTCGCCGTCCCGCTGGCGCTCTGGTTGGCGGTGCTGCTGCCGTGGCTCGTGCGGCATGCGGCCTGGACGTCACCACAACATCAGCGCGGGATGTATCGCGCGCTGGCGGCGTGGGCGGTAACGGATGTCACGGTGCTGCTTGTGTTCGCGACGTATTAGATTGAGGACGTGGAGGTCCTCGACCCACTAGCAAGGGGAACCCGGATGCCTTCCAGTACCACCACCGCCGATCGTCCTGAATTCCAACAGATCCTCGTCAGCGGCACGATCGTCGGCGTCATTGTCAGTGTCACGGTTCTTCTCTACCTGATTGTCGCACGCCTCCTTCCGCCCGGCATGATCACGGCATTGCTCGAGACGGTGCTGGTGCTCGCCGGTGGCGTCGCCGCCGCGTTCTTGCCCGGATTCTATGCGACTGCGCGCACGACGCAGGGTGTGGCCGTCGCCGCGGCGATCGGACTGTGGGGCACCATCGTCTTCATGGCGATCGACATCATCCTGCTCCGGCCGTTCAAAGCATACCCATGGACGTGGGATGCCGTGGGCGGCGGCAGTACGTGGTGGTACTTGCCCATCTGGTGGATGCTCGGGACGTTCGTCGCATGGATGGGAGGCTTGGTTACCGCGGGCCGTGCCGCCCGCGGTGGTGACGTTGCCATCGCCGCCCTCGCGCTACCGGTGGTCATCGGCGGGGTCATTCTGGCGTTCGTTGCCACACTCGCGCGATTGCACATCTATTTCCCCGTCGCGGCGGGAGGCGGCTTCGCGCTCGTTCTCACCGTTCTCGCCCTCGCAGCGATCGCGCGTAAGGGGTAAGCGGCATGCCGCGGTGGTTCGCGCACTTCTTGATCATTGTGGGCTGGCTGCTCACCCCCGCCTGGGCATGGGCCGCATCGCACGTCGGTCTCTGGTTCGGCGCCATTGTTGCCCTGCGGTTCCAGAACCCCCTCGCGATGCTCGCCATCGCCGTCGCCGGCGCCTTTGTGTTCGGCTTCGCGGTGCTGTGGATCTGGGTTCGCTTCATGCGCCGTTTGCCCCATCTCCTGTCGCACCACATGGCGCCTCGCGGGGGGGCCTCCGAGGAGCATGCCGCGATTGCGGCCGCGGATTGAATTTTTCTTTCTCATCGCCGGCGTCTCACAGCTTCCTGCCCAGGGCCGGGACGTCGACTTTCGCCTGGGCCGCTGGTATCAGGGCAATCGATCCACCAGCTACGAGCTCCGTACCGACGCTCCGCTGGCGGGCATCTTCTCAGACGGTTTCACCGCGCAAGCGCTGATTCACGACAGCTTGGGCCGCCATCGCGCCTTCTACGGCGCGGGATGGCAGCTCCATGCCTTGCGGCGACGCGCGACCTTCGGTCCTTACGCGCTCGCCGGCTTCGCGCTCGGCATCTCGACCGATACGGCATCGCAGCAACTCGCGGCGCTCTGGACCCTTGGCGCGGGCGTCGAATGGCGACCGACCGCATGGATCGCGTTCGGTTTCGAGACGGCGTACCATCTGCAGGACATCGGACCGCGCGGCTTCTGGCGACCGTCGTCCAACGCGCGCGACGGCATCGGCGCGGCCGTCGGGATGTCGCTCACCATCGGCAGAGCGGTCGATCGCCGCTGGCCAGGATCCCGACCGGCGCGGCCGGCCCTCGAGGTACCGCTGCCCACGCCTGCGTCGATCACGGGCAATGCCGCGGATATCGTACGCACCGCGCTCGACGCGATCGGTACGCCCTACGTGTGGGGCGGGACGGCGGAAAATGGATTCGATTGCTCGGGGCTCGTGCAATGGGCGTACAGCCAGCACGGCATTCGGCTGCCGCGCGTGAGCCGCGATCAGGCGAAGTCGGGATCGGAGGTGACGCCGGTGATCGACGCGTTGCGCCCCGGTGACATTCTGTTGTTCGCCGCTCGGCCCGGCGGCGGCGTGACGCACGTCGGCATGTACGTCGGCGACCAGACCTTCATCCATAGCTCCAATGAGGGCGTGAAGCTCTCGCGTCTGGAGGAGCGGGACACGGAAGGTGCCTGGTGGGTGGCGCGATGGGTCGGGGCCCGCCGAATCGTCCAGTGACGCGAATCGGCGTACCGGCGTGCATGTCTTTGCTGCTCGGTTGTGCCGGCAGCCAGCTCCCAGCCCAGCTGCGCCATTACACGATCGTCGTCGAGCAGCGGGACTCCGAAAGCGTCGAGCTGGCGCGGGCGCTGCGGGAGCGGGGCATCAAGGTCAGGCCGCGGTTGCGTGGTGGCAGTGGGCCGACTGCCGCGCTGATCTATTTCACATATCAAGATCCGTCGGACTCCGGTGCGCCCACCTCGTTCAACCTGCGCCTCGCGGATACTCGGTCCGGCGTCATCATCCGAGCGGGGTCGATCACCCTCGACACGACGACCGCGACGCCACAGGCTCGCGCGCGGGCGGCGGTGCGCGCGTTGATGGCCGGGGATACGTCCTTTTCCAGCCCTTGACATGACAGTCCTAGCCTGAGAGATTCCCCCCGTCGTCGGTTAGCACTCACCAGCTACGAGTGCTAACAGCTAATCAAATCATAGAGTTACGGAGGCTTCTGGCAATGGCAACAGCAACAAAGGCGAAGCTGAAGGTCCACCCGTTGGCCGACCGGGTCGCGATTCGGCCGATGGAAGAGACCGAGACGATGAAAGGTGGGCTGTACATCCCCGATACCGCTAAGGAGAAGCCGATCCAGGGCGAAGTGATCGCCGTGGGACCGGGCCGGCGGGAGAAGGGTGAGACGGTTCCGATGGAGTTGAAGGTCGGGGATCGCGTCGTTTACGGGAAGTACAGCGGCACGCAGGTCGAACTGGATGGTGAAGAAGTCATTCTGATCAAAGAAGCCGACGTCATCGCGAAGCTCGCGTAAGCAGCCCTCAGGGAGGAAGCTCAGACATGGCAGCCAAGTTTTTGGAATTCAGCACCGAGGCCAGGGCCAGGCTCAAGCGGGGCGTGGACCAGTTGGCCGACGCGGTGAAGGTGACGCTCGGTCCCAAGGGCCGGAATGTCGTCATCGACAAGAAGTTCGGCAGCCCGACCGTCACCAAGGACGGCGTGACTGTCGCGAAGGAAGTGGAGCTCGAGGACGAGATCGAGAACATGGGCGCCCAGATGGTGAAGGAAGTGGCGACCAAGACCTCGGATCTCGCGGGCGACGGCACCACGACGGCGACGGTGCTCGCGCAGGCGATCTACCGCGAAGGCCTGAAGTCCGTCACGGCTGGCGCGAATCCGATGGCGCTGAAGCGCGGCATCGACAACGCCGTCGAGACGATCGTCGCGGAGCTCAAGAAGATTTCCGTCCCCACGTCGGGCCGGAAGGACATCAAGCAGGTCGCCACCATTTCCGCCAACGGCGACGTCGAAATCGGCGAGAAGATCGCCGACGCGATGGACAAAGTCGGCAAGGACGGCGTGATCACGGTCGAGGAAGCCAAGAGCCTCGAGACCACGCTGGAGACGGTGGACGGAATGCAGTTCGATCGCGGCTACCTCTCGCCTTACTTCATCACCGATCCCGAGAAGATGGAAGCGACCCTCGAGGACGCCTACATCCTCATCTACGACAAGAAAATCTCCACGATGAAGGACCTGCTCCCGGCGCTCGAGAAGGTGGCGCAGTCGGGCCGGCCGCTGCTCATCGTCGCGGAGGACGTCGAAGGCGAGGCGCTGGCGACGCTCGTCGTCAACAAGCTCCGCGGCACGCTGAAGGTCGCCGCCGTCAAGGCGCCGGGCTTCGGTGATCGTCGCAAGGAGATGCTGCGCGACATCGCGATCCTGACCGGTGGTCAGGTGATTTCCGAAGAGCTGGGTCTCAAGCTCGAAAACACGACGCTCAACGATCTCGGCCGCGCCAAGCGCGTCATCGTGGACAAGGACAACACCACGGTCGTCGACGGCAAGGGCAAAGACGATCAGATCGAGGGCCGCAAAGCCGAGATCAAGGCGCAGATCGACAAGTCGACGTCCGATTACGACAAGGAAAAGCTGCAGGAGCGGCTGGCGAAGCTCGCCGGCGGCGTGGCGGTGCTGAACGTCGGCGCCGCGACCGAGACCGAGATGAAGGAGAAGAAGGCTCGGGTCGAGGACGCGCTGCATGCGACGCGCGCGGCGGTCGAGGAAGGCATCGTGCCGGGCGGCGGCGTGGCGCTGCTCTGGGGCCAGCGTGCGCTCGACAAGATGAAGGGCGCCGATGACGACGAGCGCACCGGCGTGGACATCCTGCGCAAGTCGCTCGAGGAGCCGATCCGGTGGATCGCGCAGAACGCCGGCGCTGAAGGCTCGATCGTCGTGGGTCGGGTGAAGGAGTCGAAGGACAAGAACTTCGGCTACAACGCCGCGACGGATAAGTTCGAAGACCTCGTTGCGGCCGGCGTCATCGATCCGACCAAGGTCACGCGGACCGCGTTGCAGAATGCCGCGTCCATCGCGGGCCTGCTCCTCACGACGGAGTGCGTCGTGGTGGAGAAGAAAGAGAAGGAAAAGGCCCCACCGATGCCCGGCGGCGGCATGGGCGGAATGTATTAAAGTCTAGGTAATGCCCTAGGTTGTAAGCAGTTGCTCCCCTCCGTGTGATGGTTCGCACGGGGGGGAGCACTATTTTGGAGTGCCATGACCGCCCCGCCGTCGGAAAAGGCCGCCCTCTCGCGAGAGCTGGCCGACTTCCTGATCGAGCTCTCCATCGCGCTCCACAAACACGCCATGTATCCAGAGGGCCATCCCTCGTTGGCTCCCGCTGCGGCGGGCGTGACGCGCCGGGCCGATCTGTTTGAGGGCCGAGCCACACTCGCGCTCGGAGTCGCGCGACAGCAGCTCGTCATCGAGGGCGTGGCCACCGATCCCAAAAATCCGCTGTTGTCCGAGCTCGCCGGCCGGCTGCACCGCCACCACCTCGGCGCCGTGACGTTCCATCGCGGTTTGCGTACCGAGACGCGTGGTCGTTCGAGAAGACCCTCGGCTATCTCGAGGAACGCGCCGGCCTCGAGTTCGATCGTGAGCTGTGCGGCGCCTTTGTCCGCATGATGAAGCAATGGGAGGGGCAGGTCGCGGTTCTGCCCGACGCGCTGGCGCCTGTCGTGGCGAGCGAGCAGGCGGCGCTGCAAAAACCGACCGGCGCCCGGTATGATTGATCGCATGATGCGGCAATGGCTGATCGCAGCGGGCGCCTTCGGCGTCCTGACGCAGGTGCCCGTGCGGTTGACGGGCAACTGGCAAGCGAAAACCGGAGACGAAATCCGCAACATCATGGTGCGCGGCGACAGCTCGGCGCAGTTCGGCAAGGACGTCGCTCGCTGGCGCGTCGTCGGTGACAGCCTATGGATAACGTTGGGAGACGGCGTGTGGCAGGTCTACGGCATGAAGATCGCAGGCGACAAGCTCACCATCAGCGGCGGAGATCTCGAGAAACCCGTTACGCTCCGGCGCGTGGGACCGGCAAACGTGCGACCGGATACGTTGACGATTCCCGACGCGCCGCCCGCGAATTCGCGCGCCTGGTAGGCGTTATTTTATTTCGGTAACGCCGGCCAGCCGCCACCCGACCTCTTTCTTCTCAAACCGCATCGCGAATCGGCGGCGATCGACACGTGGTGCGCCGCCGCTCGCCGGGACATACTGAAGCATCGCCCGGACGTTGCCGTTCGCCGTGACGCCCTCCGCTTTGAAATCCTCGACGGTGAACTTTGCCGTGATGTGATTCCAGTTATGGAAAAACTTCTCCCAACTGCTGCGCTCCTCGGGCGTGATTCCGGGGTACAGCACGCGCAGATTGGAGATCCGCTGGCTCGACAGCGCCCGGCTCAGGTCCTCGAGCAAGACGTCGATGGCCTGGCGCGCGTCGGACGGCTGGACGCTCGGCGGTGCAACCCCGGCATCAACCCCGATCTGCTCGGCGCCTTGCGCGGCGACTTTGGCGAGCGTGAAGTCCTGCACTTGCAGCAGCGATTCGGCGCGCGCGAGGAAGACCCCGGCATTGGAGGCGGCCCTCCCGGCGGGGATGGCCTGCACGACCGGCGTGACGCGCTGGATCATGTGCTCGGCCTCGCGCTCCATGTCGCGGGCCTCTTGCCGCGCTTTGTCGTAGCGCTGCGCCGCTTCGACGTAGCCCCGGACCGCGAGCGATTGGTCACCGCGCTGGAGCGCGTGGTCGGATGCTTCGAGCACGGTTTGGGCGAATAACAGCGACGGCACGCTGTTCTTTTCGGCGCCTGCCGCGACCGCGCGGTCGCGCGCCGCGAGCGCGGAATCGCGCCGCCAGCTGACCGCCATCGATACGGGCGCCGTGTTGGGGCGCGGCGGTGGCGTTGGGGCCGCCAGGGCGGCGCCGCGTGATGCCCCCGCCGGAGGGGGCGCCGTGAGCACCCTCGGCTGATCCGGCACCGGCCCGCTCGGTGCGTAGACGAGGAGTAGGACCACCGTCGCCAGCGCGCCGAGGACCGCCAGCCGCGCCCTCATGGACGTATGCGTGATCAACTTCAGCATCGGACGCGGCAGCGGCGTCCAGCGGCCGAGCGGCTGCGTCGCTTCCTCATCCGCGCCCGACAGCGCCGCGCGGATCTGCTGCAACGTCGACATCATTTGGCCCGCGGACTCGTAGCGCTCGTGCGGCACCTTGTTCATCGCCTTCGCGACGACACGCTCGAGCGCCGCGGGAATCGACGGTGCGACGGTGCGCAGCGGCCGCGGCTCCGTCGTGAGCACCTGATACAGCACGCCATGCACCGATTCGGCCTCGAACGGCCGCTGGTAGCAGAGCAGCTCGTACAGCATGCATCCGACGGAGAAGACGTCGGTGGCGGGTGTGATCGCGCCGTTGGTGATCTGCTCGGGCGCCATATAGGTCGGCGTGCCGACGATCGCGCCGGATCCGGTCGCATCGGCCTTCTGCAGACGGGCGATGCCGAAATCCATGATCTTGATCCGACCGTCGGGCATGACGCGCACGTTCGAGGGCTTCACGTCGCGATGAATCACGCCGCGCTGGTGCGCGAAGTGGAGCCCGGCCAGCACCTCGATCGTGATGTCGAGCTTGCGTTCGAGGGCGAGCGGATCCCGCAGCGCGATCATGTCCGACAGATCGCGCCCTTCCACCAGCTCCATCGCAATGAAGAGCTGCCCCTCCGACTCGCCGAGGTCGTAGACCGTGACGATGTTCGCGTGTTGAATCGCGCCCGCGGCGCGGGCCTCGCGCAGGAAGCGCTCCTGCATGTCCTTCGTCTTGCGGAAGCTCGAGGAGAGCAGCTTGAGCGCGACGTAGCGGCGGAGCACCGTGTCGTACGCCTTCCACACGATGCCCATCGCGCCTTCGCCGAGCAGCTGGTGCAGCTCGTACTTGCCGAGGCGGCGGTAGCGCTGCGGCGACTGCGAAGCGGCGGAGGGAGGGGCGTCGCTCACCTGGTTAGCCATTCGTAGGCGCGGCTTAGGAACGACTTCGTCGCGTCCGTCACCGCGACGTTGCGCCGGGGCAGGACGCGTTCCACGATCGCCAAAAACCCCTGCAGCGTCATCCGCTCTGATGAAACGCCTCCCCAGGCGAAAGGCGGGACGTACTTGGGTGCGCGCACACCCTCGAAGACACTGGCGCCGGCGCCGATGACGGATCCGGCGTCGAACAGCATGCCGATGGCTGTCTTGGCGTGATCGCCGAATAGACTACCCAGGAATTGGTGTCCGGTTTCCAGCCGCGCCCCCGCCAGGTCCAGCCGCACGGCGCCATAGGTGCTCTTGAGGTTCGATGTCGTCGTGCCGGCGCCGAAATTCACCCACCTGCCCAGGACGGAATGGCCCAGAAAACCATGGTGGCTCTTGTTCGCATAGCCGAGGAATGCCGTAGTCGAAACCTCGCCATGGACGACGCACCACGGACCGATGGCCGAGTTCCGGATTGCGCCACCAACGAGCCGTGTGTTGGCGCCGACCCAGAGCGGCCCCTCGAGCCGCATCCCGGACCGAACCTCGACGCCGCTCTCGAGGATGACCGGCCCATTCCGTGTGTCGAACACGACCCCCGGCTCGATCGCGGCCTCGTGTACCGAGATCCACGCCGGATCGCCGAGCACGAGCGAGCCCTTCGGCACTGCGTCGGAGTCACCGAGCAGCTTGAGCGTGTCTTCTCGCAGCAGCTGCTCGAGTGCGGTCACGAGGTCGTAGACGCCGCGCAGCAACACGCCATCGACGCTCAGCGACTGCGCGTTCGCGACGGGCCCGCTCCACGTCGCTCCTTCGGGAACCGCCCAGCCCACGGTAATCCCCTCGTGGGTCAGCCTCGCCGGCGCGGGCGGGAACGGACCCGCGAGCCCGCGCGGCGCGAACGTGGACGAGCCGATGACCGCCGGTCCTTGAACGGGGCGCCGCGCTTCAACAGCGGGGACACCCGCCTCCGGGAAACCCGCAAGGTGCGGCAGCGCAAAGATCGCCGCCGCTTCCGTGCCGACGAACGTCTCCCACCGCTCCCGCACGAGATGCGCGCCCGCCCGCAGCTCCGACAGCGGCCGAACGCCGACGAACGGCGCCCAGGCGGGCGCGGGATCGGGATCGAGTAGATAGAGCGCGTGCGTCATAGACCTTGCACCAGCGTCTTCAACGCCTGCGGCCGGCCCGTCGGCATCACCAACGTGTGCCCGTTGGCGCGAACGACCACCATGTCCTCGATGCCGGTGACGGCGATGTCCTCATTCTCCGACCAGATGACCGAGTTCTTCACGTCCTTGCCGAGCGTCACATTGCCCACGGTGACGTTACCGCGCGCGTCGCGGCGGCGAATGCGGAGCAGCGCATCCCACGAGCCGATGTCGTCCCACGCGAACGTGCCGGTGACAACAGCGAGACGTGTGGTCCGCTCGAGCACGGCGACATCCACGGCGACCGGCGTGACCGCCGCGAAGAAGCGCGGCGCGTCGCCGCTCGTCAGCGCCGACCAGCCCGAGGCCAGCTCTTCGGCGTAGGCCCCAGCCTCGCCCAAAAAGCGCGCCGCGGTCCAGGCGAACAGGCCGCTATTCCACAGCGCGCCGCGCCGGCGGAGCAGGGCAGCGCGCGCGGGACTCGGCTTTTCAATGAACCGCTTCACCTTCCGGGCGCTGCCTGAGGCTTTTCCCGGCACGATGTAGCCGTAGCCGGTCTCATTGCGCGTCGGTTTGACGCCGACCGTGACGAGCACGTCTTGCTCGGCCGCGACGGCAAGCGCGTGACTCGCGGCGGCGCGAAACGCGCGATCGTCGCCCACCGCCCAATCGGCATGCAGCGACAACATTTCGCCGCCAGGATCGTGCCTGGCGATCCAGTGTGCCGCCCACGCGAGCGCGGGCGCGGTCGATGCGGCGCGCGGCTCGGCGAAGATGTTGGCAGCCGGAACGTCGGGGACGGTGGCGGCCACGCGCTCGACGAGTGATGGGCCGGTTAGAATCAGAATGCGCTCGGGGGGCACGAGATCCCGGAGCCGCGCGACGGTCTGAGCGAGCAGCGGCTTGTCGCCCGTGAGAGGAAGGAATTGCTTCGGGCGCTCCGGTGTGGACAGCGGCCAGAAGCGTGTCCCCGATCCGCCGGCCAGGATGGCCGCCCACGTGCTCAGGGTGCCTCCGAATCCGCATCGCCGAACATCATCGCGATGCGTTGGCTGAGCTTTGTTGGGCTGAACGGTTTCGTCAGCAGCGCGGCGCCGAGGCGGCGCGCTTCCCGAAGAATCCGGTCCTCACCTTCGGCGGTGAGAACCAGCACGGGCAGTCGGGCGGTCCCACCTTCCTTGCGGAGATCGCGCAGGAAATCGAGCCCTGAGCCGTCCGGCAAATGCAGGTCGAGCAGGAGGCCGTCTGTCACGGGCGTGGCGCGCAGCGCGGTCCGGGCCTCGTCGAGGGTGCGCGCGAAGCTGACCCGGTAGCCGAGTTGCTCGAGACAGGGACGCAACACGAGCCTGATATGCGGCTCGTCGTCGACTACAAGCAGGTGCCGTGAAGAGGCGGAAGGCAAAGGAGCGGGCACAGCCGGCGCGTCCGCTTAGAGCAGACCGGCGATCGCGGTACGATGGCGGCGAAGATCGAACAGCAGGGCGCCGACGTTCGTCGCCGGCTGCACCAGCACGATGAGCAGCGCGTCGGCGTTCAAGACGGCGACAATGGCGAGCCCCTTCCCGAATTCGAGGACGGCGGTGCCAAAGTCGCCGCGCCCACCAGCATCGCCGAGCTGGGCCATGTGGGTGATCGCCGACGGCAGCAGCGCCGCCACGCTCTCTGCGTCCACCCCGTTGGCAACACGCGAATCGATGGGGAGCCCGTCGCGGCCCACCACTACTACGGCGTCCACGCCGTTGGAACGGCTGAGCGCCTCCACGACATCGCGGATGGTCGCCATACGCGCGGCCAACGTAGGTTTCCGGACAGGCGAAGTCAAGCAGCCACTATGGGTTGACCCACTCGAAGGGGGCCCTGTAAGTTCTCCACACCTTCATGCGTTACCTCATCCTGTTGTTGATCGGCGCCATAGCCTGCGCGGCAGTTGCGGTTGGATGCGGCAATCCCTTGGGTTTGCCTGGGGCATACATCACCAACCGCACGGACACGATATCGCTGTACGCGTTGAGCGGGACCCCTGTGTACCTGCCCTCGGGGTATTCGATCGCCACCCGGAGCGCCGTGCGGACGGAGCAGTCGATCCCGTTCGACTTCGCCTTCGACATCGACTCGATCGGAGAGGCGGTCCTCTATCCGACGGGCGCCCTGAAGTTGGGGACGCAGTCGGGTCTGCAAATCAGCGCGCAGGATTTCGATTCACTGCTGATCGCGCCGACGACCAGCTACAAGCAGGACACTGCGCTGGTCGTGACGAATAACAGCGTCGTGGTCGCCCACTCGGGCACGGTGACGTGCTCCTTCGGCATCCTGGCGTACTATTACGCGAAGCTCCACGTCCTGGCGATCGATACGACGACCGGCCCGAACGGGCGGCGCATCGATTTCGAAATTCTCACCGACGTCAACTGCGGCTATCGCGGGCTCAACTCCGGCCTGCCGTCGCAGTAGCGCGTGATCGATCTGAAGTTGTTGCGCGCCGCGCCCGGTCAGGTGCGGGCGGCGCTCGCCCGGCGCGGCGATCTCGCGTTGACGCGGCTGCTCGACGAAATCGAGGCGCTCGACATGAAGCGCCGCACGCTCACCGCGCAGCTCGACACGCTGAAGGCCGAGCGCAACGACGCCGCCAAAGCCGACGCGATCGCCGCGAAGTCGCAGGGCGGCCTGCCGGCCACCGTGGTCGCCGAGCGTCGCAAGCTCGGCGAGCGGATCACGAGCCTCGAGTCGGAGCTCCGACAAATCGAGACGACGCTCGAAGCGAAAGCGCTCTTCGTCCCCAATCCGCCGCTGCCCGACGTCCCCGATGAGCAAAAGACGTTGCGGAGCTGGGGCACGCCGGCGCCCAAAGGCGGGAAGCCGCACTGGGAAATCGCCGAGCGGCTCGGCATGCTCGATCTGCCGCGTGGGGCGAAGCTCGCAGGCTCGGGCTTTCCGGTTCTGATGGGACTGGGCGCGCGGCTCGCGCGCGGCCTGATCAACTTCATGATCGATCTGCACACGCGCGAGCACGGGTACACGGAAGTCGAGCCGCCGTTTCTCGTGCGGCGCGACGTGATGACCGGCACCGGGCAGTTGCCGAAGTTCGAGGATGACGCCTACCGCACGACCGACGATCTATTTCTGATTCCGACGGCCGAAGTGCCCGTGACCAACCTGCATCGTGACGAGATCATCGATCGGCCGCTCCCCTTTGGCTACGTGGCCTACACACCATGTTTTCGGCGCGAAGCGGGTGCGGCCGGCAAGGACACGCGCGGTCTATTGCGCGTGCACCAGTTCGACAAAGTCGAGCTCGTACGGTTCAGTCGCGCGTCCGAGTCGCCGGCGGAGCACGAAGCGCTCACCGGCCATGCGGAGGAGGTGCTGCGGCGCCTCGAGCTGGCGTACCGCGTCGCCGTGCTTCCCGCCAACGACTTCGGATTTGCGGCGGCGAAGACCTATGATCTCGAGGCATGGGCGCCGGGCGTAGGCCAATGGCTCGAAGTCTCGAGCTCGAGCACGTTCACCGATTTCCAGGCGCGGCGCGCCAACATTCGCTGTCGCCCGCGCCCCGGCGACAAGCCGGAGTTCGTGCACACGCTGAACGCGTCCGGCGTGGCGCTGCCGCGCACGATCGCGGCGCTGCTCGAGACACATCAGCAGCCAGACGGCTCCGTTCGAATTCCCGCAGCGTTAGTGCCGTATGTCGGCACTGACCGCATTGCCTAGACGGCTGGGCTCGCTGCGCCGCGCGGGACCGCCGGCGCTCGTCGTCGCCGCGCTGCTGTTCGGCATCCTCTCGGTCGGCTACGCCTGGGTCGTCGCGCGCCACCTGCGGAACGATGCCCAGGAGACCAGCCGCCTGCTGGGCCACGTGTTTGCGGGATTGAACGACCCGCGCGAGGGGGCCGCCTCCGACGCGTTGCTCGCCCTGGCGGACGAAGTGCGGCGGCTCGGGATCCCCATCGCGGTTACGGACACCGCCGGCCGCATTACGGCGCTCGACAACGCGCCCTTCGGCGCGAACGCGGACGAGGAGACCCGGCGCAACTGGATCCGCGAGCTCGATCAGATCCATCGACCGCTGATGCAGCCCGGCGTCGGCACGATTCATTACGGCGCGCTGCCGGCCGCGAAAGCGTTTACCGGTCTCGCGGTCCTCCAGGGCGCGATGTTCGTGTGCCTCGCGTTTCTGGCGGGATGGGCGATGCGGGAACGCGTGACCGCCGCGCGCGACCGGCTCTGGGTCGCGATGGCGCGCGAGTCGGCCCATCAGCTCGGGACGCCGCTGATGAGCCTCACGGGTTGGATTGATTACTTGCGGGAGAATCCGGATACCCCCGGAAGCGAGCTGATCACCCATCTTCAAGCGGACGCGGAGCGCCTGCAGCGTGTCGCGAAACGGTTCGAGCGCATCGGCCGGCCCGCACGGCGCGAGCCGGTCGGCCTCGGTACGGTAGCGGAGCGCGTCGTGACATATTTCCGGCCGCGCATGCCGACGCTGGCGCATTCGGTGACGATCACGCTCAACTCGCCGGGCGCCGGTCCCACCGCGACCGGTGATCCGGTCCTGATCGAGTGGGCGCTCGAAGTGATCGTCAAGAACGCGATCGACGCGCTGAGCGGGCGTGGCGGCAGAATCGACGTCGCCGTCGAAACCACCGCTTCCATCGGGAGAGTCAGTGTGCGCGATGATGGTCCGGGCGTCGCGCCCGACATGCAGCGTCAACTGTTCGAGCCCGGCGTCTCGAGCAAGACGGGCGGCTGGGGTATTGGCCTCGCGCTGGCACGTCGCATCGTGGAGCAGCAGCACGGCGGCCGCGTGGGTTTCCGCACCGGCCCGGAGGGCAAGGGTTCGGTGTTTGTGCTCGAGTTTCCGCTAACAACGGCATGATCGCGCCGCACCCATTGCCGCTGAATCCCGCGCAACGGGAGGCGGTCGAGCATCCCGGCGGGCCGCTGCTGGTGCTGGCGGGCGCCGGCTCGGGAAAGACGCGCGTGTTGACCGCGCGCATCGCGCATCTGATCACGAATCTCCACGTGGCGCCGCAACGCATCTTCGCGGTCACGTTCACGAACAAAGCCGCGGGCGAGATGCGCACCCGCATCGCGCAGCTGTTGGGCTCAGATCCCCGCGGTCTGTGGATCGGCACGTTCCATTCGCTCTCGGCGCGGCTGCTCCGCCGCGAGGCGCCGCTCTTGGGCTTCGGACCGAACTTCACGATCTACGATGCGGATGACTCCGAAGCCCTGGTCAAACGCCTGCTCGAAAGCCGCCAGCTCTCGACCAAGGTCTATCCACCGCGCTCCGTGCACGCCGTGATCTCGAGCGCCAAGAACCGCATGCTCACTCCCGATGAGCTGGGCGCGCAGGCGGACACGCCGCTCATCAAGGTCGCCGGAGAGATCTACGCCGCCCTCGGTCCGGCCTTGAAGCAGGCGAACGCCATGGATTTCGACGATCTATTGCTGCATCCGCTGGCGCTGTTTCGCGAGCATCCCGAACGGCTCGCGTATTGGCAGGACCGGTTCCAGCACGTGCTCGTCGATGAGTTCCAGGACACCAACGCCGCGCAATATCTGCTGGTGAAGCAGCTGGCGCAGCGCCACGGCAATCTCTGCGTCGTGGGCGACGACGATCAGGCCATCTATGGGTGGCGCGGCGCGGACGTCCGCCACATGCTCTCGTTTCAGAAAGATTTTCCCGGCGCCAAGCTCGTGCGCTTGGAACGGAATTACCGCTCCACCCAGATCATTCTCGATGCCGCGAATGGGATCATCGCGGAGAACACCGCGCGGCTGGGGAAAACGCTGTTCACCGAGAAGCAAGGCGGTGCTCCGGTCGTGTTGTTGAGCACCGCCGACGAGCGCGATGAGGCGGAGTGGTTTGCCAACGAATTCGCCCGCCGCGCGACCGAAGGCGACGCGGCGTACGACGAGATGGCGATCCTGTATCGCACGAATGCGCAGTCCCGTCCTTTGGAAGAGGCCTTCCGGTTCCGCGGCATTCCGTATCGCCTGATCGGCGCGATCAGCTTCTACGAGCGGCGTGAAGTGAAGGACTTGCTCGCGTATCTGCGGCTGATCGCGAATCCGGCGGATGATGAGGCCTTTCTCAGGGTCGTGAACGTGCCGCGCCGGGGGATCGGCGACGCCTCGCTGGCGGTGCTCGGGAAGGCCGCCGCGGGTTGGCAGAAGCCGCTGCTCGAGGCGGCGCGCCGGGCCGGGACCATCACCGAGCTCCGTCCCAACGTTCGGGAGGCGCTCGCTAACGTCGCCTCGTTGCTGGATCGGTTACGGGATGCGGTCGGACAGGCCGACCCCGCCACCGCGTTCGAAACCATTCTCGCGACCACGGGATACGAGCAGTACCTCGCCGAAGAGGGAGCCGAGGGGCTCGAGCGGATCGAGAACGTGCGCGAGCTGGTGGCCGGGGCCGCCGCGTGGGCGGAGATCCGGGACGGCGACGAAGAGGGAGCAGGGAATCAGGGAACGCTCGTCGAGCGCTACCTGACGCAAGCCGCGCTCGTCACCCCCGCGGACGAGGCGAAAGGTGAGCCGGGTGTCACGCTGACGACGGCGCACATGGCGAAGGGGCTCGAGTGGCCGATCGTCGCACTCGCCGGACTCGAGGACGGATTGTTCCCACTCGGTCGCTCGACCGAGCAGCCGGGCGGCGTCGAGGAGGAGCGTCGATTGTGTTACGTGGGTCTCACGCGCGCGCGTGAAAGGTTGTATCTCTCATGGGCGCGGACGCGGTATCGCAACGGCCGGCTGGAGCTCGCGGAGCCCTCACGCTTTCTCGATGCACTACCGCGGCACGTCGTCGAAGAGCGCAGCACGACACCGGCGTGGCAGCCGCTGCGAGGCACCAGCGCGATGCCGCCGCGGCCGCCGCGGCCGCGCGGCGCCGCGTCGCGGCGCTTGTTGCCGGAACTTGCGTTTCCCGAGGAGGTATCGCAGGACGCGCCGCGCTACGTCACCGGCGAGCGCGTGCGGCATCGCAAGTTCGGTGGGGGCACGGTCCGCGCAGTGTCGGGCGAAGGTCGCGACCTGCGGGTGAGCGTCGACTTCGACGATCCCGACATCGGCACCAAGCAACTGCTCGTCGCCTACGCCGGGCTCGAGCGCGACTGGGAGGGGGAGGGAGAAGGCGCATGAGCGTGTCGCGGGACGAAGTGCTTCGCATCGCCCAGCTCGCCGAGCTGGATGTGGACGAAGACGCATTGTCCGATCTCGTCGCGCAGCTGTCGCGCATCATCGATTACGTGGCGCAGCTGAGCGCCGTGCCGGCGAACGGGAACGTGAAGGCGTTCGTTCCCGGACCCGATGCCATTCGATTCCGGCCGGACGAAGTCAATCCGGCGCCCCTCGCGTTTGGTCCCGCGGCGTTCGCGCCCGCCTTCAAGGAAGGGTTCTTCGTCGTACCCAAGCTGGATCAATTCGAGTGAGTGACGCCAAAGCGGTCGCCGACCGCCTGGTCAAAGCGAAGCGCCTCAACGCGCTGCTCACGCCACCGAAGGATCTGCGCAAATCGCTCGCGACGCAGGAAGCCGCCGCGCGCCCGACCGGCGTGTTGTACGGCATGCCCGTGTCCGTCAAGGACAACATCTGCACGCTGGAGTTCACGACGACGTGCGGCTCGCGGATTCTCGAGGGCTATCGCTCGCCGTATGAGGCGACGGCCGTGGCAAAACTCAAGGCGGCAGGCGCGCTGATCGCCGGCAAGACCAATTGCGACGAATTCGCGATGGGATCGTCGACGGAGCACTCGGCGTACGGCCGCGTGCTCCACCCGCTCGACAAGACACGCGTCCCCGGCGGCTCGTCGGGTGGCTCGGCGGCGCTGGTCGCTGCGGGTGCCGTTCCGGCGGCGCTCGGCTCGGAAACGGGCGGCTCGGTGCGTCAGCCCGCGGCGTTCTGCGGCGTCGTCGGCATCAAGCCCACGTATGGCCGCGTCAGCCGCTACGGCCTCGTCGCGTTCGGGTCTTCGCTCGATCAGATCGGCGTCTTCGGCCGCAGCGTGCACGATGCGGCGCGCGTGCTCTCCGTCATCAGCGGCCGCGATGCGCGCGACTCCACGTGCGAGGATCGCGATCCGCTGCGGCTTCCCAACGTCCCCGAATCGCTCCAGGGCTTCGTGATCGGGCTGCCGCGCGAATACTTCCCGCCCGAGCTCGATCCCGCTGTCCGCCGCGCGTGCGATGGCGCGGTGCGGATGATGCGCGAGCTCGGCGCGGCGGTGCGCGAGGTCTCGCTCCCCCACACCCCGTATGCGGTGCCGACCTATTACGTCATTGCCCCGGCGGAAGCGTCCTCCAACCTGGCCCGCTACGATGGCGTCCGCTACGGGCCGCGGTTCGACGGCAACCTCGATCTCCGGGGCCTCTATCGCTCCACGCGCGGCCAGGGATTCGGGGCTGAAGTCCGGCGCCGCGTGCTCATCGGCACCTACGTGCTCTCGGCGGGTTACTACGACGCCTACTACAAGCGCGCGCAACAGATGCGGGCGCTGATTGCCCAAGACTTCCGGAACGTCTTCGACCGCGGCGTGGACCTGCTCTTCACACCGACCGTGCCGAGCCCGGCGTTCAAGGCAGGGGAGAAGCTCTCGGACCCGATTGCGATGTACATGTCCGACATCTTCACCGTGACCGCGAACCTCGCCGGGCTTCCGGCGATGTCGTTGCCGATCGGGCGACTCAAGGGGCTGCCCATCGGCGGCCAGTTGATCGGCCAGGCGTTTCTCGAGGACGAGATGATCGAGGCGGCGTACGCGCTCGAGCGCGTCGTTCCCGCGACGGAGGAATCGTGACCGCTCCGTCCGGCTGGGAGACGATCATCGGGCTCGAAACGCACGTGCAGCTGCGGACGAAGTCCAAGATGTTCTGCGGCTGTTCGACCGCGTTCGGGGCGCCGCCCAACACGCAGGTCTGCCCCGTGTGCCTCGGACTGCCCGGCGCTTTGCCCGCGGCGAACGGCGCTGCGATCGGGCTCGCCGTCCGCGGCGCGCTCGCCCTGGGCTGTACGGTGCACCCGAAGAGTATTTTCGCGCGCAAGAATTATTTCTATCCCGACCTGCCGAAGGGGTATCAGATCTCGCAGTTCGATCAACCGCTCGCGACGCAAGGCACGCTGGCGTTCGTGTCGCCGGAGCGCGGCGCGGTCACCGCGACGATCGTGCGGCTGCACTTGGAAGAGGATGCCGGCAAGTCGATCCACGACCGCTTTCCCAAAGCGACCGCGGTGGATCTCAACCGCTCCGGGGTCCCGCTGATCGAGATCGTGAGCGGGCCCGATCTGCGGTCGCCGGCGGAGGCGCGGGCGTACTTGCAGACGCTGAAGCAGCTGCTCGAGTACATCGGGATCTCCGACTGCGACATGGAAAAAGGCAGTCTCCGCGTCGACGCCAACGTCTCCATCCGGCGCGCGGGCGAGACGGCGCTCAACACCAGAACTGAAGTCAAAAACATCAACTCGTTCACGTTCGTCGAGAAAGCGCTGACGGTGGAACGCGACCGGCAGATCGCGCTCGTCGACGCGGGCGGCAGTGTGACGCAGCAGACGATGTTGTACGACTCCAAGGAAAACGCGGTTCGCCCGCAGCGCTCGAAGGAAGAGAGCCACGACTACCGCTATTTCCCGGAGCCCGATTTACCGCCGCTCGTGTTGACGGCCGAGTTCGTCGCCGAGCAGCAGAGCGAGCTGCCGGAACTCCCGGCGGCAAAGCGCGAGCGGTTTGTCGCGAGTTATGCGTTGAGTCGGGAGCATGCCACCGTCGTGTCGGGGACGCGAGCGACCGCCGATTACTTCGAGGCGGTCGCGAAGATCAGCACCGAGCCGCAAGCGTCCGCGAACTGGGTGATGACGGAGGTGCTCGCGGATGCCAAAGATCACCAGGAGCAGCTTCGGGTTCCGCCGCCGGCGCTGGCGCAGATCATTGCGCTCGTGAAGGGTGGCACGCTCAGCCATCAAGCCGCCAAGCGCGTGTTTGCGGAGGTCGCGGCGAAGGGTGGTGATCCGCGCACCATCGCCGAATCGTTGGGCCTCATCCAGGTCGCGGACAGTAATGTCGTGGCCGGCTGGGTGACTGACGTGCTCGGCGCACATGCAACGGAAGTGACGCGGTACCGGAACGGCGAAACGAAGCTGATGGCGTTTTTTGTCGGTCAGGTGATGCGCGCGTCGAAAGGGAAGGCCGATCCGAAATTGGCCCAGCGCGTGCTCGAGGAAAAGCTGACCTCCTAGGTCTCCCGCCAGGGTCGCTGGGCCCGCGACTCCTTCCAGTAGTCGAGCGATGGGCTCGGCAATCCGAAATGCTGTTCGGCTGTTTCTTCGACACGCTCGGGCTCGTGCCGCCCGCCCTCGCGCAGCGCCTGGCGCCGCATCCGTTTCGCGAGGCCCAGCGCCTTTTCGCCGGCGGGATCGAGCCGCCGGGCGGCGGCATCCGCGGCGTCGGCGCCCAACGTTTCCATGACGTATTCGAACGCGACCGCCATGTGCTTTTCGATGTCGGTGTCGGCCAGATCCCAACGGCTCGTCCCCGCGATGACCTGAAAGACCCACTGCCAGCTCTGACTCTCGGTAAGATGGACCATCCCGCGAAACAGCCGGCGATTCGTGCGGACGCTGAACAGTGTCGGCGACAGGATTTCGTCGAGATGCTGATCGCTCGCGGCATGATCTTTGAGAATCACGTCCCGCGCTTCGCGCGCGTACGCGTCACCCAGGTGCGTTTCGAACCGGCTCTCCCAGTAGGAGTGGCCGAGCGCGACCGTGCTGGAGGTGAGGACGAGCTGCCGCGGCACGAAGAAGTTGTGCGCGACCGTGTCGGCCGCGAGATGCGAGAGATAGCCGAGCCCGAAGGCGCGCAACGGATCGCTCGGGGCGAGATCGAGGATTTCCTGCCCGACGTGCCACGCGTGGCAGTGACGGCCGACGGGCGCGTACTTCTTGGCCATCGAGGTGTCGGCCGCGATGTTGCCGTACAGGTAGTCGTACGGAAAGGCGCGCAGCAAGTCGCCGACGATCGTGGGGAGCTGGTGCAGATTGGCCAGCACCGACTCGCCGAGGAAGATGTGCGTGCCCGGCGTCCAGGCATGGGCGACGCCGGGGAACAGCACCAGCGCCAGGAGCGCGAAAAGGGCGACGGCCGCCGGGTGCTTCACCGGCGCTTTTTGCTCTTGAGCAGCTTGCGGCTCCAGCGCCACACCGAGAGGCCGCGGCGCACGTCGCGCATGGTAGCCGCCGCGTCGATCGCCGTATCCTCGAGCTCCTGCTGCACGACCTCGGCGAGGGTGTCCAACGACGTCAACCGCTCCTCGGCGGCATCGGCCGCGCGCAGGATGCGGTGCCGCACGTCGCGCGAGGCGCCGACCAGCGCGTCGGCCTCGATCTTTATGGATCCGATGAGCTGGCGGGCGTCGGCGATGGCTGGTCCCGCGAAGCCCTTCAATGCCTTCACTGCGGCGCGCACGCCGAGTGCCGCCGCGATGATGGCACCGGCCGCCACGAGTGCGGCCAGCGCGATGATCGCGAGGCTGACTGCCGATACGACACCGACCCAGCTGGGCATCACGAAACCTCTGCCTGTCGCGGCGACGCTGTCAACGGGGTGAGCGACGCGATCGCCTCTGCGGCCATGACGCTTAGCAAGATTGTGACCAGGACGGCGCCGGGGACGCCAGTCCCACCACCCAGACCGCCACGCACCAGGTCAAAACCGGCCGCCAGCGCCACGGCGCTCGCTCCCTGGCGGATCGCGGAATGGGCGAATTCGGGCGGCGGCGCAAACGGCAGCGACCGCCAGACGGGGTCCACTTGATCGAGCCCGAACCGCACGGTTATCCAGCGGATCAGCACGCGCATGAGGGCGAGCACGGGCGCGGCGAACAGTACCCAGATGGTCATGGCCCGCAGCAGGGCACCCGCCACTATAAGGAAAGCGGCATAGAGCGGGATCTCCCACCGCGTCAGCATGCCCGCGACGGCCCGGCGCACCGCGAGCGGCGAAAAGCTCATCAGTATGGCTGCCGCGAGCGCGCAGACGACGAACGGCGACAGGGCCGCGGCGTAACTGAACCCCGCGCTCCACAACAGCACCGCGAACGCGGCGAGCGCCGCATCGCGCGGGTCATCCAGGAATCCGCTGCGCGCGATCCAGACGAACAGGCCGCCGAGGCCGCTGCCGACGACGAGGGTGAGCGCGATGGCGCGCAACGCGGCATGCGGATGGTAGAGCGCGACGCCGACGATCACCGCGGCCGTTCCATACGTGGTGTCGAATAGCGCGTTGCGGCGGCCCAGCCGCGGCCCGCGCTGGCTCGCCGCCGTCGTCAGCGCACCCCCGATGACCAACGCGACGGGAAGCGACGGCCGGCCCCAGGAATCGGCGAGCGGCGGCAATGCATGCGCGAGCGTCAGGGCGCTCACCGTCATCACGAGCAGCACCGGTGCCGCGAGTGTGGCGCCGATTATCCAGGTTCGCCGCGACACGCGCCGGATCATGCGCCACTCGAGGCGCGCGCCGAACAGGGCGCCGCTCCAGCCGATCCCGAGTGCGATGACCGGCTGTAACAGGCGCAGCCCCGTGAGGTCGAGGACACCCAACAACGGTCCCAGGAACAGACCGAACAGCAGGAAGACCACGCCGGTCGCGGCGAGCTCCGTCAGCAGAGCCGGAAAGCGGACCGATGGCCGGGAGAGACGCGTGATACCGATGCCGGCGACGAGGATGAGCGCCAGTGCGAGCGCGGGATGCACGAGGGCAAACGTTCGCGAACGCTTGACGCAGGCGCAAGCGGCCCGGTAGCTTGGCGGACTTATGCCATCGTCGTTCCGTGTCACGGGAGGGCGCCCGCTCTCCGGCACGATTCGCCCCGCCGGCAACAAGAACGCGGCTCTTCCTATTCTCGCAGCAACGCTCCTCGCCGACGGCGGGGGCCCTTGCCGCATCGAGAACGTGCCGCGCATCCGCGACGTCGAGACGATGCTGGCGCTGCTGCAACACGTCGGCGCGACGGTGCAGTGGCAAGGTCCGAACACCGTCGAGATCGACACGACCCGCGCCGAACCCAAGCCGCTCGATCCCGCGCTGTGCAAGGAAATCCGGGCGTCGATTCTGCTCGCGGGTCCGATGCTGGCGCGCTTCGGCCGCGTGACGCTTCCTCCGCCCGGCGGCGACGTCATCGGGCGACGTCGCGTCGACACGCACTTCCTCGCGCTCGAGCGACTCGGCGCGGCCGTGAGCGTCGGAGACACGTACAAGCTGGAAGGGAAGCTCAAGGCCGCGGACATTTTTCTCGACGAGCCGAGCGTCACCGGCACAGAGAACGCGCTGATGGCGGCGGTGCGAGCGCCCGGGACGACCGTATTGCGCAACGCCGCGTCCGAGCCGCACGTCCAGGATCTGGCGCGATTTCTCGTTTCGCTCGGCGCGGCGATCGAGGGAATCGGCAGCAACACGTTGACGATCGACGGCGGGCGCGCGCTGAAAGCCGCTTCGCACACGGTTGGCCCCGATCACATCGAGATCGGGTCGTTCATCGGGCTGGCGGCGGTGACGGGCGGCGCGGTGACGATCGATGGCGTGCGCGCCGATGACTTGCGGTCGACGCTGCTCGCCTTTGAGCGGCTGGGCGTCCGGCCGCGAATCGATGGCACGAAGCTCATCGTCGACGCGGGTCAAGAGCGCCGCATTCGCCCCGATCTCGGTGGTCACGTGCCAAAGCTCGAGGACGGCCCGTGGCCGGCATTCCCGGCAGATCTCATGTCCATCGCGATTGTGGTGGCGACGCAATGCGAAGGGCTGCTGCTCATTTTCGAAAAGCTCTTCGAGTCACGGCTGTTCTTTGTGGACAAGCTGATCGGCATGGGCGCGCGAATCGTCCTGTGCGATCCGCACCGGGCCGTCATCGCGGGACCATCGGCGTTACGCGGCCAGGTCGTGGAGAGTCCCGACATCCGCGCCGGCATGGCCATGCTGCTCGCCGCGCTCGCCGCGCAGGGCGACTCGGTGATTCAGAACATCGGGCAGATCGAGCGCGGCTACGAGCACATCGATGAGCGATTGAAATCGCTGGGGGCGCAGATTGAGCGTCGAGCATAACGTCAACACGCAGCATCCTGCGCCCCTCCCACTGCAACAATTGGCCGAAACGCCGGCCGGCGACGCCGCCGTCCCGCGGCTCGAGCTTGCGGAGTGGGCGGAGCGCTACGGAATCGTCGCCGGCATTACGACGCGCCCGTTGAGCCTCGGCCTGTGGAGCGACGAGCCAGTCGGTCAGGTGATCGGCCGCTGGCGCGCGTTCCGCACCGCGTTTGGCGCGCGCTTCCCATCGATTGTCCTCGCGCATCAGGTGCATGGCACCGACGTCCACTGGCACGACGCGCTGCAGGCGGGGTGGCTCATCCTCGACGGGATCGACGGCCATGCGACGACCGAGCCCGGCGTGCTGCTCACCGTCACCGTCGCCGACTGCGTTCCCGTGTACCTGGCCGTCCCACGCAAGAACGCCGTCGCGCTCATCCACGCCGGGTGGCGCGGCACCGCCGACGGCATCCTGGAGCAGTGCGTCGAGCTGCTGAAGTGGCGCGCGTTCGCCAAGGCGAGCGATGTTGTAATGCATTGTGGCGTTGGTATTTGTGGTGGCTGCTATGAAGTAGGCTCTGAGGTCGCGGTGCGTTTCGGGATGACCGGAACCGTCAAGGTGGACCTCCGCGCGGTCCTGGTGCAGCAAGCGCGAACGCTCGGGATCGAGGCGATTTCAACATCACCCTGGTGCAGCGCGGAGGGCAAAGACCGCTTCTTCTCGCACCGGGCGTCGCGCGGTCGCGACGGGCGGATGGTCGCCTATCTCGGACGCCCGCTCGGTTGACATCGAGAGACCCCGGGCTACATTCCCATCGAGAAGCGGGCGAAGTTCGGCCCGCGCTTTTTTTTCATGCTCACTGAAAGTCTTGTCGAGGCCTTCCGAACCCGGCTCGAAGCGTTGGGGTTCGACCTGGCCGACCTGCGCATCGGCGGGACGCCGAACCGACCGCTCGTTCAAGTCCGCATCGACTGTCCGCCTCGCAACGTCACGGTCGAAGACTGCACTCGAGCCAGTCGGGCGCTCGAGCAGTGGCTGGATGCAGGTGGTCCCCTGGGCAATCGCTACATCCTGGAAGTGTCGAGCCCCGGGATCGAACGGCCGGTGCGCTGGCATCGCCATTGGGTGCGTTTTGTGGGGCGCGACGTGAACGTGAAGGTGGCGGGTTTGGGCCGGGTCCGGGCCAGGATCGTCGCGGTGCCGACCGAGGGAACAGTCGTGCTGCAGCCGCGGGGCGGCGCCGAGCAGGAATATCGACTTTCGGAAATAAAGGATGCTCGCCTCGCGAGCGACGAGGAATTGTGATGGCAAATACAACGGATGTCGTTTCGGCAATCAAAGAGCTGACGAACACCAAGCAGCTCGAACGGAGCGAGTTGATCGACCTCCTCAAGGACGGCCTGCATGCCGCCCTCGTCAAACGCTACGGACCCAACGTGCGGGCCGAAATCGGGATCGACGAGCTGAAGGGATCGATCCGCATCGTCGTGCTCAAGACGGTGGTGGAGGCCGTCGAGGACCAGGGCACGCAAGTCTCGCTCGAGGAAGCGCGCTACGAGGATCCGGAATTCGCGCCCGGCGACGTGCTGGAAGAAGAAGTCCCGTTCGAGCAGTTCGGCCGGACCGCCGTGCAGGCGGCCAAGCAGCGCATCATCCAGCGGGTGCGCGAGGGTGAGCGGAGCCGGATTCGCGAGGAGTTTTCCGGGAAAGTCGGCGAGCTGCTGTCGGGCGAGGTGCAGCAGATCGAGCGCGGCAAGATCGTCGTCATGCTGAACAAGTTCCGCGAAGCCGAAGCGATCATCCCCTACCGCGATCAAAACCACCGCGAGCACTTCCACCAGGGCGACACGATTCGCGCGGTCTTGAAGCGCATCGAAGAGACGCCCAAGGGGCCGCGGCTCATCCTGTCGCGCGCCGATCCGTTGTTCGTGAAAGCGCTGTTCAAACTCGAAGTCCCCGAGATCCAGCAGCAGATCGTCGAGATTCGCGCGACCGCGCGTGAGGCCGGCAGTCGCACGAAGATCGCCGTTTGGTCGCGGGACGACGGGATCGATCCCGTGGGCGCGTGCGTGGGACTCAAGGGCTCGCGCGTGCAGGCCGTCGTGAACGAGCTGAACGGCGAGCGCATCGACATCGTGCCGTGGTCGTCCGATCCCGAGCGCTTCGCGAAGCTCGCGCTCGCGCCCGCGCGGGTGGCCCGCGTATTCTCCGATCCGGAGTCCAAGACGATTCAGGCGATCGTCGACGAAGACCAGTTGTCGCTCGCGATCGGCCGTAACGGACAAAATGTGCGCCTGGCGTCGGAGCTGACGGGTTGGAAGGTCGACCTCTATTCGAGCCGCGAGTGGCTCGAGCGCGGCGGCGAGGGCCCGCTGTTCGCGCCGCTGCCGCCCGCCGAAGAATCGGTCACGCAGGTCGCGCTGACCGAGATGAAAGGGCTATCGCCCGAGCTCGTGGCAGTCCTGGAAAAGGCCGGCAAGAAGACGCTGCAGGACATCCTGGACCTGGAACGGGAAGAGGTCGATCAACTGCCCGGCATGACGCCCGATCTGGCCGACAAGCTCATGGCCTTCCTCAATGAGATGACCGAAGAAGGCAGCGAAGAAGAAGAGGGGGGCAAGACCACGGCGTGAACGATCGCCTGACGAGATTGCTGGGCCTCGGCGTACGAGCCGGCAACGTCGTGATTGGAGTGGCGGGCGTTCGGGCGGGGTTGCAGCGGGGAGAGGTGGCGTGCGTCGTGCTGGCGCACGATGCCAGCCGGCGAACGATCGAGAAGGTGGAACGGCTCGCGGACGCAAAAAAGGTCCTGGTGTTGCGCGGCCCGAGCGCGATGGAGTTGGGAGCGGGATTGGGTAAGCCGCCTGTGCAGGCCGTCGGAGTGACAGACCCGGCGTTGGCGCGCGGGCTTGCCGATAGCCAATAGCCAATAGCAAAGAGCGAGGTTTGGTGGCAACAACGCGGATCCATGATTTAGCGGCGGAATTCGGCATCTCCAGCGAGCAGTTGATGGGCATGCTCAAGGAGATGGACATCTTCGTGCGCAGTCATTTGACCCCGCTCAAGGACGAGCAGGTGTCGCTGATGCGCGCGCGGTGGGAGCGCGACAAGCGCAAGCAGAAGCAGCCGTCGGCGCCTCCCAAGCGGCGTCGCGCCGCCAAGGCGGCGGTCGAGCCCGCGCCCGAACCGGTTGCCACGGATACGCGCCCCAAGCGCCGGCGCCGCACGGCCGCCGAGGTCGCCGCGGCCGATGCCGCCGCGGCTGAAGCCGCGGCCGCCGAAGCTGCCGAAGCCGAGCGCGCGCGCGTGGCGCTGGAAACGGCCGTGCGCGAACAGGAAGAAGAGAAGGCGGCTCCGTCGCTCGAAGAGCGCGCCGCGGCGCTCTTCAAGGATCTCGCGCCGCCAGCGGCGCCCGTCGAGGTGTTCGAGGGTCCTTCCGCACCTCCACCTCCTGCGGCTCCACCACCTCTGGCTGCCAGGCCGTTCATCCCGACCCCGGTGCGGCCTCGACCCGTCGCGCGCGGCACGCCGTCGGGTCCGGGATCCGCACCCGCGCAGCCGCCTCGGCCCGTCGCGTCGGCCGCTCCCGGTGCAATGCCGCTCGATGAGCGGCGCCGGGAAAAGGGAAAGAAGCGGAAAAAGGGCAAGAAGTCGCTCGTCGACCAGGAAGCGGTCGCGCAGAACATCTCGCGTACCCTTGCCACGCTGAAAGCGCCGGTCGGCAAAAAAGGCCCGCACCGCCGCGAAGAGGGGCCGACGTTCCGCGAGGTGCAGGAGGAGCAACGGCGCGCCGAGCGCGAGCGCGAGAAGACGCTGGTGCGCGTGACCGAGTTCATCACGGTCTCGGAGCTCGCCAACACGCTCAAGGTCCCGCCGACCCAGATCGTGACGTTCGCGTTCAAAGAGCTGGGCCAGATGGTGACGATCAACCAGCGGCTCGACTTCGACATGATCGAGCTGATCGCGTCGGCCTTCGGTTTCCAGGCGGTGCGCGAGGAGGAGTACGCCACCACACAGACCGAAGAAACGAAGGACGCCGCAGAGACGCTCAAGCCGCGGCCGCCCATCGTGACGATCATGGGCCACGTCGACCACGGCAAAACCTCGCTGCTCGACTACGTGCGCAAGACCAACGTCGTGGCGGGCGAGGCCGGCGGCATCACGCAGCACATCGGCGCCTATCAGGTCACGCTCAAGGACGGCCGCAAGATCACGTTCCTCGACACGCCGGGCCACGAAGCATTCACGGCCATGCGGGCGCGCGGCGCCCAGGTCACCGACATCGTCGTGCTGGTGGTCGCCGCCGACGACGCGATCATGCCGCAGACGGTCGAGGCGATCTCGCACGCCAAGAACGCCGGCGTGCCGCTCGTCGTCGCGATCAACAAGATCGATCTGCCCACGGCGAACGTGCAGAAGGTGAAGCAGGATCTGCTCACGCACGGGGTCGTGCTCGAGGAATTCGGCGGCACCACGTTGATGACGCCGATATCCGCTAAGAAGGGGACCAATATCGACGAGCTGCTCGAGCAGATCCTGCTCCAGGCCGAGCTGCTCGACCTCAAGGCGAACCCCGATCGCAAGGCGCAGGGCACGGTGCTCGAAGCGCAGCTCGATCCGGGCAAAGGCGCGCTCGCGACGATCATCGTCCAGAACGGCACGCTCAAGGTCGGCGACGACTTCATCTGCGGGCAATACTCCGGCCGGGTGCGCGCGATGTACGACGAGCGGGGCGGCGCGGAGCACGACGCTCCGCCGTCCACGCCGGTTCAGATCCTCGGCTTCGAAGGCGTGCCGGAGGCGGGCGACACCTTCCTGGCAATGGCCGACGCGGCGGAAGCGCGCGACATCGCGCAGAAGCGCCAGCGGCTCGAGCGCGAGGCGCAGCATCGGCGCTCCGGCCGCGTGAAGACGCTCGAAGACTTCATGGCCGAAGCGGCCGCGGGTGGTGTGGCGACGCTCCGGATCATCATCAAGGCCGACCAGGGCGGTCCCGCCGAGGCGCTGGCCGACGCGCTGGCGCAGCTCTCGACGTCCGAAGTGAAGGTCGAAGTCGTGCATCGCGGCGTCGGGGCGATCACCGAATCGGACGTGCTGCTCGCGCGCGCCTCGGGCGCCATCATCGTGGGCTTCCATGTCCGGCCCGACTCCAACGCGCGCGCCGCCGCCGATCGCGAGCGCGTCGAGATCCGCACCTATCGCATCATCTACGAGGCCGTCGAAGAGGTGAAGCTGGCGATGGAAGGCCTGCTCGCGCCCGAAAAGAAGGAAGTGGTGCTGGGCGAGGCCGAAGTCCGCCAAATCTTCAAAATCGCCAAGATCGGCACGATCGCCGGTTGTTCCGTACGCTCGGGCGTCATTCCTCGCACGGCGCGGGCCCGCGTCATCCGCAACGGCGTCGAGGTGTACGACGGGACGCTCGCGTCGCTCAAGCGCTTCAAGGACGACGTGCGCGAGGTGCGGGAGGGCTTCGAGTGCGGTATCGGCATCGAGAACTTCAACGACATCAAGGTCGGCGATCTGATCGAGTCGTACCGCGTCGACGAGGTGGCGCGCTCGCTCGGCGCCCCCGGCCCCCACGCTGAGTCGTGATCGTGGGAGTGATGGTGTGGGAGCTGCACCTGCCGGGCTGCCAGTCGCTCAAGGACAAGCGGACGATCGTGAAGAGCTTGAAGGATCGGATGCACAACCGCTTCAACGTGTCGGTCGCCGAGACGGCACATCACGATCTCTGGCAGCGCTGCGAGCTCACGGCCGCGGTCGTCAGCACCGACCGCCGGCACGCCGAGAGCGTGTTGCGCGAGGCGGATCATCTGGTGGCCGGGGCCGATGGCGCGCGCATCGTGGACACGAGCACGAGCTATCTCTGACGTGAAACGCCCCAACCATCGACCCGAGCGTGTGAGCGAGCTGATCCGTCAGTCGGTCAGCGCGTGGCTCACGAGCTACGTGCGCGACCCGCGGATCGGCTTCATTACGGTGATCGGCGTGGATGTCTCGCCCGATCTGTCGCACGCGAACATTCGGGTCAGCGTCATGGGGACCGAGGAAGAAAAGGCGAAGTCGCTCGAGGGCCTGGCGAGCGCCGCGCGGTTTCTGCGCGCGCAGCTCTCGAAGGAGCTGCACCTGCGGACGAGTCCCACGCTGCATTTTCACCTGGATCGCGGGCTCGAGCACGCGCAACACATCGACCGCGTGCTGAAGGAGTTGAAGGAGTCGGACGACTGAAAGGCGGGGGGCTGTTACTGGTCGCGAAGCCCGCCGGCCCCACGTCGCATGATGTTGTCGCAACGGTTCGCCGGGCGCTCGGCGAGCAGCGGATCGGGCACCTGGGCACGCTGGACCCGTTCGCCAAAGGTTTGCTGGTGCTGGTGGTGGGGCGGGCGACACGACTGGCGCCGTTCGCGGCGGACTGGCCGAAGACGTACGAGGGCGTCATGCGCCTCGGCATTACGACCGACACGGACGATCTGACGGGCGCGGTCGTGGCCACGGCGCCCTGGACCGGGATCACGCCGGCGCAGCTGGCGGACGTGATCGGCAGCTTCCGCGGCGGATATGCGCAACGCCCGCCGGCGTACTCGGCGGTGAAGATCGCGGGGGAGCGCGCCTATCGGAGGGCGCGCCGGGGCGAGGCCGTAACACCCGAGCCTCGAGCCGTCGAGATCGCGGAGCTCGAGATCATCGAGGCGGCGGTCCCGGATCTGCGATTTCGGGCGACGGTGAGCGCGGGCACCTATCTGCGATCGCTGGCGCGCGACATCGGGGCGAAGCTGGGGTGCGGTGCGCATCTCGTCGCGCTCGAGCGCACCGCGGTCGGCGCGCTCCGGCTCGCGGACGCGCTGGCGCCCGCGGACGTCACAGCGGCGGCGCTGCGAGATGCGGCAATTCTCGTGGCGCACATGCCGCGACGCGAAGTAGAGAAGAAGGAACGAGACGCGGTGGTGCACGGTCGCCCGATACCCGGGGGAGGGGGAGGGGGCGGGGGGGGGGACCCGATCACCGCTAGCCGAACGCCGATCGCGCTGTTTGCAGGCGGAGATTTACTAGCGATCGCCGAGCAAGTGGGTGACGTGCTGAAGCCGCGCGTGGTCGTGGCGGACGAGTGATGCGCGCGCGCGGATCGGTCGTGACGCTCGGGACGTTTGACGGCGTGCACCGCGGGCATCAGGCGGTGCTTGCAGAGGTGACCCGGCGGGCGCGCGCGAAGGGACTCGAGAGCGTGCTCGTCACGTTCGATCCGCATCCGCTGGCGGTCGTGAATCCACCAGCGGCGCCGAAGCTGCTGTCGCTGCCGGCGGAAAAAGAAGCGCTGGTGCGGGCCGCCGGCATCGAGCGGTTTGTGCTGCTGCCGTTTACGCCGCAAGTGGCGCAGCTCGAGCCCGAGGAGTTCGTCCGGCGGCTGAGTGATGAGTACGCGATGCAGGAGCTCGTGATGGGGCACGATCACGGGTTTGGTCGCGGCCGCTCGGGTGACGTGGAGCTGGTACAACGGCTGGCGCAGGCCGGGGACTTTGCGGTCGTGGTCGTCGATGCAGTGCGTGACAGCGGGCAGCAGATCTCGTCGACCGTCATCCGCAGCGCGATCGCGCATGGCGATTTGGACACGGCGGCGCGCTGGCTCGGGCGGCCGTATGCGATTCGGGGGGAAGTCGTCCGCGGGGCGGGACGCGGCCGCACGATCGGGGTGCCGACGCTCAATCTCGCGCCGCCCGATCCACGCAAGTTGTTGCCGCCAGATGGGGTATACGCGGTGAGGGTCAGGATCCTGGAGTCAGGAGACGGGATCCCGGGTCCAGGCCGGCTCCTGGGTGGTATGATGAATCAGGGTCCCCGGCCCACATTTGGTGAGGAGACTCGCACACTCGAGGTTCATCTGTTCGATTTCGCGGGCGGCGAGTTGTACGGCGAAACGGTGCATGTAGAATGGGTCCGCCGGCTGCGCGCGGTGCAGGCATTTGCGTCGCGCGACGCGCTGGTGGCGCAGCTCGAGCGGGATCGCCAGGCGGCTCAGGCGACCCTCAACCGGTAGAGAGAGACGATGGGGAAGATTCGACAGCGTTTGATCGTGATCGGGATACTCATCTTGGTGAGTATCGCCGCATTGATTCCGCGGAACGCGACGATCCGGGTTGAGGATAAGAACACCGGAAGAATGAAGGACTCGACGGTACGGCGCGTGCCGATCAATCTTGGGCTCGATCTCCAGGGCGGCATTCACCTGGCGCTCGAAGTGGATCAGTCCAAGGGCCCGGTGCCTGATTGCGCCGATGCGATCCAGCGCGCCGAGCGCGTCGTGCGCACCCGGATCGACGAATTCGGCACGACGGAGCCGGTCGTGCAGATCCAGGGGCGCTGCCGTCTGATCGTCGAGCTAGCGGGCGAGAAGGACCCCGCCCGCGCGCGCAACATCGTGCAGCGGACCGCCTTCCTCGAGTTCCGCATCACGGACATGAAGAATCTGTTCCGCGATGCCCTGCCGCAAATCGACGGGGTCTTGCGGCGCGCCGGCATCAAGGGGCCGGCCGCGGCTCCCTCCGCCGTCGCGCAGCTGTTCGGCGGCGATACCGCCAAAGCCAAGAAAGACACGGCCGACGCGAACGCGCCCGGCGTGCTGTCCTCGCTGCTGTTTCAGGGCTCGATGCCCGGTGAGTATCTCGTCCCCGAAGAGCAGTGGCAACGGGTGGACAGCCTGATTCAGCGCGCCGACGTCAAGGCGGCGATGCCGCGCACCATCGAGCTCCGCTGGGGCGCCCAGACCGAGTCGCGCGGTGCCAGGCCGTATCGCGCGCTCTACGCGGTGGATGCGAAACCGATTATCACCGGCGAAGAGCTGGTGAAGGCGTCGGCCCGCCGCGATCCGACGAACAATCAGCCCATCGTGCCGTTCGAGCTCAGCCGGCGCGGCGCGCGCATCTTCTCGCAGGAGACGGCGCGGCACATCGGCGACTACATGGCGATCATTCTCGACGGGCGCGTCCAGGGTGAGCCGCCGGTGATCAAGGGACAGATCGGCGCGAACGGGCAGATCGAGATGGGCTCCAAACCGCTGCAGGAGGCGAGCGATCTCGCCCTCGTGCTGCGCGCGGGCGCGCTGCCGGCGCCGCTCACGATCGTGGATGAACGCACCATCAGCGGCACGCTGGGCGCGGATTCCATCCACGACGGCGTGCTCGCCGGTGTGGTCGGGGTGCTGCTGGTCATCGTGATCATGATCGGCTATTACCGGATGTCCGGGGCGCTCGCCGTCGCGGCGCTGACGCTGTACTGCCTGTTCACGCTCGGCGGGCTCGCGCTGTTCGGCTTCACGCTGACGCTGCCGGGCCTGGCGGGTTTCGTGCTGTCGATCGGCATCGCGGTAGACGCGAACGTGCTGATCTTCGAGCGCATCCGCGAGGAGCTGGTGCACGGGAAGTCGCTGCGGCTCGCGGTCGATGACGGCTTCCTGCACGCGATGAACGCGATCGTCGACTCCAACGTCAGCACCATTCTGACGGCGCTGATCCTGTACGCCGTCGGCACCGGCCCGGTGCAGGGCTTTGCGATCACGCTGATCATCGGCATCATCGCTTCGATGATTTCTGCCGTCTTCGTGGTGAAGACGCTCTTCCTCATGTGGCTGCAACGGCGGCCCGACATGGTGACCCTGAGTATCTGATGATCAGATTCTTCGCGAACGCGAACTACGACTTCATCAAATGGCGCCGCTGGGCGTTCTCGCTCACCGGCGGCATCATGCTCGTCGGCTTGATCTTTCTGATCACCCGCGGGCTCAACTACAGCATCGAGTTCACCGGCGGGACGCTGGTGCAGTTCGAGCTGGCCCAGAAGACGCCGACGGCGGACCTGCGCGGCGCGCTCGACAAGGTGGGACTCCAGGGCGCCGACATCTACAACTTCGGCTCCGATACGTCGTACGTCGTGCGGGCGCGGCTCGGATCGTCGGCCGCGCAGGGCGAGGCGGGCACGCAGGCGGTGGCGGACGCCGTCGCCAAGGCGCTCGACCAGAGCGTCGGCCCCGGCAAGTACGAAATCTCCCGGCGGGAGGCGGTCGGGCCCAAAGTCGGCCGCGAGCTGCAGGGCAAGGCGCTCATGGCCATCCTGTTGAGCTTCGTCGTCACGTTGCTGTATCTGGCGATCCGCTTCGAGTGGCGCTTCGGGCTCGCCGCCGTCGTGGCCACGGCGCACGACGTCGTCGCGACGATCGCGTTCATCAGCGTCATGCACCTCGAGGTCAGCCTGATCGTCGTCGGCGCCGTGCTCACCGTCGTGGGATACTCGCTGAACGACACGATCATCATCTTCGACCGCGTGCGCGAAAATCTGCGCAAGTACCGGCGGCAGAATCTCTACGAGATTCTGAACCTGTCGATCAACGAGACACTGCCGCGGTCGGTGCTCACGCACGGCACGACGATCGCGACGACGCTCGCGCTGCTGATCCTGGCGGGCGAGGTGGTCCGGCCGTTCGCGTGGGTGATGTCGTTCGGTATTTTCACCGGCACGTTCTCGTCGATCTACATCGCGGCCCCGGTGCTGCTGTGGATCGAGAAGCGCTGGCCCGGTGAAGACGCGCGCGGCGCGCGCACGTTCGGCGCCCGGACGCCGGCGACGCCGCCGGCAACGACGGGCCCGGCGACGGCGCCCGCGCCGTCTCCCCGCGCGCCACAGCCCACACGCTAGTCGACACGCACTGTCACCTCGGGGATGCCGCGTTCGACGCCGACCGGGACGCGGTGCTCGCGCGAGCACGCGACGCCCGCGTGTCGCACATCGTGGTGATCGGCGAGTCGCTCACCGGTAGCCAGCGCGCCGCCCGCCTCGGCGGCACCGCCGGACTCTCGGCGACGGCCGGTGTCCATCCGCACGAAGCCCGGGAATGGTCGCCTGCGACGCGCGCGCGCGTGCGCGAACTGCTGGCGGAGCCGCCTGTCGTGGCGGTCGGCGAGACCGGGCTCGATTACCACTACCTGCACTCGCCACGGGATGCGCAGCGCGCCGCCTTCGAGTCCCAGCTCGAGCTCGCGCGCGAAACGGGCAAGCCGGTCGTGGTCCACGCCCGCGATGCCGATGACGACATGGCGGCGATGTTGCGCGCGTGCACGCCTCGCGCTCCCGTCGTCGTGCTGCACAGCTTTTCAGCGGGCGACGCGGTGTGGGATGCCGGCATGGCCGTCGATGCATATTTCTCGTTCAGCGGCATGATCACGTTCAAGAACTGGACCTTGCAGGCCCGCATCCGCGAGTGCCCGGCGGACCGGCTGCTCGTGGAGACGGACGCGCCGTATCTCGCGCCCGTTCCCAACCGCGGCAAGCGGAACGAGCCCGCGTTCGTGCAGCACGTCGCCGCGCGCGCCGCCGAGCTGCGCGGCGAGAGTCTGGAGAACCTGGCGACGCGGACGACGGCGAACGCGCGCGCGTGCTTCGGCGCCCGCCTCGACGCCGCGCTATGACCGCCACCGCCATCCGGGTTCCGACCGACATCGCCATCGCGCAGGCCGCCAAGCTGCGGCCGATCCGCGACGTCGCGGCAGAGCTGGGATTGGCGGAGGACGAGCTCGAGGTGTACGGCAACTACAAGGCGAAGATTTCCCTCGGCGCGCTGGCGCGGCGTCCCGCCAAAGGCCGGCTGGTGCTGGTCACGGGCATCAATCCCACGGCCGCCGGCGAAGGGAAGTCCACCGTCACCGTCGGCGTCACGCAGGCGCTGCGGCGACTCGGCAAAAACGCGATTCTCGCGATGCGCGAGCCGTCGCTGGGCCCCGTGTTCGGCGTGAAGGGCGGCGCGGCCGGTGGCGGCTACGCGCAGGTCGTGCCGATGGAAGACATCAACCTGCACTTTACCGGCGACTTCCACGCGATCGCGAGCGCGCACAATCTGCTGTCGGCGATGCTCGACGCGCACCTGCACCACGGGAACGCGCTGGGCCTGGACGTGCGCCGCATTACCTGGCCGCGCACGATCGACATGAACGACCGCGCGCTGCGCAACATCATCGTCGGCTTGGGCGGCCTGAACGGCGGGCCGATGCGCGAAGAGCGCTTCGTGATCATTCCGGGCTCGGAGATCATGGCGATTCTGGCGCTCGCCACCGGCATCGAAGACCTCGAGGCGCGGATCGCGCGCATCGTGCTGGGCCTGCGCCCAGACAAGACCCCGGCGCGCGCCAGCGATCTCAAGGCGCAGGGCGCCATGACGCTGCTGCTGAAGGACGCGATCAATCCCAATCTCGTGCAGACGCTGGAGGGCGGACCCGCGCTGGTGCATTGCGGGCCGTTCGGCAACATCGCGCACGGCTGCAACTCGGTGGTGGCGACGAAGCTCGGCTTGGCCTTGAGCGACATCGTCTTGACGGAGGCCGGCTTCGGCGCCGATCTCGGCGCGGAAAAGTTCTTCGACATCAAGTGCCGCTTTGCCGGGTTGAAGCCCGAGGCGGCGATCATCGTCGCGACGGTTCGGGCGCTCAAAATGCATGGCGGGAAGAAGAAGGATCAGCTGGGCGCGCCCGACCCCGCCGCGGTGCAACGGGGGTCGGAGAACCTGCGGCGGCACATTCGCAACGTGAAGAAGTTCGGCATTCCCGCGATGGTCGCGCTGAACCGCTTCATCACCGACACCGACGAGGAATTCGACGCCGTCCGCGCCGTCGGCGCGGCTGAAGGCGTCGAGGTCGTCCGGTGCGACGTATGGGAGAAGGGCGGCGAAGGCGGTGTCGCGGTCGCCGAATCGCTGCTCGGCCTGCTCAAGACCGGTAAGGCGTCGTTCAAGCCGCTGTACGACGAGCGCAAGCCGATACGCGAGAAGATCGAAACGATCGCGCGCGAGATCTATGGCGCGGGGAACGTCTCCTTCGCTCCCGCCGCCGAGCGCGCGCTCGAGCTGCTGCCGAAGCTCGGGCTGGGCGAGACACCGGTCTGTATGGCCAAGACGCAATACTCTTTCTCCGATGACCCGGCGCAGCTGGGCGCCCCGAGCGGCTTCACGCTGCACGTGCGCGACATTCTGCCCGCGGCCGGTGCCGGCTTCGTCGTCGCGCTGGCGGGCGACATCATGACCATGCCGGGCCTCGGCAAGAATCCCGCGGCCGAGCGCATCCGGCTCTTGCCGGACGGAACCATCGAGGGACTTTTCTGATGCGCGTGATTGCGACGGATGCCGCGCCCAAGGCGATTGGGCCGTACAGCCAGGCGATCGCGACCGAAACGCTGGTGTTCACCGCGGGTCAGGTCGCGCTCGACCCCAAAACCGGCGAGCTGATCGGCCGGACGACGGTCGAGCAGACGGAGCAGGTCTTCGCGAATCTCGAGGCGGTCCTCACGGCCGCGGGGGCGTCGCTCGGCACGGTCGTCAAGACGACCGTCTACCTTGCCGACATGGCGGACTTCGCGCAAATGAATGAGGTGTACGCGAAGCATTTCGGCGCGCACAAGCCGGCGCGCTCTACCGTACAGGCAGCCGGCCTGCCGAAACACGCGCGGGTCGAGATCGAGGTGATTGCGGTCGTGCGGAAATAGGGGAGCGGATTGGGTCTGGTGGCCTGACCAGTCTTCAAAACTGGCTCGGCCTCGCAAGGGGCTGGATGAGTTCGATTCTCATACGCTCCCGCCACAACGCGTAGCGCGCCCGCCTCAAGAAAAAGCAGGTCCCGAGCGCCGCCCGCTGGCGCGGGGCCGTGCCCTAAAGGGCCGGCTCGGCCAAGACGCGCGTCCTGAAGGACGGCGCTCGGGATGACAGGTCCCTCGCTGCCCTGTTGTTGATCCATCGTTGACAGCAGCATATGACACATACATACATATGCATATGCGTACAACCCTCATCCTCGACGACGCGCTGCTCGCGCGGGCGCGGCGGATCACCGGCATCGCCGAGAAGACGGCGCTGGTGCATGCCGGCCTCGAAGCCTTGATTGCCCGAGAGGCGGCGCGGCGGCTGGCGGCGCTGGGCGGCACGATGCCGCGGGCACGCGCGGCGCCGCGCCGGCGTTCCCCGGGGCGCGCGCCGCGGTGACGGTGCTGGCGGACACGTCCGTCTGGATCGACCACTGGCGGCGTGGGAATTCCCAGCTCGCCCAGCTTCTCGAAGGCAGCGCGGTCCTAGTCCATCCCTTTGTATTGGGCGAGATCGCCCTGGGCCAGGTGATGTCGCGGGCGGAGGTGTTGGCCGACCTCGCCACGTTGGAATCGCCGCGAGTCGCCGAGCATGAGGAGGTGCTGGCGTTGATCGAGCGCGGCCGGTTGTGGGGCCGCGGCATCGGCTGGGTGGACGCGCACCTGCTCGCGTCGGCGCTGCTCGATCGCATCCGGCTGTGGACGCTCGACGCGCGGCTGGCGCGCGTGGCGCGCGAGCTGGGGGTAGCCGCGTAAGCAACCGTGCAAGCCGCGGGCGTGAGAACGACTTGTCCGCGTCTCCCTGGGAAGACGCCGGACGCTGATCACGGCCATCGCCGCCTGCGGCGCGGCTGACAGGACGAATTCGGTCTTAAGCCCTCCCGGCGAAGGCATTGTGGTCCCGGTCGCAATGCGCTAGCTCTAGCCTCCCTCGCAACCAGGAGCCGTCATATGATGTTGCTGCACGCCGTCACCGTCGCGCTCGCGATGGCGCAGACACCGGGTCTGCCGACTTCACAGCCTTCGCTGCTCACGATCATCCGAGAAGAAGTCAAACCGGGTCGCACCGCCGAGCACGCGCGCAATGAGGCGGGGTGGCCCGCCGCCTTTGGCCGCGCGAACGACCCCAACAGCTACCTCGGCCTGGTCTCGATCACCGGCGAGTCGGAGGTGTGGTACGTCGTCCCGTCGACGTCGAACGCCGCCTACGGGGAGTCGCTGACGCGCTATGATGACAACGCGGCCATGACCGCGGAGCTCGACCGGTTGAGTCGCGCGGACGCCGAGTTCATCAACGGCACGCGCACGATTCAGGCGATCGCGCGGCCGGATCTGAGCATGGGCGCCTATCCGGACCTGACCAAGCAGCGCTTCTGGGAGATCTCGGTCGTGCGCGTGCGGCCCGGCCATGAAGCGGACTTCGCGGCGGGCGCGAAGGCGTACGGCTCGGCGGCGAAGCGCACCGCGCCCGGCACGCAGTATCGGGTGTACGAGGTCACGGCCGGCATGCCGACGCCGGCGTACATCATCTTTTCTTCCGTCGCGAAGTACGCCGACTTCGATCAGATGGTCGCGGATGGGATGAAGACGATGCAGGCCGCGAGCGATTCGGAACAGACGGCGCTGCGCAAGTTCGCGACCGACGCGCAGCTCAGCTGGGAGACGAACCGCTACCGGCTCGATCCCAAGCAGAGCTACGTGCCGCGTGAGGTGCGGGCCACCGATCCGAAGTTCTGGGGCCCGATGCCTGGTGCAGCGGCGGCTCGGCCGGCGGCGAAGAAGCCGTAGGGACAGCTCGTCCCAACGGGAGCGAAGGTGCCGCGAGGGCGCCTCGAGATGTCGCGATTGTCGTCGCGCGATGTCCTACAATCGATTTGTCCGCTGTCCGATTGACACACCGCGACGCGCGATCGACGACGCGCGTCGTTCGCCGAAAGAATGATTGTTCGACTTTGTTGGAGCAGTGTCGTTTGCCGGCGGCGTGGTCAGCCGCCGCGCCGTTTGATTTCTTCCAGAGCCTCGATATCGGCCGCATCCTGGAGCCGGCCCGTGCGTTTGGTCTCGATCAGATCGTCGAGCCCTATCAGCGGGATGCGCACGCCGTCAACCGCAACGGTGCTGCTCCGGGGCGCGGCGCGCTCGTACTTCACGGTCCAGGCGACGGTGAAGATGTCGACGCGCGGATCGTCCCCGATGATGGTGATCGGTTTCTTCAACAGCTCCGTCGCGGACCATTCCCGGGCGAAGTCGTATCCCACGCCGGACAGTGCCTTCAGGACACGCGCGGCATTGGTCTCGGTCCGCTCGATCAGAATGTCGATGTCATCGGTCGCGCGCGCGTAGCCGTGCAGAATGCAGGCGATACCGCCGATCACGAGGTATTTGGCGCGGCCGCGGTTCAGGGCGGCGCACACCGCCGTTACCCGCGATTGCGCTGTCGCCATTCGTAGAAGTCTTCGTATGAATCGAAGCTGATGATTTGCCGGCGTGCGGGGCGGCGGGAACGGCGGCGCGGTGCCGAGCTGCGGGCCAGGCGCGCGAGCTCCCCGGCGGCCGCGAGGCGCTGGGCCGGCGTGTGGGCGAGATCGCGCTCGAGCTGGGCGCGGCGGGCCGCGCCGACGGCGTCGGTGCCGTAGGCGGGCACCGGCTCGCGGGCGGCTGCCGGCGCGCGGAGATAGGCGCGAATGGCGTCGGCCACAACACGGCTGCGGGAGCGATCGAGCGTCGCGGCGCGGTGGTCGAGGCTCGCCAGAATGTCGGCGGGCAGGGTAATGGCGATGCGGGCGTAGGGCATGCAGTGATACTAAGTATTACTGGGTATGAGTCAAGGTCGATAGTCCTCGCGCGGGGAAATTACGACCGCCGAGTGTCTGTTCTTTGTCGACAACCGAAAACGTTCAGCCCGCGATCCACTCCGTGAGCTTGAGATCGCGGAGGAGCTGCACGAAGCGGGGATCCCGGTGTAGCTTCGCAAATCGCGGATCCCATCCCACGTGGATGATTTGCGCCGATCGATCCGCGAAGGCCTGCTGGAGCAGCTGCATGGCGCGCTCGTCGTCGCCGAGGCCGGCGTAGACTGCCGCAAGATCATAGGGTGAGACGTAGGCATGGGCACGCGCGGCGGTCAAGCGCGCGAGCAGCTGCTGGGCCGCCGCGCGCTCGCCCGCAATGGCGAGCGCGTGTCCCAGTGACGCCTGGGTAAAGGGGAGCCCGCCCGATAACTCCGTCGCGCGCCGGAGCGACGCGATCGCTTCCGGATAGCGGCCCACCTGCTCGTAACTCCATCCCAGCGTCTGATGGCCCCAGAAGAACTCCGGCGCGGCGGCGACGGCGCGGAGCGACTGCGCGACGGCGCTGTCGTACTGGCGGCCGGACAATTCGTGCCAGCCGAGGCAGGACTCGAGTCCCGGATTGACGGGATCGAGCGCGACGGCGCGCTGGCTTTCTTCGGCCGCCTCGGGAAGACGACGCACCGCGAGCAGGAAATGGGCGTAGTCGTGACGCACCTGCGCGTTGTTCGGATCGTACTCGAGCGCCAGACGAAATTGCCGCTCTGCCTCGACCCAATTCTGGTCTTGATGCATCAGGACGAGCGCCAGCGTGCCGTGTGCGTCGGCAAGCGTCGAGTCGAGCGCCAGCGCGCGCTGCGCCGCCGCACGCATGCGCCGGAATGCGACCGACGGCTCGAGCACGCTGAAGAAGGCCTGGAAATAGAGATTGCGCGCGAGCTCGGCGTATGCGGGAGCGATGCTCGAGTCGAGCGCGATCGCCTGCTCGAGCCATTCCTGGCCCTGCTGCAGGCCGACGGTGCGGGAGTAATAGACGCCCTTGAGGTAGGCTTCGTATGCCGAGACGTTCGCAATGCGAGGACGCGCGCGCGTGGAGTCGAGGGGTTGGAGCACGACACCGATCTGCCGCGCGACGCCGCGGGCGACCTCGGCCTGCAGCGCCAGAATGTCGGCGACGTCGCGTTCGTAGCTCTCGGCCCACAAGTGCCGATCGGTGGACGCCTCGATGAGCTGGACGGTGATCCGGGTCCGCGAGCCGGCGCGTACCACGCTGCCTTCGACGATGTATGCGGCACGCAGCTCTTGCGCGATCTCGGGCAGCGGCTTGCGCAACGTGTGGTACAGATCGACGGATGAACGAGAGATCACGCCGAGGCCGCGCAGGCGCGCGAGGTCGGTGATGATCATGTCGGTCAGCGCGTCGGCGAAGTAGGCCTGGGCCGTATCCCGGGCCAGCGACTGGAACGGCAGGACCGCGACGACGGGCCGGGGATGGTGGCGCGGGGTCAGCGCCCAGCCGGCCGCGAGCAACCCGAGAGCGCCTGCCGCCCAGAGGACGGGGCGGCGTGCGGTGTACCACGTGCGGCGTGAAGGCGTCGGGATCGGCGGCAACGCGGCGGCTGTCACGACGGGTGCGGCTGCACTCTGCGCATGCATCGCGCGCAGGCGCTCCAGCTCTTTGGCGAGCTCGGCGGGCAGCGCGATGCCCAGCGCTTCACGCAGCAGCGCCTCGTGCGCGCGCGCGATGCGGAGCGCGCCGGCCACGTCGCCACCCGCCGCGATCGCCCGGACCAGGCGCAGCACGATGCGCGAATTGTGCGGATCGTACTGCGCCAGCCGCTGCCACCACCGCACCGCGGCGCTGAGATCGCCGGCGGTCTCCCGCTCGGTCGCCAGGCTCTCGAGCGCGGCGGCGTACGCGCGTCCCAGGCGGTCGCGCTCGCCGTCGACCCAGCGCTCGAACTCGACGCTGTTCGCGAGGAAGAAGCCGTCGAGGAACGGGCCGGCGTAGAGCGCCACGGCGGCGGCGTGATCGCCGCGACGAATCGCGTCGTCGAACAGCAGCACGTCGCACTCGACCGCCGGCGGGTGTAACCGAACCGCATCTCCTTCCAGCACGATCGCATCCTCGCCCAGCGCCTGGCGCAGCAGATAGATGGAATGCGACAGCAGGTGACGCGCTTTTTCGGCGTCGGTCTCGGGCCAGAGCAGGGCGATGAGCCGATCGCGGCTCAGGCCGGCGGGCTTGGTGCCGATCGCGGCCAGGAGCGCGAGCCGATGTCGCTGGCCCGCGCGCCCGCCGACGCGCTTGCGATCCCGTTCGAGGGAGGCGGTACCGAGGAGCGACAATCGCGTGACGATGTGCGACAACCGGGTGAAGGAGGCAGGATAACGTACGCCTCCTTGCATCCGGGATCAAGCAGCGGCGGCCCGACCGTGTCGTTATTTGTCCTGGTGCGCGACGAAGCCGAAGGTGCGACCGTTGACGACGTAAGTGCCGACGAGGTCGCCGCGCGGATTGATGCCGAACACGCGCGTCGCGGCGGCGCCGGGGAAATTGACGGGGAGATACTGGTCGCCCGTCAGCACAAACCCGTGGAAGCCCGCGGCGTCGTGGTAGACACCCACGATCTCCCCAGCCGGATTGATGTCCCAGGCCGCGGTCATATCGCCTCCCGGCACCAGGAACGGCGTGAACACGCCGTCATCGATGACGTATCCCTCCTGCCGCGCCGGGGTGACGTCCATGTTTGTGTAGAGACCGACGATGCGGTGCCGATCCGGCGTCGCGCCGTTATTCATCGATGCGAAGACGTCCAGCTCGGTGTTCCCCTCTCTGCTCATCGAGATCCCGCGCATCGTCGCCATCAGGTCGTTGGCGTGACGGCAGCCGAGGATCGTCCCGTCGGGCAGCAGCCGCGCCGGGATCTCGTTGTATCCGGGGTAGTCGGCGGGAAGAAATTCCCCGCTGACCGAGCGGCGATATCCGTGAAAGGTCACCGCCGCTTCCCCCGGCATCCTGTAGGTGCCGACGACCTCCCCATTGGGCCCGATACCGCGGGTGTCGGTGCTGGCGGCGCCGGGCACGTCGATCGTCGTGAAGGATCCATCGCTCAGCAGGAAGCCGTGGGAAACGCCGCCGAGGACATAACTGCCTACGATATCGCCGCGCGGGTTGATGCCCCACGCCGTCGTCGAGGTCGCGCCCGGGACCGCGATGGTGGTGAAGGAGAATGTCGGCGCGGATGCCGCAAGCGAGGCGGACACGGGATCTGCAAGACGGGCGGCGAGTGGCAAGGCGGCAGGCTCGAGCGGGGCCGATTCGCAAGCAGCGACGAGCAGCAGGGATAGTGCAAGCAAAGCGCGTGGCATGGTGACCTCCGGTACGGGTTCAAACCGACGGCTCAATGGCCACGAGCATAAGAGCCATCCATCACCCGCTAATCGCGAAGGATCACCTGGTTATCACCTAAAGGCAGACTCTCAACACGTCGCGATTGTCGCCGCGCGTGTCGCAAAATCAATTTGTCCGGCGTCCGATTGACACACCGAGACGCGCGATCGACGACGCGCGTCGTTCGCCGCGACGCGCACGCCGTGCGATTGCAGCGAGATGGCGGCGGGCGAGCAAGACTGCCGGGCGATCGACGCTGTCCGTCGCGCGATCGACCGGGCGCGTCGCCAACCTTACAAAATCCTTACGGCTACGCCCGAAAAACTTCATCCGATCGACAACGCGCGCCGCGCGACGGGAAAAAAAGTCGGGAACACGAACGCAAACGCCGGTCGATCGACTGGGGATCGACCCAGATCGCCGGTAGGTGTACGCCGACACGGCGAAGATGCGGGTCGACAGGAAATAAATGGCGCGCGATTGGCGCGATGTGTCGCGCGATCGAGCGCGCGCGTCGTCCGATGTCCTGCAGATGTCCTTCGAAGAGGACACTTCGCGAATGTATGTGTCGCGATTGAGCACGAATCCTCGTGGCACGATTTATTCCTATGGGCCCCGCGCGTCGGAGTTCTCATTCCGAGAACGATCAACCAGCACGTAGTCCCGACGTCGTGCGCAACGGTAGGAGGCGTTATGAACGCCATACTACGTAGGCGGCTAGAAATGGCCGTGCGGGTCCGCGACTTCCTCCGGGCCCACAAGACGGACGCAGTGGAGGAGGGCCTCGGGCTCGCGAAGCTCGAGGAGTTGATTCAACGCGCCGAGCTGCTCGGCGCGCAACAGCGGGCCGGCATCGCGGTGACGCGGGCGTCGGCCGAGCAGCGTGACAAGCTGCGCCACACGCTGCAGGGCACCCTGCTCCTGTATTTGCGGGCGGTGGGGGAGATCGCGGCGCAGCAGGACGTCCAGCTGGCGGACCAGTTCCGGCTGCCGCCCGGCAATGCGAGCAACCAGGCATTGATCGAGGCGGCGCGCGGGATGCTGGGGAAGGCGACGGACCACAAGGATGTGTTGATTAGTGGTGGGATGTCGCCGGCCCTGGTGGATGCGCTGGCGGATGCCGTGAAGCAGTTCGAGCAGACGCTCGAGGCTTCGCGGGAGGGACGGCGCGGGCATGTCGGTGCGAGCGCCGATCTCGATGCGGTGGCGGCCGAGATCGCGGCACAGATCAAGGTGCTGGATGGTCTCGTGCGGTTCCGCTTCGGGGAAGATGCGGAGTTGATGGGAGCATGGCGCAGTGCGCGCAACGTGCTTGGCCCGTTCAAATCCAAGAGCGAGCCCAAGCCGGGCGCGGCAGGTAGTGACAAGCCGAAGGCGGCGTAATGGTGGCGCAGCATTCGGTGGGTAGGCGGTAAGGCGCGGTAGTGAAGTTCGGCTGCCGCGCCTTACTGTTGGTGGCAAAAAGCAGGTCCCCCTCGCTACGCTCGGGGCAAGCTCTCGCTCCGCGCGCGTTCCGCCCCCGTGCGCTGAAGCGCCGGCTCGGCCAATACGCGAGCCCTGAAGGGCTTCGCTGGGAGGGATTAAGCGTACGCGAGCCGCGCGGGCGCGGGTGGGGTAGGGAGACTCGGCCCTTTCTGGAGGAAAGCGATGCGAGTCAAGAAGCTGATTCAGCGGCTGAAGGGTGTGCCGCTGTTTCCCGTGATTCCCCTGGTCCCGATCGGGATCGTCGTGACGGATGCGGTGCTGGCGGTGTTGAATTTCAAGCGGTTGAAGCGGCTGGAGGCGAAGGTGGCGAGGCCGAGGGCGGTGAGGGGCGCGAGGGCGTAGGCTAAGACGGTGCTTGGGGGGTGAGGCGCGGTGGCTTGGGAGGCTGCCGCGCCTTGTTGTTCTCGTTCCGACAAGATTTCGCTACCGTCTATAAGCTTGCACGAGGTTGAGATTTGGCCCGTTTCGCATATATCCGCCGAGGGCGTAAACGATCTGATGGATAGCGGCCGCAGCAAGACCCGAACGTGCCTCCGGGAGTGGCGTCGCCGACGTCCACGTATCTCTCGCGGGATCGTATACCTCAACGTTGTTAAGCGGATTGCCTTCGTTATCGGCTCCTCCGACCGCATAGACACGATGATCGATCACCGCCCGTGCTTGATGGATCTTTGATATTGAAGCAGCCGAAGCTCAGAAGCCGCCGCGGGAAGCCGAGCGGCCTAGACATTTACTCGAAACGCAGAGCTCGAGCCTCGCTGTGCGATGTTCAGAAAATCGACCTTGCGATTTTCCAAAATG
>DATGEQ010000019.1:0-11628 GCA_035309945.1 Gemmatimonadales bacterium | reverse complement strand
TGTCCGGAACGGCACGGTCATCGCCAGGGCCCGAGCGCCATGTTGTACATGCCGTAGGTCTGGTGCTAGACGGGCGTACGCTCCGGCCGGGGCGCGGGCGGCAAGCGCGCCGGTTGCTGATCCTGAATCGTCCGGCGCTCTACGAAATCGAGTCGCTCCTCGAGCTCCGCCATGCGGCCGCGCAGCTCGGCGTTCTCGTCACGCAGCCCGTCGAGCGCGGCGGTGTCCGCTCCCGGAGGGTTTTGCGCGCGATAGCGGAGCCAGAGCGAGACACCGCTCATTGCCGTGGCCGCGACGACGAGGAACGTGACGACGCCTTCGACGAATGGGAGCACGACGTGCCACATGTCACATCTCCTTGACGTGGTGACCGCGAGCCTTGCGGGTCCGTGCCGGTTATGTCACACTAGCGACCCATGATCAAACGCGACCTGTGCTTGCTGCTGCTCCTGGCGCCGCTCTCCGCCTGCGCCACGCACATCACCGATTCCGGCGCGCTGGACCCATCCGCCATTTCCGTGCTCACCCAGCACAACGACAACACCCGCGCCGGCTGGAACGGCAGAGAGACGATCTTGACGACGAGCAACGTCAACGTCCAGCACTTTGGCGCGGTGTTCACGTTGACGGTGGATGACGAAGTGTACGCGCAGCCGCTCGTCGTCGCCAATGTGCAGATCGACAACGGCTACCACAACGTCGTCTATGTCGCGACGGTCAACAATACGGTTTATGCGTTCGACGGCGACAACGGCAGATTGTACTGGAAGAGGAACTTCACCGCGCCCGGCATGCGGCCGCCGCTGGCCTCGGACATGACCGGCGCATGCGGCGGGACCTACAACAACTTCAGCGGCTATATCGGGATCGTCGGCACGCCGGTGATCGACTCGGCGCAACAGGTCATCTACTTCGTGACGCGCAGCACGACCGCCGTTCCCGGCGCTCCATTCGTGCAGGACCTGCATGCCGTGAATATCGTCGCCGGCAACGAAGTCGCCGGCAGTCCCGTGCGGATCACCGCCACCTACGCCGGCAACGGCGACGGCAGTGTCGGCAACGTCATCACCTTCGATGGCCAAAAGCAGAATCAGCGGCAGGGGCTGACGCTCGTGAACGGCATGCTCTACGTCTCGTTTTCTTCCCACTGCGACTGGGGCCCCTATCACGGCTGGATCCTGGGCTACGACGCCACCACGCTGCAGCGACGGATCGTCTACAACGACTCGCCCAACGGGTACGGCGCCGGCATGTGGGAGAGTGGGATGGGCATGGCCGCCGATGCGCAGGGCAACCTCTACGTGGTCACCGGCAACGGCACGGTCGGCGACAGCACCGATCCGACGGGGCCCGGGAATCGCGGTGAAAGCGCGTTGAAGCTTACGCCGTTCAGCTCGACGCTCCAAATCGCCAGCTACTTCACCCCTTACAACTTCCAAACGCTCAACGACTACGATCTGGATTACGGCACCATGGGGTCGTTGTTGATGCCCAATTCCAACTACTTCGTCACCGGCGGCAAAGACGGCAACCTGTACCTCCTCGACAAAGACAACATGGGAGGCTGGGTGTCCGGCTCGAACCAGGTGCGGCAGGTCGTGCCGCTGAATGCCAACGCCAACATGCATTGCCAGGCGGCGTACTTCGGCGGGACCACGGAATTCTTCTACGTCTGGGCGGAGAATGATGTGTTGCGAGCGATACCCTTCGATCGCGGCAGCAACATGCTGAATCAAGCGGGGCAAATCACCAACAACAGCGGGGGCCCGACGGGGCAGAGCGGGGCGGTGTTGTCGGTCTCCTCCAACGGCTCCAAAGACGGGACCGGCATTGTGTGGGCGTCGTATGCGATCAGCGGCGATGCGGAGAGCTTCGTCAGCGTCGGGATCTTGCGGGCATTCGACGCTAACGACGTCACGCACGAGTTGTGGAACAATCACCAAAACTTGTCGCGCGACGCCGCGGGCCTGTACGCGAAGTTTTCTCCGCCCACGATCGCCAACGGGCACGTCTACCTTCCGACGTTTTCCAACCAGGTCGTCGTGTACGGACTGCGGTAGCTACTTCTTGCGCGTGCCTTTGATCATCCCTTTGACGATCTGACCGGTGCTGTAGTGCGCGGCCATGGTTCCCGACACATTGTCGCCCTGGAAATGCAGCGTCTCGCGCGTGGTGACCTTCAGTCCCGCGCGCACGACGCTCTGGAACGGCCCGGCCGCGATGACGACGCTGTCGCCGCCCATCGCGACCACGCGCGTGGGGATCGGATCGCGGTTCGCGAGGTGCGTCACCCACCCCTGCCGAGTCGCTGTGGCGACGAGCTCGGAGTTGACGACCGTGTCAGCTCCGGCAGCAGTCTTGATAGTGTTCTCGATGGTCCAGGTACCGGCGACATCGAGCTTCGTACTGGCGGCAGCGGCGTGCCGCGCGGGCTTCGGCTTGGCCGCGGGTCGCTGCGCCACAGCGAGTGTGGCGAATCCCATCAGGCAAACGGTGAAGAGCAGCGTTGCGGGGCGCATGAGGTCGATTCCTCCGGCTTGGACGGTGAGTGGCGGACGGCTCGCAGCAGGAGTCGGGTTTACGCTACGCTTGGCGGACCCGATTGGCTAGGAGCTTCGAACACCACGCTGCAGCACGTGACGCCACCTTCGGCCTTGGCGACCTCGCGGCATGGGACCGAAACCACACGAATCCCGGCGCGCTCCAGGCGTTCGGCGGTCTGCGGATACAATGACGGATAGATGACGGCGGTACCGATGCGCAGGGCGTTCGCGCCATCAGGTTCCTCCGGCGCCACCCGCACGACTTCCATAGGCGCAAAACACTCGGCACGCACCCGGCGCTCGTTGATCAGCAGCAAGTCATCGGCGACTTGCGTGACTGCGCTCTTGAGATGAAGGCAGCCGTCGATCGGTACCGGGACGACTTCGTAGCCCCACTGCCTGATCACACCCCCAAGCTGTGCCAGACCCGCGCGGTTCGTGCGCGACGACAGACCAACGTAGAGCGTTCGCCCGACCAAGAGCAGGTCGCCACCGTCGACCGTGCCTGGTGATTCGATCCGGTGCACCGATTTGTACGCGCTGAGCACCGTCGCCATCGATTCGACTTCCGGTCGTCGGCTGCGAGCGCCGGGCCTGGTGATCACCGCGGCCTCATCGAGCACGAGCGCGGTGTCCTCGACGAAGACGGCATCGGGCAATGTCGGCTCCGCGGGTGCGCGGACGACGGTCGCTCCAAGCGAGCGCAGCGCTTCCTCATAGCGCGCGTGCTCGGCGATCGCTGTGACGACGTTGATGGGGTCGCGCGGCAGGTGTGTCAGTTCGCAGTCGGCGAGCGTCGGACTGACGGCGCGGGTGACGGCGATCAACATGACGTCGTTATCGCGCCGTGGTCGTGATGCGTACGTCACGGAACGCGGCGCGCTCCACGACGCTGTCGGTGTGCGCGCAAACAAACAGTCCGACGTACACCGTGTCGGGCAGCGATACACCGCTGAGCTGCTGCGTGACGAGGCTGTCGCCGAATCGCCCCACGGACATGATGTACACGCCGCCTCTCCGCTCGAGCTGGATCACGGCGTCCGCATCGGGCAGACTGTCGCGCGACTTGTTCTCTTCCGTCATCGCGCCGATGGTCCGGCGGAACTGGAGCGACATCAAGCCGTTGCCGTGCCACGCCGCGGTCACGTGCACGCCATTCGATGCGAGCGTGGGGCGAATGGTCCACCCGATTTTCCGATGCTCCTCGATCCCGGGGCCGATGAAGCGCGCGCGGGTCGCGAGCGTGAAATCGCCCGCCATCCGCTTCCAAACGAACTGAAAATCGTCGCGGTCGCTCCACATGTTCTGGCCGGAACCGCTGATCAGGTACTCTTGCCGGGCCGGATCGTACGAGACGGTGCCGGCGCGGCGCACGTGGCCGACATCGCCATGGCCGTCGAAGACGCCGAGCAGGCCTTGTATCATGAGAAGGAGGACTGCGATCACGACGCAATCTTAGCTCAGAGAGCGCTCGGCGGCGTGGGCGCGCTGCTCGGAACGATCGTGGGATCGGAAACGAAAACCGTGAGTTGGGCGAGAGTACCGTTAAGAGGAGGCAGGCTGGCGCTGGGGTTACGGATTTCGTTCTAAGGACCGAAGCGCACTCGCCGAGTCTCGATCTCTTGTCCCGTCGGCTGCGCCAGCGAGGCGTACAGCTCGGGACGGCGCGCCTTCAGCCAGCGGCGGCCCGATGACGTCGGAAGCAGCGACGCGTCGAGATCGGCCACGACCATGTCGTCGCCCAGCGCGCGCGTCTCGGCGATGACCTCACCGTAGGGATCGAGCACCATCGCGTTGCCGCTGCGGATCTCATCGTCGTCTGGGCCGATGCCGTTGCTGAACAGCAGAAACATGCCGTTGTCGTGCGCCCGGCTCGGCAGCCAGCGCATGAGCCAGGCCCGTCCTTTCGGCCCGCGCAGCTCCGCCTCGCACGCCGCCGGATCTTCCTTGCGGCGTGCCCACACCGCGGGGTCGATTGGCTTCATGCCGCGCGGGCTCAGCGAATTACAGCCGCCCGTCTGATGGGGCGCAAGCAGGATTTCAGCGCCGAGCAGCGCCGTGGCGCGGGCATTCTCGACGATGTTGTTGTCGTAGCAGATGAGTACGCCCACGCGACAGCCGTGCGGTGTGTCGAACACCGTGTAGCGGTCGCCCGCGTAAATGTCGGGATGCTCGAAGACGTGCAGTTTGCGGTGGACGACCCATTTCCCATCAGGCATGGCGACGACATACGCATTGTAGACGCGCCCGTCGCTCGCGCGCTCGAGCAGTCCCGCGCCAATCGTCATCTGATGCTCCCGCGACAAACGCAGTAGCTCGCGCGTGCACATCCCATCGGGCACGGGCTCGGCGAGTGCCGCGAAGGCGGCGTGCGACAGCTTGCGCACGTGCCAGTAGCCTGTGAAGCACATCTCCGGAAACGCGATGATTCGGGCGTCGGAACGCGCAGCCGCGGTCACGTAGTGCGCGACGCGCCTCAGGTTGTAGGGTTTGTCGCCCGCGGCGGATTGGAATTGCACGGTTGCTACACGGATGTCGCGCATTGCGCAATTCTAGTCCACTACAACTGCTTCAACAAACTCACCTTGACGATCGCGTGCTCGTCGCTCTGCCAGATCTGCGACAGGCTCTCCGACCGGCCGTGATTGTAGATGACGTAGACATACGACAAGGGCAGGTACTCCCACGAGAGGCGCACGTTGTAGCTCTCGGAGTGGTCGAGCGAATTGTTTTGATAGAATGCCGTCAGCTGGAGCCGCGGATTCAGCGCGAAGCGGCCCTGGACAATTCGCAGATCGATCGTGGACGTCGTGTTGGCGGCGCCGACGTTCACGAAGTGATTGCGGTTCAGCTCGCCGAGGACGGAAATGTGCGGGATAGGTGCGAATTGCAGCTTCCAGTCGCCGGACTGCAGCCTGCCGTTGAAATAGCCGCCCCATTTGTAATCACCGAACAGCCGCACGATCCGCGATGGATTCGTCGTGAACGTGATCCAATGTTGCGCGTAATGGTATCGCCCCGGCGCAATCGTCACGCCGAGCGGCGCAAATGACTGGGTCAGGTTCTGGTACACCGGCGTGATGGAGTAACCGAAGTAGGCGCCGTTCTGAAAGTTGAGCCAGACCGGCCAGAAATAGAGACTTTGCTCGATGAATTTCCCGGTGGACGTCTGCCAGTACCATTCGGGCAGGAAGCCCGGTTCGAACGCCCGTAGCACGCGCTTGAACGGGAGAAGCGCGCCCCGGTAGTACCAGTTCATTCCCGGCGTCGTCCCTACGACGTCGGTCCGCGAGATGAAGCCCATCTGCGGATCGAAGTCCTTTGTCGCGACCGATTGCGTGAACCAGATCTTGTAGTGCGTCGTGGAGTTGTAGTACTGCGCGATGCCGGCAAAGCCCTGTCGCTGTGTTCCCGTCGTCACCGCGTGCGTGAGAATTGTGTTGAGCGACTGCGCCTCGCTCAAGCGCACCAATCCATCGAGCGTGCTGGTGACGTTCGAGCCGGCGTCTGTGTTCTTCACCGTCACCAGGCCGCCGAGGCGGCTGCGTTGTCCCACGTTCGCCGAATAGCGCCCCACGAACAGGTTCGCCGCGGGCGCGCTGTCGCTTGCTTCCTGCCGCATGAGCAGGACGCCATAGTTGGCGCCGGACGAGCGGCTGACGAAGCGGGCGCCCGCGACGATCGGAATCGGATTCCCGGCCGCATCGAGCCCGATCGTGCGGCTGAAGAACGGCTGCACGTGCATCAAGCCGCCCGAGCCATCGCCCGCCTGCTGGATCGCGGGGCTGAAGAGCGACGCGTTCTCGAGAAAGAACTGTCGTCGCTCGGGAAAGAACACGGAAAACCGCGTGATGTTGTTCACCTGGAGGTCCGCATCGGCCTGCGCGAAGTCCGTGTTTGCCGTGAAGTCCAGGACGTCGTTCGAATTGATGGCCCATTTCACGTCGCCGCCGAGCTTCGCCGTCGACACCGCCGGGCTTGAAGTCGCGCCCGCGGCGGGGGCCCGATCCGTCGAGCTGAGCACGTACGGTTGTACGCGAATGTTGGGCTTTGGCGGTGGTGGCTCGAGGCCGGTCAAGCGTCCGGCGTACTCCATGCGCGAAGCGCCGAACACGCGCGGGAACGGTGAGAACGCCGAGATTTCGTTGGTGAGTCGGCGATTGCGGTAGACGTTGAAGCCCCAGCTCTGTACCGAATCCGCCCTGTTTGGGTAGCGCAGCGTTTGCCACGGTATCGCGAATTCCGCAAACCAGCCGGAATCGGTTCGCGTCGTGCGCACGCGCCAGAGACCGTCCCAGTCGATATCGAAGTAGAGATCGTCGAAGCTCAGATAATCGCGTTGCACGCCGTAGGCGTTCGTGGCAAAGCACATCGCGTTGCGTTGATCGTTGAACCCGTCGAAGGTGAGAGTGACCAGGTCGTGCGCCAGGTAGTCGAAATCGCGCTTGAAGTCGGTCGCGCGAATCGCCCGCTTTCCCAGCGGATCGCGCGCAAAGATCCCGATATACAGGAATTGCCTGTTGTACAGCACACGAACGTCGGTTGCGAAATCCGTGGGCGCGCCCTGATGTGGCTCGACCTGCGTGAAGCGCGGCGAGGCCTTGGTCAGTTGCCATTCCGGTTCATCCAGCACGCCGTCGACACGCAGGTCGGTGTCGATGCGAACTGCCGCGATCGTCTTTTTGATCGAAGCGGGCGGGAAGATGTCGGTGTTCTGCGCGGCGGCGCGCGCCGGAACAGCGGCCAGCAGCAAAAGCCAGAACTTGATGAGCCCCTCGCGGCGGATTAGCCGTGCAATTCTACCTCCGAAACGGCTTGCTTGACGAGCGCGCCGATCTTTGCCTCTGCGCTTGCCGTGAGCTCCTTCAACGCGAATGCGACCGGCCAGACGGTGCCGTCATCGAGATTCGCCTTGTCGCTGAAGCCGAGCGTCGCGTAGCGCGTCTTGAATTTCTGGGCGCTTTGGAAGTGGCAGACGACCTTGCCGCCCTTGGCGTACGCCGGCATCCCATACCAGAGCCGCGGCTCGAGCTCGGGAGCGCTGGCCTTGATGATGGCATGGATCCGCTTGCCCATCGCGCGATCGGGTTCTTTCATCTGCGCGATCTTGGCGAGCACGGCGCTTTCGCCGTTCGCCTCGTCGCCCTCCTGCAGCTCGCGCACGCGATCCTTCATTGCCGACCGTTCTTCTCGGGTGAAGCGCTTGGCCTTCGGGCTCATCGACACAGTCCCTGGGAGTCTATTGCCGGATGAGAATAGCCACGTTGGAATCCGCGCCGTGGCGCCACATTCCCTTCTCTGCGAATAAGATGAGGCCAAGACCGGCCACGGCGATCAAGACTTGGAATCCCACCGCAGACATGTCCATCCCGCCCGAAAGACTCACTGCCTACCGCAAAGTCATGATGACATCCGCTTCTCCGTCCGCACGAGGCCTGAGGCGCACGCTGATGTCGACAGGTTTGCGTCGATCGCTGACAAAACGGATGACGCCGCGCGTATCTGCGGGCTGGGTGCGTCTCATCTTCGCCATGGCTTTGAAGCGGCGGACGACGCGTTGATGCATCGAGGAGGGTAACTCGAAACACTCACTCCGCCGCCGCCCCTGACAGGCGCGGATCTTTGCAATGACGGCGCCGGGTCGAGGTGCCAGCACCTCGAGGCGCTCGAAGCCTTGATCGAGCGCCTCCGTGACAAGGCCGTTGCACAGCTCGATCAGGGGCAGTTCGCGAACGACGCGAAAATCACCAACCTGCGGGAGTAGGAAGCGCATCACGGAGCCGGCGACCATGTGGGCGTACCGTGACCGATGAGCGCATCACGCTGTGACGCGAGCATGCGTTCAGCGAAGTCAAGACGTTCTTCAAGCTCGTTCACGCGCTGTTTGAGCTGATCGAGTTCGAGGAGACGGGTCTGGACATCTTCGAGCGCTTGACTGTTGTCGCCGGGAAGCATGACGCGAAGCTTCCGACCACGCTGCGCGCTTTCAGGAGCAATTAAGTGCCAGACGATCTGAGCGGCGGATACGATGACGACAATCAGGCCGACGCCAACGGCCCATTCAGGATTTCCGGGCATTTGCCTCACCTCTCAGCATCATGCGCTCACAATATAATGAAGGGCGCTGCCGGCTTTAGCCGCTTTGCGCACGCGTGCCACGGCTGCGCCAGATCTGAGAGACGAGATACGCGGCCGCAAGCAATGCGGTGAGATTGAGTTCGAGCAAGGATCCGCCACCGACCGGCCAGGGGCTGACGCTGAATAGCCCTTCGAATCCGAAGTCCGTCCCGAAGACTGGGCGTAGCGTGACCCGCCACGTCGCACCCAAATAGAATTGCCACGCGAATGATGCATCCGCGAAGCGGATAACCTGCAGAACCAAGACAGCAGTCAGGGCCGCTATTCCCCGACGCGAGTTCCGTAACGCGAGGACGCCGCCCACCAGGGTCGCTAGCGCGATTATCACGGCGAGCACCAGCTCTGAAGAACTCGAGTGCACGCCGAATGCCAATGCGGCCACCACAACCCACACTGCGCCCGCGATTTGATTCGCGGCAATTAACTGGGTTAGTCGTCTTGATAGCATAACGCTCCCCTGTTAGGCGGGAACCGCAGCCGGCACTTCGTGGAGGAGCATCCAGGATGTCCCAAACTTGTCACGCAGCATTGCAAAGCGATTGGCGAAGAACGTCTTCTCCATCTTCATGAAGATTTGCCCGCCGTCCGACAGCAGGGCATAGAGACGCTCAGCTTCCTGCTCGCTATCCACGGTGAGCGTCAGATATGCGCTCCGCATCGGTTCGCTATTGGGAATGTCCGCACCCATGAGCACAGTATCGCCGATCTCGATGCGGGCATGCAGAATGGCGTTCTGTTGGCTAGCCGGTAGTTTCGCAGCGTTTGGTCCTTGGCCGTGCGTCATCATCATCGTGATCTTGCCGCCGAGGTGCTGCTCGTAGAAGCGAAAGGCTTGCTGGCAGGTGCCGGCGTAGTTGAGATAGACATCGAGCTTCATTGGAATCGCCCTCCCTGCGCCAACCAACGTCAACGTTCGCGTTTGGAGCGTTTGGCCGAACGCACCTCAGAACGCGTCACAAACCGGTGCGCCGTGAGATAAGTCCCGTGGCCCTTCCAATACCGAGACTGCGACCATCAACAGCGATGATCGAAGGATCATCTTGCCTCCTCGCAGAAGATCGCCACGTGAATGACCCCCCGCGAGGGTCTCAGCGCGGAATCACCGGCAACGTGATGTGCGTGGGGTGCGCGGCGTCGTGCAGCACGCACTGGTGCGCGACCACGAAGGTCGTGTCGCGCTCGTAGTTCCCGTTCGTGTTGAGGTTCCGGTCGTACTTCGGGAACAGCGCCGAGGCGATGCTCACGCGCAGCCGGTGCCCGGGCTCGAACACCATCGACGTGAACCACACGTCGACATTGTACGCGTAAACTCGACCCGGCACGACCGGCGTCGGCCGCGACATGCTGCTCCTGAATCGCGCCCGCACGAGGCCGTCCTGCACCCGCTCCGCGTGACCGTCCGGATAGACGTCGAGCAGCATGATCGTCCAATCCGTGTCCTTCCGGTCGGTAGCCGCCCACAGTCGCGCGGTCATCTCGCCGGTCACCTCGAGCGGCCGGGTCAGCGGCGCCGAGGTGAACACCAGCGCGTCGCGGCGCGTGGCGTTGAGCTCGGTGTAGTCCTCGTTGAGCGATTCCTCGAGCTCCCGCGAATCGATGAGGTAGGGCGTCGGGTCGGCCGGATCGTACGTGAAGGTGTCCGCCGCGGCCGCGTTCGCCGCCGGCGGCAGGCTGTCGAGCACGCCGTCACCGCGCGAGGTCTGCGCGTGGCCGCCGGACGACACGTAGAAGTTCGTGAGACGCTGGCGCGCCAGCGGCCACTCCTTCTCTTGCCGCCACACGTTGTCGCCCATCACGAAGTCGTCGACATGCGGCAGCGTGTCCACGCCGTTGTTCTTGCCCAACAGGTAATGGTCGAACCAGCGCAGCTGGAGGTCGCGGAACTGATAGCGCGCCTGGGGGCCGAAGTCGCCGGCAACGTAGTCCACGCCCTTGTGCGCGCCGGGGTTCATCACGATGTGCCAGTTGGGGTGATTCTTCTGGCGCAGGAGAAAGTCCGTATAGTAGATCGGCCCGCGCGAATCGTCGTGCCAGCCCGCCATCGACAGCACGGGCGCACGCACATTGGCGATGTACGTCGTCGCCGCGTGCTTGCGCCAGTAGTCATCCAACGTCGGGTGCGCGATCCAGCGGTCCCACAGCGGCACGTCGCCGCACCCCAACCGTTGCGGCAGCGTCGCCAGCGGCAGGTGCCGGATCGCCTCTCCGATATCGAGCTCGGCCGTGTGGGGGTCCATCGTCCGCCCGCGCATCAGGCAGGCCCAGTCGACGTTGATCGGCCCGAACGCCATCGCGGCATAAGGGACGATCACCCACGGATCGGGCGTCGCGGCCGTGGGCGCGATCGCCGCGAGATGCGGAGGGTTGCTGACGGCCGCGAACCACACCAGCCTGCCTTCATCCGAATGGCCGATCATGCCCACCTTGCCGTTGGCGCCCGGCAGGCGTGCGGCCCACTCGACCGCGTCGTAGCCGTCGGCGATGTCGGTCGAGTAGTCGCCGAAATCCGCGACGTCGCCGCTCGAGGCATCGCGGCCACGGACGTGCTGTCCGATGAAGATGTAGCCGCGCGATGCCCACCAGCGCCCCGGACCGTGGAGGATACGCCGGTAGGGGCTGCGCTGCATGACGACGCCGAACGGCCCCGGGCCCACCGGCCGCGCGATGTAGGTCGCGAGGTGCGCGCTGTCGCGCGTGGGCATCATCACCAGCGTGTCTTCGGTGACGGCGTACTGCGAATCCGACGCCGGCATCGTCCACACCTGGTAGTCGTGCTCGACCACGAACGGTGTGCTGCGGCGCACCAGCCGGTAGCGACGATCCACAACCGTGCCGTTCACGTACTGGAGCCCCTGGAGCGTGTCCCCGTGCCAGGCCGCGCGCATCAGCGCCAGCGTATCCTCCGTGAGGACCACCGAGTCGCCGGTGATAGTGACCTGATGCGCGA
>DATGEQ010000018.1:0-22974 GCA_035309945.1 Gemmatimonadales bacterium | reverse complement strand
ACATTCGCTGGCCGGCCCGGATGTCGAGCGGCGATCCGGTGCCCGCGGGGAACTATACCGTCGTCGTCGAAGCGTCCGTCGGGCAAAACAGTTTCTCGACGTCGCAGCCGATCCGTGTCGCGCACGGAGCCGTCGACACTGTCGCGCATCTCACCAGTTTGCCCGGCTATACCTATCTGCCCGAGACCGAAGTGCCGCCGAAGAGCTGGCGTCCGATGGGCCTCGCGCTCGTCTACACGGGTATTGCGCTCGCCGGCACCTCCGCCCTTTCTAACGGCGACCTCGGCTCCGCGTCGATGCGAGAGGGCGGCGCGATTGGCGCCGGTATCGTCCTGGCCGGATTCGTGATGACTCTGAAGAAACCCGCGCCACAGCCGGCCCGCGGCAACATCCTCTACAATCAGCTGCTGCGCGAGCAGATCCAGCGCCGCAATACGGAGATCGCGCAGGAGAACACGCGGCGGCGCCAGGAGGTGGCGCTGACGGTGGCGCCGTCGCCTCGCGCCGGAGGCCCCCGATGAGCGCGCGTGGGTCAGTTGGTCGGTTGGTCGGTTGGACGGCGATGTTCGTGCTGGGACTGTCCAATACTCCAGCATTCCGACTTTCCGCCCAGCAGGTCACTATCGGCCCTGAGGTTGCGTTCGGCGATTATCGCGAGGTCTCGTCCGATTTGGCCTATCGCGGCAGCGGCGGCGGCGCGAAAGCGACGGTGGCGTGGAAGAAACTGTCGGCGGACGTCGTGTACACCAAGGTCAACTACAAACCGACGAGCACGAGCGCGGCGACCGCGGCATTCAACGCGGCGGAGCTCGACGTCCGGTTGCATTACTATATCTCGGGCCCGGTGTCGGCGGAGCTCGGGCTCGTCAATCGCAAGGCGGATCCCGAATTCGAGGCGCAGTCGGTGGGGGCGATTACGGCCGGCGCGCAAATGGCGTATCTGCTCGGCCCCGGCGTGCGCATGGCGTTGCACGGAGGCCTGATGTTCGGCGCCAAATACTCCGGCGGCGGCACGACGTCGGCACTTGGCGCGTTGCAGCTCGGGCTCGACCTGACGGTCGACGCGCTGCACGGGCGCGCGCGTTTCTCCGGCGATTATGGATTCCAGCGATTCTCGCGCACGACTGATGATGGAAGCGGCGCACTACCGGCGCCGATTCAGCAATCGCTCGGCAGGATCGGGCTTGCCGTTGTCTTTTAGCCGTCGCGCATGGCCGGTGGTCGCTGTGATGGTGCTCGTGTCATCGTGTGAGTCGCGATCTACCAGCCCGCTTTGCGGTGGCGTCTGCGGCGGAAACGGGCCGGTCACGCTGCAGGTCGTCAACCCTACGTCGACTTTCAAGGTCCATTACGGCTGGCGCTGGTCGGGCCAGAACATCCTCGTCGACAGCATCGGTCCACTGGACTCGGCATGCGTGCACTTCACCGCGCAAGTGTGGGGCGCAGTCTCTGGAGGTTACGGTCCGCAAACGACCGGAGCGACGGGAGGGAGTTATTTGTCGCAGGCCTTCGACCCGCTCCAGTTGCCCCACTGGCGTCTGCTTGCGCAGCCCGCTCCGCGGCCGGCATCGGGCAATTACGGCTTTGTCGTCACGAATCCAGCGAGCGGATGTTGATGTGAGCAGAGCGATGCGCCAGCCGCGATTCGAACGCGGGACCTTCGGCTCCGGAGGCCGACGCTCTATCCAGCTGAGCTACTGGCGCGTGCTAAAGAATGATCAATGTCGAATGAACAATGTCCATTGATCATTGATCAGTGATCATTGATCAGTGATCATTGATCATTGGACATTCTATAGATCGGGGCGAGTGGATTTGAACCACCGACCTCCTGGTCCCGAACCAGGCGCGCTAACCGGACTGCGCTACGCCCCGTGAAAGAATGCGCCCAGGAAGACTCGAACTCCCAGCCTCTTGATCCGTAGTCAAGCGCTCTATCCAGTTGAGCTATGGGCGCGCAAATGGGCGGTACTAGGCTCGAACTAGTGACCTCCACGATGTCAACGTGGCGCTCTAACCAACTGAGCTAACCGCCCTGAGACACCAGACGCCGAGACTCCGTCAGTCTCGGCGTCTGTTTGAGTAGCGGGGGTGGGATTTGAACCCACGACCTCCGGGTTATGAGCCCGGCGAGCTACCAGACTGCTCCACCCCGCGTCGCTTGGCCTTCATGTGCCATTCTGGAGAGCGGGAAACGGGACTCGAACCCGCGACCCCAACCTTGGCAAGGTTGTGCTCTACCAACTGAGCTATTCCCGCGCTTCCGATCCGCCGTAATGTAACCGCCCCATAACGACTTAGACCAGTCTTCCTCGGCGGCTCAGCGGCTCAGCGTCCAGCCTCTTGCATGGAGGCGAGGGGGATCGAACCCCTGACCTCGTGAATGCCATTCACGCGCTCTCCCAACTGAGCTACGCCCCCCTTATATTCTCGCCCCCCCCGTACGACGCCCCGTGCCTCCCGTGACGGCGAATCGGCTGCGACGGTCAGACGGGAACACGGCATCTTATCGGCGCGTTCAGGCGGTGTCAAGCGATTATCCGCTTGTTTCATGAACATTTTCGTTGCCTCTGCGTACTAAAGAGCACCCAAATAGGGCGACCACATGCCGCATACTCGTAAGAAGACGAAAGCCGCTGGACTGGCGCCGAAGGCGAAGGCGAAGGCCGCACGCGCTACGCCCGCACCCGCGGTCGCGACTGAGCGACGGGTGACGAAGCGTCGCGGTGGTCGTCGGCGCGGTGGTCTGCTCACGGGCCTCGCGCATCAGGAGCACGAGCGCGACATCCTCGACCAGTACCTGCACGAGGTCTCCAAGACTCCGCTGCTCACGCAGAAGGAGGAGATCGCGCTCGCGCGCAAAGTGCGCGCCGGCGATCAGGAGGCGATGCAGGAGCTCGTGAAACGCAACCTGCGGTTCGTCATTTCTGTCGCGAAGAAGTACCAGAACCGCGGCCTGCCGCTCACCGATCTGATCGGCGAGGGCAACGTCGGCCTGCTCACCGCCGCGCGGAAGTTCGATCCCGATCAGGGCGTAAAGTTCATTTCCTACGCCGTGTGGTGGATCCGCCAGGCGATTCTCGCCGCACTCGCGCGGCAGGGCCGCACCGTCCGCGTGCCGCTCAACCGGACGGCCGACCTTTCGCGGATCGTGCGGACGGCGGAGTATCTGCGGCAGACGCTGCGGCGCGAGCCGACGCCGGAAGAGATCGCCGACGCGACCAAGCTGTCGCTCGAAGTCGTGCAGTCGCTCGCCGCGCTGAACACGGGCGACGTGCGGCTCGACGCGCCGCTCGATCCCGACGGCGATCGCTCGCTGATCGAGCGCTTCATCGCCGAGGATCTCCCGGACACGGAAGATCAGGCGATGGATCGCTTCCTGTCGGACGAGATCGAGCAGGCGCTGAACACGCTGCAGCGGCGCGACGCAAAGGTGCTGCGGCTGTACTTCGGTCTCGACGGCGGTCGTGAACACACGCTCGAAGAGATCGGCGGCATGCTCGGCGTGACGCGTGAGCGCGTCCGCCAGCTGCGGGACCGTGCGCTCAAGCGGCTCCGCGATGGCGATGTCGGAAAGGCGCTGGCCAGCTTCGCGGCGTAGCTAGAGAAGCGTGTGGTGGATGGTAGGGGCGCAGCATGCTGCGCCTCTATTGTTTTTGGTCTACTTTTGCTCCCCGTGATTGAAGCCATAGGTCGCCGCTCCGTTTCCGCCATCGAGTCCGTCGGGCGCTTCGGTCACTTCCTGGTGGACATGGTGCGCGGTCTCCGTGACGTCGGGACGTGGGCGCGCCTCGTCATCGTCCAAATGCGCCGCATCGGCGTCGATTCGCTCCCCGTTGCCCTGTTCATCGCCGCCTTTACCGGCGTCGTCCTCGCGCTGCAGGCCTCCTACACGTTTACCGGCGCCGTACCGCTCTACTTCGTCGGCACGCTCGTCGGCAAGACGATGATGCTCGAGCTCGGCCCGGTGTTGACGGGGCTCGCGCTCGCGGGGCGAGTCGGCGCAAGCATGGCCGCCGAGCTCGGCACGATGCGCGTGACGGAGCAAGTCGACGCGCTGGAAACACTGGCCTACGATCCACAGAGCTATCTCGTGCTGCCGCGCGTCCTGGCCGCGACGCTCATGTTTCCGGTCATCGTCGCTTTTGCAATCGCGATGGGCATCGTCACAGGCTGGCTCACCAGCCTCGCGCTGCTCGATCTCTCGACGCCCGATTTCATCAAGGGCCTCAAGCTCTTTTACGTGTTCAAGGATATCTGGTTCGGGCTGCTCAAGAGCGCGAGCTTCGGCTTCACGATTGCGCTCGTCGGCTGCAAGGTGGGACTCTCTACGCGGGGCGGCGCCGAAGGAGTCGGGCGCAGCACCACGCGCGCGGTCGTCTACTCGGCGATCCTCATTCTCGTGCTCGATGCGTTCTGGGCGGTGATCCTGTTGTGATCGAATTCAAGGATTTGCACAAGGCATTCGGCACCAAGCAGGTGCTCGAGGGACTGTCGCTCAAGATTCGTGATTCCGAAACGATGGTCATCATCGGGTACTCGGGAACGGGCAAGAGCGTCGCGCTGAAGCACATTGTGGGGCTGTTGCCCCCGGATGCGGGCGACGTCATCGTTGACGGGCAGGCGGTGAGCACGCTCGATCGCGACGAGCTGACGCGGCTCCGGCAGGGCATCGGCTATGTGTTTCAGTTCGCCGCGCTCTTCGACTCAATGACGGTAGCCGAGAACCTCGAGCTGGGGCTGCGGCGCCGGGGACTTTCTCATGAAGAGATCGAGGAGCGCGTACGGGAGGCGCTCGCGTTGGTTGATCTCTCCGGCACGGGGGAACAGATGCCGGCGGAGCTGTCGGGCGGAATGCGCAAGCGGGTGGGCATCGCGAGGGCGATCGCTCTGCGCCCACGCTACATCCTGTACGACGAGCCGACGACGGGTCTCGATCCCGTCACGTCGGCGGTCATTGATCGCCTGATGGTGCGGACCCGCGAACACCTCGGCGTGACCGGGGTCGTCGTCACGCACGATATGCGCAGCGCCTATACCGTTGGTGACCGCATCGCCATGCTGTACGAAGGACGCGTGCGCCAAGTGGGTAGCGTGGAAGAAATCCAGCGGACGGAGGACCCGGTCGTGCGCCAGTTCATCGAGGGACGCGCCGAGTGAAGCGGGAAAACGAGTTCGCCGTCGGACTCGTCGTCATTGCCGCGCTCGCGCTGGTGATTGGCGGCGCACTCTGGCTCTCCGGCGCACATATCGGCCGCACCGAAGCCGTGTATACGGCGCGGTTCCGCACGGTGGGAGGCCTCGGCGTCGGCAGCCCCGTCGTGCTGCGGGGCGTGCGCGTGGGCCGAGTCGAAGCGATCCGCCTGGCGCCGGGCAGCTGGGTGGAGACCGACCTCAAGATTTATTCGGGCGTGACGCCGCCCGCGAAGCCGGCCGTCATTGCGGCCTCGGCGTCGCTGTTCGGCGAGTGGGCGGCAACGCTCATCTCGAGCGACCCGCCGCCGGTAGATCCCAATATCCGCCAAGCGTTGGAGGAGGCGGCCGCGGCAGGAGGCGGGAAGTGGCCTGGCGCGACGCTGCCGGATATCGGCCAACTGACCGCGCAGGCAAGCCGCATCGCGACCGACATCGGCACCGTGGCGGCCCGCGTACAAAGCGCGTTCGATTCGACCGCCGTAATGGACCTGCGGCGCTCGATTCACGACTTCGGTCAGGTGGCAGACCGGTTGGTGAAGGTCACGAACGAACAGGCGGACGTGATCGGCGATGTCGGTTCAAACCTGCAGCATGGCTCGGAAGCGCTGTCGCGCGCCGCATCCGCTCTGAAGACCACGCTGGGGCGCGTGGATACGGCTACGAATCAGGGCCAGCTCGCGACCATTCTCAACAACACGGCTGCCACGAGCACCGATTTGCGCAGCGCGTCGCAGGATTTCCGCCAGCTGATGGCGGCGGCGAACCGCAACCAGGAGAGCGTGGTGCGGGTACTCCAGAACGCCGATACGATCCTGTCACGGATCTCGAATCGCACCGGTACGCTGGGACTGCTCGTGTCCGATTCGACGCTCTACCGTGAGACGACGCTGACCATGATTCAGCTCCGGCAGTTGCTGTCTGACATCCAGGCCAATCCCAGGAAGTATTTCACTTTCTCGGTCTTCTGAAATCAACGTGCACGCAATTCCATGAGCCGCCGCGGGGAGAAGTCCAGAAAGTCCCAGCCGCGCGCGCAACGCGAAACGAGCGCCGGCGGCGTCGTCTTTCGACGCGGGCCTGACGGCCAAGTGCGCTTTCTGCTCATCCGCGACTCTTACCAGAACTGGGGATTTCCCAAAGGCCACCTCGAAATGGCCGAACCGCCGGCCGACGCGGCGCGGCGCGAGGTCTCCGAGGAAACGGGATTGCAGGACCTGTTGCTGCACGGACCGATCAAGGTCATCGACTGGTATTTCCGGTTTCGCGGCAAGACGATTCACAAGTATTGCCACTTTTTTTTGTTCGAGTCGCGGCGCGGCGACCCCGTCCCCGAAGCGGCGGAAGGAATTACCGAATGCGTCTGGCGGCAGTTCGATGAAGCCCGCGAGACCGTGAGTTACGCCAACGCGCGGGAGGTGTTGCAGCAGGCCGCGGAAATGCAGCATGCGCTGGTGCAGGCATGAAGGCGGCGCCAAGCGCGTACCCCGTGGTGCCGGTCTTCCATCCGCGCCGCGAGGCGCGCCGTGCGGTCAAGCGCGGCTATCCCCGCGGCGCCGGGAACGTACGGCTGTGCCGCAGCATCCAGGCCGTGCGACATCTGCTCGAACACCGGCTCGTGGACGCGGTGGTGCTCGACGTGCGCCACTGCGACGGCGAGGGATTGACGCTGCCGGCGCAGTTTCCGCGGATTCCGATGTACGCGCTCACCGCGGTGCGGCCGGACGACGGCGCGCTCCTCGCCGCATGTCGTGATGCCGGTTTTACCGGCGTCCTCGTCGAAGGCGTCGACAACGCGGTCGCGGGCGAATGGATCGCTGCCCGCACGGCCCAGGTTGCGCGGCGTCGCGCGCTCGCGGACGCCCCGCGACTGTTGCGCCTCACTGACCGCCTGCAGCTCGCCGCGTGGGAGGAGGTGCTGCGCCGCGCCGGCACGCCCACGAAAACCGCGCACGTCGCCGCGGCGTTGCGGGTGACGCGTGAGCATCTTTCCCGCGAATTCGGCGCGGGGGGAGCGCCAAATCTCAAGCGCGTCATCGACGTCGCGCGCGCCGCCTGCGCGGCAGACCTGCTCGGTAACCCGGGGTACACCGTCCGGTGCGTCGTTCGCATCCTCGGCTACGCCTCGCCAAGTCATTTGGCCGGAGCCGCACGGCGCGTCGCCGGTGCGACTCCTGTGGAATTGCGGGAATTGGGGCCGCGCGGTGTGCTGACCAGGTTTCTGCGAGGCAGGACCAGATCCCGCGTGTGAAATCAGGGCAGGGGCGCGGCATGCTGCGCCCCTACCCAGCCCATCCGGCGCGTCGGCACATTCCGGCGCCCGTTGCCGAAGCCCGATCTTGTGATATTTTTCACAATCTCTCACGGCGATAAGACATGGCCACCGATTCCATCCTGCGTCCCGGCGAGCTGAAAGAGCTGCTCCTCAAGGAAATCCAGGCGGCTGACCTGGCGGACATCGACGTCCGCGAAGTCGGTACGGTCCTGGAAGTGAAGGACGGCATCGCCCGCATCTACGGGCTGACCTCCGCGATGGCCGGAGAGATGCTCGACTTCACCGTCTCGGCGACCGGCGACAAGATCACCGGCCTCGCGCTGAACCTCGAGGAAGACAACATCGGCGCCGTCATCTTCGGCGATTACCTCCAGCTGCGCGAAGGCGACGAGGTCCGCCGCACTGCGCGCGTGCTCGAGGTCCCCGTGGGCCCCGCCATGGTTGGCCGCGTGGTCGACGCGCTCGGCCGGCCGGTCGATGGCCTCGGCCCGATTCATACGACCAAGACCCGCAAGGTCGAGATCGTCGCGCCCGGCATCATCAAGCGCCAGCCCGTAAAAGAGCCCTTGCAGACCGGCATCAAGGCGATCGACTCGATGATCCCGATCGGCCGCGGCCAGCGCGAGCTGATCATCGGTGACCGTGGGACAGGCAAGACCGCGATCGCGATCGACACGATCATCAATCAAAAAGGGCAGGGCGTCATCTGCGTGTACGTCGCGATCGGGCAAAAGAACTCGACCGTCGCGGCGGTGGTGGAGCGCTTGAAGGAGCACGACGCGATGGAGTATACGATCGTCGTCGTCGCGTCGGCATCGGAGCCCGCGCCGATGCAGTACATCGCGCCCTACTCCGGCTGTACGATGGCCGAGTACTTCATGTACGACGAGAAGAAAGCCACGCTGTGCGTGTACGACGATCTCTCGAAGCAGGCAGCAGCGTATCGCCAGCTGTCGCTGGTGCTGCGGCGCCCGCCGGGGCGCGAAGCTTATCCCGGCGACGTCTTCTACCTCCATAGCCGCCTGCTGGAGCGCGCGGCAAAGCTCTCGGAAGAAATGGGCGGCGGCTCGCTAACGGCGCTGCCGATCATCGAGACGCAAGCGGGTGACGTATCGGCATATATCCCGACCAACGTCATTTCGATCACCGACGGCCAGATCTTTCTCGAGACCGATCTCTTCTACTCGAACGTGCGGCCCGCGGTGAACGCCGGCATCTCCGTGAGCCGCGTGGGCGGCAATGCCCAGATCAAGGCGATGAAGCAGGTCGCGGGACGGTTGCGGCTCGATCTCGCGCAATACCGCGAGCTCGAGGCATTCGCGCAATTCGGCTCGGAGCTCGATCCCGCGACGCAGAAGCAGCTCGCCCGCGGCGCGCGCGTCGTCGAAGTGCTCAAGCAGCCGCAGTATCAGCCCATGCCGGTCGAGCAGCAGGTGCTCGTGATCTTCGCGGTCACGAACGGGCTGCTGGACGACGTCGCGGTGCCCGAGATCAAGGCGTGGGAGAAAGGGCTGCTCGAGTTCATGGCGGCACAGCATTCCGGCATCGTGGACGAGATTCGCACGCGTCGAGCGCTCTCCGACGATCTCAATGCCCGGTTGAAGAAGGCGATCGAGGAGTACAAGGCGCTGTAATGGCGAAGCCACGCGAGCTGAAACGGCGCATCCGCTCCGTTCAGAACACAAAGAAGATCACCAAGACGATGGAGCTCGTCTCCACGTCCAAGTTGAAGCGCGCGCAGGATCGCGTGGTTGGCGCGCGGCCGTACGCTCAGGCATTGGCCGAAGTCATCGGGCAACTCTACTCCCCCGAGCTCGCGGAGCGGTTTCCGCTGCTGCGACAGCCCGGCGGCAGCGGGAGGGGCAGCGGCGTGCGGCGCGCGGCATTGCTGCTCATCACGTCGAATCGCGGGTTGTGCGGCGCGTTCAACGCGAATCTGATCCGCGAAGCACGGCGCCGCCTCGAGGAGCTGGAACGGCAGGACGCCCACACGGAGCTGCACCTCGTGGGGAAAAAGGGCGTCAGCTACTTCAAGTTCACCAAGCGCAACATCGCCTCCCAGCGCGTGGACATCGGCGATCGCCCCACACTCGAGCACGCCGCCGAGCTGGCAAAGCCATTGATGGATCGATTTGCCAGGGGCGAGCTCGACGAGGTGGATGTGGTATTCGCGAAGTTCAATTCGGCGGTTTCGACGCCGCCGACCACGCTCCGGATCCTGCCCGTGGAGCCCCCGGCGGCGCAGGGCGGTGCAGGGCGGCAAAGGGCGACCAACTACATCCTGCGCCCTTCCGCCGAGGAGATCCTCAGCGAGCTGCTTCCTTTATATGTCCAGAACCAGACGTTCCGCGCGCTGGTCGAGACCGCGGCCGCCGAGCACGGCGCGCGGCGCACGGCAATGAAGAATGCGACGGACGCGGGCAGCGACATGCTCAACATCTTGCAGCGGACGTTCAACAGAGCTCGCCAGGCGCAGATCACGCAGGAATTGGCGGAGATCGTAGGTGGGGCGGAGGCTCTCAAAGGATAGGACATGGCAACCAAGACCACTGAGCAAAAGCACACCGTCGGTAAAGTCGTCCAGGTCATCGGACCCGTTCTCGACGTCGAGTTCGAGCCCGAGCAGTTGCCCGAGCTCTACAACGCGGTCACGGTGAAGGTCGATGGTGGCCAGCTCGTCGCGGAGGTCGAGCAGCACATCGGCCGCAATCAGGTCCGCGCGGTCGCCATGAGCTCGACCGACGGCATCGTCCGCGGCATGGAAGTCGTCGACACCGGCCAGCCGATCACGGTCCCCGTCGGTAAGCCGGCGCTCGGCCGCATCCTCAATGTGATTGGCGAACCGGTCGACGAGGGCCCGCCCATTCCCAAGGACGCCGAGCGCTGGCCGATTCACCGCGGCACGCCGAAGTTCGTCGATCTCGAGCCCAAAACCGAAATCTTCGAGACCGGGATCAAGGTCATCGATCTCATCGCGCCGTTCGTGAAGGGCGGCAAGATCGGCCTGTTCGGCGGCGCCGGCGTCGGCAAGACCGTCGTCATCATGGAGCTGATTCACAACGTCGCCCTGGGACACGGCGGCCGCTCCGTGTTCTGCGGCGTGGGCGAGCGTACGCGCGAGGGCAACGATCTCTATCTGGAAATGAAAGAGAGCGGCGTGCTCGGCGCTTGCTCGCTGATCTACGGACAGATGAACGAGCCGCCCGGTGCGCGCCTGCGCGTCGGACTGTCGGGCCTCACCGTCGCGGAATACTTCCGCGACGTCGAAGGTCAGGACGTGCTGGTGTTCATCGACAATATCTTCCGGTTCACGCAAGCGGGCTCGGAAGTGTCCGCGTTGCTGGGGAGAATGCCATCCGCCGTCGGTTACCAGCCGACGCTCGCGACGGAGATGGGCGAGTTACAGGAACGCATCACTTCCACCAAGAAGGGTTCGATCACGTCGGTACAGGCGATCTACGTGCCCGCCGACGATCTCACCGATCCCGCGCCCGCGACCGCGTTCTCGCACCTCGACGCGACGGTCGTGCTCGACCGCGCCATCGTGGAGCTGGGGATCTATCCCGCCGTGAACCCACTCTCGTCGTCGAGCCGGATCCTGGACGCGCAGTATCTGGGTGAGCGGCACTACAAGGTCGCCGTTGAAGTCCAGCGCATTCTCCAGCGGTACAAAGATCTCCAGGACATCATCGCGATTCTCGGTATGGACGAGCTGTCGGAAGAGGACAAGTTGCTCGTCGCGCGCGCGCGGCGGGTGCAGCGGTTCCTGTCGCAGCCGTTCTTCGTGGCGGCGCAGTTCACCGGCCTGGAAGGCAAGTACGTCAAGCTCGAAGACACGATCGCGTCGTTCGAGCGAGTGGTCGCGGGTGAGTTCGACCAGCTTCCGGAGCAGGCTTTCTACATGCAAGGCGGCATTGAGGACGTCATCGCGCAGGCCAAGAAGATGGCCTCGGCCTGATGCACGTATCTGTCATTTCGGCGGAACGGGCGGTATTCAGCGGCGAGGCCGAAGCTGTGGTCGCGCCCGCCTATGACGGCCTGGTCGGTATCCTCCCCCGGCATGCGCCCTTCATGACGCTGCTGGGGGAGGGAATCGTCAAGATCACGCCGGCGGGGGCAAGCGGGACCCCAACCCGGCTGCGGGTCGCAGGCGGCTTTCTGCAAGTGGCATCGAACGTTGTGCGCATCGTGGCACGCCGGGCAGGCCCTGCCGAGGGTTGACTTTAGAGGGTTCATTTCCAAAAGTGGTGCCAGTCCTGAAGTCCTAAAACACCTAAAATCCCTTTTTCCCCCGGAGGGTACGTATGAAGCGGCTAGGACTGGCAGTGCTCATGGTGGCGTTGTGTCTGACCGCCACCCGCCCCGCGATGGCGCAGGGCAGCTGGCGTTACGGCGTCAACGCTGGTCTGCTCTTGCCCATGGGAGATTACAACACAGCCGACAAGATGGGCTTTGTGGGCGGCGCAGGGGCCACGTACTGGCTGCCTGGCAACATCGGCATTCGTGGTGACCTGTCGTATTCGACGACCTCGCACAACAACGGCATCTCCGGCAATACCAAGATCGCCGGCGGAATGGCCTCGTTCCTCTATGGTTTGATGCCGGCTAGCGCGCCTGCTCGTGTGATACTGATGGGCGGGCTGGGCTACTACAACGTGAAGGTCGATGCGGGCGGCGTCTCGGGTTCGGAATCGAAGATCGGGTTTGGGTTCGGCGCGGCCGTGGCATTCAAGATGGGCACAAGCAGCACGCGGCTCGTGGTCGGCAGCCGCTACACGAGCGTGAGCACGACCGGTGGCTCGACGAAATTCCTGCCGCTCACGGTCGGGTTGACCTTCGGCAAGTAGTAAGCGACCAAGCGCGGCGTGAGCCGCGTCACTCGCCAGGTTGTAAATGACGGCCCGTCAGCGTTCTAGCGGACGGGCCGTCGTCATTTCTGCGATTCCCTAGTTGACAGAACTCGTTGTGGTTCTTAACGATGTGGCGGTTTTTTCACCCCAACTGGAGGCTTTATGCGGAAGGTCACGGGTAGTCTTCTGGCGGCAGTCGCGCTGGTGGCGCTCCCGCACATGGCGGTCGCTCAGCGCCGCGCATCAGCCGGCGGTGGTGGCGTCGCCAAGAATGAAATCGGCGTCGATCTCGGTGCAGCGTATAGCCATTACGGCTCGGGCTGCGTCACGAGCTGCGGTTCGTTCGAAGCTGGAACACCTGTCGACATTCGGTGGGGCTTCATGGCCAGCGGGCCGCTCTCGTTCGAGCCGCGGTTTACGCTCAGCTATTTCACCGGTCTCGGCGGCCACAATCTGTCGTTCACGCCTGACGTGAACGTGCTGTATCGCCTGGGCACCGCGAGTGCCCGCCGCGGTGCGTATCTCACCGGCGGTCTCGGCCTGGATTGGACGAACGTTGGTACCAGCGGCACGCCGAGCACGAGCGCGACGCAACTCTCGCTGAACGCCGGTATCGGCAAGCGGATTCCGATGGAATCCAACGCCTGGCGTCTCGAGGGCTTCTTCAAGTACAACTTTGCGAATACGAGCAAGGGCGTTCCGAGTCATTTCGATATCGGTGCCCGCGTCGGCATGTCGTTTTGGCGTTAAGCCAGCGTGTTGATACAGATGGCCCGTCGGGGATCTCCCTGACGGGCCATTTATCACCCCCAGTGTGAGGGCACGGACATGCGAAAACTCTTCGGCGGGATGCTACTGGCGTCACTCGTGGTACTCGCGGCCGCACCGGCGCAGGCGCAGCGGAGGGCGACAGGCAATTCGATGGGCGGTGCCGAGCACGAGCTCGGGGTCGATCTGGGCGCGGCGTACGTCAAACCGAACGGTGTCAGCGGCGGCCTCGTCATTCTGACGCCGGTCGACGTGCGCTTCGGCTTCGTTCCGCGTTCCGGCAATCTGATGTGGGAGCCCCGCGGCACACTGAGCATCAGCACGGTAGGCGGCACGACGACATACATGATCACGCCGAGTATCAATGTCCTGTATGCCAACAGCCCAGGTGGTCATCATCGCGGGATGTATTTGACGGGCGGTGCCGGGTTGGTGTTGTCAGATAACGGGACGAACAGCGGTACGCAGGTGCAGCTCGGCGCCGGCGTCGGTTGGCGCAAACCGTACGGGAGCGGCGCCTGGCGGTATGAGGTCGGGTTCCAGTGGACATCGGAGAATACGACGCTCGGCGTCCCGAGCACGATCGCGATCGGTGGACGGATCGGTATTTCACTCTGGCACTAGATGTGTTCTCGGAACGCCGCATCCTTCGTCGGGTAACCCTCGCACCGAATCTCGAGGAGTAGGTAATGCGTTGGCTTCGGGTGTTGTGCCTGCTGATGCTCGGTGTCGTTTGTGGCGCGGCGGCGCAGGCGACGGGAATGCCCAGTTTCAACGCGCCGTACCGCGCGTTCAACCGTTCGGAAATCGGACTGGTGCTGACATTCCCGGACCCCGGCGGGACGGCATTCGAAGGCGTGTACCGCTACGCAACGGGGAAGTTCGACATTGGATTTCGCGGCGGCATCTGGGCGCCGGGCAGCGGCGCCAACTCCGTGCTGCTCCTCGGCGCCGAAGCGCGTGAGCGCGTCGTGTCGCATACCGAGGACTTTCCCCTCGACGGCGCACTGATCCTCGGGATCGGCGGCGAATTCGTGAGTGGAGCGTCAGCGCTGATCGTGCCGGTCGGGTTGTCGCTCGGGCGCCGGGTCGACCCCAAGGACTCGAAGGTCAGCATCGTTCCGTATGTCCAGCCGACGGGGTTTCTGATCGCCGGCAACGGGACGTCGGATTTCAAGTTCGATCTCGGACTCGGCGCCGACTTCCGGCTGACGCCGCGGTTCGACGCGCGCATCAGCGCGGGACTGGGCGACCTCACGGGTGTGTCACTTGGCGCCGTGTGGGTGCACTGAAGCAGTGTCCATTGATCAATGATCATTGATCAATGATCATTGATCGTTGATTATTGGGATCATTGATCGTTGATTATTGGGCGTTGATCATTGATAAAGGGGGATACGAATGAAGCGGATTGCGACGATAGCGGCGCTTGTGGCCTTGGGCGCGACTCCCGCGTTTGCTCAGTGGGCGGGCATGCCCGTCTGGAACAACCCGAAGGGAGGCACGGGCGTCACGATCGACGGCGATCTTGGCTTCCCGAACACGAACGGCGGCAAGGGAACGGCGTTCGGCGCGCGCGCCACGTTCGGGCTCGCCAACATCAGTCTCACCGCCGGCGTCGCAAGCTGGAAACCCAACGGGTTTTCCAGCAGCACGACGTCGGTTGGTGGTGAGGCCGCGTTCAAGGTGATCGGCGGCAGCCTGATCCCCATCGCCCTCAACTTTCAGCTCGGCGCGGGCACGGCCAGCGCCATCACCGGGACGGCGACCCAGCCCAAGCTCACGATGCTCAACGCCGGCGCCGGCATCAGCGTCAACGTTCCGACGCCCGGACTGAGCATCGAGCCCTACCTCTCCGTCGGCAATCGCTGGACCAAGCCGGAAGGCGGCAGCACGGAATCCGACGTCGGCTGGGTCCTGGGTGCGAACGTCAGTTTCGGAATGCTCGGCCTGCATCTGGCGTATGATTCCCAGAAGCTTGGCGGCGCCACGCGCGGAATCATCGGCATCGGCGCGCATGTGGCCCTGAAGGCTCCCCTCGGGATGTAAGTCACTGTAGCTTTGGGGCGCACCGCCTCTTGCGGTGCGCCCCTTTTTTTCCGGGAGATTCGTGATCCATCGTGTACGTCGCGCGGGGCTTCCCCTGCTGGCGTTGGTAGGGGCGCTCCTGACGAGTGGCTGCGCCCTCACCTTCGATGCGAGCGAGCTCGGCGTTCCGACGTCGATGGCCGAGCCGGCGCAGACGCCGGTGCAGGGCGCGACGTTCAGCGTGACCAAGCATCCCGTGTTTGCCTTCTGGGGATTGGTGGCACTGTCGCGCCCGAATGCGGAGGATATCCTGGCTGGTCAGGTCGGATCGGGAGCCCGCATCGCGAACCTGCGAATCAAGGTGCGCAGTCGCCTCACCGACTTATTCGTGACCGCAATAACGGCGGGCCTCTTCAGCCCGCGCTCAGTCACCTTCGAAGGAGTAGTCGTCCCCGCTCAGCGGTAGGGCCGCGACTTGGTCCAAACGACGATCACACCGCAGGCGGCGTTTGAGCCACCAAACTCGGCCGGCACCTCTCCGGGCCCCCGGTAGATCTCGATCCCGTAGACATCACTAATTGGCGTGTTCTCGTGGAAGGAGTGGACTTCCATGCCGTCGACATACCACGTGGGCTGGCACTGCGGTGTCCGCGCCATGTACGCGAAACACTCGAAAGTTTGCTGATCACACTGCATGCGGACGCCCCGTACCGTCCGTAGCGCGTCGCCAATCGATGTGTACGCGTTCTTATGGAGCTCATCCCACCGCAGAAATGTCCCCATGCTGACATGGCGGCGGCGTTCGAAGTCAGCATAGCGCGGGCTCAGGACCTCGGCCCGGGCCTCGACCACGACAGCGGGTAAATCGACGCCGTTGAAGTTGATCGGAAACACCGCCTGAAGAGTCCCGGTGTCGGCGACCTGGACGTTGAACTCGCCGGGCTCGTAGCCGATCGACTTGACCTCGATGCCGGTCATTCCGGGCGTCACGTTTTGCGCCAGGAAGTACCCGCTCGAGTCGGTTTTGACGATGGGGCCCTTGCGGCCGACTCGGACGGTGGCGCCGCCCACGGGTGTGCCCAGCTCGCTATCGAGCACGCGCCCGCGCACCCGGCCCTGAGCCGAGAGGGGTAGCCATGCGATCACCAGCGCGAGGACGGATAGTCGAATAACGTTCACCTTTGATTCAACCCCTCTAGCGCTCTCCACAATAGAACGTAGTATGAAGCCTCGGCGCTAGTCAGCGCCAGGCTGAACTCCCGAAAGTCTGTTGGGCCGTCACGCTCGCTCGCCGAGCGTGGACCAAGGGGGTCGTAGCGATTGCAGAGCCGTCAAGCGATGTGCCGTCCCTTCCGCGTCTCCTCTTATCCCGAGAGGCTGCTTATGCGCGTACCTAGGTTTGGTCCGCCGCTGGCGTTTGCCGTCGCCGCGGCAATGCTGTCGTTTCCGACCGCTCCCTTGTCCGCTCAGGCGGTGATCAAGGGCAAGGTCACATCCGACGCCGGTGACCCGCTGGGCGGCGCCAACGTTCTGGTGGCAAACACGAACCTTGGTGCTATAACCGCGGTGAACGGCACGTACACGCTGACGATCGCCGCAGAAGCGGCACACGGTCAGCAGATCGTGCTCACCGCGCGGTACATCGGTCACAAGCCGATGAGCCGGACAGTCACATTGAGCTCTGGTGAGCAAACGCAGGACTTTTCGCTCGCCAACGATCCGCTGCGCCTCGAGGAAGTGGTCGTCACGGGTGTCGCCGAGGCGACCGACCGCCGCAAACTTCCGATGACTGTTGCGAGCGTCAGTCAGGAGCAGCTCCAGGCCGTTCCCGGTCAGACCGCGCTCCAGGCGGTGGAAGGCAAAGTCGCTGCCGTGCGGCTCGTTCCCAACTCGGCGCAACCTGGCGGCGAGCCGTCGCTTAGACTGCGCGGCGCGACCAGCATCGGTGGCCGGCAGGACCCGCTGATCATCGTCGACGGCGTGATCACACGCTTCGGTCTCGCCGATATCGCCGGCGAGGACATCGAGCGCGTCGAGATCGTGAAGGGCGCCGCGGCCTCCGCGTTATATGGGTCCGACGCGGCCAACGGTGTCGTTCAGATTTTCACGAAACGCGGGCAGTCGCTGCCTGATGGCAGCCTCCGCGTCAGTACGCGGATCGAAGGTGGGGCGAACCAGATGCCGACCCGGCTCCAGTTCGCTCATCACCATGCGTGGGAGATCGAGCAGACGCCCGGCTACTGTAAGACTCTGAACCCAACAAACACGGTCAGCTCGCCGGGGAATTACTGTCTCACGTCTGGAGGCGCGCGCATTATCAGGGCGGACCAGATCGCGAAGAATCCGTTCTCCACGTACTACGATTTTTGGGACGACATCGTCACGACCGGACAGTTCTGGACCGGCTACGCGTCGCTCGGTCAGCGTACCGGTAACACGAATTTCAACGCGTCGTTCGAAGAAACGCGCAACAAGGGTGTCATCTTTGGTCTCGGCGGTTACAACCGGCAGAACTTCCGCCTCAACGTCGATCAGCAGCTGCATTCGAATTTCGACGCGTCGCTGAGCGCGTTCTATGGGAAGTCGACCAATGGCCGCGCGGCGGAAGGCGAGACCGGGCCGTTCTTCGGGATGATGTTCCTGCAGCCGGACGTGAACATCAAGGCCTGCTGCAACCCCGACGGCTCGCCGTACGTCGCACAGATCCCGCTCGGCGGTGACGTGGCGAACAAATCGAACCCGCTGTACGAGCTCGCCAACCGCAAAATCGACCAGGATCGCAACCGGTTCACCGGTTCCGGCCGCTTGCGCTGGCGGATAAAGCCCTGGTTGCAAGCCGAGGGTACGTTCGGATACGACCAGGAATCTCAGGAGTATACGGACCTCACGCCGTTCGGCTTCCTCACGCCGTCGGGGACGCCGCTCGCGGGATCGCTGTTCGATAAGTCCACGAACAACTGGCAGGCGAATGGTGGCGTGACGTTGACGAGTGTCAGGCATTTCGGCATCATCACGAACACGACCAAGGTGGCCGCGATCTTTGAGGATCAACGCAGCCGATTCCTGCAAGCGAACGCCGGTGCGCTGCTGTTTCCGCGCGTCCCCGAGTTCGGGTCAGGGACTGACGCCAGTACCGTGACGTCGGGCTCGGACGACGAACGAATCAGGAACGAGAACTTCTACGCCGTCACAACCTTCGACATCCACGACCGCTACATCCTGGACGGCCTCGTTCGCCGCGACGGCTCGTCGTTGTTCGGCACGCAGAATCGCTGGGCTACCTATTATCGTGTTTCAGGAGCCTGGCGAGTCACGCAGGACCTTCATGTGCCGGGCGTAGACGAGTGGAAGTTGCACGCGTCGTACGGGACTGCCGGCCTGCGTCCCGCGTTCGCCGATCAGTACGACATCTTCTCCGTCACGGGCAAGACGTTCCAGCCGATCAACCTCGGAAATCCGCTGCTCAAGCCAGCGCGATCCGCGGAACTGGAGCTCGGTACGAACCTGGACTTCACCGGCGACAGATTCAGTCTCGAGTACACCTACGCACAGAAGAAGACGACCGACCAGATCATACTCGTGCCGCTGCTCGCGGTGACCGGCTTTCAGAATCAATGGCAAAACGTCGGGGCGCTGCGCGCGCGGACCCACGAGCTGACGTTCGCGGCGCGCATGATCAACACACCCGGGACGCAGCTGACGCTGAACATCGTCGGCGACCGCACGCGCCAGGTGATTACGAGTTGGCCGATCCCCGAACAGCTCTACGGCTTCGAGCAGATGCCGGCCGCGTTCTTCCTGGGCAACGGATCCGACCTTGGTGTGATGTACGGGAACCACTGGGTGCGGAGTGTCAACGAGCTGTATGACGATCCGGCCAAGAAGGCGCTGTCGGGCCCGGGGCAGACGTGGAGTCCCGATTCCGTGATGGTCAACGAGGACGGGTACGTCGTGCGCAAGAGCGCCTACGGCACGCCGAACGAGCGCGCGATCAAGTACGTCTTCTGCAAAGTGCCCGGCGCCGGTGGGGCCTGCGCTCTTACGTCCAACATCACGAAGATCGGCAACGCCAACCCGGACTTCAACATGAGCTTCGGTGTCACGTTCAACATGAAGCGCATTGCCGTGAATGCGTTGCTCGATTGGTCGCACGGTGGACAGCTGTACAACGGCACGCGGCAATGGGCCTTCCAGGCGACGCGCGATCGGGTACAGGATCAGTTCGGCAAGCCGACGAACGATCCCGCGTGCGGCGCCGGGCCGGGCGGCACCACCGTCCCAACGAATCCGATGCCGAAATGCCCGCAAAAGGCGCTGCCGTACTATGGAGTCGGATTCTACAACGGACTCGATCCCAACGACTTCTTCATCGAAGACGGATCGTACGCCAAGCTGAAGGAGTTGTCGATCAATTATTCGTTCTCGCCCAGCACCCTTCGCGCGATCGGCTTGAGCAGTCTCGCCGAACTGCGCGTCGGCATCGTGGGCCGCAACTTGCTCACGTTCACGAAATACTCAGGGCTCGATCCGGAAGTCTCGGGCCTCTTCGGCGATCCGTTCCAGGTCCGGATGGACTGGTTCCAATATCCCCAGTTCCGGACCTTGTCGGCCGTCGTCGAAGTCACCTACTGAGGAGGCCGACATGAACTCACTTCGAGATGTTGCGACGCTGCGGTGGTCGATGTTTGGGCTCGCCGCTGCAGCCATTCTGACGACGAGCTGCAATTTGAACGTCGAGAACCCCAACGCGCCCGACCGGCAGCGCGCGCTCTCCCAGCCCGCTGGTCTCCAGCAGCTGCTCGCCGGCGGCATTCTGTCGTGGGTGGAGGCGCGCGACAACTATTACGTCATGCCGCTGGATGCGATGGCCAAGAACTACACAGCCTCGTGGAACAACGCAGCGATGCGGTATTACAGCTCGGTGGGCTCCGATTGTCCGGTACGGTGCGGCTGGAACAACAGCGCAACGGCACCGGAGGCCGCCGGGGGCCCAACGGTGGCAGCCTTGTGGTACGGCTATTACACCGTGCTCGCATCGGCCAATGCGGTGCTGACCGGTGTACAGAAGAACCACATCTGCTTCGATCTCGATTGCGCGACAGACAGCACGCTGACGGTGCGCAACAAGGCAATCGGCAAGATGCTGCAGGGTATGGCGCTCGCGGCGATCTCCATGACCTACGACCAGGGATTCTTCGCGGACGAGAACACCGATCTGACGCATCCGTCATCGCTGCCATTCAGCACACGGGCGCAGCTCCGTGATAGCGCGCTCGTAAAACTCAATGAGGCGTACGCACTGGCGGGAATCACGGGCTGGAGCACGGAGCCGGACTGGATGGGCATCGGTTCGGGGCAGGCGTATACCAACGTCCAGATTCAGCAGCTCATTCGGACGATGCAGGCGGAGCTGATCGCACTCTGGCCCCGGAACTCGACCGAAAACACCGCCGCTGACTGGGCGTCGGTGGCAACGTACGCGTCGCAAGGAATCAGCAGCACCGCACCATTCGAATGGTCGTATTTCATCGATGTGACCAACCGCGAGTGCGGCATTGATTGCATTAAAAACTGGGGCAACTCGGTGGCCACGGAGCGCGTGAGTACTCGCGTGGCTGCCCTGGTGACGACCAATCATGTGGACCCGTGGCCGGCGCCGAACGGCAATCCCTGTCCGACGATTTCCGCAGACAAACGGGTCGGGGATGGCACCTCTGGACCTGCGGGGAATGCCAATTACCAGGCCCAAGTCGGGATTGCTCCGGCGGATTCCGGAGCCGGAACCGATTTCGCGTGCGCGACCGTCGTAATTTTCCCACCGGCGCGCGGCTCGTACCACCAGAGTAATCTGGCGCACGTGCGCTATCACCAGTTGGCGAGTCGCGGTGAAGACCTTCCCACGGACGACGGTACGGGGCAGGACCCGTTCTATACGCCACAGATGAACGACCTGCTGTGGGCCGAGGGATTGATCCGTAGTGGCGGAAACCTGGTGACCGCCGCGAACCTCATCAACAAGAGCCGCGTGGGTCGAGGTGGTTTGCCGGCGCTGACCGGCGCCGAGCCCGTCGATACCCTGCTCAAGGACTTGCAGTACGAGCAAGAGATCGAGTTCATGGGACAGGGCGTCGACCCCTTCTTCAATCGGCGGCGCATTGATGGACTGATCCCGAGCACGCCTCGCCAGATGCCCGTGCCCGCGAAGGAGCTCGACATTCTGCAACGCGCGGTGTACACGTTCGGTGGACCGAGTGCGCCCGATATGGCGGCTCCGGTTGGAAGTCCCATCCACCAGGAGACCGTCGCGGAACGCTTCAAGGCGCTGCAGGACGCGCGTCCAGGATACGCGGCGCGGTATCTGCGGTTGTTCTAGACGCTCATGTCGTCAGATGGTCGAGGGGGCGGGAGCGATCCCGCCCCTTCATTATTTCTGCATCCGAACCGTGATTTGGCGTTGTCCCTTCGCAAGCGGCATCACGGCTTCCCGGCCGCCCGGCCAGCGAATCCACAACGCGCTCGGCTCGGCCCGCTCGCCCAGCACCTGGATCGCGCCGTTCTGCGACCAGTAACCTGACCCCTCCTGGACTTCGCGCACGGGTCCGGCTGCGTCTCCGTACCGCAATCGCATCTGGGTGCCAACGCCGGTCGGATTGCCGGCCGGGCCGATCACGCGCACGCGCAGACCAGGTTTGGCGCCAACATTGTGGAAGAGCCGTGTCGGCGCGCCATTCTCACTCACCGCCAGATCGAGCCGGCCGTCGCCGTCGAAGTCCGCAGAGGCGGCACCCCGCTGTTCCCCATAAACGACCAGTCCCGATGCTTCCCCCGGGACCGCCGCGAAGGACCCGTTCCCGTCTCCCACGAGCAGGAGGCTGCGGCCGGCGTCGTAGCGCGGGGTGGAGACGTCGGTCGCGAAAAAGTTTTGGCTCAGGAAAATGTCTTCCTTGCCGTCGCCGTTGAAGTCGGCAACGCCTGCATAAAAGGCGGGCGTCCATTGCGCCTCGGCGGGGAGGCTGTGCGCTTCAAAATGATCACCGCGGTTCAGGAATACGGCGTTGTCGTACGTCGTTGCGCCGAGGCGCGCGGCCGAAGCGGCGGCGGCGCCGAGCAGCTTATCGACGCTGGCATCCGCATAAGCGCCGAAGCTACCGATGCGCTGCGCGGCCGCCGGAAACGCGAGCGCAAACTGCTCGAACGGAACGATGGGTGCGGGGGCGCCGATCCGCGGGTCCTCTTGCGCCGGCAGGATGTCCGGCCTGTGGCCTCCCGTGAAATAGCCGGTATAGAGCAGCAATGGCCGCGCTTCCGTCGGAGGGTACTGCACGTTGTGGCCCCAGCTCGTGGCCACGATGTCCAGCCGGCCGTCGCCATCGAGGTCACCCGTGGCCAACCCATTCCAGCGGCCGTGGAGATCGGTGAGTCCCGGGACGTTTGCTTCCGTAAACTGCCCATGATGGTTCAAGAAAATCCGGATCCCGCCCCACTCCACCGTGACTATCAAATCCGGTTCGCCGTCGCCGTTGATATCTGAAAACATCGCGGCCGAAACCATTCCCATCTCGAAGAACAGATGATCGTTCGCTGAGTCGAGCTCGAGCCGTCCGTCGCGATTGTGGTAGAGATGCGACGACGGCGAGAGCGGATATGCCCCGGGATAAATCCGGGCGCCGACGAAGAGATCGAGCGTGCCGTCCCCGTCGTAATCGGCAACTGCAAGCGGTCCAATGGCCGCGGTATCGCCGCCGACGAGCGGCATCATCGCGCCCGTGCGCGGCGCGTACGTGACGAGGCGCGGAATCGCGCGCGCCGCATCGGTACTCGTTGCGTCGTAGCACGACACACCCGCGAGGGCGAGCATGC
>DATGEQ010000017.1:0-2973 GCA_035309945.1 Gemmatimonadales bacterium | reverse complement strand
GAAGAACATGATGGCCACGCTGGCAACCACCAGGATTTGAAACTGCACTCGCTCGGAACCTGTCCAGCTTTGGCGCAGCGACGCGGCAACCCCTGCGAAGCCGGCTACGATGACGCCAATCTGCGCAAGCGTGAGTAGCAGACCCTCGCCTTCCATCAAGCTTCCCTCCGTGCTGAGCGTCTACGCCGAACGCTACTTGGTGCGCGCGTGACCAGCCATCGGGTCTCGCGAACTCGGTGATCCCATCTCGCCGGTGGCTGCGAAGAACTCCAAGACCGCCGCATTCGACCGCTCTGCCACCCCTCCTGGGCAACCAAACGGCAATAAACATAGGCCCTGATCCTCGTGGACGGTCGTTCGTGCAGTGATGCCAGTACCGATACCGTTCGGGGCATGTCAGTGCAATGGCGCAACGTCCCGCTGAATTGCCGCGGAGCCGCGCTGAGCGGGTGGGTCATCGGCGGAGCCATAGGCTCGCGTGGGCTGGCTGCACGGTCTGCGCGACTGCGTCGATGAGATCAACGCGCACGGCATCGAGGTCGACCTCGTTCGCGATCCGGTCGCTGAAGGTGCCGAGAGTCCGCCCGCGTCATAACGCCTGCGATAGGAGCGGCGATCGACGGACGACTGGATGCGCCGCCGAAACGGCTGGAAGAGCGTGCCTTCCCGGAGAGCGGCGCTCTGGGGGCAGTCGCGCCAGACCTAAGTCCGCTGGCTTGCCGCTCTGCGGAGGAGCCTCGACTTGGGCGCTATGCCAGCGCCTTGCCGGCGAGATCTTGATCGCTGTCGTGAATCCAACATTCGGTCACCTTGCCGCCGACGACGTGGTAGACGGTGATGACATTCCACCTGAACTGCTGCCCACCACGGTCCACCGTCGCTTTTGACAAGGCCACGCCGTGCGTGTCGTTCGCGAGCAGATCGTGAGACTCGATTCGAAAGGTGCCACCCGTTCGTTCGCTCCGCATCTTGAAGAAGCCGATCACATCGGCCTTGCCGCGATAGTCGCCAGCGAGTGGATGCCGCCCGCCGACGTGATAGACGATGTCGTCAGCAAGGTATGTCTTCGCCGTATCGAGGTCGCCGCGGGCAAAAGCTCCGACGTACGCCCGGATCACTTCCTCGTTCGGATGCGACACGAAACACCCTCCCTGATCACAGCCGGTCGGCGACGATCGTACCGGCTGGGTCTCCCTTGCATCGACTTGACCCCATCGGCCGCGCGTTCATCAGCCCGCCGCCTTCTTCACGAGCGCACCGATCTTCGTCTCGACCGCGGGCGTCAGCTCCTTGAGCGCGAACGTGACCGGCCACAGCGGGCCGTCGTCCAGCTTCGCGGCATCTTGGAAGCCGAACGTCGCGTAGCGGGTGCCGAACTTCCCGGCGTCCTGGAAGAAGCACACCACCTTGCCGTCCTTGGCGTAGGCGGGCATCCCGTACCAGGTCTTCGCGGAAAGGCTCGGCGCGCTGGACTTGACCAGCGCGTGGATCCGCTTCGCGAGACCGCGGTCGGGCTCCTTCATCTTGGCGATCGCGGCGATCACGGCGGCCTCGGCCCCGCGGCCGCTCTCCGCCGCCTTCCGCTCCTTGACGAGCTCGCGCATCGCGGCCTTCTCCTCGGCCGAGAACAGCGTGGACGACTTGCCGGTCTTGCCCTTGGCGGGCTTCTTCGTGCTCTTCATCTTCGATCCCCTCTCGGCCACTACTGGCCCTTGCCCTGCGCGACGACGGCCGCGAGCCGTTCGAGCGTGAGCTTCGCACCTGCGAGCGCGTGGTACTTCAGCGCGGTCTCACGGGCCTCCTTGCTACCGAACATCAAGCGCAGCGTCGCCTCGGTCACATCACCTCGCGCGGCGAGCGTGAGCGTGGTCTCCACCGGGTTCGGGTCGTCCTTCCCCATGCCGTAGTACATCCAGACGATGCGCTCCGGCGGCGTGATCTCCTTCCACACGACGTAGTTGGGGAACTCGCCCTGGGGCCCCTTGATCGTGGCGTCCCAGACGCCGCCGGGGCGGAAGTCGAAGCTACGGGTGGTGATGGCGGCGCCGGTCGGGCCCCACCACCGGCCGAGCCGCTCGGGATCGGTGAACGCGTCGAACACGATCCGGCGCGGCCCTTCGATGATGCGCGTGACGACGATCTCGCGATCCGTCGCAGCCGGCGCGCTCGCGTCAAGAGCCATGTCCCTGATCCTCCCGCTGAAGTGATTTGACGTACGTGTTGAGCCGGTCGAAGCGCTCGTTCCAGAACTGCTCGAACCCGCCGACCCACTCGTGGACCGGCCGCAGCCCCCGCGCGTCCAGGCCGTAGAGCCGCTGCTGCCCGGCCTCGCGGACGCGGACGAGCCCCACCTCGCGCAGCACGCGCAGGTGCTTCGACGTGCGCGGCTGCGTGATGCGCAGCGCCCGGGCGAGCTCGTTCACCGGTCGCTCGCGCCCTTTGAGGAGCACCAGGATCCGCCGCCGCTGTGGTTCGGCGACGGCATTAAAGGCGTCGGATGTCGTCGGAGCGCGGGCCATCTCGCACAACATATACCCATATCGGCATATGTCAAAAGAGGTCAGTCGAGCGGCAGGCTGACCACGAAGCGCGTCCCGCCGTCGTCGGGGAACTCGGCGTAGATCCGCCCGCCGTGCAGCTCGACGATCTGACGGGTGATGTACAGGCCGAGGCCCATGCCCGAGCGTCCGGGATGAGCCTGGTAGAAGCGCTCGAAGAGCTTGGCGCGATCCTTCGGATCCACGCCCGGCCCGTGGTCGCGCACGGTGATGTTGGCCGACTTCGGCGATCGGGAGATCCCCACCTCGATCGAGCCTTCGCCGCCGTACTTGAGCGCGTTCTCGATGAGATTCGTGAGGACCTGCCCGATACGGATCGGGTCGATGTGCGCGGCCAGCGTGGTCGGCGCGCTGAGCACGATCTCGCGGTCCGTCAGCGCGTGCCATTGATCGATCTCGCCGTGGGCGAGCTCGA
>DATGEQ010000016.1:0-29731 GCA_035309945.1 Gemmatimonadales bacterium | reverse complement strand
GCCGCAGGCGGTCATCGATGGTTGGCAGACCGTTTGGGCGTATTTTGATCGACAGGCGCAGCCCGAGCGCGCGTATACGTTCGACTTTGAGATCTACGATGGCTCTGACGCCGTGGACATCTGGATAGCGGTGCGACGCTGATGAGCTCCGAAAGGCCACGCGTGGGTCCAATTGTCGTTGCCGGTATCGTGGCCCTCCTGCTCTTCGATGCGGCGGGCGCACTCGCGTCCCAGCGCCTCGGCTTCTCTCACGCTCTGCTCGTTCCCGGTGCGTTGTTGCTCTACGCGATCGTCGCAGCCCTCGTCGCACGGCGGCGAGAATGGCTACTCGGCTTTCTCGCGGCCATGGTGCTCGCGTTCGTTGACGTCACCCTGGGATCGCTGGTGTCTGCGCTCATCGGGCCAGGAAGGCCGGCGGGCGAGCTAACACTCGGGGCGATTCTCGGCGGTGCGATGACGGCATTCGTCCTGGCTGGACTAGCAGGTGGCATCGGTGCGGCCATCGGAGCGCGAATGGCGAAACGAAGTATGGTCCTCGCGATACTAGGACTTTCGTTCGGGCATCTGGAAGCCCAGTCGACCGCCGGCCCCGCCGCGAGCATCCTCGGCACCTGGGAAGGCACATCCCTCTGCGCCGATCGCGCGCACGACCCGGCCTGCCGGGATGAACACGTGATCTACCAGATCGATTCCGCCGCGGGGCCGAACGGACCGGTGCGCATGGTCGCCGACAAAATCGTCAACGGCGCGCGCGTGAACATGGGAATCGACCGTCTCCAGTACGACACTCTAGCCCACGTCTGGTTCATGGACATCCAGACGCGCTTTCACGCGCGCTGGAGCTTTGCGCCCAAGGGCGCCGAGATGTCGGGAACGCTGGTCGAGTTGCCGGCGGGGCGTGTGGTGCGACATGTCACGGTGCGGCGTTCTTCTTAGCGGTCTGGTCGCACTCGCCGCGTGCGCGACAGGCAAGCAGCGGACGATCGATGAGACCGCGTGCGCCATCGTCGTCTCGAATCTCACGCCGCATGCGCTCGAGATTCGCATCGGTGACAGGGGCCTCGGCACGACACGCATTGGCTCGATCAACCCCGGAGAGTTGCTGAATTACGAGCTACCGTGTTCGCGCGGCGGCATCTGGGTCAGGGGCATCGCCATTCCGTCACAAGTTGGCGCGCCGGTGAGTTTTCAGTCGGTGCAGAGCTGGGCCGAGTTGGTGAAGGGCGAACGTGTCGAAGTCGCGCTCCACTGGCCGTGATGTCGTCACCCGATCTTCGAGGTGTCCATGCGTAGGTTTGCGTTAGTCGCGGTGGTTGCCGGTTGTGCAGCGATGCCCCTCGCCGCACAGTCGCGGGGCCTCCCGGTGGATTCGGTCTTCGATCGACTCATCGGCCAGTGGGTGTTGACGGGCGCGATCTCGGGCCGCCAGACGACGCATGATGTCGCGTTCCAGTGGATGATCGGCCGTGAATACGTCCAGATGCACGAGGTGTCGCGCGAACGGAACCCCGACGGATCGCCGGCCTACGAGGCGGTCGTAATGTTCGCGCGCGACCCGCATTCTGGTGAGTACGCCATCATGTGGATGGACAACACGGGGACCAGCGCCTTCGATCCGGCGGGAATTGGCCGCGGGTACGTGGCCGGCGACTCCATTCCTTTCTTCTTCCGCTACACAGCCACCACCAGCTTTCACAACACGTTCGTTTACGACCGGACGACTGATACCTGGCGGTGGCACATGGACAACGACAGCGCCGGTGTGCGGCGCCCGTTTGCGCGGCTCTCGCTCGCGCGTCGCTAGGCGGAGATCGCCGAAGCGTTGACGGAGCGTTGACAGGAAGGCCGCATTCTCTCGCGATGTCCTCGCAGGGTCGCTACGTTCCAGTTATGCCGTCAGCCGTCCTTCAGACCGCAGGCGACTTGCTCGGCTTCCGTGAGCCAGGGAAGACGGCCGAGTTGGTGCGCGGCAAGCTCATCGTGCGGGAGCCGCCGAGTACGAGCCACGGCGTGATCGCCGGGCGGCTGTTCTTCCAGGTTATGGAATACGCTCGCAAGCACGATTTGGGAGCGGTTATCCCGCAGGACACAGGGTTCAAGATCGAGCACGACCCGGATACCGTTCGAGCGCCCGACGTCGCCTTTGTCACGCGGGAACGGCTGACGCAGATCCCCGACACAGGATATGCCGCGCTGGCGCCCGACTGGATTGCAGAGATCCTCTCGCCGAATGATCGGCCGGGTGAAGTGCTCGACAAGATCGGTCAGTGGCTCAGCGCGGGCGTGCGCCTCGTGTGGGTAATCGATCCGCAGCGTCGCCACGCCCGCATCTATCGATCCGACGGAAGCATCGCCTTGGTAGGACCGGACGACGAGCTCGACGGCGAAGACGTCTTTCCCGGCCTGCGTTGCCCGCTTCGCGACATCGTCTAAGCGACAAAACGCGTATGTTGCGACAACGGACTTGGGCCCACAGCTTTACCGCGAGCCCATGTCCACGACTTCCGTTCCACGCGCGACCGCGTCGCATCAGATCCTCGACTCGCTGATCGCCGAGCAGGAGCGGCTCTTTGCGGAGCGCCAGCAGAACTCGGCGCGCCATCACCGCGAGGCGCTGCGCGCGCTGGCCGGCGGCGTGACCTCGAGCTGGCAGATCTCGCAGCCGAGTCCGATCTGGATCAGTCACGGCAAGGGCTCGCACGTGTGGGACGTGGACGGCCACGAGTACGTGGACTATCACGGCGGCTATGGCGTGGGCCTCGCGGGCCACGCCCATCCCGCAATCGTCGCTGCGGTTTCGCGGCGCGTGACACAAGGCACGCACTTCGGCCAGCCGGTCCCTGATGCGCCGTTCGTCGCCGAGGAGCTCGCGCGGCGTTTCGGTTTGCCGCTGTGGCGGTTTTCGAACTCCGGTACCGAAGCCACGATGAACGCGATCCACCTGGCGCGCTCGATCACGGGGCGGCACCGGCTCATCAAGTTCACGGGCGCCTATCACGGCCATCACGACTCGGTGCGCACGTCCATCTGGCACGAGCCGACCGACACGCGCCGGCCGAGCGGGACCATCAAGAAGACGCGGGCATCGAGCGGCATTCCCGCCGCGATGCTCGGCCTCACGCGCGCGCTGCCGTTCAACGACCTCGAGCCCGTGCGCCGCGAATTCGAGGACCCGAACGCGGACATCGCGTGCGTCATCGTCGAGCCCGTGCTCATGAACTGCGGCATCATCTATCCCGCGCCGGGGTTTCTCGAGGGACTGCGCCGGCTCACGAGCAAGCACGGCGCGATTCTCATTTTCGACGAGGTCAAGACGGGGCTCACGGTGCATCCGGGCGGGGCGACGAAGCTGTTCGGCGTCGTGCCGGACATCGTGTGCCTGGCGAAGGCGCTGGGCGGCGGCTTGCCGGTCGGCGCGATCGGCGCGACGCGGCAGATCATGGAAGAGATCACGAGCGGCCGGTACGAGCAGGTGGGAACGATGAACGGCAATCCGCTCACGATGGCGGCGGCGCGCGCGATGCTCACGGAGGTCATGACGCCGGCGACGTACGAGCACCTCGACCGTCTGAGCCGGCGCATCACCGACGGCGCGCGGCACGTGATCGAACGCCATGGACTCACCGCGCAGCTCGTCTCCTGCGGCGCGAAGGGCGCGATCACCTACGCCGAGCGGCTGCCGCGGAATTATGAGGAGTTCGGGGCGTTGGATGGGCGGTATGCGTATGCGGCGTGGCTGGTGCAGTTCAACGGCGGGGTGTTCCTGCCGCCATGGAGCAAGGGCGAGCAGTGGCTGCTCTCGGCGCAGCACACGGAAGAGGATGTCGATCGCTACCTTGGCACGCTCGAGAAGTTCGCGGTGTCGCTCGCCCACTCCCCGATGGTGTAGCATGAGATCGTCGCGGGCGCGTAGCAGCGCTCGCCCTGTTCTTCCTGTTGTCCGCCGCCAATCAGGTCGCTTGCCAAGCACCAAAGCCTTTAGAGCCACTATTTGTGCGCGACGAAACCACCACCCATGCTGGGCCTGGTCTGCAATGTCATGGTATTGGAGTTGACTGTGTCCCAAACCATAAAAAAACGACGCCCGGGATTGCTCCCGGGCGTCGCCCTGTTTCAGATCTCCAGCCCCTTACGGCACGGGCGGACCGTTCGGACAGCTCATCGGAATGCCACCCGGGTTGCCCGCCCGGTTCCGCGAGTCGCACTCCTGGTTGGGCAAGACGCTCGCCGTCGCGACCGTGAAGCCCGCTGCGACGTCCTGCGGCAGCTTGCCGAGATCCGCAAGACGGCCGAACCGGCGATAATCTGGCCACCGCTGCGCCTCTTGATACAGCGACAGCGTACGCTGCAACAGCAGCTCACGGACAAACTGCGAATCGGCCACCGGGGCCGCGAAGGCGACGGCAGGTGTACCACCGCTCGCGCCGCCCGACTTGGTTCGTACGGTCCCCAAGTCCGCGATCGCGGCTGCTTTTGCACCCGTGAACCACTCCGCTTCCGCGCGGATCAGCCACAGCTCTTCATTCCGAACGACCGGAATTGAAGCCGTGTTGCTCGCGTAGGTGCAAGGCCGATGTGTGGCGCTCACTCCCACCTCGGACCGCGGGGAGGATGCCGGACAGCCGCTTCCGATCTTGCGAACCCACCGATTGTCGAGTGTCACGCCCGGGATCGAGTCGATACCGGGATGCACGTACTCGTCGTTGGCGGTCGATCCGCCCACGCCCACCGTATTGAGCGCGTCACCTGCCGCCGTCGAATAGATCACGTACACGCCGTTATTGATACTGGCGGTGGTGTCGATCCATGTGCCGCCCAGCGCGGTCAGCGCGGTCGCATAGCACGTCGCGCAGCCGAGCGATCCACGTTTGACTTCGACGCGCGCCTTGATCGCGCGATTGAACTCGGCGAAGCCGGCCGGCGTGCTGGGAACGCCTACTCCGAAGCCGTTGTAGATCGGGAAGTAGAATGTGGCGCCCGCGGCGTTCAGCTCCGCGAGCGACGCATCGAGCTTCGCCGAAATCCAGCCGTAGGTTGAGTCTTGACTCACGACCGGCAAGACGGCGTTCGGGTCGTCGGTCATATCGACCACCGCTCCGATCGGCCCGCGGGCCTCGATGACGTGCAGCATGTCCAGCGCCTCGAACAGATCCAGCACGCCCAGGGCGCCGGCCTTCTCGGCGGCAGTGAGGGCCGTCGTGGTATTGACGATCTTCTCCGCCTCGTACGCGTTGCGGTAATTGCCGTACCGGGCGCCCCACTGCGTGCCGGCGTCGAAGGAGTTGTTCTGCCTCCAGTCGCGCAGCGGGCCGGTGATGAAGCGGCCGTCCGTGATGAACATGTAGTACGTCTCACGGCCGAAGCTGCCGAAGGCGCGGATCTGATCAGGCCGGTTCGCCCGATAGGTCGCCATGACGCCGACGATCATCCGCGTCGTTGCGGCGCGCGGGTTGGACAGCGCGCCCGACACGGTCGGGTTGTTCGGATTGGTCAGATCCAGGTTGCAGCCGGTCACGGCTACGGCGGCAACCGTCGCGAGACTCCAAATAATTGGTCGCATGGTTACCACCCCATATCCACGGATAGATAGAACTGGCGGTTCGACGGGAACGGTGCCAAGTCGATGAACCGGTTCAGGTTCGTCGCGCCGAAGTTGTTGAACTCCGGATCGAAGCTCCAGTAATTCGTGAACTTGAACAGGTTCCGCGCCTGGAACGAGATCCGCATCGAATGCGCGTGGAAGTAGTTCAGCCACGTGTCCGGCGCCTCATAGCTGAACGAGACGTCGCGCAGCGTGACATTGGTCGCGCTCTCGAGGTACGCGCGGACATCGCCACCGCCCGCCCAGGAGTTGTAGCGGAACGAGCCGGCGTTGTACTTCAGCGTGTCGCCGTTGCCGGTGACGTAGGTGGCCGGGATGTTGGAGATGTCCCAGCCGGCGCCGAAGTTGCTGCGCGTGATCGGGGCATCGTAATCGCGCGACGTGCCGCCCTCGTCATACAGCGTGCGGGTCATGTCGGCGACCTGGCCGCCCTGCCGCCAGTCCACGGTCGCGCCCAGCGTGAACCGTTTCCAGCGGAACGAGCCGGTGAACGCCGTCATGAAGTCGGGGTTCGCGTCGCCCGCGACGGTGTCGCGCACGGCGGCGATGGCGCCGGGATTCGTGACGAACGTGCCAATCGGCAGCTCCTTGCCGTTGGCATCGAGCGGCACGTTACCCCAGATCCAGGTCGTGCGGCCGCCCGGGCTGATGAAGTTCCGCCCGAACGCGGCGCCGAACGACCCCAGCACGGGGAAGCGCGGCACGCTGGACGGCAGGTTGTTGATGTCCTGCCGGTTCTTGCTGAACGTGGCCCGGAAGTTCAGGTCGATGTCCCGCGACTGCTTGGCCAGCACGCTCAACGCCGCCTCGATCCCGCGGTTGTGCAGCTCACCACCGTTGATGACGAGGTTGGTGATACCACCCGACGGAATCGTCGCGGGCTGGAGCAGCAGATCGGTGATCTTCCGGTTGTAGTACGTGCCCTCGAAGTTGAGCCGCCGATTCAGGAACGTGATGTCGGCGCCGCCCTCGATTTCATTCAGCGTCTCGGGCGTAATGTTGGGATTGCCGCGCCCCCCTGCCTGCACCAGCGTCGGGACGCCACCCAGCGTCGTGCCCGCGTTCAACACGACATCGCGGAAGCCGTAGTTCGGGCGGTTGCCCGTCTTGCCGATGCCGCCGCGAATCTTGACTTCGTTGATCGCGTCACCGAGATCCGGGAAGCGATACGACGCCGAGACGCGCGGGAAGACGTTGCGCTTCGTGCGGTCGCCGTTGGCGCTCGAGCGGTCGGCGCGGACGCCGGCCACGATCGCCAGCCTCTGATCGAACGCGAGCACCTGCTCGGTCGCGAACAGCGCGTCGTCCCGGAAGTTGTTCAGGACGTCGGCTTGATCGAGCACCGCGCCGCTGTTCGACACTTGCACGCCGGGCAGGAGACCGCGGGCGCGAGTCCGGACGGTCCGGATGTACTGCGTCTCGTAGTCGTAGCCCGCCGTCGTGGTCAGACCGATGCTCGGCGTGGGTTGGAAATTCCACGTGCCGAGGACGCTGAGGTTGTAGTTGAAGATGTTGCCTTCGGTCCGCACCGCGCGGCCGGAGTAACCATCCGTGGCTACCGGAGTCTCGTATTGCAGGAACGAGGGCGAGAACAGGTCGCCGGAGATCTGGGCGCGATCGAATCCGCCCGTCGCCGTGAACGAGATCTGATGCTGGCCGAGGTTCAACGCCGACCAGGTGGCGTTCAAGTTGCCGATCTGCCGGAACGTGAGCTCGTTGAGCCGCAGATACTGGAACGTCTCGAACGGATTCGAGACGGTGTTGCCGCCGCCGTTGAACGGATTGCGGATGTACGTACCCGTCGCGTCGGTCGAGTCGAGATTGATGACGCCCGGGGTATACGCGAAGCAATAAATCGGCGAGGTGCAGGTGTTGTCGTTGTTCGACAGCCCGCGGTTTTCGCTGTTGCGCGTCACGTTCAGGCCGGCGCTGAACTTCAGTTTACCGTCGGCCAACGTCTGATCGATGTTGGTCCGCAGCGCGTAAAGACGCGCGCCGGTGTTGGGCGCCGTGCCTTCCTCGTTGCGGCCCGTGATGTTCACGTAGTACTGCGTCGCGGGCGTGCCGCCGTTGAAGCTGCCCGTCAGCTCGTACGACGGTGAGCCGTTGTTGTACAGCTCCGACTGGTAATCGTGCGTGCTGCGAATCGTGCCGGTCGGATAGAGCGCCGCGAGAATACTGTCGGCGCCGAGTCCGTTGCCGTAGGGCAGGGACTTCACCTCGGCCACGCTCGTGAACTGCCGCGTGCCGAGCAGCCGGTACGCGACGCTGCGACCGAGGCGCCCGGTGAAGTTGAACTGCGACGCGCCCGCGGTCGCGGTGCCGCGCTTCGTTTTGATCACGACGACGCCGTTGGTCGCGCGCGAGCCGTACATCGCGGTCGCGGCGGCCGACTTGATGACCTCGATCGACTCGATCTCTTGCGGATTCAGATCCGCGAGCCGGTTGACGAGCGCGTCCTGATTGCCGCCGATACCGGCCGCGGTCGTGCGCGCGCCGGCGCCGGTGACGGAGTTTGCGCCGTCGGAGATCGCGTCGTTCGAGATGATGACGCCGTCGACCACGAACAGCGGCTGGCCGGCGCCGAGAATGGACGTGATGCCGCGGATCTGCACCTGGCCACCACCGCCCGGCGCGCCGCTATTCATCGAGATGATCGCGCCCGGAACCTTCCCCTGGAGCGCCTGCTCGGGTGACTCAGCGGGCGCGCGGTTGAGGTCCGCATTCGACACCTGCACCGACGCGGTTGTCGCGTTGCGCCGCTCCAGCGTCGTCGCCTGTCCGGTCACGACGACCGCCTCGAGCTTGAAGGGATCTTCCTCGAGCGAGATCGTGACGCTGGCGACCGTCGACGGAACCGGAATCTCCTTGCGCTGGTATCCGATCGCGCGAACCATCAGCCGCGCGTCTCCCGGACGAATGGAGATGCTGAATTTGCCGTCGTTGTCGGTCTGCGCGACGCCGGGGCCGCCGACTTCGACGACGGTCGCGCCTGCGACGGGCACGTCACCGAGTACGCGCGTGACTTTGCCGGTCACATCACGGTTCTGCGCGCCGGCCACTGCCGGCGCCAGACCGAGCGCCACGAGCGCCGTTGCAAACGTGAAAGCTCTGCTCATGCCAACCTGCCTTTCTTGGATGGATGCAGCTGGGCTAGTCCATCGATGGCGCAAAATATGAGGGCCGTTGCGAGCCCCCGCTACCACCTCCGTTTCTCACCGTGATGGCCGTTGTTTCGGGACGCCCCGCTTGGTCCAGACCAGGATGATCCCGCAGGCGGCATCCCGCCGCTGGTACTGCGGTGGGGCGCTGATCATGTCCGAATAGACCTCAACCGCGAGGATCTCGGCGGGCATAATCGGCACTGAGGGGGTCTGGATGGGCGGGAGAGGATAAAACACACCGTCAATGAAGTAGGCGGGCGGGCAATAGTTACCCAGCCGGGGGTTCAGGATGTTGCCCTCGCCACGCCCGAGCTCGACCAGGTACCCCGACCCGTTCGGCCGCAAGCTCACGCCGGGGATCAAACGGAAAATCTCCTCGAAGCGGTTGGCGCCGCTCCGACGCACGTCGGCGGTATCGAGGAAATGCCCGGCCGAATTCTTCTTGCGCTGCAGGAAGCCCACACGCGACAGGTACGGCTCGTACTCGGCGGTGACGACGACGGGATCAAGCACGGTGACCGAGTCGCCCACGACAATATCGACCTGGTCGTCGGTGCCCGGCCGGACCGTGACCTCGGCGCGGCCCGGGATGTAGCCGACCGCACGCGCCTCGACTATCCCCGAGCCCGCAGCCACGCCGGTGAGTGAGAAGCGACCGTAATCGTCGGTCTGGGTGGCGGCTTCAGTGCCGACCGCGGTCACGCGCGCGCCCGGCATGAGCGAGCCATTGTGATTGCGGACGATTCCTTTCACGGTGCCCGTCACTGTCGTGGCGGCGAGATGCAGGTCCGCGCGCGCGAACGAACGACCTTTCAGATCGATGACGACCATGCCTGTCTTTCCGTTGACGCTGCGTCCACGGATCACGAGCGCGACATCGGTCGGCAGGCCGCAGAGCAGCACATGACCCGATGCATCCGTCGTCGCCTCGACGGAGCGAGGAGTGTTGCGCACGGCGCCCTGGCCGATGTCGTATGTCGTCCAGTGCGCCGAGATCGTGGCGCCGGCAATCGGCTTTTCGTCCGCTGTGTTCTGCACTAACCCCAAGAAGCTGCCGGTCTGTTGCAGCGGATCCTTCGGGCAGAGCAGATGATGCGCCTGAATCGGACTCGGCGTGGCGAGTGCGACGGAGCTGGTGTCGCCCGCGAGCACATCGACGACGACCGGCGGCACCGACAAACCGGCGGAATCGAGCATCGGATGATAGAAGGTGAGGACGTAGCGGCCGGGCTGGAGCGCGTTCAGGACAAAACGGCCCGCGACATCGCTCTTCGCCATGCGGTTCGTGGTCTCGATCCAGACCTCGGCGCCCTCGAGCGGCGCGGACGTGATCAGGCTGTCGAACACGACGCCACGCAACACAGCCGAGCCGGCGGTCTGCGCCTGCGCGTGGACGCGCGACGGCGTCGCGAGTCCCTGGCTCAGTAATAGAGGAAGGATTAAGCGTCGGGCATTCGGAACCGGCATACTTCCGACAATCCTACCGCTTGGGACGTCGGGGCTCAAGCAGGAAGAGGGTCAGGAGCGGGGGGTTGACCTAACTGTAACAATGGGTTTAGTTTCGCCGGCTCCGGAGCAGTTTTTTTTAGCACGATTTGTGAGGGGTATTTGCCGACCATCAATCAGCTCGTCCGGCACGGCCGCCGCGACGTGGAGAAGAAAGAAAAGGCGCCGCACCTGCGTGGCAACCCGCAAAAGCGGGGCGTGTGCACGCGCGTCTACACCACCACCCCGAAGAAGCCGAACTCGGCGCTGCGGAAGGTGGCTCGTGTACGGCTGACGAATGGATTCGAAGTGACGGCGTACATCCCCGGTGAAGGACATAATCTCCAGGAGCACTCGATTGTGATGATCCGCGGCGGCCGCGTGAAGGATCTGCCGGGCGTCCGCTATCACATCATCCGGGGCACGCTGGATGCCGCGGGCGTGAACGAGCGCAAGCAGTCGCGCTCCAAGTATGGCGCGAAGCGTCCGAAGGAGGCCACGCAGTGAGTCGTCGCAAGAGCGCGATTCGTCGTCCGGTCCCCGCGGATCCGCGTTACGACAGCCAGACGGTGTCGAAGTTCTTGAACAACCTGATGGAGCGCGGCAAGAAGTCGTTGTCCGAGCGAATCTTCTATCAGGCGATGGACATGATCGAGCAGCGCACCGGGCAGCCGGGCGTGAACGTGTTCAAGCAGGCGCTCTCGAACGTGAAGCCGGCGTTGGAAGTGAAGTCGCGGCGCGTCGGTGGCGCCACGTATCAGGTGCCGGTGGAAGTGCGGCCCGAGCGCCGGACCGCGCTGGCGATGCGGTGGCTGATTCTGTACAGCCGCGCGCGCAAAGAGAAGACGATGGCCGAGCGCCTCGCGGCCGAGCTGATCCTGGCGTCGAAGGGCGAAGGCGAGACGATAAAGAAGAAGGAAGACACGCACCGGATGGCGGAGGCCAACAGGGCTTTCGCGCATTACCGGTGGTGAACGTCTAAACAAACAACTTCGGGACCCTGCTTAAGGGATCCTGCACCGAGAAGGCCGAGCGCCTTCCGGTGTCAGCGGAGCGAAACCGGCCCACGATGGGCGCTGGTCGCCCCGCGTTTTTGCTGAATAAAGGAACGCGATGGCACGTCAGACACCGCTCGACAAGATTCGGAACATCGGCATCATGGCGCACATCGATGCCGGGAAAACGACTACGACCGAGCGTATCCTTTATTACACGGGCCGCACCTACAAGCTGGGTGAGGTGCACGAAGGTACGGCCACGATGGACTGGATGGAGCAGGAGCAGGAGCGCGGCATCACCATCACGTCCGCCGCGACGACGGCCTTCTGGGCCCGCCACGACCAGCAGTACCGCATCAACATCATCGACACCCCCGGACACGTGGACTTCACCGTCGAGGTGGAGCGCAGCTTGCGCGTCCTCGACGGTGCCGTGACCGTCCTCGATGCTGTGGGCGGCGTCGAGCCGCAGACCGAGACGGTGTGGCGCCAGGCCGATCGCTACGGCGTGCCGCGGATCATCTTCGTCAACAAGATGGACCGCGTCGGCGCCGACTTCGACATGTGCCTCCGGATGGTGCGCGACCGGCTCGGCACGCGCGCGGTGCCCATTCAATTCCCCCTGGGCTCAGGCGAATTGTTTACGGGACTCGTCGATCTGGTCCGCCAGGTCGAGATCGTGTACGACGACGCGTCGATGGGCAAGAAGTACGTCGAGGGGCCGATCCCCGCGGCGCTGCAGGACAAGGTCGCGCAGCTGCGACACGAGATGATCGAAGCGTGCGTCGAATCCGACGACACGATCCTGCACAGATACCTCGAAGACCATCAGCTGACCGAAGCAGAGATTCGCACCGTCATCCGTAAGGCCACCATCGCGGGGCACGTCGTGCCCGTCATTTGCGGCGCCGCGTTCAAGAACAAGGGCGTCCAGGCGCTCCTCGACGCGGTGGTCGATTACCTGCCGTCGCCGGTGGATATTCCGCCGATCAAGGGGCATCTGCCGCATCACGATGCGACGCACGAGGAGCGGCCGGCGACGGATGACGCGCCGTTCGCAGCGCTCGCGTTCAAGATCATGACCGATCCGTACGTCGGGAAGCTGACATTCTTCCGCGTGTATTCGGGCGTGCTTGCCGCCGGCAGCTACGTCTACAACAGCTCGAAGGATCGCAAGGAGCGGATCGGCCGCCTGCTGCAGATGCACGCCAACAAGCGCGAAGAGATCGAAGAGGTGCGCGCGGGCGACATCGCGGCGGCGATCGGCCTGAAGGACACGCGCACCGGCGATACACTGTGCGAGGAAAACCACCCGATCATCCTCGAGGCGATGCGGTTCCCGAACCCCGTCATCTCCGTCGCGATCGAGCCCAAGACCAAGGCCGACCAGGACAAGCTCGGCGTCGCGCTGGCAAAGCTGTCCGAGGAAGATCCGACGTTCCGCGTACATTCCGATCCCGAGACCGCGCAGACGATCATCAGCGGCATGGGCGAGCTGCACCTCGAGATCATCGTCGAGCGCATGCGGCGCGAATTCAAGGTCGACGCCAACGTCGGGCGGCCGCAGGTCGCCTACCGCGAGACGGTGCGCAAGCGCGTCGAGGACGTCGAAGGGAAGTTCATCCGGCAGAGCGGTGGCCGCGGCCAGTATGGCCACGTGGTGATCAACCTCGAGCCGGGCGAAGCCGGCACCGGCTTCGTGTTCGAGGACAACATCGTGGGCGGCACGATCCCCAAGGAGTACATCGGCCCCGTCGAGCAGGGCGTGAAAGAGGCGCTGGAGAACGGCGTGCTCGCCGGCTATCCGATGGTGGACGTGAAGGTCGAGCTGGTGGATGGGTCGTTTCACGACGTCGATTCGAGCGAAATGGCGTTCAAGATCGCCGGCTCGATGGCGGTGAAGGAAGCGGCGCGCCAGGCGCATCCGATTCTGCTGGAACCGATCATGGACGTCGAGGTCGTGACGCCTTCGGACTACATGGGTGATGTGATCGGCGATCTCTCGGCGCGGCGCGGCAAGATCGGCGGCATGACGCAGCGCGCCGACGCGCACATCGTGGCGGCCAGCGTGCCGCTCTCGGAGATGTTCGGTTACTCCACGACGCTGCGCTCGATGAGCCAGGGTCGCGCGATCTACAGTATGGAGTTCAGTCACTATCAAGAGGTGCCGAAGTCCAAGGCGGATGAGATTGTGTCGAAGGTGAAGGGATAGGTGTCAGGTGTCAGGTGTCAGGTGTCAGGGGATGAAGACCTGACACCTAACACCTGACACCTGACATGAGCGACGAAACCAGAGGACAGAGACAAATGGCAAAAGCCAAATTCGAGCGCAACAAGCCCCACGTGAACGTCGGGACCATCGGTCACGTGGACCATGGGAAGACCACGTTGACGGCGGCGCTGACGAAAGTCTCGGCCGATAAAGGCCTGGGGACATACGTCAGCTACGATCAGGTGGCGAAGGCGAGCGAGAGCCAGGGCCGGCGCGATGCGACGAAGATCCTGACAATCGCGACGAGCCACGTGGAGTATTCGACGACCGAGCGCCACTACGCGCACGTCGACTGCCCGGGGCATGCCGACTACGTCAAGAACATGATCACAGGCGCGGCGCAGATGGACGGCGCGATCCTGGTGGTGTCGGCCGTCGACGGCCCGATGCCGCAGACACGCGAGCACATTCTGCTCGCCCGGCAGGTGAACGTGCCGGCCATCGTCGTCTTCCTCAATAAGTGCGATCTGGTCGATGATCCTGAACTGTTGGATCTGGTGGAGCTCGAGGTCCGGGAGCTGCTCAGCAAGTACCAGTTCCCGGGTGACGACACGCCGGTGATCCGCGGGTCGGCCCTGAAGGCGATCGAAGGCGACAAGCAGTGGGTGGCCAAGATCGAGGAGCTGCTCGCGGCGCTGGACAAGAACATTCCGGTGCCGAAGCGCGAAATCGACAAGCCGTTCCAGATGCCGGTCGAAGACGTCTTTAGTATCACGGGACGCGGCACGGTCGCGACGGGCCGGATCGACAAAGGCAAAGTGAAGGTTGGTGACGAAGTCGAGATGGTCGGCTTCGGGACGGACAAGAAGACGGTCGTCACGGGCGTCGAGATGTTCCGCAAACTGCTGGACGACGGCCAGGCGGGCGACAACGTCGGCTTGCTGCTGCGCGGCGTTGAAAAGGACCAGGTCGAGCGCGGTATGGTGTTGGCCAAGCCCGGATCGATCAAGCCGCACACGCAGTTCGAGTCGGAAGTCTACGTCCTGACCAAGGAAGAGGGCGGCCGTCACACGCCGTTCTTCAAGGGCTATCGCCCGCAGTTCTACTTCAGGACCACGGACGTCACGGGCAACGTGGAGCTCCCGGGCGGCGTGGAGATGGTGATGCCGGGCGACAACACGAAGATGACGATCGAGCTGATCACGCCGATCGCGATGGAAGAGCAGCTGCGGTTCGCGATCCGCGAAGGCGGACGCACGGTCGGTGCGGGCGTTGTCACCAAGATCTTGAAGTAAGAGGATCCCATGGCGAGCAAGATTCGGATTCGACTGAAAGCGTTCGACCACGCGCTCATCGATCAGGCGGCCGCGGATATTGTGCGCACCGCCGAGAAGACCGGGGCGCAAGTCTCAGGTCCGATTCCGCTGCCGACCAAGCGGCAGCTGTGGACCGTGCTGCGCAGCCCGCACATCGACAAGAAGAGCCGCGAGCAGTTCGAGCTGAAGACGCATAAACGCTTGATCGACATTCTCGATTCACGGTCGCAAACGGTCGACGCGCTGACGAAACTGGATCTCCCGGCGGGTGTCGACGTGGAAATCAAGGTCGAATAGGGCCATGAACGGACTGATTGGCAGAAAACTGGGAATGACGCGCGTCTTCGACGCCGCCGGCACACACGTGCCGGTCACGGTGATCGAGGCGGGGCCGTGCCCCGTCATCTCCGTCGGCGATGGACGCGCCGAGCTGGGGTTCGAGGCGAAGAAGGCGAAGCGGTCGCCGAAGGCGATCCTTGGCCACGTGAAGAAGGCCGGCCTCGAAACGGCGCCGCGCATCATCCGTCGCTTCGCGGTGACGGGCGAAGCGCCGGCGGCGGGCACCGCGATCACGGTGGCGATCTTCGCCGAAGGCGATCGCGTAAAGGTGAGCGGGATCTCCAAGGGCCGCGGCTTCCAGGGCGTGGTGCACCGCCATCACTTCGGCGGCGGTCCCGAGACGCACGGCAACACGCGGCACCGCAAGCCGGGATCGATCGCGCCGGGAACGGACCCGTCGCGGATCATCAAAGGAAAGCGGATGCCCGGGCATATGGGCGCCCGCAACTTCACGGAGCTCGGCCTTCGCGTCGTGAGGATCGATGCCGAGCGGAATCTCTTGTTCGTGCGCGGCTCGGTGCCGGGTCCGATGAACGGCCTGGTCACGGTCCGCAAGCAGGGAGGGCGGAGTCGCCATGATTGAGGCTCCTCACTACTCGGCGGCGGGCGCGAGCAAGAAGGCGGTCGCGCTACCGGAAGCGCTGTTCGACGGCACGGTGAACCAGGATCTGCTGCATCGCGCGGTCATCACGTTCCTGTCGAACCAGCGGCAAGGCACGAGCAATACGCTTACCCGCAGTGAGGTCTCGGGCGGGAACCAGAAGCCGTGGCGGCAAAAGGGCACGGGCCGCGCACGGCAGGGCTCGACGCGCGCGCCGCACTGGCGGCACGGCGGCATCGTGCACGGCCCGCATCCGCGCAGCTACCGGCTCGGCATCCCGAAGAAGATGCGCCAGCTCGCGAAGAAGTCGGCGCTGAATGCGCGCGCCCGCGAAGGCTCACTCGTGATCGTGGATGCGCTCGAGTACGAGAAGCCCAAGACGAAGGACTTTGCCGCGTTGATCGGCAAGCTCGGGGCCACGGGCAAGAAGGTTCTGGTGCTGACGGCGAGCGACGCGCACAACGTCTATCTCTCCGGGCGCAACATCCCAGAGGTTCACGTGATGCGCTTTGCGGACGCCACGGCCTACGAGATTCTTTGGGCGCAAACGCTGGTCGTCGAGATCGCGGCGCTGGAGGAAGGGAAGGCGAAAGATGCCTGAGCTGCATGACACCATCGTCCGCCCCGTGGTGACGGAGAAGTCGTCGGCCGCGTACGGCGCGCGCAAAGAGTACGCGTTCCGCGTGCACAGCGACGCGACCAAGCCGCAGATCAAAGCGGCGATCGAGTCGCTGTTCAAGGTGTCGGTAACCGCGGTTCGCACGATGGTGGTGCGCGCCAAACGGCGGACGTACGGCCGCTATGCCGGCCGCCGGCCGTCCTGGAAGAAGGCCATCGTCACCCTCAAAGAGGGCGACGCTATTGAGGTGTTCGAGGGCTAAATGGGCATTCGACAGTTTCGGCCGATGACGCCGGCCACGCGGTTCCGCTCGGTCTCCGACTTCTCCGAAATCACCAAGACGGAGCCGGAGAAGACGTTGCTCGAGCCGCTGCGGCGGACGGGCGGGCGCAACAACAAGGGCCACATCACGAGCCGGTATATGGGCGGCGGGCACAAGCGGCAGTACCGGCGGATCGATTTCAAGCGGAACAAGTTCGCGATTCCGGCGCGCGTGGCCGCGATCGAATACGATCCGAACCGGACGGCGCGCATCGCGCTGCTGCATTACTCGGACGGCGAGAAGCGCTACATCCTCGCGCCCAAGGGCCTGAACGTCGGCGACAGCGTGGTCTCGGGGCCGGGCTCGGACATCCGCATCGGCAATGCGATGCCGCTGTTCGAGATCCCGCTCGGCACCGCGGTCCACAACGTCGAGCTGAAGATCGGGCGTGGCGGCCAGCTGTGCCGCAGCGCGGGCACGAGCGTGCAGGTGGTGGCCAAGGAAGGCCACTACGTCACGCTGCGGCTCCGCTCGACCGAGATGCGGATGGTGCGCGGCGAGTGCCTCGCGACGATCGGCGAAGTGGGCTTCGCCGAGCACGAGCTGCTGTCGATCGGGAAGGCCGGCAAGTCGCGCTGGCTCGGCCGCAATCCGCGGGTGCGCGGCGTTGCGATGAACCCGGTCGATCACCCGTTGGGCGGCGGCGAAGGCAAGAGCTCGGGCGGCCGGCCGCCGACCAATCCGTGGGGCAAGGTGGAAGGCAAGAAGACGCGCCACAAAAAGAAACCGTCTACGAAACTCATCGTGCGCGGGCGTAAGCGCGGAAGGGCGACGCAGTAATGGGACGGAGCGTAAAGAAGGGTCCGTACGTCGAGCCATCACTGATGGTGAAGATCCAGGCGCTCAACGACCGGAACGAGAAGAAGGTGTTCAAGACCTGGTCGCGGCGCAGCACGATCACGCCCGACTTCGTCGGCCACACGCTCGCGGTGCACAACGGGAACAAGTTCATCCCCGTCTACATCACCGAGAACATGGTCGGCCACAAACTCGGCGAATTCGCGGCGACGCGGTTGTTCCGCGGGCACGGCGCCAAGGGTTCGGCGGCGGAGCGCGAAGCCGAGGCCGCCGAGGCCGCACAGGCCGGTGAGGGCGGCGCGGGGAGTGGTGGTGCCGGTGCCGGTGGCGGTGGCGGTGGGAAGGGAAAGGGTAAGGAGTAGCCGATGGAAGCTCGAGCCATTCAGAGCGGCGTGCGGCAGTCGGCGCGCAAGATGCGCCTCGTGATCGATCTGATCCGTGGCCGCGCGGTGCCCGAAGCCGACGCGATCCTGCGCTTCTCCAAGAAGCGGGCCGCGCGGCAGATCCATAAGGTGCTGCGGTCGGCGGTCGCGAATGCGCAGCAAGCGGCGCAGCGGCAGAACACGCCGTTCGATGCCGACGACTTGCGCGTCACGTACGCGGTCGTGAACGAAGGGCAGACGCTGAAGCGTTTCACCGCGGCGGCGATGGGTCGCGGTACGCCGATTCTGAAGCGGACGAGTCACGTCGAGATTCGCGTGGCCGGCGTCGAAGCGCCGCCCGCTCCGGCCGCTCCGACCCCGAAAGCCGCAGCAAAAGCAGAGAAGAAGCCACGCGCGAGAAAAGCGCCGAAGGCCAAGGTCAAGAAGCAGACGCCTGCGAAGAAAAAGAAAGCGAGCAAGTAAGTGGGCCAGAAAACACATCCCTACGGGTTCCGGCTGGGCATCGTCAAGCAATGGCGCTCGCGCTACTACGCGAAGCGCAACTTCCCGGAGCTGCTCAAGGAAGACGAGCTGATCCGGAAGTACCTGAAGACGCGCCTCAGCCATGCCGCGATCGCCGACGTGCACATCGAGCGCAAGCCCGGCAAGGTGACGGTCACGGTGCACACCGGCCGGCCGGGCGTCGTCATCGGCAAGCGCGGCGCGGAAGTCGACAAGCTGCGTGACGAGCTGGCGCAGCTCACGGGGAAGGAAGTCGGCATCAACGTCGAGGAGATCAAGCGTCCCGAGCTGGACGCGCAGCTGGTGGGTGACAGCGTGGCGCATCAGCTCACGCAGCGCATCTCGTTCCGCCGCGCGATGAAGCGCGCGGTGCAGAGCGCGATGCGGATGGGCGCGCAGGGGATCAAGATCAAGACGGCGGGCCGGCTGGGCGGCGCGGAAATCGCGCGCACCGAAGGCTACCACGAAGGACGAGTGCCGCTGCACACGTTGCGGGCGAACATCGACTATGCGACGTCGACGGCCAAAACGACGTTCGGCACGATCGGCGTCAAAGTCTGGATTTTCAAAGGTGAAGTGACCGAGGACCTCCACGGTCGCACCTATTCGACGGGCGTCTAAACCATGCTGGCACCGAAGCGAGTCAAGTTCCGCAAGCGGTTCAAGGGCCGCACCAATGGAATGGCCACGCGCGGCAACACCGTGGCGTTCGGCCACTATGGGCTCATGTCGCTCGAGCCCGGCTGGATCTCGAACCGGCAGATCGAAGCCGCGCGCGTCGCGCTCACGCGCGAGATGAAGCGCGGCGGCAAGGTGTGGATCCGGCTGTTTCCCGACAAGCCGATCACCAAGAAGCCGGCCGAGACGCGGATGGGAAAAGGCAAGGGGAATCCGGAAGGGTGGGTGGCGGTGGTGAAGCCCGGCCGGATCATGTTCGAGTTGGAGGGGATCGCGGAGGGCGAGGCGCGCGCTGCGCTGGCGCTCGCGTCGGCCAAGCTGCCGATCAGATCGAAGTTCGTGAAGCGGGAGGAGCGGTAGTATGGCGGCGAAACGGGAGAATCGCGCCGACGGGCTGCGGGAGCTCAAGACGGACGAGCTGACGCAGAAGCTCGTGGTGCTGACGGAAGAAAAATTCCGGCTCGAGTTCCGCCGCGCGACGGAGTCGCTCCAGAATCCGCTGCAGCTGCGCACGATTCGGCGGGACATCGCGCGGATTCGGACCATTCTGCAAGAGCGCGCCACGCAACAGGCGGCGGGGGCATCGGCATGACGGCAGGCCAGGAGACAGCAGTCGAGCGCGGGCGTCGCAAGGTCAGAACCGGCGTCGTCGTGAGCGACAAGATGCAGAAGACGGTGACGGTCTCGCTCCAGCGTCGTTTTGCGCACGGCTTTTACGGCAAGCAGGTGAATCGCACCAAGACGGTCGCCGCGCACAACGCGCAGGGCGCCAAGCTGGGCGACACGGTGCGCATCGTCGAAACACGGCCGTTGTCGAAACGGAAGCGGTGGCGCGTGATCGAGATAATCGAAAAGGCGAAATAGCCATGGTGCAGCAAGAATCGCAGATCAAGATCGCGGACAACTCGGGCGCGCGTCGCGCCCTGGTGATCCGCGTGCTCGGCGGGTCCAAGCGCCGCTACGCAGGCCTGGGCGACGTCGTCGTGGTCACGATCAAGGACGCCATCCCGACCGGCCAGGTGAAAAAGGGCGAGGTCGTGAAGGCGGTGATCGTGCGGACCGCCAAGGAGACCAAGCGCAAGGACGGCTCCTACATCCGCTTCGACGAGAACGCGGCGGTGCTGATCAACGACGAAGGCGAGCCACGCGCGACCCGCATCTTCGGCCCCGTGGGCCGCGAGCTGCGCGAGAAGAAGTTCATGAAGATCGTATCGCTGGCGCCGGAGGTGATCTGATATGAAGCCGCTCGTTTACAAGAAGTCGCGGCGCGAGCGCACGCAGCCGGTACCGGAGCGGTACAAGCTGCACATCGCGAAGGGCGACACCGTGCGGGTGATCAGCGGCGAGCACAAGGGCAAAGAGGGCCGCGTGCTGCACGTGCATCCGAAGAAGTTCCGCGTGGTGGTCGAGGGCGTGAACGTCGTGAAGAAGCACAAGCGCGCGACGACGCCGCAGGGCGAGAGCGGGATCATCGAGTTTCCGGCGCCGATCGCGGCGGCGAACGTGATGCTGCTCGACCCGAAGTCGGGCGAGCCGACCCGCGTGCGGCGGCGTCACGATAAAGAAGGAAAGCTCGAGCGCATCGCGGTGAAATCGGGTCAGCCGATTCCGAGAGTGAGATAGCTATGGCCGACGAAAAAGAGAAACAAGAGAAGAAACAGAAGCCGCAGCAACAGCCGAAGCAGCCCAAGCAGGAGAAGAAGGGCAAGCAGCAGGCTGAAGCCGCAGCGGAAAAGGCCGAGGCGCCGCCCGAGCCGGTCGAGCCGGCGCCGCGCGCGCGGCTGATGGACTTCTACGAGCAGCAGGTGCGCGCGAAGCTGCAGCAGCAGTTCGGCTTCAAGAACCCGCACCAGATTCCGCGGCTCAAGAAGATCGTGCTGAACGTCGGCATGGGGGACGCGTCCAAGAATCCGAAGGGCCTGGACGCCGCAGCCCTCGAGCTGGCGGCCATCACCGGCCAGCATCCGGTGACGACGCGCGCCAAGAAGGCGATCGCGAACTTCAACCTGCGCGCCGGTCAGGCGATCGGCTGCGCGGTGACGCTGCGCGGCGGCCGCATGTACGAGTTCCTCGACCGCTTCATCTCGGTCGCGGTGCCGCGCATGCGCGACTTCCGCGGCCTCCCCACCAAGAGCTTCGACGGGCGGGGCAACTACACGCTGGGCATCAAGGAGCAGATGATTTTCCCGGAGATCGACTACGACAAAGTCGAGCGCATTCACGGGATGGACATCACGTTCGTGACGAGCGCCGGGCGCGACGACACCGCGCTGGCCCTGCTGCGAGAGCTGGGCATGCCGTTCCGGACCGAAGCGGGCGCGGCTGGCGCCGCCGCCTAGGAGAGTTCATGGCGAAGAAGGCGTGGATCGAGCGAGTAAAAAAGACGCCGAAGTTCAAAGTGCGGCGCTACTACCGCTGCCGGCGCTGCGGCCGCAGCCGGGGCACGCTCCGGAAGTTCGAGCTGTGCCGCATCTGCTTCCGGGAGCTGGCGCTGCGCGGGGAGATTCCCGGCGTGCGCAAGGCCAGCTGGTAAGAAAGAGGGGACAGGGCACGAATGAGCGTTATTGATCCCGTCGCCGATATGCTGACCCGGGTGCGCAACGCCTGCCAGGCGGGCCACCGCAGGGTCGACATGCCGGTGTCGAAGCTGAAAGTCGCGATCGCCACGATTCTGCGTGACAACCACTACATCCAGGACTACAAGGTCCTGGACGACGGCCAACACGGATTGCTGCGGCTGTACTTGAAGTATTACAACGACGCGCCGGTGATTCGCGAGCTGCAGCGCGTATCGTCGCCGGGCCTCAGGCGCTACGTCAAAGCGCGCGAGATCCCGCGCGTCAAGAACGGCCTCGGCATGGCGATCCTCAGCACGCCGCAGGGACTGATGACCGATCGCCAGGCGCGCACCGCCCGGGTGGGCGGCGAAGTCCTCGCGGTGGTCTGGTAACCAGGAGCCGGGAGTCAGGAGCCAGGGATGTCACGAATCGGGAGAAAACCCGTCGCGTTGCCGAAGGGCGTAACGGCGCAGATCGACGGGCACAAGATCACGGTCAAAGGACCGAAGGGCGAGATCAGCCGGACCCTGCATGAGGAGATGGGACTGTCCCTCGAGGACAGCACCGTCGTCGTGAAGCGTCCGTCCGATGAAGCGCGGCACAAGGCGCTGCACGGCCTGACGCGCACGCTCGTCGCGAACATGGTGGAAGGCGTCACCAATGGGTTCGCGAAGTCGCTCGAGATCCAGGGCGTCGGCTACAAGGCCGAGCCGAAGCCGTTCGGCGTGCAGCTGGTGGTGGGGTTCTCGCATCCGGTGCCGTACCATGCGCCGCAGGGGATCAAGATCACGGTGACCAACAACGTCCAGGTGAAGATCGAAGGCGTCGACAAGGAGCTGGTGGGCCAGGTGGCCGCGGAGCTGCGCAACTTCCGGCCGCCCGAACCTTACAAAGGCAAGGGGATCCGCTACGCGGGTGAGCAGGTCCGTCGGAAGGCGGGCAAGACGGCCCAGGCGGCGGCGAAATAAGCCATGCGATCGATTCGACAAATCAAGACCGCGGCGGATAGCCGCTATCGCCGGCACCTGCGCGTTCGCAAGAAAGTCGAAGGGACGCCGGAGCGGCCACGCCTCGTCGTGTTCCGCTCTTCCAAGCACATCTACGCCCAGCTGGTGGACGATCAGCGCGGCGTGACGATTGCCGGCGCGACCGACACGTCCGAAGGCGTGCAAGTGGAGGGCAACGGCAAGGTGGCGCGGAGCTTTGCGGTCGGGAAGCTCATCGCCGCCAAGGCGAAAGAGAAAGGCATCGCCAAGGTCGTGTTCGACCGCGGCGGCTACCAGTATCACGGTCGCGTCAAAGCCGTCGCGGACGGCGCGCGCAAGGGCGGATTGGAGTTCTAATGGCAGATCCCAAAGAAGGAACGGAAGCGTCGACGAACGTGTCTCCCGCGGCCCCCCCGGCGGAGGCGCCGGCAGCCGATGCGCCGGCGGCTGCTGCTGCACCCACGCAAGGAGAGCATCGTCCGCAGCGCGGCCCGCGTGGCCAGGGCGGTGGGCGCGGTGGCCGCGGCAGAGGCGGGCGTGGTGGTGAGCGCCGCGATGGGCCCGGCGGCGATCGCGGTCAGGGCCGCGAAGGCGACGGCATGGTCGAGAACGTCGTCTCGATCAACCGCGTCGCGAAAGTCGTAAAGGGGGGTCGCCGCTTCTCCTTTAATGCATTGGTGGCTGTGGGGGATGGGAAAGGTCAGGTCGGAATCGCGACCGGCAAGGCCAACGAAGTGAGCGAAGCGGTGCGCAAGGCGGTCGAGGCTGCGCGCCGCCGCATGAACGAGATCCCGCTCACCGGTGGCACGATCCCGCACGAAATCGTGGGGAGTCATGGCGCCGGCCGCGTGCTGCTCAAGCCGGCCGCGTCGGGAACGGGCGTGATCGCCGGCGGTCCGGTGCGCGCCGTGCTCGAGTGCGCCGGCATCCGCGACATCCTGACCAAGAGCCTCGGCTCGACCAATCCGCACAACATGGTGCGGGCGACGATGGACGGCCTGAAGCGGCTGACGACGGCGCGGCGCGTCGCGCGCGAGCGCGGCGTCGAGCTCGAAGCGATTCCGTATCGGGCGCGGCAGGAAGGCGGCGGCCCGGCAACGGGCGGAGCAGTGACCCATGGGTAGACTTCCGCCGACTCGCAAATACCGGAAGCGCAAACCGGGCCGCGACCCCGTGCTGCCGCCCGTTGGAAAGAGCCAGCTCCGGATCAAGCAGGTGCGCTCGGGCAGTGGCATGCCCGCTCGCACCGTGCGGACACTCGAGGCGCTCGGTCTCAAGCATCACCAGGATGTGGTCGTGCATGCCGACCATCCGGCGCTGCGCGGCATGCTTCAGCAAGTCCGTCATCTGGTGGAAGTGACGACGGCAACGGAAACAGAAGGTCAGGAAAAGAAGCCCAAAGGAAAGAAGCACAATGCCTAAGGCAAAACCGAAGCCCACACGGAAGCCGCGTTCGCGGGCCAAGGCCCAAGCTCCCGGCGCCGAGTCCCAGTATCCTCGTCTCGCGCTGCACGATTTGCAGCCGCCGCGCGGCTCGCATCGCGCGCGGATCCGTAAAGGCCGCGGTCCGGGTTCCGGTATCGGCAAGACTGCGGGTCGCGGCGGCAAAGGTCAGACCGCGCGCCAGGGTGGGCACGTCCGTCCCGGATTCGAGGGCGGGCAGATGCCGCTCATCCGCCGTATTCCGAAGCGCGGCTTCACGAACCCGTTCAAGCAGCCGGCGCAGGTGGTGAACGTGCGGCATCTCGTGCTGCTCGCCGAGGGCGTCGAGGTGACGCCGGAGACCCTGTTCGGCGCCGGGCTCGTCCGTCGTCCCGATCACCCGATCAAGCTGCTCGGCACGGGTGAGGTTGCGGGCCGGAAGTTCGTGGTGAAAGGCGTGGCGGTTTCGGCCAGCGCCAAGACAAAGATCGAGCAGGCGGGCGGAACGATCGCGTGACGTCGACTGTCCCCAATCTGTTCAAGGTGCCGGAGCTGAAGGACAAGCTCCTGTTCACCCTGTTGTGCCTCGTCATCTACCGAATCGGATCGCACATCGCGACGCCGGGCGTAAACGTGCAGGCGTTGTCCGACTTCATGAGCACGCGCGGCAGCGGGACGCTGTTCGGACTGTACGATCTGTTTTCGGGCGGCGGGTTGCGCCGCGCGACGGTATTCGCGCTCGGCATCATGCCGTACATCTCGGCGAGCATCGTCTTCCAGCTGGCCGGGCCGGTGTTTCCGAACATCGAGAAGATGCAGCGCGATGAAGAGGGCAAGAACAAGCTGACGCAGTGGACGCGGTATCTCACCGTCGTGCTCTGCGTCTTTCAGGCGTACGGCTTCGCGATCTTCACCGAATCGCTGGGCGGCGCGGTCGCGCATCCCGGGTTCGCGTTCCGAATGACGACGGTCCTGACGCTCACGACGGGCGGCATCTTCGTCATGTGGCTGGGCGAGCAGATCACGGAGCGCGGCATCGGCAACGGCATGAGCTTGCTGATCTTCTTTTCGATCATCGAGCGCATTCTGCCCGAGACGGTCAACACGTTCGAAGCGCTGAAGACCGGGACGCTCACCTTCCCGGTGCTGCTCATCGTGCTGATCATGTGCGTGCTCGTGGTCGCGGCGACCGTGGCGATCACCGTGGCGGCGCGGCGGATCCCGGTCCAGATCCCGCGCAAGGTGATGGGGCGCGGGCGCATCCGTGAAGGGCAGAAGACGTTCATCCCGCTGCGCATCAACAGCTCCGGCGTGATGCCGATCATCTTTGCGCAGTCGCTGATCATCGTGCCGGGGACGGTGGCGCAGTTCAGCGGCGTCGCCTGGCTGAAGCAGTTCGCCGAGTACTTCAACACCACGTCGGTCTGGTACATCGTCTCCAGCGCGATCCTGATCGTGTTCTTCGCCTACTTCTACACGTCCATCATCTTCAACCCGGTGGATCTCGCGGAGAACTTGAAGAAGCAGGGCGCGTTCATCCCGGGCGTGAAGCCCGGCGCGGCGACCGCCGATTACATCGACGACGTGCTGTCGCGGATCACGCTGCCGGGCGCGATCTTCCTCACGTTCGTGGCGCTGCTGCCCATCATCGTGCAGAACACGCTCAATATGCCGTTCGGGTTCGGCGGCACCGCGCTGCTCATCGTCGTGGGTGTGGCGCTGGATACGGTGCAGCAGGTGCAGCAGCATCTGCTGCTGCGGCAATATGACGGCTTCATGAAGGGTGGTGGCCCCAGCGGCGGTGCCTCGCGGGTGCGTTTCCGCCGCTAGTGCCCGCACGGTAAGTGTTCATCCTCATCCTGGGAGCACCAGGCTCGGGAAAGGGGACGCAAGGAAAGATTCTCGCCGAGCGTCTCGGAGTGCCCAAGATCACCACCGGCGATCTGATCCGCACCGCCATGAAGGATGGGACGTCGCTCGGCCTCGAGGCCAAGAAGTACTACGATGACGGCAAGCTGGTGCCCGACAGTATCATTCTCGGTATGATCAAGGAGCAGTTGGACCGTCCGGAGGCCAAGGACGGCGCCATCCTCGACGGGTTTCCCCGCACCGCGGCGCAGGCCGAGCTGGTCGATCGCACGCTGGCGCAGCGCCAGCAGCGGCTGAACCACATCCTCCTGCTTGACGTCACCGAAGACGAGCTCGTGCGGCGCATGCGCGCCCGCGCCGAGATCGAAGGCCGCACCGACGACACGCCGGACGCGATCGCGAACCGGCTGCAGATCTACCAGCGCGACACCGCGCCCCTCGTCGCGCACTACGCCCAGCGCGGGATCGTGAAACGCGTACCCGGCATCGGCACGGTCGACGACATCGCAGGGGAGATCAAGCGCATCATCGGCCGATGATCACCATCAAGTCGCCGCGCGAGATCGAAACCATGGCGTCTGCCGGCCGCATCGTCGCGGAGACGCTGGCGCTGGTCGCCCGCAACGTGCGGCCCGATATCACCACCGAAGACCTCGATCGCCTGGCCGAGGATTTCATTCGCAGCCATCCGGGCGCGCAGCCGTCGTTCAAGGGGCTGTACGATTTTCCCGCCACGCTCTGCACGTCCATCAATCAGGAGATCGTGCACGGCATTCCGTCGCACAAGCGGGTACTGCACGACGGCGACATCGTGAGCATCGACGTCGGCGTGTGGCTCGAGGGCCTGCACGCCGACTCGGCGGCAACGTTCCCGGTGGGCGACATCAAGCCCGAAGTGGCGCGCCTGCTGGCCACTACGAAGGAAGCGCTGGCCGCGGGTGTCGCGCAGGCGCGCGCGGGCAATCACGTGGGCGACATCGGGCATGCGGTGCAGCAGGTAGCGGAGCACGCGGGCTACTCGGTCGTACGCGAGCTCGTCGGGCACGGCATCGGCGCCTCGTTTCACGAGGAGCCGCAAGTGCCGAACTACGGCAAGCCGAAGCGCGGCGCCCGGCTCGTGCCCGGCATGACGATCGCGATCGAGCCGATGATCAATGTGGGCGGCTCGGCGATTCGCACGCTGGATGACAAGTGGACGGTGGTGACGCAGGATGGATCGCTATCGGCGCATTTCGAGCACACCGTCGCCATCACCACCAACGGGCCGCGGATTCTGACGCAATCGTAGGGGTCCTACACCCCGGACTGTTTCGCCCGCGCCTGGTCGGACATGCCTGCCAGATTCGCGTTCACATTTTCCGTCGCCCCATCGATCGCCGTTTTCGCCAGCATCCCGGCCACGCGCGCGTCGCTGGTGGCGTTCTTGTTGCCGATTTGTTCGATGGTCTGCGCGAGGGCGAGCAGACGACGCGCCCGCTTGACGACTTCGGCGGGAGGACGCGCCGCCCCCAGCAGCGCGTCGTCGATGGCCCGCGCACGCTGCGGATCGTCCTTCGGAATCTTGTACGCGCGACTCACGCCTTCGTAGGCCGCCGCATCTTCATCCACCAGGCGCCGCAGGTCGGTGCGCAGGCGCTCGGCTTCCTCGATGATCGCGCGAGCCTCGGCGTCGACTGCCGCATATGCCTTCCGACCGACGGTCAGCCGCGCGACCATGGCGACCAGCGCCGCGGCAAGGGTTCCGGCGAGCGCCGCCGCGCTGCCGCCACCGGGTGTCGGTGACGCGGCCGCCAGCTGATCGATCCAGCCATCCAACGAAACTCCAGCGTCGGGCGAAGCCGCGCGGATTTTCGTTTCCAGGACGTGACTGTTCGCGTCGGATAATCGCAGCGCGGTCTCGGCCGCGCCGATCAGCGCGCGCTCGGGAATGAGACCGACAATTTCGCTCTTTTGAACGGCCACACCTTGCTTCTCAGCCCTCATCTTGATGGCGTTGAACACGACAGCGGGTGAGGTGATGTCGATGTCCAGGAGGTTCATGGACACCTGGGCCAAGCCATTGACGATGAAGCCGCTCGCCTGCACCGCGGGCAAGCCGCCGCCCGACGTGCGGATCTGCTTCGCGATTTCCTTGGCCACCGTCACGTCCTGTGTGTCGAGATAGACATTGAAGGCGACGAGGAACGGCCGAGCGCCGATGGCGGTGGCCCCGGCGGTGGGATGGACTCGCGTGGGGCCGAAATCCGGATCCAGCACGCGACCGCGCATCCCCTCGAACTCGCCTTTGCGCACTTCCGGAAGCAGCACGCGCTCCGGGCGCGTCGCCGCGCGGGCGTAGAGGAAGACCGGAATCTCGAGCTCCTTGGCAACTCGCTCGCCCAGCTGCCGCGCGAGCGCGATGCAATCATCCATGGTGACGCCGGCGACGGGAACGAACGGCACGACGTCCGTTGACCCCATGCGGGGATGCTCGCCGGAGTGTTTCGTGAGGTCGATCCGCCGGGTGGCGACGCGCATGGCGGCGACCGCCGCGTCGAGCGCCGCGGCAGGTGGCGCGACGAACGTGAAGACCGAGCGGTTGTGCGCCGGGTCGGACTGCACGTCGAGCAACTGCACGCCTGTGACGCCGGAAATCGCGACCCGCAGCGCTTCAATCGTGGCGGCGTCCTTGCCCTCGGAGAAGTTCGGCACGCACTCGACCAGCGGACCAGACATCAGCTTCTCCTCACCAGTTCAATGAGCCACTTGTGAACGGACGCGTTCCCGGCCACGATCGAACCGTCGGCGTCCGCGCCGAGCACGTCGGATGTGCCGTCGAGCCGCGTCACGACGCCGCCCGCCTCCCGGATGAGCAGCACGCCCGCCGCAATGTCCCAGGAGGCCAGGTGCTGCTCCCAAAAGCCGTCGAGCCGCCCGGCCGCCACGTCCGCCAGATCGAGGGCCGCGGAGCCGGCGCGCCGCACGCCACTGGATGCGCCGATCACAGCCGCGAACTGGGCGAGAAACGCGGGAAGCAGATTGAGCGTCCGGAATGGAAAGCCGGTGCCGATCAACGCGTACCGTGGCTCGGTTACGGCAGACACACTCAAGCGCGTGTCCTCCTCATAGGCGCCGCCACCACGCGTGGCCTTGAAGGTCCGCTGGCGGCACACATCGTGAATCACACCCGCCACCAACTTCCCGTCCGCGAGGCATGCGATGCTGACCGCGTATTGGGGATAGCCGTGGAGAAAATTCGTCGTGCCATCCAGCGGATCGACGATCCACACCAGCTTCCCGGATGGCCGGCGCTGCGGCGAGAGCTCCTCGCCGATGATCACCGACTCCGGCTCCTCCCGCGTGAGGATCTCGACAATCATGCCTTCGGCCGCGCGATCGACTTCCGTCACGAAATCGTGCTGGGATTTTTCCATCCAATTGTGCACCGTCGGCCTTGCGGCAGAGCGCACGAATTCGGCGGCGCGGAGCGCCGCGCGCTCCGCCAGCTTGACTAAGTCGTTGTATTCACGCACCTTGCTGGCCCGTGCCCCCCCCGACCTCCGTGTCGCCCAAACGCGTTTTCAGCGGCATCCAGCCCTCGGGCGAGCTGCACATCGGGAACTATCTGGGCGCGGTCCATAACTGGGCGAACGTTCAGCACCGCTACGAGTCGCTGTTTTGCATCGTCGATTATCACGCGATCACGATACCCTACGATCCGCGTGAGCTTCCCGAGCGGACGCGTGAGCTCGCCATCTCGCTGCTCGCGGCCGGGATCGATCCAGGGGTGGCCACTGTCTTCGTGCAGTCAGCGGTCCCGGAACATACCGAGTTGGCCTGGATTTTCAACACGATCACGCCGCTCGGCGAGCTGGAACGCCAGACGCAATTCAAGGACA
>DATGEQ010000015.1:0-17762 GCA_035309945.1 Gemmatimonadales bacterium | reverse complement strand
GGCGTCCATGTCCCGGATCAGCTGCGTGGTGCCGAACATCGGCTCGGTCATGGAGCTGCCGAAGAGCCTGATCGCCGGCATGAGCACGACGTAGGCGAGGCAACCTCCCGCGAACAGATACCCCGCGATCCGCGGGCCGATGATGTAGCCCACGCCCATCAGCTCCGGACTCACCTCGACGCGGACCTCGGCGTTCTGATAACCGCGCAACAATCGCCCCGGCGTTTCCTGCCAGAACTTGAGCGCCGTCATCAGGAACTTGTAAACGAACGCTATCCCGAACGCCTGAAACACCGTCCGCGCGTGGATGCCGCCGCGCTCGCCGGCGATGAGCACTTCCGCGCATGCCGTCCCTTCCGGATAGGGCAGGTTGCCGTGCTCGTTCACGATCAACGCGCGCCGGAGCGGGATCATCATCAGCACACCCATCAACCCACCGGCGATCGCCAGGATCGTCACGCGGGAGATGTCGAGGTCGTAGCCCATCAACAAGATCGCGGGAATCGTGAACACGACCCCCGCCGACACCGAGTCGGCCGCCGAGCCGGTGGTTTGGACGATGTTGTTTTCGAGGATTGTCGAGCGACCGATCCAACGGAAAATCGTAATCGAGAGCACGGCGATCGGAATCGACGCGCTGACGGTCAGGCCGATCTTGAGCGCGAGATAAACGTTGGAGGCGCCGAAAATCAGGCCCAGAATCACGCCCAGGACAATCGCGCGGAGCGTCAGTTCTGCAGGGGACTGCGAGGCGGGGATGTAAGGTTGATGCGCTGCTGGTGCCGCCGCTCGCGGTGCCGCCGGATGAGCCGCCGGAATGCTCGTCATAGGCGGCACAATCTGTGCTCAGGGAGCCGAGCGTGTCCAGCGGGGATCACACATTTCGAGCGGAGCCTCGGATGGCGGGCGCGTATCGCTCTCCTCGTTGCGATTGCCGCCGTCGCCGGTGCTCGGACCGAGCAGGCGCACCGATCCGATTGGCGAGCGGTCGTGGGCCGCGCGCTGTTTCGCGTGGCCGGACTGCGGTTCACCCCTGCCGTCCCCGTCGTCACGATTCTCGACCGCCTGGAAACAGCCGCCTGAGCCGGCGGTTAGTTTAGGGGTGCGATGACGCATCCCGCTCCAGATCGGTTATTCATCGACTTTCAGGCGGCCGTGGCCGGTCGCTATTCGCTGGAGCGCGAGTTGGGGCGCGGCGGGATGGGCGTCGTGTACCTGGCCCGCGAAGTCCGGCTCGATCGGCCCGTCGCGATAAAACTGTTGCCACCGTCGAAGGCGTCAGATCCCCGGCTGCGGGAGCGCTTCCTGCGCGAGGCGCGCACGGCGGCCAAGCTGTCGCATCCGAACATCATTCCGATTCACGCGGTCGAAGAAATCGGTGAATTCGTGTTTTTCGCGATGGCGTATGTCGAGGGCGAGACGCTCACGGAGCGCGTCAGGAGCCGCGGACCCCTGCCCCCCTCCGAGGCATCGCGTTTGGTGCGGGACGTGGCCTGGGCGCTCGCGTACGCGCACGGCCAGGGTGTGATCCATCGCGACGTGAAGCCCGACAACATCCTGCTCGAGAACACCGGCCGCGTGCTGGTCGCCGATTTCGGCATCGCGAGTGCCGTCGCGGGAGCCGGCGCGCTCACCACCGGCGAGGTGGTCGGCACGCCGGAATTCATGAGCCCCGAGCAGGCGCTCGGCGAAGTCGTGGACGCGCGCAGCGATCTCTACTCGCTCGGCATCGTCGGCTTCTTCGCCTGCTCGGGCACGCTGCCGTTCGAGGCGGAACAGGCGACCGACGTGCTCGCCAAACAAGTCACCGAGCCCGCGCCGCCCCTCACGAGCGTCGCGCCGATGCTGCCGCGCCGGCTCGCGCAGGCGATCGACCGGTGTCTGGCCAAAGATCCCGAGGAGCGCCCCGCCGGCCCCGCCGCGCTCGCCGAGCAATTGAGCCACGCGCTGGAGCAGCGGCGCGAGCTGCCGGTCGCGTTGCGCGCGTTTGTAAAACACGATGCCCGCCTCGACGGCAGCGGCGTGCTGCTCTACCCGTTCGCCATGCTGCTCGCGACGCCGCTCGCGGCGTATCTGACGGATTCTCCGGCCTTCGGATTCTTCACCCTGGTCGCGGGCTATACGCTCGTGCCGCTCGCGGTACTCGTAAACCGCGCGCGTCGGCTTTTGAACGCCGGGTTCGGACACAGTGACATCGGCGTGGCGTTCAAGGCGGAAATCGATCGCAGCCGCGAAGAGCGCGCGTATGGGCTCGGGCACGGCGGCGGGCCATCGGTATTCGAGCGGATGCTGCGCTGGGTCAGCGGCACGGGATTCGGCATTGCGGTTTTTACGCTGGCCGGCATGATCGCCTTCGACCCGCCGAACTATCCCTTGATGGTAATCTTCGGTTGGTCCATGGGGGCGGGCATGACGGCCGGCGTCGGCGCGCTCGTGATGCTGCAGCGCCGCCGCGACGTCGACGCGGAGTTCTGGGGTCGGGTGTGGACCGGGCGTGTGGGTCGCTGGCTCTTCGGCGTCGCCAAAATGTTCACGCAGCCGAAACCGCTGCCGGCATCGCTGACGCATCGCCCCACCGAGCTCGCCCTCAGCATGGCGGCCGAACAGTTGTATGCGTCATTACCCAAGACGACGCGCCACCAGCTGCGCGATTTGCCCGACGTCGTGCACCGGCTCGAGGAAGACGCGCAGAAAATGCGCTCCCGGCTCGAGGAGCTGCAGGAAGCGCTCGCCGATGCCGGCCACAGCGGGAGTCCCGAACCGGCGATTGCCGCGCGCCATCACCGCATCGTCACCGACCTGAGCGCGGAGCGGGACCTGGTGCAGCAGCGGCTCAGGGACGCGGTCGCGGCGCTCGAAACGATCCGGCTGAACCTCTTGCGACTCCATGCGGGGACGGGATCGGTGCAAAGTCTTACGACCGACCTGGGTCTCGCGCGCGATCTCGCGCGGGACATCGATCTCCAGGTGGAAGGCTACCGCTCAGTCGCGGACGCGCTGTAGCCGCTCGACGGCCTGCTCCAGCATTTCTTCGGTCTTACAGAACGCGAAGCGCACGTACTTGCGGCCGAGCTCGGGCCGCGAGTAGAAGCTCGACCCCGGAACCGGCGCGACGCCGTGCTCGGCGGTCAACCATTGCGAAAACTCGTCGTCCGGGAGATCCGAGAGCGCGGAGAAGTCGGCCATGACGTAGTAGGCGCCCTGCGGCGGCGTGCACTCGAAGCCGGCGGCGCGGAGCCCGTTGCACAGGATGTCGCGGCGCCGGCGATAATCTCGCGCTAATCCCGCGTAGTACTCGCGACCCAACGTCTCCATCCCGGTCGCGAGGGCTTCCTGGAGCGGCGCGGGCGCGCCGACGGTGAGGAAGTCGTGGACTTTGCGAATCGCGTCCGTCACGTCGGGCGGCGCGACGATCGTGCCGATGCGCCAGCCGGTCACGCTGAACGTCTTCGAGGCGCCGCTGATCGTAATCGTGCGGTCTGCCATCCCCGGCAGCGTCGCGATCGGGATGTGCTCGCCGTCGTAATAGATGTGCTCGTAGATCTCGTCTGTGACGGCAAACGCATCGTGACGCTGGCACAGCTCCGCGATGGCGGTCAGCTCCGCGCGCGTGAGGACCCGGCCGGTCGGATTGTTCGGCGTGCAGACGATGATGGCGCGGGTCTTCGCCGTGAATGCGCGCGCGAGCCGGTCGAGGTCGATAGGCCCGGCGGCCGGCATCGGAACGAAGACCGGCCTGGCATCGCACAGGATAGCGTCCGGCCCGTAGTTCTCGTAGAAAGGCTCGAAGATCACGACTTCGTCGCCGGGGTTCACGACACCGAGCAGGGCGGAGGCCATTGCTTCGGTCGCGCCGCACGTCACGGTTACCTGCGTGACCGGATCGACCGCGAGACCGTACCACTGCTGGTATTTCGCGGCGAGCGCGTTGCGGAGGCGAACGGCGCCCCACGTGATGGCGTATTGATTGAAGTCATCGCGAATGGCGCGCGCGGCGGCCTCTTTCAAGATCTCGGGGCAGGGGAAGTTGGGAAACCCCTGGGCGAGGTTGATCGCCCCGTGCTCGTTGGCGAGCCGGGTCATGCCACGAATCACCGATTCCGTGAAGCCGTGCGTGCGGCGCGCGGTGCGGTGCGTCTTCATTTCAGGAGCAGTTTCGCAATGGTATTCAACTGCATATTACTCGTCCCCTCGTAAATCGTCCCAATCTTCGCGTCGCGATAGAACTTTTCGACCGGATACTCCTTGGTGTAGCCGTACCCGCCGAACAGCTCGACCGCGAGCGACGTGACCCGCTCGGCGATCTGGGAGGAGAGCAGTTTCGCCATCGCCGCTTCCTTCGTGTACGATTCTCCGGCGTCCTCGAGTCGCGCGGCGTTGTACACCATGAGCCGGGCGGCCTCGAGCTCCGTCGCGGCCTGCGCGAGCTGGAACTGCACGCCCTGGAAATCGGCGACGGGTTTGCCGAACTGCTGTCGCTCCTTCACGTACTTGAGCGATGCGTCGAGCGCGCCACGCGCGACGCCGATCATCTGCGCGCCGATGCCGATGCGGCCGGTGTTCAGCGTCTCGATCGCCACCTTATAGCCGTTCCCGACTTCGCCGATCAGGTTCGCCGCCGGCACCTCGCATTGGTCGAGGATCAACTCGGCGGTGGACGATGCGCGGATGCCGAGCTTGTCCTCCTTCTTGCCGACGCTGAACCCCGGGAACTGGCGCTCGACCGCGAACGCGGTGATCCCCTTGTAGCCCTTGCTGAAATCGGTGTTCGCGAATATCACGTAGAGCCCTGCTTCGGCGCCATTCGTAATCCACAGTTTGCGGCCGTCCAGAATCCACGTGTCGCCTTGCCTGGTCGCCTTGGTCTGCAAGCCGAACGCGTCGGACCCTGAGCCCGCTTCGGAGAGCGCATAAGCGCCCGTCACGTTGCTCGCGAGGCGGGGCAGATAGCGACGCTTGATGTCGTCCGAAGCCCACTTGAGCAGCAGTGCGTTGACGAGGGTGTTCTGCACGTCGACGTAGATCGCCGTGGACGCATCGACGGCCGACAGTTCCTCGACCGCGAGCACGGTCATGAAGAGGCTGCCGCCCGCGCCGCCGAGCGCCTCCGGAATCTCGATGCCCATGAGGCCGAGCTCGAAGAATTTGGGAATGAGGTCCGGATCGAGCTGCGCGGCCTGCTCCATCGCCTGCACGCGCGGGCGGACCTCGCTCTCGGCGAAGTCGCGCACCGCGCCCTGAAACATCCGTTCTTCTTCGGAGAGCTGCGTGAGTGGATTCACGCCTTCTTGTCGGACGGCCCCAGCGCCAGCATCTCCCGAATTCCGCCAAGCGATCCGAGCACGCCCGTGGCTTCGTACGGCATGTAGACGACTTTGTTGTTCTGGCCGGAGACCATCTCCTTGAGCGTCTCGATGTAGCGGATCGCGATCAGATACTGGGCGGGATCTCCGCCTGTGCCCTTGATCGCGGCGGTGATGCGCTCGATCGCCTGCGCTTCCGCCTCGGCGACTTTGAGCCGGGCCGCCGCTTCCGCTTCAGCGTGCAGGATTTTGGCCTGCTTGTCGCCCTCGGCGGTGTTGATCTCGGATTGCCGGATGCCTTCCGCCGAGAGAATGCGGGATTGCCGCTCGGCGTCGGCGGTGATGATCGTCGCGCGCCGCTCACGCTCGGCGCGCATCTGCTTCTCCATGGCGTCGCGAATGTCGCGCGGTGGATTGATGTCCTTGAGCTCCACGCGGCTGACCTTGGAGCCCCACTTGTGTGTCGCCTCATCCAGGATCGCCCGCAGCTTGGCGTTGATCGTGTCGCGCGACGACAAAATGTGATCGAGCTCCATTTCGCCGATCACGTTGCGGAGCGTCGTCTGCGTCAGCTTTTCGATCGCGTCGGGGAGATTGGCGATTTCGTACGTCGCGCGCACGGGATCGGTGATCTGCGAGTAGATCAACGCGTCGATCTCGACGACGACGTTGTCCTTGGTGATGACGTTCTGCCGCGGGAACACATAGACCGTCTCGCGCAAATCGATGCGCTCGGTCCGGAAGCGCCGCGAATAGCTGTCGCCGGCCGGCGTGATGAGCGTCTGATGCCAGTCCACGGTGCGGGGCCGGTCGATGATGGGAAGAACGAAGTTGATGCCCGAGGTCAGCGTCTTGTGATACTTGCCCAGCCGCTCGATGATCATGGTCTGCGCCTGCTGGACCACGCGGATGCTCTTCGAGATCAGGACAATGACGCCGAAGGCAATCGCGGCGACGAGGATGGTGCCGGGACCCATCGTTAGAACTCCTTCTCGACCATGAGAGTCGTGCCATCCACCTGGATGATCGTGACCTGCGTGCCCGGCTCGAGTACAGTCGCGTCGCTGGAGGCGCCTCGCCAGTCCTCGCCTTCGACCTTGACGCGTCCGGGGACGCCCGGTCCGATGCGTTCCGTGACAATGCCGTTCTTACCGAGCAGCGCATCGACGCCCGTCCGCAGCTCCGTGCCGGGGCCGAGCTGGAAGTAGCGCATGAGGCGAGGGCGCAGCCCCGCCATGCTGGCGATGCTGGATACGGCGAAAGCGATGCCCTGTGAAATGAACCCAAGGCCGGGGATCAGGCCGACGACCCCCGCGACGGCGGCCCCCACGGCCAGGCAGGCCAGCCAGAAGCCGGCCGTGAACATTTCGCCGACGAAGAGGGCGATTGCCAAGAGAAACCAAAGCAGCCAGCCTTGCATAGTGTCAAAGCTGCAACCCTTGCACTCATTGCGCTATCCAAGTTGGGCCAACTCCTTGTGGAGCCGTTATGATCACTCGCACCCTGCTGGCCGGTTCGTGCCTTGCGCTGCTCTCCCTCCCCGCAGCCGCGCAAACATCACGTTATGTGTTGAAGGGTGACTCGGTCGCGATTTACAACCTCGTCGGCGAGCTGCGCGTCGAAGCCGGCACCGGCAGCGATGTCGTCGTCGAGCTCGAGCGCCAGGGCGCCGGCGCCAGCAAGCTCGACGTGCAGTCCGGGCCGCTCCGCGGCCGCGAGACGTTGCGGGTCATCTATCCCGAAGACGTCATCGTGGTGCCGGAATGGGGCCGCGGCTCGAGCACGACGATTCGGGTCCGCGACGATGGGACCTTCGGCAATGAGGGCGACGGGGGACACCACCGTCACGGCTTTTTCGAGGAAGGGCGCGAGGTCCGCATCGTTGGACGCGGGCGCTACGATGGACTCGAGGCTTCCGCCGCGCTCCACGTCGCGGTTCCAGCGGGAAAGAACGTCGCGCTACATCTGGGCGTCGGAAAAGCGTTCGTGTCGAACGTCGACGGGATGATTCACGTGTATGTCGCGTCGGCCGACGTCGCCGCCGACCGCACCAAAGGCGCGCTCCACGTCGCGACCGGCTCGGGCGACGTGGACGTCAGGACGGCGGCGGGTGAAGTCAATCTCGAGACCGGCTCCGGCGACGTTACGCTGTCCGGCATGGACGGATCACGGCTCACGCTCAACACCGGGTCGGGCAACGTGACGGTCACGGACGCGAAAGCGCCGAACGTGCACGTCGAAACCGGCTCGGGCGACATCGAGGCGACGTCGACGTCAGGAGACGATCTCTCGTTCGAGACGGGAAGCGGCAACGTGAACGTCGCGCTCGCCGCGACGTTCCGGTCGGTGCGCATCAACACCGGCTCCGGCGACGTCACGCTCAAAGTGCCGCCCAGCATCGGCGCCGAGGTGCAGCTCGATACCGGGAGCGGGGAGATCGATCTCGGAGGGCTGTCCCTGCAAGTGCGGCGCATCCAGCACGATCACGTGACCGGTACGATCGGCGATGGAAAGGGCCGGCTCTCGGTGGAGACCGGATCCGGCGACGTGCATCTACAAAAGGCCTTCTAGCTTTCTCCTGTCTTTTTTGGTCGGCCGGCCCTTGCCGCGGTATGCAGGGGCCGGCGCGATCTTGTGGGCCTCGGCGAGTCGCTCGCGCGCGGCTCGGCCCTCGGCGGATTCCTCGTACAAAGCTCGAGCGTCAGTCGCCGGGCCGCGCCGCTCTGACAGCGCGCGCACCGTGACGAGCCACTCGTAGGGCCCGAGCCGCATGCGCAACGTGTCGCCGACGCGCAGCTGTTTCGCCGGCTTGGCCCGCACGCCGTTCACGTGCACCTTGCCGCCGGCGATGGCGGCCGACGCGAGCGCGCGTGTCTTGAAGAAACGCGCGGCCCACAGCCACCGGTCCAGCCGGACGGTCGCTTCGTTCATACGGCCTTTAGAAAGCCTTCATGAAGGCCGACCAACTTTGAGGCCATGACGCTCTCCCGTTTCGTCTTCGACCGCGCGCCGCTGAGAGTCTATTGGGAAATCACCCGCGCATGCGATCTCGCGTGCCTGCATTGCCGCGCCGAGGCGCGGCCCGAGCGCGATCGTGATGAGCTTACTACAAGTCAGGCGCTGACGCTGCTCGATGACCTGTTGGGTTTCGCGCCGCACGACTCGTTGCCCCGTCTGGTCTTCACCGGCGGCGATCCGCTGAAGCGGGCCGATCTGTTCCAGCTGATCAACGCGGCCCGCGATCGCGGGTTCAAGGTATCGATTTCGCCCAGCGCGACGCCGCTGCTCACGCCCGGGGTCATCACGCGATTTCGCGCGGTGGGCGTCGAAGCGATTTCGTTGTCCCTCGACGGATCCTCGCCGGAGCGGCACGACGCGTTTCGCGGCGTGACGGGCACGTACGATCGCACCCTGGCCGCCGCCCGCATGGCGGAGCTGGTCGACCTGCCGGTTCAGGTCAATACGCTGGTGGCCGCCGAGACGCTCGGAGACCTGCCGGAGATTTACGAGCGCGTGCGCGACGTCGGCGCGGCGCGCTGGAGCCTGTTCTTTCTCGTGACGGTGGGTCGCGGCGCAGTGCTCCAACCCATTACGCCGCGGCAAGCCGATGCCGTAATGCGTTGGGCCGCCGGGCTGCACAAAGACCGCGGCAAGCCGATCGTGACGACGACCGAGGCGCCGCATTTCCGCCGCATCTCACGCGACGTCACGCACGCGACGCGTGGCCACGCCGGCGGTGTGCGCGACGGTAACGGCATTCTCTTCATCTCCCACACCGGCGACGTCACACCCGCCGGTTTTCTCCCGACGGTGGTCGGCAACGTCAAAGGCGACAACATCGTGACGCTGTATCGCGCTGCGCCGTTGTTCGTTGCCCTGCGGCACCCCGACGATTTCGGCGGGCGCTGCGGCCGCTGCGAGCTGCGCTGGGAATGCGGCGGCTCCCGCGCCCGCGCGCTGGCCGCGACCGGTGATCCTCTCGCGGAAGATCCGCTCTGCAGTTACATCCCCGGGGACTAGATGACCCGGGGTCTCGCTCGACGGCTATCTCAAAGCGCTCGGTCATCGCTTTGGAGAGCGCGTCGAACCAGTCCACAGCTAGCGATCACCCCCGGTCAGCCCGCCACTGCTCAGATAATCCACGGCGAGATGGGCCAGCGCGCGTACGCCGACGGGCAATGCCGCCTCATCGACGTAGAACCGCGGTGAGTGATTGGGAGCGACTTTGGCCGGATCCGTTCCCGGCGGCGTGATGCCCAGGAAAAAGAAGACCCCCGGGATGCGCTGCTGGTAGCGCGAGAAATCTTCTGCGGCCGTGATCGGCGGTCCGAGCGACACGTGGCTCGCGCCCGCCACCTCGCGGAGCGTCGGAAGAATCTTCTCGACCAGCGCGGGATCGTTGTACGTCACGGCGGTCGTAGTGTCGATCGTGACGACCGCGGATGCGCCGGCGCTTTGCGCTATCGATTCCGCGGTTCGCCGGACACGCTGGTGAATGTCGTTGCGGACGTTGGTGTCGAACGTGCGGATCGTCCCGATCATGACGACGCTGTCGGGGATGATGTTGTAGCGCACGCCACCGTTCATCGCGCCGACCGTGATGATTGCCGGCGCGCTGGTGACGTCGACCTGCCGGCTGGCGATCGTCTGGAGGCCGAGGACGATCTGCGACGCGACCACGATGGGATCGATGCCCGCCCAGGGGAGCGCGCCGTGCGTCTGCCGGCCGCGCACGACGATGCGGAAGGCGTCCGCGCCGGCCATTGCGCCGCCCGGCCGGTAGCGGATTTCCCCCGCCGGATATGGGAACACGTGCAGCCCGAAGATCGCGCTCGGCGTCGGGTTGTCGAGCGCGCCTTCCTCGACCATCAATTCTGCTCCGCCGCGCTCGCCCGTGGGTGCGCCCTCTTCCGCCGGCTGGAAAATGAACTTCACGGTCCCCGGCAACTCGTTGCGCATGCCCGCGAGCACCTCGGCGACGCCCATCAGCATCGCGGTGTGCGCGTCGTGGCCGCAGGCGTGCATGACGCCGACATCCTGGCCGTTGTACGTCGTGCGCACCCGCGACGCGAACGGCACGTCGACCTCTTCGGTCACCGGGAGTGCGTCCAGATCGGCCCGCAACGCGACGACGGGCCCGGGCTTCCCGCCGTGGAGCACGCCGACGACGCCGGTGTGAGCGACGCCGGTGCGCACCTCGATGCCGAGCGACCGGAGGTGCTGCGCCACGAGCTCCGCGGTGCGCGTTTCGCGATTGGACAGCTCGGGATGTTCGTGGATGTCGCGCCGCCAGGCGACGACCTTGCCCTCGACCTGCGCGGCGCGCCTGTCGACCTCGGCGTCGAGTCTGCTCGACTGCGCATGCAAGGGTGGAACGACGCTGACTCCAAGCAGGACGGCGACGGCGAATCGCATGAGCGCCTCGGGATCGAGTGCCATTAAAGTAGCCAGAACTCAGGCAACCTTTCCACCGTACTGACTGTCGAACCTTGTACAACCCTCGATCTGTGGAGCCCGTCATGCTTCGGTACCTCGCCGCGACCGTCCTCGCCGTTTGCACCATCCCCGGCCTGCTGCATGCCCAAGACAGCAACGAGGAATGGATGATGAACTGCCATGAGAACTGGCGTGACTGGGGAGCGCGCGCCCGTCACTGCGAGATCCGCGATACCGGCATGAAGGCAACGGGTCGGCCGCTCAGCATCGATCCCGGCATGAACGGCGGCGTCGAGATCATCGGTTGGGACCGATCGGACAGCATCGCCATCACGGCGCGGATCCAGGTGAACGCCCGCTCGCAGGACGACGCGGATGCGATCGCTCGCGGCATCAAGATCGAGGCGTCGGACGGCACGATCCGCGCTACCGGCGGTAGCGGCCCATTCGGTCGTCATCAGGGCTGGTCGGTGAGTTTTGTCGTAATGGTGCCACGCCGCACGGATCTGACGCTTTCGACCCAAAACGGTCCGCTTTCGGTGGAAGACGTGACGGGCCGGATGGATCTCCAGACCCAAAATGGACCGCTGTCCATCTCGGGCGTCGGCGGCAACGTGCACGCGAGCGCGCAGAACGGTCCGCTGTCGGTGGACCTCCAAGGAAGCCGCTGGGATGGTGAAGGGCTGGATGCGGAAACGCAAAACGGGCCGGCGGACTTGCGAATTCCCGACAATTACAACGCGAAAATCGAATTCGGCACGATCAATGGTCCTATGGATCTCGACTTTCCCCTGACCGTGACCATCAGCGGCCGAGTCAGAAACCGCATCACGACGACGCTCGGCAACGGTGGCCCGTTGATTCGCGTGGTCACGACGAATGGGCCGATGACGATTCGGAAGAGCTGATCCTCGAGATCACTTTCCAATATCTTCGTCCCAGAGTTCGGGATGCTCTCGAATGAACGCCGCCAGCAGCGAGATGCACCGCGCGTCCTGCCGCACGTCGAGTGACACGCCGCGGCTCCGGAGCAGCCCCTCCTCGCCGAGAAACGTTTTGTTCTCGCCGATCACGACTTTCTGAATGCCGTACAGCAGGATAGCGCCGCTGCACATCGCGCAGGGCGAGAGCGTCGTGTACAACGTCGCGGCGCGATAGACCGCGGCCGGCTGCCGGCCCGCGTTCTCGAGCGCATCCATTTCCCCATGCAGAATCGGGCTCCCCTGCTGGACGCGGCGATTGTGACCGCGACCGATGATCGTGCCGTTGGAAACGATGACCGAGCCGATGGGGATGCCGCCCTCGCCGGCCCCGCGTTCCGCTTCCGCGATGGCAGCAGCCAGGAACGGATCACTCGCCATGGGCCGTGATGCCATCGTACTCGTACACGTTCATGCCGCGCGGCATCTCACGCGCGATGTTCACCATCGCGCGCGCGACGGTAGCCGCAGCGACCGGCCGATATCTTCGTAATCCACCGGGCAAGAAGAGGGGCATCACCGGCGCAACGAACACCGCCACGCGTTCGCCGAGCCGAAACTCGGCGCGCTTGCCGAGCAGGATTGACGGCCGGAAGATCTGAACGGCGCGATAGGGAAGTTTCCGTACCGCCATTTCCGCTTCGCCTTTCACGCGACTATAGAAGATGCGCGACTCAGAGTCCGCTCCGACGGCGCTTACCAATAGCAATTGGGTGGCGCCTCCGCGCACGCCCGCGCGCGCGAGCGCGACGACGAAGTCATGGTCGACGCGGCGAAACGCCGGCTGTGATCCGGCCTGCTTGATCGTTGTGCCGAGGCAACAGAACACGTCGTCGGCGTGCGGCAAGTCGCTCACGGCCTCGATGGCGCCAAGATCGAGAATGCGTTGCTCGAGCTTCGCGTGACTCTGCGCCACGGGACGACGTCCCACGGTGATGACCCGAGCCCACGTGTCATCGGCGAGCAGGAGCTGGAGCGCATGGCTGCCGACAAGGCCGGTGGCGCCGGCGAGGAGTGCGGTTCGACTCATGCCGGCAAAAAATAGTTATTATCCCGCGCGTGGTCACCCTCGCTGCGTTGCAAACGGGACTGTCACAGGCCTTACAGCATCGGCCGCTTATCGCGGTACCGCTGTTGTTCGTCGCGGGAGTCGTGACGAGCGCGAATCCCTGCATCTGGCCGATGATTCCCATCACCGCCGGCACGATCAGCGGTGTGGGAACGCAGGCCGGCGCGTCGCGGCGGCGTACGATCGCGCTCACCCTGACGTACGTGGTGGGGCTCGCGCTGTTCTATGCGATCCTCGGCCTGATCGCGGGGTTGAGCGGCTCCATCTTCGGCACGATCAGCGCGAACCGCTGGACGCTGCTCGCGGTCGGCAACCTGCTCCTGGTCTTCGCGCTCGCGATGCTCGAGGTCATTCCCGTGCGGATGCCCGCGCGCCTGACCGCCTGGGCCGGCAGTCTCGGCGGTGGCTCGTATCCGGCGGTCTTCCTGCTCGGCGCGACATCGGGAATCGTGGCGGCGCCGTGTGGCGCGCCGGCCTTTGCCGCGGTGCTGACGTGGGTGGCGGCGACGCACAGCGGCCTATTGGGATTCGTTTACCTGTTTGTGTTCTCGCTGGGAATGACCGCCGTGCTCGTGTTGGTGGGTGTATTTTCCGGAGCGCTGGCCGTTCTGCCGAAGCCGGGTGCCTGGATGGTGTGGATCAAACGGCTGGCGGGCGTGGTTCTACTGCTGATGGCTGAATACTATCTCGTGAGGGCTGGTCTCGTATGGTAAGCTCGTGCGTGGTGCGTCGTGCGGCGTGCGTCGCACTCTTGCTCTTCGCTCCTGCCGCGCTTCGCGCGCAGGACGTCATCGGTATCCCCGTTGGTGATACGCCCCCTCCCGTCACCCTCGAGAATCTCAACGGCGATTCGGTGGCGCTGTCGCGGTGGGTCGGCAAGCAACCGGTCGTCGTCGAATTCTGGGCGACGTGGTGTCCGATCTGCGCCGCGCTGTTGCCGAGGATGGAAGTGGCGCATCAGAAGTACGGCGATCGCGTGGCGTTCGTCATCGTTGCCGTCGCGGTCAATGAGAGCAAGAACACGGTGCGTCGCCATCTAGCGCAGAATCCGATGCCGTTCACGTTTCTCTGGGACGGCAACGGCGCGGCCGTGCGCGCGTTTCAAGCACCGTCGACCTCATACATCGCCGTGCTGGATGCGACTGGGAAGGTCGTCTATACGGGGGTCGGTGAGGATCAGGACATCGATGCGGCCTTAGACAAGGCGGTCACGGACGGCAAAAGGCGGCAACGGTAGAACCATTGCCGCCCATGCCGGCTGCTGCCGCCCTTGTCAGTGCGCCGTCGTATCTGCGGGCACCACTTTCGCTAACGCCGTTCCCAGCTCCGTATATGCCGTCGGGTCGATTTCCCGGAACGGCGTCGCGCGATAGGCGATTCTCCCGTCCGGTCCCACCACAAAGAGATTGCGGTTTGTCAGTCCGGGATACTTGGCCAGGGCGCCGTACATCTTGCCGACCGCAAGGCCGGTATCCTGCGCAAACAGGAATTGATACTGCGCGTCGCGCGCCCAGGAAGCCAACGCCGTGTCGGGGTCGGCACTGATCGCGATGAGAACGACGTTGCGGCCGTCTTTGAAGAGCTGTGCGTACTGATCACGGTACGCATTCATTTGGATCGTTCAGCCCTTGGTCCGCGCCTTGAAGAAGAACGCGAGGACGACCGTCTTTCCCTTGAAGTCGCTGAGCCGGACGGGGTTTTTGAGCGTTCCGTAACGCGTCGCGCCGGGGATCGAGAAGTCGGGCGCGACCGCGCCAACATCGATCGGCGGCGGCGAGGGAGGAGCGGCGGTCGGCTGCTGCAGCAGTGCGGCAAGAACGAGTGTCGCGAGCACGACGATATCCTTGTTGTTGGCGGTCCCTAATCTACTCGTGTAACAGCTTCCACGCCTGTTCCCAGCGGTTCAGCCTGAAGCCGACCACCACCCACAGCATCGCGAGCGGCTCGAGCAGCCGGGCGCCGTCAATACCTCCGATGTCCACGACGATCCAGCCGAAGTCCTTGCAGATCCTGGTGACCGTCTGTTTTGCTGCGGCGTCGTTGCCCGCGATGAACATGTCGGGCGGGCCGCCAGGGAGCTTCGGATCCACCATCAGCGTGTGTCCGACGATGTTGAAGCATTTCACGACGCGCGACTGGGGCAGCCAGCGCTGGACCTGCTCGCCGCCCGAGTCGTCGAAGCCCAGCGCGAGCGCGGGCGGTTTGCCGTCCTGGAACTCGAGCGGGTTCGTGACGTCGAGGACGACCTTGCCCGCCAGGTTCTTGGGATCGCTGAGCTTGATCGCGTTTTGCGTTCCGGACCATGGGGTGGCCAGTACCGCGAGCTCGCAGAACTTGGCGGCGTCGGCGTACGACTCCTTCGGATCGCGATGGCCCACCTTCACGTCGTGGCCGTGCTTCTTGAAGCCCGCGGCCAGCGACTTGCCGACGTCTCCGGTTCCAAGGATCGCGACTTTCATGGTCAGGCGACGCCTTCAACGCCGTAACGAGTTTTGAGGATCTCGACGTGATGGCGCTCGTGGCCGGGAATCATGTACGCGAGCGCGCGCACGCTGACTGGTTTGCCATTCGCGGTGCCGCGCCGGCGCCAGGCCTCGGCATCGAAGGTGCGCAGCAATGCCAGCGTCGACGCGCGAGCCGTGCGCAGCTCTCCGACCAGGTCGGTGAGCGAGCGGCCGTCGAATTTGGCCACCGGCACGTAGGCGTTCTCATCGAACCCGGGTAGCGGGGTGGCGTCGGCGCGCGCGATCCGCAAGGCGCGATACGACATGATGCGCTCGATATCGCAGAGATGGCCGACGACTTCTTTGATGCTCCATTTGCCGCGCCCGTAGCGATACATCGCCTCGGTGTCCGAGAGTCCGCGGAGCAGCGTCGCGGTGTCTTCGATCTGCGACGCGCACACCATGACGGGATCGGATTCCGGGACGCGTTTGATGTACCCGACCCAGGGCGAGGGGATCTCGTCCGGCTCCGGTCGCCCCACGATCCGCGAGTTCATCGCGGATTGCCTCCGAGCTCGGTCAGCGCCATTGCTTTGACCGTCTTGCCTTCACGCGTGACCAGGCGGCGATGATAGTCCACCTGGCCCAAGTGGTAGGCAAGATGCGTCGCGAAGTGGGCGAGAAAGGCGCCGGTCGTCGAGCTGATGCCACCGATCTTCTCGGGGTAGGGTTTCTGCAAATCCGCTTCACTGATCTTGCTCATCCCCGTGTCGACCGCGGCGAGCGCGCTGTCGATTTCGCGGAGCAGCTCGGCCCGCGGCACGTCGCGGCTGGCGAACTCGGCGTCGCGATTGCGAACATAGCCGTTCTTGCCGAGGACGTTGCCGACGAAGTACTGGAGGTTACCGGCGAGATGCAGTGCGAGGTTGCCGCCGGGGTTCGCGATGCCGTCGGGAATTTCCCACAGCGCGGCATCGTTGGGGTAGGATTCGATCTCGCGCCTGAGCGCCTTCAGCTCGCGGATAATCACGTTGGTGATCCACTCTTTCATGCAGCCCTCCGCCTCCCCCTCTCGCTTCCCCGACCGATCCGCATCGCCACAGGCCAGCGTGCCGCGCGCGTTTGCTGCGGCGTGCCCCAGGCGCGGGTCAATTCCCGCACCAGGTCGTCGACGGGGTCCCGGTTATGCTGCTTGATGAATGCGCGCGTTGCGGACCAGGTGCGGACATAACCCGCTACGTCGTCCAGGCTCATCGCCTGCTGAATCACGAATTCCGGTGCTGTGAGTTCCACGAATGGAAACGCAATGGACTGGTAACGCGTCTCCACCTGGCGCCGTTCCGGCGCCCAGAATGGGCCCACGACGCTCCGGTAGAAACGCTGCACGATCGCGTCCACCTCCGCGGAGATCTCGAACCCGACGTACGTCCAGATCGCGATGACCCCGCGCGGGCGCAGCACCCGCTGGACCTCGGACCAGAATCGCGGCTGGTCGAACCAATGCACCGCCTGGGCCGCCGTGACGAGATCGATAGACTCGTCGTCCAGCTCGCTCCGCTCGGCGCGGCCGACACGGTAACTGATGCGCGCGTCCGGGATCGCGTATTCGATTTGCGAGGCGCTGGGATCGGTAGCGGTGACGTGCCGGAAGTGGCGCGCCAGGCCGAGGGCCGCCTGGCCGTTGCCGGTACCCACGTCCCAGGCCTCGTCGAGCGCCGGCGACTCGCGGGCGAGGAAGTCGAACAGGGAGTCCGGATACCGCGGCCGGAACGCGGCATATGTGGCCGAGTGGCCGGAGAAGTGGTCCTTGAATGTCACGGTCGCAGAGGCGCCGGCGGAGCCGGTGGTGGCGGCGCGAGCGGAGGCGTGCTGCGCTGCGGCGGCTGGCAATCGGGCCATGCTCCCGGCTGGCCGTTGGGGCGTGCCGGAAATACGGTGCGCTTGTCGCGCGATATGTGGGTCGTGTCCTCCGACGCGAGATAGACGAGCATCGCCGTGAGCACCGCGTTGTTCTTGACGTCGTCGAAACTGATCTTGTCGTACGTGTCGCGGTTGGTGTGCCAGGTGTAGCGCCCGTAATCCCAGTCACCCGAGCCGAGGCCGAAGCCCGGCGCGCCGCACGAGACGAACGACGCGTGATCGGTGCCGCCGCCGCCGGGCACGCCCGGGAAGGAGAACTTGATGTTGCGGGTGATGTCGGCGGGCACGCGCGACAGGTAACGGGCCAGGTTGCCGGACGCGTTTGGGAAGCCGGAGGCGCTCATGGTTTCGACGCGGCCCGTGCCGTTGTCTTGATTGAACAACGCCTGCAAGCCGTTCACGATGTCGGGATGATCGGCGACGAAGCCGCGCGAGCCATTCAGTCCTTGTTCTTCGCCGCTCCAGTGGCCGACCAGGATTGTGCGGCGCGGATTCGGATAGACGAGCTTCAGGATGCGCATCGCCTCGAGCATCGTGATCGAGCCGGTGCCGTTGTCGGTCGCGCCCGAGCCGCCGTCCCAGGAATCGAAGTGCGCCGAGAGCATCACGT
>DATGEQ010000014.1:0-8329 GCA_035309945.1 Gemmatimonadales bacterium | reverse complement strand
GGTCGCGAAACGCGACGACGCCATCAATCGCGAGATCGCCACGGCTGCCACCACCGCATTCGCCGAGAACCGCATCGACGGCAGTGACCTCGATAGTTATCTCACCGCCTCGATTGTCAGCGAACGCGAACGCGGGCTCCTGAAAAACGTCGCGCTGGCGAAGCAAGCCCTCATGCGGCGGGAGCTGACGAGCGCCGAAGCCAAGGCCTGCGTGCTCGCCGGCATTCTTCCCGTGTCCGACTATCGCGCGGCGCTCGAGCGCGAACGCTACGCCCCCGATGCCGCCGATGCGCTCGAGATGCTGCTGCGCTACGAGCAGGACAAACGCGCCTCCATCGCGACGCACGCCGCCCAGATGGCCGCCGAGAAAGCCGCGGCCGCGAAGGCGAAAGCGGACGCCGCGGCCGCGAAGAAAGCGGAGATCGACGCCGCCCGGGCCGTCAAGAAACTCGGCTCGATCAGTGAGCTCGAGCACGCCGTCGTCCTGGGCACGATTCCGATCAGTCGGCTCGAGCAGGTGTTGACCGCCGATTTCGATACGGACACCGTCGGGATCTACGTCGCCGACGTCGAACAGAAACGCGCGGCGTACGTCGCGCAGCAACAGAAGGCGGCCGATGCCGCCAAGCGCGCCGCGGCGAAGGGGCTCGCGATCGGCACGCTCGACCAGGCGGCGCTCGACCACGTGCTGACCGTCGACCAGGTGGGCGCGCAGCTCACCGCGCGGGGCATGACCGCCGCGGACGTCGATGTGATTCTCGCCACGCTCCGCGTGCGCGTGACGGACCATGATGCGGCGCTCAAGAAACGCGCGGAGGCGGCGACGAAGGCCACGGCCAAGCATATCGACCTGGCACGGTTCGAACAGCTCGTGCTCCGCGGACACCGCACGATGCCGGACTATAAGAGCCTGCTCGCCACGCTCGGTTATGACGACGCCAGCCAGGCGGCCATGGCGGAGCTCCTGCAACTCAAGGTGGACGCGGCCGCGGCCGCCGTGCAAACCCGGAAGACGCTGGCCGCCTCCGCACCGGCCAAAGGGCGGGCGCTCGCCGCCGCGCGCCGCGCCGTGATTCTCGGCGCCGCCTCGCTCGATTCGTTCCAGACGTTCCTCGTCACTCAGGGTTACACGGCCGACGTGCAAGCGACGCTCACGGGCGAACTGCGCGACGACGTGGCCGCCGCCGACGCCGCGCGGGCGCGTCGCGCGCAAGCTGCCGGCGTGTCGGATGCCCACGACGTGCCGCTTGCGACCGTGACACGTGCCGCGCGGCTTGGCATCATCACGCCCGCGGCGTATCAGGCGCAGCTCACCGAACGCGGCTACACCGCCGACGACAACGCCCTCGAGATGGATCTGTTGACATACGAGCTCGCCCATACGAAGGCCGTCGCGAAGCTGCTGCCGACGACGGCCGCGATTGCGCCGTCCAAGGGGCTCACGCTCGCCGAGCTCAGTCGAGCCGTGAAGACGGGCGAGGCGGCGATCGGGGAGTTCACCAACCGCGCGCTGGCGCTCGGATACAGCCAGGCGGACGCCCAGATCATGACCGCAGTCTTGCAGGACGAAGTCGACACGCTCGCCGCCGCGAAGCTCCGACACACGCAAGTCGACGGCGAGCTCGCCGCGCGGACGATCTCCCTGTCCGCGGAAGAGAAGGCCGTCGTCGACGGCCTTCAGACGCTCGACCAGTACGAGACGTGGCTGACGGCCAACGGGCTCGGCGCCGCTGACGCGCAACTACTGCGCGCCCTGCTCGAAACGAAGCTTCCCCCGACGACGGCGTCGACAGCAGGCGGCGCGTAGTGGAGGCGCTCGGCTGGTCCGCCGCCATTACCGTCGCGATCTTTCTGCTCGGATTTGCCTTCCAGCTCGGTCGACATGCCAACCGGATCGACGCGCTCGAAACCTGGCGCCTGTCGTTCGAGGGGCGCATCGAGCGCATCGAAGACAAGATCGATCGCATCATCGAGCGGCTGTTCGGCGGCAAGCGCTAGCGCGAGGGGTATCAGGGGTATCAGAGGTATCAGGGGTATCGTTGGCGCCGTCGTGTGCTCTAGGCGCCGGGCGCGCGCCGAATCGCCGTTTCTGCGAAAGCACCTAGTGTGCCGTTGTTCAGATACTGCGCGATGGCGAGCGTAACTGGCTCGCCGAATTCAAACACCCTCGCCGTCAGCACGAAGCGTCCGCGGTCATCGTATAGGGCAATCCGATAGTCCGGACCCTCACGAGTCCTCGTGGCTCTGATCTTCACTTCTCGGCTCATTGGCGTGCTCCTCGAGGCATGTCATGCAGTCCGGTTGCCCATCATCGTCGGCCTCGCACCACCGTTGATGCTTGCAGCGATGGTCCCGTATGTCGCCGTCCTTCCGCGCGACAACCAATCGCCCGCAACGCGGGCACGTGACGCGCGGGCGACGTCCCTGCGGGCTCACTTCGGCTTCCAGCCGCGTAGCTTCTCGTTCTCGTGCTCGAGCTCGTCGACCTGGTCCTCGAGCTCGTAGACGCGATGGACCACGGCAGCGAGCACGAACAACGAGAGCGCCAGCGTGATACCGAACGCCGCGGTTACGACTCCCATGTGCGCCTCATGCGTCGTCGCTTTTTCTGCAACGCGGTTCTCCACTGCCGTCGACACGTGCCGATGTGCACCTTGCGTTCCCCGGGCTGCAGCCGGCCGCGGCAGACCAGGCAATACTTCGGCCCGGGTATGTTTGTCATTCCGGGTTTGTCATTGCCGGCCGCTACGGCTTCACCCTGCGCGTTGAGCTCCACGGACGGGGCTGAATCCTGGCCAGGATGCTCTGTGGACGCGAACGGCTTCACCCCCACGGCCTACCCCCTACCCCGCTCGGCATTCGTCACAGCTGGACGCGCGGGCGGGGTTTGCCGGGCCATGGACGACGACACGCGGCAGATGTTCAGCCGGCCGCCAATCTCGGCAACCGCGGCCTCGAGGCGGAGCACGGCTTCGTGTTGCGCCGGCCGCGGCAGCAGGGTCACCCCGGCCAGGTCGATCTCCGCCACGATAGCCACACGCCGTATGAGCGGGTCGACCGGCACGGGTAAGTCCGAGGGCGCCCGGTGCCAGTCACAGTAGTACGCATCAGGCAGCAAGTGACGGCCTGGCCGGAAATACTGGGCGTGCCTCCCACACCACCCCAATTTGGAATCCTTTTGTGGCTCGGCACAACGGAGATGCACGCTGATTTGATGCAGGTGTTCGCGACTCATCGTGAAACCCTCGCGACTATTTCTCGACGTCTTTTTGACGTCGCGGTGTTGCCTGGCGAACGAACGCGCGGCGCCTTGACCATCCGGCACTTACCCCCCGACGCGGGGCGGGAGCCTGTGCACCTGAGCGCCTGGCTGTCCCATTTTCTTTTTGTTGTAGGCCAGGACGAGCTCCGTCATTTGCTCGGCCTTCTCACGCACATGCGACGGTAACCGCCGCGCGTCGTGCGCGTTGAACATCAGCCCGGCGACGAACCAATCAAACACCTCGTCCGGCCACGCCATGATTGCGGCCACGATGGGCACGCGGTTTCGCTGAATAGCGACCCGCACGACAGGCGCGTCGGCGTCGGCGTACTTGCCCACGAACTCGTATTCCGGACCCTGCTCAGTCATCTATGCGCTCCTCTTCGCTTTGCGCGTCTGGCGGATCGTCTGCGTCGCGTGCTTGTAGCGAACCACGGCGAGATCGGCCACGCGGAGCGCCATGATCAGCGCGTGGTCATACCCTCGCACGTACGCGCGCCGCTCACCCTCCGCCCACGGGGCCGTCTGGTCGACGTGCGGCGGCGCAATGGTCAAATCGCGAATGGCGGTCAGCATGACGTCACTGAGCGACGGGCGCGGGGTAGAGCAGGACGGTAACGCCGTGCGTTTGGAGCGCGCGTATTGTGTCGTCGTCGCTCGTGCGTCCGATGACCACCAATTCCGGATCTGGGGCATCGGGGTTCTCCTCTAGCCACAGTTGCCGATACGTGAGGATCTGACCGAGGGTCGACGGGTCGACGCGCGTCTTCGCTTCGATGATCACCGGGCGCGTGCCACGCCACGCCAGCAAGTCGATCCGCTTTTGCGTGGACCGAAACGCGCCCTTCTGAATGCTCAACGGCAGATCCGGATCGGGCGTAATCCCGGTGCCGACGTGCACACTGAACGCGAAGCGGTCGAACTCGACGCCGTGCGTGAGGAGGTAGTCCCGAATCACGGCGCTTTGCTTGTCCGCGACCTCGCTGTAGGTCCGCTGAATCAGCAGGAACGCGAGATCGCTGCTGCTGTAGAGATAGCCGCTGTCAGACGCCATGCCTTGCCCTATCTGCACACGAGATGCGTGAGCCCGCCCACAGACGCGCCGACGAGCACATCAGTCGCGTAGTGCTTGTCCGCCGCCATTCGACCGTAGCCCGTCCCGAGCGTCAGACCGATCCCGAACGTCCAGCCGGTTGCGCTTGCCGCAGCCAGGGCCGTGTGCTCACTGAAAAACGACTGATTGTCCGAGCCATCGGGGCGCGTCCGATGGACGAGGCGTTTCGTCAGCTCGGCGAGCCCGCTGGCGATCCCGATGCGGATCGCTTCGCACTTGAACGCCTGCGCGCGGTCCGGTGACGTCCACGCCTCCCGCGTGTCGATCGCGATCGACGTCGCGACCGCGCCCGTCGAGAGCCAGTCAGCGAGCGCCCGATGCGAGGGCCACGCGAACGGCTGCGTTTCCGACGCGAAGAGTTGCGCGGCGAGCAGCACGGCGATCATGGGTTACCCCTTCCCGCCGACGATCAGGTGCTCTGGGCCGCGCACGACCAGGCCGCCGGTCTCGAGGCGCACGACGACGTTGACCACGCCGCCCGGCCGCAGTTGGTTGACGGCTTCGACCGTGCCGTCAGTGCCAGACACCGAATCGAATACTGACGAGCCTGGCAATAACGGCGCCGCCAAGCCTGCGAGGGTTTTCATTGACATCGTGGCGATTGCTGGCTGTGCCTGCTCTCGCGCTGTGCGGTTTTGGAGCAACCGCTCACGGTTTAGGGCCAGGTCATCGCTCACAAGTCCCCCTAGTTGCCGGCCGGCGGCGTGCCGAACTCGACGATCTGATAGAAGCCGTGCCCGCTGCCGTCGTTCATCGGCACGTAGGACACGTAGAACCACGGAAACCCATACGTCGGGAACCCCTGCGGACCATCGTGATGCGCTTGGAACTCCCCGCCCGCGTAGCTGCCGCCGATTGCGTTCATCTTGTCGATCACCGCCTGGCCGTTCGCGCCATCCGGCCCGGCCATGCCCGTCGCAAGAAACCGCTGTAACTGCAACTCGACGGCGCCCGTCCATTTGTGGTCAAAGTTCACCGTCGACCCATGCGCGGCCGCGAACGCCTGCGCCTCCGGCGTGTTTCTGATGTTCGACTCCGCGTGTGGATCGTGCATCCACTCGTTCACCACGGCGGCGCTCTCGGGCACCCGGCCCAGATATTTGAGATAGAACGCGGCGATCTGATCGGCAGTAAACGGCGTCACCTCGGGCGGCGCGGGCGGAGGCGGATCGACGGGCGGTGCCGGAGGCGGCGCGGCCGGCGGCGCGGCCGGCTTGAAGATTTGCCACAGGTCTTCGGCGATCGCGACGGCCTGCGCGAGCGTCAGCGTGACGCCGGCTCGCGCGAACGCCGCTTCGATTTGGGGCCACACGGACAGATACTTCAGGAAGTCGAACGTCATAGACACCCCCACTCCACTTCTGCGTTGTCTGTCGAGTACGCGATCCGTCACGACCTCGCGCAACTGCGCACCCGAATAGATCGCGGCCCGTCTCCATGCGGCCGAGGATTTCACCCCTTCTCGACTCTCGTCTTCGCGACGTACCCGACTCCATCCCCGAAGACACGCGACGGCATGACGTCAGGCCGGCGTTCATCCTTCGCGCCGATCAGCGCGCGCACGTGCCGTTCCTCCGCTCGAAGTTCGCTCGCGACTCGCTTTAACTCACGCTTGAAATGCGCACGACGCAGCCGCAGGCGTGCGACGTTGCGCGCCGCCTGCAAGAGTTCCACTTCATAACTTGGCATCGTTCCTCCCTCACGCGATACGTGCGCACCACTTGTCCGCCTCGTTCTGTGCCTGCGTGCCCCAATACAGATGGGAGGGGTTGCAGCACAGCGTCGATGCGTCAGTCGGATGCGGGCACTTGTGACACGCCTGATGATCGGGCGTCGGCGGTTCCCCGCTTGCCCATCGCAACACTTGCCGGTGCGGGCTCGTGAACACTTGCCGACTCCGGCGTCGCCCCTGTTTCTTCGTGGAGCTCACCCACAGTCGACCGTCGAAGCCTTTCCGCTGGCGTCGGCCGACTCAGCCGCGCCAGAGCCAGCAGCCATTGGGCTGTACTTCGACTTTCGACCAGAAGCGCACCCACAGCGTCGTCACGGCCTACTCGTTGACCGCCTGTGATTGTTCACTCCGTCGCTCCTGTCGCTGGATCCACAGGTCGATTTCACGGGCGAGGATTTCCAGTTCGCGAAACGACTTCTGGTGCGCGCCGTCGAGCTGTCGCGACAGCCGCACGATGTCTCGCTCGAGCTCGATCTGTCGCTTGAGCGCTCGCTTCTTTTGGTGTGCAAAAGCGGCCAGGTCGGATCGTTCGGGTGTCTTCTTCGTGCGTCGCTTCGTCGATTTGCCCATCGGATGCCTCCAATGTTCGGGGTTACGACTCGCCGCGATAGGTGGCGAGCAACGGGTCGAGAATTGCCAGCTTGCAGTGTTGGTGCACGTTGATCTGGCGAATCAAATGCACGTTGTCGGCCTTGCCGCAGACTTCGCACGTGAACGGGTTATGCGGCGCGTCGGGAATGCCCGGCTCCGAGGCGAGCGCCGGCGCGGCGGGAGCCTGCGGACTGCCGAACAGGGTCCGCCATTCTTGGATCCAGCCAGCAACGAGCGCGTTGGTCGCCCCGCCGCGAATTGCACAATCGAGGTAGTAGCGCCGGTAGCGTTCATCCGGGCACTTGTTCAACTCGTGCGCGACGCCGATCTTGATCAGCCCGCGCTGCAACGCGGCGAAGACGTCCGGGTCACCGCTGAACAGCGCGAGGCGGTTGTTGACGTAACTCTCTTTTTCCCCGACCAGGCCGCACAGCTTCTCGATCTCGCCGCCGCATTTCTGCTCGAGCAGTTCGGAGAACCAGATTGCTTCGTCGGCGGCGCTCAGGTCTTCTCTGTGTCGGTTCTCGGCGAATTGAATCGCGTCGAGGGCGTCGTCGCGTGTGGGGTAAATGATGCACGGCGCCGTGACGAGCCCGGCGCGGCCGCACGCGATCCGGCGCCGATGACCGGCGATCACTTCAAACCGATCGGCGACGCGCGCCACGATCATCGGTTGCAGCAGGCCGTTGACGCGGATGCTGTGAATGAGATCGTTTAACTTCTCATCGTCCATCGCCGACCGCGACGGCAACCGCGGCTCATCGATCAGCGAGATCGGCAGTTCCTTGAACTCGCGCACCAGGGCGGCGACGCTCACGGCTTCACCGTCCCTGGTGCGTACGCCAGACTGGGCGGACTGACGACGCCGAAGTCCGCCTCCCGCGGCAACCGCACGATCACCGCGTCACAGTTCTCCGTGAGCTCGATAATCACGGAGCGACCGGGCACCCAATTTAGTTTGAACAGAAACGGTCGCGGGATGGCGACGGCGGTGGAATTGCCGTTGCGCACCAGTTTTTGCAGCGCGCGCATCGTCAGTGACCCCCCCTGTGCTCGCCACGGTGCATGCCGAGATCACCGTCTGAACACGGACGCGCAACTCACGCGCCGCTGTTCTGCTCTGGTATCCCTTGAATGCCTAATTCAAGAGAGAAGAGAAGAACGAAGAGAAGGCGTGTGGAAATTGCGGATTCGCGGGGAAGAAATTACGAATGCAGCAAGAACGACGCCGCATACATTATCAGACTCAAGAATTTTGCACGGAAAACCGGCCTGTTGATGGATTGTGCACGCCCGGCCGCCCGACCTCACACCGTCCAGTTCCTCGCCTCGAACCCCGCATCCGGAACCTCGGCCTCGATTGGATGATGCGACGGATGGCGCTCCAACTCGCTTCGCTCGAGATCGTACATCGCCACGAAGAACGCCACGCTGGGCCGCACCGGCGGAAGATGCAGATCCCCCAGCGGCAACGCGATCTCCAGAACCGTCCCTGCGGCCACCTCGGCGCCACCGCGCCCTCGCTCGACCCACCGCGTGGTCCCGCCCCGACGGTCCCAGTAGACGCCCGTCACCTGGCCCTCCCGGGCCCGGACCGCGAACCGCAGACCGTCGGGTTTGAGAAACGTCA
>DATGEQ010000013.1:0-4499 GCA_035309945.1 Gemmatimonadales bacterium | reverse complement strand
AAGGGGATGGCGTGCACGGCCGCTTCCCCGGAGGGGAACGCGGGTGGTGCGTTGGGATCGAGGTTCGCGATTCCGTACGCGAGCTGCTCGAGTGGCGCGCGGTGCCGGACGAGGTCGCCGCTTTCCGGTCCGGCGGTGCCGGAGGAAGTGCGCACGACGCTGGGGATCACGAAATAGCCGGCGGTGAGCGAGGCGAGCAGGGCCGCCCAGCCCGCGAGGATCAACGTCGGCCGGTCGCGCCAGGCCCATGCGAGGGAGATCACGGCAGTCACGCTCGCGACCGCGGCGACGACCGCCGCGCCGGGAATGCGGACCGACAGTGCCGCCTGATCGACGGTGCCATGCAGCCCGCCGATGATCTCCGCGGGATCGAGTGCCGCGCCCCAGGCGATGACGAGGGCGAGGCAGGCGAGCAGCACACCCAGGTGGACGCGAGCGTAGTCGCTCGCGCGGATCCGCCCACGGCGGATACGCAGCGACCCAATCACGCCGTACAGCAGCGCGGCGACGCCCAGGGCGCCGAGCACGAGAATGAGGGTTCGCGTCTGGAGCGCGGCGAGCCACGGGAGCACGCTGACGTAGTAGCCCGCGTCCCGCCCGAGGTTTGTCCCGTCGCGCACGCCGAAATGGGGCGGCGCCGCAGCGAGCATGGCGTGGCGCCACCAGTCGCCCGTCCCGAGCGACAGGAGCGCGCCGAGGATCACGCCCGTGATGATGGTGATGGTGAGCAGCGTGCGGCGGGGAACGGCTTCGACGATCTCCAGGTCACCGAGCCGGCGCGGCATCTGGACCGAGCCGATCGCGCGGTAGACGATCAACAGATTGCCGGTGATCCAGGCCATCGCGGTGAAGGCGACGATGGCCGACAGCAGGCGGGCGAGATTGCGCACGGCGATCAACGTCTCGCCGCCGGCGAACGTCCGGTCCCAGGCGCGCTCGGCCGTTTCGACGGCGAGCCAGCGGCCCCCGACCAATGCGACTACGAGGAGTCCGGCGCCGAGCAGATATAGCCGGCGCCGGTTGTACCGTGTCACGTCCTGACGCCGCGCGCCGCCAGCCAGCTCTCGACTGCGGTCCGGTACGCGTCGCGTGCCGCCGGACTCGTCGCTTCGAAGCGCATCACCAGCACCGGTTGAGTGTTCGACGCGCGCAACAGGCCCCACCCTTGCGGGAACGTGATCCGCACGCCGTCGAGTGTAAACACGCTGTGCGTCTCACCGAAATCCGCGGCGGCCTGTTGCACGATGTCGAACTTCTCGTCATCGGAACAATCGACGCGAATCTCGGGCGTGGCGTACGTCTTGGGCAGATCGGCCAGGAGCCGTGACAGCGGCCCACCCTCGCGCGCGACGTAGTTGAGCAGTCGTGCGGCGGCGAAGAGCGCATCGTCGAAGCCGTACCAGTCGCCGCCGAAGAACATGTGCCCGCTCATCTCGCCGGCGAGCGGCGCGCCGATCTCTTTCATCTTCTGCTTGATGAACGAGTGGCCCGTCTTCCACATGACCGGCTCCAGGCCGGCTTTCTTCAACATCTGAGGCAGAATCTCGGAACACTTCACGTCGAAGATGACGGGCTTCCCCTTCCCCAGCCGCCGCACGAGGTCGCGCCCGAACAGAACGAGGAGCTGATCGCCCAGCACCGGCTCCCCTTTTTCGTCCACCGCGCCGATCCGGTCGCCGTCGCCGTCAAACGCGATGCCGAGCTCCGCCTTCTCCCGTTTGACGGCGGCCTGGAGGTCGTGGAGGTTCTCGAGCACCGTCGGGTCGGGGTGATGATTCGGGAACGTGCCGTCCGACTCGGCGAAGAGCGCGACGACGTCGACGCCGAGATCCCGCAGGGCGTCCACGGCAACCAGACTGGTGACGCCGTTGCCGCAATCGACGACGACCTTGAAGCGGCGCGCGAGCGGCGTGTTGCGCTTGACGATGGCGGCCCGATAGTCCTTGAGCAGATCACGATGATGAGAAATCGTTCCGCCGGGCTTCGACGCGAGTCGTCCCTCGTCGATCAGTCGATGCAGGACCTGGATATCGTCACCGAACACGGCATCGTGGGCCAGCACCATCTTGAAGCCGTTGAACTCCGGCGGATTGTGTGACCCGGTGACCTGGATGCCGCCATCTACGTCCAGCGTTTTCGTGGCGAAGTAAAGCGCGGGGGTCGGAAGCTCGCCGATGTCCAGCGCGCGGCCCCCAGCCGCCGCGATGCCTTCGGCGATTCCCTGCGCGAGTCGCGCGCCGGACGGGCGATTGTCGCGTCCCACAGCGACGCGCGGCTGCTTTCCGAGGCGTTCCCACGCAAACGTCGTATATGCCTGACCCACGGCGCGTGCCGAAGCCGGGGTGAGCTCCTTGTCGACGAGCCCGCGGATGTCGTACTGGCGGAAGATGGTTTCGGGGAGCTTCATTTGCCGATCACGGGCTTGGCGCCCGAGCTCGGCTCAGCGGCCGTCGCGCCTTCACTGACCACGCTTGCGCCCGCGGCGCGCGCGAGATCGAACAACCGGTTGGGCCAGACCCCAAACAGCAGGATGCCGACGACGACCGCGGTGACGGCCGCGCGCGCCCAGCGATCGAGCCGCGCATCCACGTGCGCACCCTCGATCGGCTCGGGTTTCATGTACATCGCCATGATCACGGGAAGATAGTACCCCGCCGAGACCACGCTGGTCAGCACCAGAATCGCGGCGAGCAGGTTCTGCCCGCCACTCGTCGCGGCAATGAGGATGTACCATTTGCCTATGAACCCCACGGTGCCGGGGAAGCCGAGCAGAGAGAGCATGCAGATTGCGAGCGCAAACGACATCCAGGGGCGGCGCGTCGCCAGTCCCGACAGATCGTCGATCGTGACGTCGCTCTCGCCGCTGCGTCCCTTTGCCGCCAGTACGGCGAAGGCGCCTACCGTCATGAGGGTATAGGCGACTATGTAGACCAGAAACGCGCTCGTGCCGGCGGCCCCGCCAGCGCTCACCGCGACCAGCAGGTATCCCGCATGCGCGACCGATGAGTAAGCGAGCATGCGCTTCACCGATCGCTGGCCGAGCGCGAAGAAGTTGCCGCCGATCATCGTCACGATCGCGAGCCAGTACAGTATGTCGTGCCACGCCGGGATATGGGCGAAGGCCTGGTACAGCACGCGAAACAGCGCCGCGAACGCCGCGGCCTTGACGCCAGTCGCCATGAATCCCGTGACCGGTGTCGGCGCGCCGTCGTACACGTCCGGGGCCCACATGTGGAACGGCACGGCGGCGATTTTGAATCCGAACCCCACGATCAGCAGCGCGATACCGACCAGCAGCATGGTACTCGGCCGTCCCGTCACGCTGATTTGTCCGCCGATCAGTCCGAGGTTCGTCGAGCCGGTGGCGCCGTAGACGAGCGCGATGCCGTAGAGCAGGAACCCCGATGCGAACGCTCCGAGGAGGAAGTATTTCAGCGCCGCTTCCGCCGAGCGCGCGCGACGCCGATCGATGCCGGCAAGGACGTACACGGCCACCGACATCAGCTCGAGCCCGAGGAAGATCACCATCAGATCGGCGCCGGCGGCCATGAGCAGCATGCCGAGCGTGCCGAAGACGAGCAGCACGTAGTACTCGGGGGCGAGGAGCTTCTCGCGCTCGAGGTAGGCGAACGAGACGAGGACGGTGAGGGCGGCGGCCCCGACGAACACCCAGTCGGCGACCCAGCGGAAGTCGTCGGCCGCGATCATCGCGACGCCGCCCCGGATGGCCGCGCGATTCCACCACAGCCACCAGATGGCGACCGCCGTGGAAAGGAGACCGAGCAGCGTCAGCCAGCCGGCCATGCGGAGGTCGCGCACGGTCTGATGGCGCCACGCGACGAACAAGAGCAGCACGAGTGCCCACCCCGTCAACACCAATTCGGGCAGCAGCGCCAGCAAGAGATCGCGGTAGGCCGCGGGATCCAGGTTCACGGCTGGGCTCCGCCAACCGCGCCCGGGCGTACCTGCTGGATCAGCGCACGGGCCGAAGGCTCCATGCGCCGCAGGATGGGTTTCGGATAGATGCCGATCCACAGGATGCACGCGAGCAGCGGGGCCAGCACGAGAATCTCGCGCGGCGTCAGATCGGTCAGTTTCTCGTTTTCGTGATGCGTGAGCGGATTGTAGATCACGCGCTGGAGCGCCGTGAGCAGATACGCGGCCGCGACGATGACGCCGGTGGTGGCGATCGCCGTGGCCAGCGGGTACGTGCGGAACGAGCCCAAGAGGACGAGGAATTCGCCGACAAAGCCGTTCGTGCCCGGTAACGCGATCGACGACAGCGAAACGATCGTCAGGATCGCGGCGAAGAGCGGCATGATGCGGGCGATGCCGCCGTATTCCTCGATCAAACGGCTGTGGCGGCGCTCGTAGATCATGCCGACCAGGAAGAACAACGCGCCCGTCGAGATCCCGTGATTGATCATGATGAGCAACGCGCCCTGCACGCTCTGGAGCGTCAACGCCCAGATGCCGAGCATCACGAAGCCGAGGTGCGC
>DATGEQ010000012.1:0-104506 GCA_035309945.1 Gemmatimonadales bacterium | reverse complement strand
CGATCCTCGTGCTCAACATCACCGCCCGTCTCCTCGCCAACTTGAAGAGCTTCGCGAAATGAGCGACCTCTCCTTGCGCCCGGACGAGCCTCGGCGCCCGTTCCGGTTTGGCTCGCCCCGGCCCGGGGGCAACGCCGGCTTCGCGCCCACGCATGCGGCGGTGATCGCCGAGCGCGCGCGGCAGAGCGCCGAAGCCAAGGCGCCGGCCCCGCCCGAGAAGATCGTGGTGCGCGACCTCCGCTTCTATTACAAGCAGTACGAGGCGCTCAAAGGCATCAACCTGGGTCTGCGCGACAAGCGGGTCACCGCCTTCATCGGACCCTCCGGTTGCGGCAGATCCACGCTCCTGCGGGTCTTGAACCGGATCTATCAACTCTATCCCGAGCAGCGCGCGACCGGCGAGGTGCTGGTCGACGGCCGCAACATCCTCGATCCCGGGATCGACCTCAACCTCCTGAGGGCCAAGATCGGCATGGTCTTTCAGAAGCCGACGCCGTTCCCGATGTCGATCCACGACAACATCGCCTTCGGCATCCGGCTCTACGAGAAGCTGTCGCCTGCCCAGCTCGACGAGCGCGTCGAATCGGCGCTCCGGCGCGCGGCGCTCTGGGACGAGGTCAAGGACAAGCTCAAGCAGAGCGGCTTGAGCCTCTCGGGCGGCCAGCAGCAGCGGCTCTGCATCGCGCGCGCGGTCGCGCCGCAGCCCGAGATCCTGCTCCTCGACGAGCCGACCGCCTCGCTCGACCCGGCCGGGACACAGCGGATCGAAGAGCTCTGCCACGCGCTCAAGCGTTTGTACACGATCGTGATCGTGACACATAACATGCAGCAGGCCGCGCGGGTGTCGGATTACACTGCCTTCATGTACCTCGGCAGTCTGATCGAGGTCGGCGTGACGAACGAAATCTTCACGAAGCCCAAAGTTGAGCAGACAGAGGCCTATATCACCGGACGGTTTGGATGAAAACGGCAACGGGCCGGCGGACCGACGGGCCGACGGGCAGCGCCGCACGGGAAGAACGGCCCGTCAGTCCGTCCGCCCGTCCGGCCGTCGTGGAAGCCATGACCTACAGTTTTTGGTACGGCCCAACCCAGGCGTTGTACGACATCAACCTGGCCATCCCGCGCAACGCGATCACCGCGCTGATCGGCCCGTCCGGCTGCGGGAAGACGACGTTTCTCCGATCGATCAACCGGATGCACGATCTGACTCCGGGCGCGCGGCACACCGGGGATATTCTGCTGGACGATGCATCGATCTTCGGACCGCGCACCGACGTCGTCGATCTCCGCCGGCGGATCGGTATGGTTTTCCAACGACCCAATCCCTTCCCCAAGTCCGTTTACGACAACGTCGCGTACGGGCCGCGGCTCAATGGCTTGTGTCCCGACCGCGAATTGCCCGATCGCGTCGAGCGCGCCTTGCGGGGCGCGGCGCTGTGGGACGAAGTGAACGATCGATTGCGCGAGCCGGGCACGGCGTTGTCCGGCGGCCAGCAACAGCGCCTGTGCATCGCGCGCGCCCTCGCCAACGAGCCCGAGGTCCTGCTCATGGACGAGCCCTGCTCGGCGCTCGATCCGATCGCGACCCAGCGCATCGAAGAGCTGCTGGTCGAGCTGAAGCAGCGATACACAATCGTGCTGGTGACGCATAACATGCAGCAGGCGGCACGCGTGGCGGACTTCACCGGTTTCTTTTACGTCGGCCGCCTGGTGGAATTCGGCGAGACCGAGCAGGTGTTCACACGGCCAAGAGACGAGCGGACGGAAGCCTACATCACAGGACGGTTCGGATGAACGCTCAAGCAACGTCACACCGCCACTTTCACGACGACCTCTCGGCACTCAAGGTCGCGCTGCTGAACATGTCGGGCGAAGCGCAGGCGGCACTCGCGGCGGCTGTGGAGGCCGTGTTGCAGCGTGACGCCGACAAAGCCCGCGACGTCATCGCCGGTGATCGCGAGATCGATCAACTGGAGCTCGACGTCGAGGAGACGGTGATCCGCTTGCTGGCCACGCAGCAGCCGATGGCGCGCGACCTCCGCTTCCTCACGGCGGCGATGAAGATCGCGAACGACCTGGAGCGCGTCGGGGATCACGCCGTCAACATCGCGCAATCGGCGGAGCGACTGCTCGCCGCGCGGCCGATCGTGCCGGAGCCCGAGCTGCTGGAGATGGCGCGGCAGGCGCGCACGATGCTCGCCGATGCGCTCGATGCGTTCGTGAAGGGTGACGCGCAGGCAGGTCGCGCCATCTGCCGCCGCGACGACGGCGTCGACGCGCTACATCAGTCGATGTTTCGAATCCTGCTGACCCACATGATGGAAGATCCGCACATCATCGGGACGGCGATGGAGCTCTTCCTGGTGAGCCGAAACCTCGAGCGCGTGGCGGACCTGGCGACGAATATCGCCGAGGATGTCGTATTCCTCGTTGAGGGAAAGACAATAAAGCACCACGCCGAGGAATAGCTCAGTATGGCCGATAGTAGGTCGCGGGAGGCAAAGGGCGGCGCTGCAGCACGTCCTGGTCCGCGAACAGCTTGATCAGGATCAAGCCGGTTAGGAATCCGCCTACGTGCGCGAAGAATGCCACACCGCCCTGCTCCACCTGCGCCAGCCCGGCGACACCGCTGATCAGCTGCAGCGCCGCCCAGTACCCGAGCATGACCCAGGCCGGGAGCGCGACAGTCGTGATGTAAATGGGCAGAATGATCAGCGTGTGAACACGCACCTTGGGATACAACAGCAGGTAGGCACCGAGCACGCCGCTGATCGCTCCGGAAGCGCCGACCATGGGCACAACCGAATGTGGGCTCATGAATGTTTGCGTCGCCGCCGCTGCGACGCCGCATAGCAGATAGAAGATCAGAAACTTCCCATGGCCGCACACGTCCTCGATGTTGTTTCCGAACACCCAGAGAAACAGCATGTTGCCAAGCAAGTGAAACCAGCCGCCGTGCGTGAACATCGACGTGAGCACGGTCCAATACTTGGGTGCGGCGCCCACCATACAGACCATTCCCGGAGCGAGCGAAACGCCGCTCCCGGCAGGCACGCTGTGCAGGATTTCTCCGGGTATTAAGCCGAGCTCGCAGACCGACCGGGCGAGGGGCCCCGAAGCGCCGGCCCCCTGGACCAGCACGAACACAAGGGCGTTGGCGACGATGATGGCGACCGTAACGATGGCCGGATGCTCGGTCGGGTTTTCGTCCTTGTAAGGAAACATTGGGCTGAATCTATCCCCCCGCCTGCCTTAATGGCAGCGAAACCCGGCACGATGCTTGCCCTATGCGACCCGAAGCAGCGGGTCAGCATCAAATCCCTATCAGGAGCTACGAGTTATGGCTGAGAAGATCATCGGCATTGACCTCGGGACGACCAACTCCGTCGTGGCGGTCATGGAAGGTGGCGATCCCGTCGTCATTCCCAACGCGGAAGGCGGCCGCACCACCCCCTCCGTGGTCGCTTTCACGAAAGACGGTGAGCGGCTGGTTGGGCAGGTGGCGAAACGGCAAGCAGTAACCAATCCGCAGAACACGATCTTCTCCATTAAACGGTTCATGGGACGGCGCTACGAAGAGGTCGGCGAGGAGATGAAGCGCGTTCCCTACAAGGTCGTGCGGGGTCAGAACGGTCTCGCCACGGTCGAGGTCAGCGGCAAGCAGTATTCGCCGCCCGAGATCTCGGCGATGATTCTCCAAAAGATGCGGCAGACAGCCGAAGACTATCTCGGCCATAAGGTCGAGAAGGCCGTCATTACCGTTCCCGCCTACTTCAACGACTCACAACGTCAGGCCACGAAGGACGCCGGCAAGATCGCCGGTCTCGACGTGGTCCGTATCATCAACGAGCCGACCGCTTCGGCGCTCGCCTACGGCCTCGACAAGAAGAAGGAAGAGAAAGTCGCCGTGTACGACCTGGGCGGCGGCACCTACGATATCTCGGTGCTCGAGCTCGCTGAAGGCGTGTTCGAGGTGAAGAGCACGAACGGTGACACGCACCTGGGCGGCGACGATTTCGATGCGCGCGTCATCGAATGGCTGGTGGGCGAGTTCAAGCGCGATCAAGGCATCGATCTCTCCAAAGACCCGATGGCGCTGCAGCGGCTCAAAGAGGCGGCCGAAAAAGCCAAGATGGAGCTGTCGTCAGTCATGCAAACGGACATCAACCTGCCGTTCATCACGGCGGATCAGTCCGGGCCAAAGCACCTGAACCTCACGCTCACGCGAGCCAAGCTCGAGCAGTTGGTGGATGATCTGGTGAAGCGGACCCTTCCGCCGATGCAACAGGCGTTGAAGGACGCGGGGCTCACGCCGAATCAGATCGACGAGGTCATCCTGGTCGGTGGCCAGACGCGGATGCCGAAGGTCCAGGAGATCGTCAAGAACTTCTTCAGCAAAGAGCCGCACAAGGGCGTCAATCCCGACGAAGTGGTCGCGATCGGCGCCGCGATTCAAGGCGGTGTGCTGGCTGGCGAGGTGAAGGACGTGCTGTTGCTGGACGTGACGCCGCTGTCGCTCGGTATCGAGACGCTGGGCGGCGTGACGACGGTGCTCATCCAGCGCAACACGACGATCCCGACCAAGAAGTCGGAAGTGTTCTCCACTGCCGAAGACAACCAGACGACGGTCGAGATCCACGTGTTGCAAGGTGAGCGGCAGATGGCGCAGGACAACCGCACCATCGGCAAATTCCAGCTGACGGGTATTCCGCCGGCTCCGCGCGGCGTCCCCCAGGTCGAGGTGACGTTCGACATCGATGCCAACGGCATCCTGCACGTCTCGGCCAAGGACAAGGCGACGGGCAAGGAGCAGAAGATCCGGATCGAGGCGTCGTCCGGTCTGGCCGACAAGGATATCGACAAGATGGTCAAGGACGCCGAGGCGCACGCCGCCGAGGACAAGAAGCGGCGCGACGTGATCGAGCAGCGTAACCGCCTCGATAACATGGTGTACCAGGTGACGAAAGAGTCCAAAGACTGGGTCGAAAAGCTGGAGCCGGGCCTCAAGTCGCGGCTCGATACGGCGATTCAGTCTGCACAGTCGGCGCTCCGCAGTGGAAATGCTGACGAAATCAGCAAAGCGCTGGACGAGCTGCAACAGGCATATTCAGCGGCCGGAGCATCGCTCTATGCGGCCCGCGGCGCGGGCGCCGGCGGGGCGGGGGCGGCGGAGGGCGGCGCAGGAGCGGCGCAGGGGGGAGGCGATGGCCAACCCGGCGCCAAGAAGGATGAAAAGGTCGTCGATGCAGATTATGAGATCGTGGACGAGGATAAATCGAAAAAGCAATGATCAATGATCAATCATCAGTGATCAATGATCAGTGATCAATGATCATTGGACATTGATCATTGATGATTGATCATTGACAAAGGGGGATCGGATGTCGGTGAAGACGCGGGACTGGTTGAAATTCGGAGCGCTGGTGACCATGGCGTTTGCGCTGGGCCTGGGGTTCGCCTCGGCCTTCCGGCTACCGACGCGTGGTGAAGCGGCGGTGCGGACAGTGCTGCAGGACACGAGCCGGCCGCTGCCGCAGGCGAAGGCGGCGGCAGACCTGGGTGACGCATTCGCCAACGTTGCCGAGCACGTAAAGCCGGCGGTCGTGTTCATCCGGTCGGAACGGCGCGAGCGCACTTCGGGCCGCCAACTGCCGCCGGGCTTCGAGGATTTCTTCCAGATCCCGCGCCGGCCCCAGATCGAGCAGGGTTCGGGATCGGGGTTCATCGTTTCGCAGGACGGCTACATCCTCACCAACAATCACGTCGTGCAGGGCGCCGATCGCGTGACGGTGCGGCTGCTCGACAACCGCGAGTTCAAAGCGAAGACGATCGGGACGGATCCTTCCACCGACGTCGCGGTCATCAAGATCGACGCCACGGGCCTTCCAACCGTTCGGCTCGGCGACGCGGACTCGACGAAGATCGGCAACTGGGTGCTGGCGATCGGCAACCCGCTCGGTGAGGCATTCACGTTCACCGTCACCGCGGGAATCGTCAGCGCCAAAGGACGGCTGCTCGCCGGACTCAACCAAAGCCGGTACGCGATTCAGGATTTCATTCAGACGGATGCGGCCATCAATCCCGGCAACTCGGGCGGACCGCTGGTCAACGTGCGTGGCGAGGTCATCGGCATCAATTCGGCCATCGCCAGCGAGACCGGATTCTATGCCGGCTACGGGTTTGCAATCCCGATCAACCTCGCCCGCACCGTGATGACGCAGCTGATCGCGACCGGCCACGTCGAGCGGGCGGTGATCGGCGTGTCGATCCGGCCGATCACGCCGGAGGACGCCGAGAACGCGAAGCTTCCAGAAATCCGCGGCGTGGTCGTGAACGAGTTCTCGGGCGCGGATTCGCCGGCCAAGCGCGCCGGCATTCAGGAAGGCGACGTCATTACGGCGGTCGACGGCCAACCCATCGAGTCGGTGGCGCAATTGCAGCAGCGCGTCGGCTTCAAGAAACCCGGCGAAACCGTTCAGGTCAGCGTCGTGCGGACCGGCGGCATCAAGAAGACGATTCCGGTGCGGCTCGCGCCGGCGCCATCGGGCGATCAGGAGCAGGTCGCGAGCAACGATGACAACGACGGCGGCACCGACGCCGCACCCATGGAGAAGACGCTCGGGATTTCCGTGGAACCGCTCTCGCAGGACAACGCGAGGGATCAGGGCCTGCGCCAGGTGATGCGGTCGGGTGGCGGGCTGATCGTGTCGCAGGTTTCACCGGACGGCCCGGCGTTTCAGCGCCTGGTCGACGCGAGCCAGGGTTATCCGGACATCATCTTGAAGGTCAATGGCATGCAGACGGGGTCGCGCACCGAGCTGCGGCATGCGTTGGCTGGGGTGAAGCGCGGCGACATCGTGACGTTGACGGTGCTGTCGAGTACGCCCGACGGCTGGCAGCAGCGAATCGTGCGGCTGCGCGCAGACTAACGCGTGGTGGTAACCAGCGGCTGACGGCGTTCCGCCAACATCACCACGGCGGTCGCCGCCAGCCAGATGACAAACAGGGCCTGGCCGTAGTACACATTCGGGGAGAACTCGCTGAACACTACGGCCACGGCCCCATCTATCAGCGCCACCAGCCACGCCAGCCACGCCAGCCATTTCGGCCAGATCCCACCGTTGCGGATCGTCCAGCCAAACACGTAGGCCACGAGGCCGAGCATGAATGTGGCGAGGCGCTCGGCGGCAAGTCCCATGGGATGCAGCATGTCGTAGAGGAACACGGCGCGCGTTCCGGTGAGGCCCTGATCGGCTACGGTGTACACATGGGCGAGCTGGAAACCCGCGCCCACCATGAACAGGATGTTGATCGACCAGACGGCGAAGGCGAACGCGCCGATGGCCACGCCGGCGCGTCCGGGCGTGTGACCGGCTGTTTCAGCATGACGGAGCGCCACCCCGACAAGCCCGGTGTACATCAATGCAAGACCGAACAGCAGTGACCAGTGAATCAGGCGCCAGCCGCTCGTGCGTGCGACGGTAGCGAGCTGTGCCGCGCCTTCGCCCGATAGCATCGGATGATTCAGTCCGGCGATGCCGAACAGCAGACTGCCGACGAGCAGGCACAGACCATAGAACAGCGGCCGTCGCGTCATGGGGTCCTAATCTAGCACGCACTCGGCACGTCGATATATTGTGCGGCAATGGATTTGAATCGCATCCTGCGCGAGGGCTTCATCGCCGGTTGTATCGGCGCCGCCGCGGTCGCGATCTGGTTTCTTCTCGTCGACTCGATCAATGGGCAACCGCTGTTCACGCCCGCAATGCTCGGCAGCGCGGTCTTTTGGGGCGCGCCCGACCCCAGCCACGTCGTCATCGAGCCGGCGCGCATCTTCGGCTACACGATGATCCACGTCAGCGCGTTCGTCGTGGTGGGCTGCATCGCCGCGGCGCTCGCCGCCGAGGTCGAGTACGCGCCCTCCACCCTGTTTCTGGTCGTCGTCGGATTCTGTTTCTTCGAGGTCGGCTTCTACATCCTCGTCGCGCTGCTCGCGAAACCGCTGCTCGGCTATCTCGCGTGGTGGAATGTCGCGATCGGCAATGGGCTCGCGGCCCTCGCGATGGGCTACTATCTGTGGCGCGAGCACCCGCGCATTGGGGAAGAGCTGCGGCGGCACCCATTGGGTGAAACGGAAGACGGCGAATGACCGGCGCTGCCGAATAAATCATTGGACATTGATCATTGATCATTGATCATTGATCATTGATTATTCGTGCCGTAGGCCGCCTCCGGCACTCGCGTTTCCGCATCGCTACGCGCATCCCAAACGGAGTAGCGGAACCACACCACGGTCATCACCAGCCAAACCACCACACCGCCGCAGATCCACATCATCAGCCCGCCGATCTGTTGATCCTCCAGGAGACTCAACCCCCACACGCGTGGGGCGGCACCATAGAAGGGATAGAGCGGTGAGTCCGCAAAGGTGATCAGTGCCCCGGTCACTGACATAGGGATGCCGAGTAGGAACAGATAAAGCATCTGGATGAGGTGTTGCGCCCGCGGCAGCTCCGGCACCGGTGACAGCACGGGCCACCACATGATGACCGCGGTCGCGAGAAAGACGAGGTGCTGGGCGATATGCACGTTGTGGTGGCGGAGTGCCGTCTCGTACAGCGCCGGCACGTGCCAGATCGCGATCGGGGCGCTGAAGATCAGCGCCGCGGCCAGTGGCCGCGTCACGACCCTGGCGATCGCCATGACCCAACGCGGCCGCAGCAGCACGCGTACGACGTGCGCCGGCGTACCGTAGAGCAAGAGCGGCGGGAAGACGAGCGTCAACAGCAGGTGCTGCGCCATGTGCGCGCTGAAGAGATACGTATCCGAGAGGTTGTGGAGCGGCCCATTCAGCGCGAGGAACAACACCACAAGCGCGCCGGCAAAGCTTGCAACGTGCCGACGTGCGGACGTGAGACCCCCTAAATAGACGTAGAGCCCGCCCAGAAGGACGAGCCCGATCACCACGCTGGGATGCAGATCCCACCTATTCCACGGTGTCACACACCGGTACGCAGGCGCAGCGCTCCGTAAAAGATGAACAGCAGGCTGACGATGACCGCCATCGCCAGCAGCAGCGGTCCGCCAAACAGGAACGTAAAGAACCGGTTATCGAACTTGAGGTGCATGTAGAACATGACGACGAGCGTGAACTTGATCGCGGACAAGAACAGGAGTACCGGCACGAGGGCGGCTTGGAACGTCGGCACGTAGAACACCCCGACCTCGAGGATCGTGATGATGACGAGCGCCGCGGCAACTCGCAGATAGGTGCCGGTCGTAGCGTGCGACTGCTCCGTCATGCCCTTCCTCTCACTGAATGAGGTAAACCACGGTGAAGATCACGATCCATACCACGTCGACGAAGTGCCAGTACAGTCCCGTGATCTCGACAGTCATGGCGTTCGCGGGGCCGAGTTTGCCGCGCAGTGCCTGTATCCACAGCGTCAGCAGCCAGATCACGCCCACCGTCACGTGCGCGCCGTGCGTCCCGGTGAGCACGTAAAACGTCGAGCCGAACAAATTCGTCGTGAGCCCCAGTCCCTCGCGTACGAAATGGCTGAACTCCCAGAACTGCCCTCCCAGGAACACCATTCCCAAAAGCGCAGTCACGAAGAGCCAGATCTTTCCCTGCTTCATGTCGCCGCGCTGCACCGCGGAGAGCGCCAGCACCATCGCGAGACTCGACATCAGCAGGTCGAAAGTGCTGAACGACGTGAACGGAATATTCAGCACCTCGTGCGGGAATGGCCCCGTGAGACTCCTGCCCTTGTAGACCAGGTATGTCGAGATCAGCGAGCCGAACAGCAGGCATTCCGAGCCGATGAATGCCCAGAACGCCATCTTCCGGCTGTCGAGCCCCAGGCTCGTGGCGTGGCCGTGCGCTACGGCGGCAGCGTGTGTGCCCGTCTCGTATGCCATTTACATCTCGAAGGGCTCGAAGGCCCAGCGATAGATCCCCACGAGAACGACCGCCACGCCCACGAAGACGATCGGCAGCGTCCGCGAAATCGCGCCGATCGCCAGGATCGGCAGTCCGAACGCCGTGATCATCGGCCACCAGGAGCCGCCAGGCACGTGGATCGGCGCGGGTGGCCGCTCCGGGAGCGCCGCCATCGGCGCGTGCCGCTCGGTTTTCCACAGCGGCATGCGGCTCGCCACCGTCGGGATCACCGTGAAGTTGTAGACCGGCGGTGGCGACGGGATCGCCCACTCGAGCGTCGAGCCGCCCCACGGGTTACTCGGCGCCGTGACGGGTTGCCAGCGCGTCCGCAAGAGGTTCCAGAAGAACACCAGCGTGGCTAGTCCCACGAGAAACGCGCCGATCGTGGATACCTGATTGAACGTCGTGACGCCCAGGCCCGATGAGTAGGTGTAAATGCGCCGCGGCATGCCGAGCAGGCCGGAGAAGTGCATCGGGAAGAACGCGAGATTCATTCCGATGATCGTCAGCCAGAAATGCACTTTGCCCAACGACTCCGACAGCAAGCGGCCGGTCATCTTGGGCCACCAGTAATACATGCCCGCGAACAGTCCGAGAATGGTGCCGCCGAACAGCACATAGTGAATGTGCGCGACAACGTAATACGTATCGGTCTGCTGCAAATCGGACGGCGCCGAGGCGTGCGACACGCCCGACAGCCCGCCGATGACGAACATCGCGATGAATCCCAGCGCAAACAGCATCGCGGTCGTGAAGCGGATCTGGCCCCCCCAGAGTGTGCCGATCCAGTTGAAGATCTTCACGCCCGTCGGAATCGCGATCAGCATCGTCGTGCCGGCAAAGACCGAATCGGCGATGGGCCCGAGTCCCGTCGAGAACATGTGGTGACTCCACACGCTCCAGCCGAGGAACGCGATCACCACGCCCGAGTACACGACGACCGTATAGCCGAACAGGGGCTTCTTGGCGAACGTCGGCAGCACCTCGGAGATGATGCCCATGGCCGGCAGAATCAGGATGTAGACCTCGGGGTGCCCGAACATCCAGAACAGGTGCTGCCACAGGATCGGATCGCCGCCGCCCTGCGGCACGAAGAAATGCGTGCCGAAGAAGCGATCGAACATCAGCAGCACGAGCGCAACCGTGATCACGGGAAACGCGGTGATGATGAGGAACTGCGTCACCAGCGCCATCCACGTGAACGGCGGCAGCCGCAGCATGCGCATCCCGGGCGCGCGCATGTTCAGAATCGTGACGATGAAATTGAAGCCCGCCGCCAGCGACGCGATGCCGAGGATCTGCAGGCCGAGGAGCCAGAAGTCGACGTTGGGGCCGGGAGAAAATTGACGCGAGGTGAGGTTCGCGTACCCGAACCATCCGGCGTCGGGCGCGACCGACAAGCGATCCGCCCCAAACAGCGGTCCGGCGATGAAGCTCACGTTGATGAACAACCCGCCCAGCAAAAAGACCCAGTAGCTGAATGCATTGAGCCGTGGAAATGCGACGTCGCGCGCGCCGATCTGCAGCGGAATGATGAAATTGAAGAACGCCGCCGAGAGCGGCATCAGAGCCAAGAACACCATGGTCGTGCCGTGCATCGTGAACAGCTGATTGAACGTCTCGGCGCTGACGCCGAGCCCGCCGTCCGGCTTGATCAGCTGCGCCCGAATGATCATCGCCTCGAGTCCACCGATCAGGAAAAAGCCGAACGCGGTCCAGAAGTACAGCAGGCCGATCCGCTTGTGGTCGGTCGTGGTCAGCCAGCTCTTCACTTCAGGCTCTGGAGATAGGCGATCACGGCGTTGAGATCCTGCGGCGACAGATTCTGCGGCGTCATGAGTGCGCCGGGCTTCTGCGACGGCGCATTCATGATCCAGCGGCGGAGCATCTCGGGCGTGTTCGGAAACAGCGCGCCGGCGATCGTCGCGCGGCCACCGACGTGGCTCAAGTCGGGACCGACCTTGCCCTGCGAGATGCCGGCGATCGTGTGACAACCGATGCAGCCGCTCCTGCGGAAGACCTGCTGCCCCGCTTCCTCGGGCGACCCCTTTGCGGGCGTTGCGGGCGCGGCACGCTGCTGGTCGACCCAATGCTGGAAGGCGGAATCGTTTTGCACATCGACGCGCAGCCGCATGTTCGCATGCGAGGCGCCGCAGAACTCCGCGCACTGCCCCCAATACTCGCCGACGGAGTCGGCCCGCCAGGCGATCCGGTTGGTGCGGCCCGGGATCAAATCGCGCTTGCCGCCGAGCCGCGGCACCCAAAAGCTGTGGATGACGTCGGCCGAGGTCAGCTCGATCTGCACCGGTGTCGCCACGGGGATGTGCAGCTCGTTGTAGGCACTGATGTTGAGCTCGGGGTAGCGGTACTCCCACCACCATTGGTGCCCGATGACCTGAACGCGCAGCGCGCCTTCGGGCGCCCGTCCCGACGTTGCGAAGATCGTTCGCATGGTCGGAACGGCGATGAACACGAGGATCAGGGCGGGCGCCAGCGTCCACCCGATCTCCAGCACGGTGTGTCCGTGCACCGGCTTCGGCTCGGCCGCGCCCGGACGCGCGCGAAACCGCGCGACCGCAATCAGCAGCAGGGTCTCCACGACGACGAAAACGCCGAGGGCCCACCAGAACACATCCTTATAGAGGCCGAACAGCTCGCCGCTGAAGTCCGAGCGTGGAGCGAGCGTCGATTGAGGGAGGTGCCCGCCGCCGCACGCGGTGAGGAGGAGCAGAACGGCGAGGAGGGCCAGCGGCACGGCGGGAAAGTAGACAGGCGTTCCCGGCACGTCAACGCGCGGAAGCGCTTATTTTACGAAGGCTCAAAACGCGCGACCGTGGCGGAATTGGCAGACGCGCCAGCCTTAGGAGCTGGTGGGGCAACCCGTGGGGGTTCGAGTCCCTCCGGTCGCATCCAACAAGTGAAATGCGTGGGCTGTGGTAGGGAGGATGCGGGTCCATCCATTCCCCACACCCCACTCCCCCGACGGGTTAGATTATCCGCTACATGCCTGACATTCTCGTCAAGAAAACGCGTACTGAGCCGGGCGAAGCGTCTCTCGAGGTGAGCATTCCACCGGAGAACGTCAAAGCGGCTGAAGACCGCGCGACGAAGTTCTACCAGCAGCGTGCGCGGCTGCCCGGCTTCCGGCAGGGGAAGGTGCCCGCGGCGGTCGTGAAGAAGAAATTCGCCGATGACATCCGGCAGGAGACGCTCCGCGAGCTCGTGCAGGAGAGCTGGCGCGTCGCGCAGAAACAGGAAGAGCTGAAGCCTATCGCGGATCCCCACATCCACAATCTCAAGTGGGAAGAGGGCGCCCCCGTCACATTCGAGTTCCACGTCGAGCTCAAACCCGACATCAAACTCGAGCGACTCGGCAACTTCCGGTTGACCCGCAAGGTGGCCGCGGTGACCGAGGCGCAGGTGGACGCACAACTGAACGCACTGCGCGAGCAGCGCGCCCCTTGGTCCCCCGTCGGGGGCGAGAAGCCCAAGCCCAAAGATCTGGTCGACGTGACGATCGCCACACGGGAGAACGGGGAGATCAAGGATCCGCAGCCCTACCAGTTCGTGCTGGGAGAAGGGCGCGCGATTCCGGACGTCGAAGAGCGGATCATGGGCCTCGTCACCGGCGAATCGGTGGACGCCACGGTGCGCTTCCCCGACGACTTCGCCGAAGAAGCCAAGCGCGGCCAGACTCGCGATATCCAGCTCACTCTGCGCGAGGTAAAGCGCCAGGAGCTGCCGGCGTTGGATGACGCTTTCGCGCGCGAGGTGGGGGACTTCGAGTCGCTCGATGCGCTGCGCGCCGCGGTCGCCACCGATCTGAAGCAGGAAGCGGAGCGCGAAGCCGACGGCCGCGTGCGCTCCGAACTCCTGCAGCAGATCGTCGACGCGAACAAAGTGGTCGCGCCGCGGCCGCTGGTCGAGCGCGTGCTCGGCATGTACGCGCAGGCGTACGAGGTGCCCGAGGAGCGCTGGGAGAAGTTCGCGCAAGAGTTCCACGGCATCGCCGAGTCGCAGGTGAAGCGCGATTTGGTGCTCGATTACGTCGTCGAATCGCAGAATCTGCGCGCCACCGAAGCCGAGCTGGACCAGAAGATCCAGGAGCTGGCCGACAAGCGTGGGATGAAGGCCGCAGAGCTGTACGCGTCGCTGGAGAAAGCCAAGCGGCTCCGCGATGTCGCGCGGAGCATTACCGAGGAAAAGGTGTTCAACTATCTCCTGTCGCAGTCCACCGTGGAGCAAGCGTGACGACGAAGAACGAAAGCCACATCTATCCGCCATACATCATCGAGCGCTCGAGCCGGGGCGAGCGCACCTACGACATCTTCAGCCGGTTGCTCATGGACCGCATCGTGTTCCTCGGCACGTCGATCAACGACGATGTCGCCAACATCATCATCGCGCAGCTCCTGTTCCTGGATGCCGACAACCCCGAGCGCGACATCTATTTGTACATCAACTCCCCGGGCGGCATCGTGTCGTCGGGCATGGCGATCTACGACACGCTACAATTCCTACGCGCGCCGGTGAACACGATCTGCATGGGGATGGCGGCCTCGATGGGCTCGTTCCTCCTGGCGGCCGGGCGCAAGGGCAAGCGGTCAGCGTTACCCCACGCGCGCATCATGATGCACCAGCCCTCGGGCGGCACGCAGGGCACCGCGGCCGACATCGAGATCCAGGCCAAGGAGATTCTGTTCCTGCGCCGCAAGCTCAACGAGCTGTATTCCCGCCATACCGGCAAGACGGTCGACCAGATCGAGAAGGACATGGACCGCGACCGCTTCATGTCGGCCGAAGAGGCGAAGGAGTATGGGCTGATCGATCACGTCATTTCGAACTATGAGGAAATCAAGGAAGACGGGAAAGCAAAAAAGGCATGACTTGCGCCGGGTGGAGCGCCTTCCCATACTAGAATACGATGTCTCACGATAAGCACCTCCGCTGCTCGTTTTGCGGCAAATCCAAGGATTCGGTCCGGAAGTTCATCTCCGGTCCGTCGGTCTACATCTGCAATGAGTGCATCGCGCTCTGCAATGAGATCCTGGCCGAGGACGAGGAGCGCGAAGTCGCCGAAGCCATTACCCAGGTTCCCACGCCCGCCGAGATCAAGGACGTGCTGGACCAGTATGTGATCGGGCAGGACCGCGCCAAGAAGACCCTCGCCGTCGCCGTCTACAATCACTACAAGCGCATCAACTCCCATTCCGGACGCGACAACGACGTCGAGCTCGACAAGAGCAACATCCTCTTGATCGGCCCGACCGGCGTCGGCAAGACGCTGCTCGCGCAGACATTGGCCCGGATTCTGGACGTGCCGTTCACCATCGCGGATGCCACGACGCTGACCGAAGCAGGCTACGTCGGCGAGGACGTGGAGAACATTCTCGTGCGCCTGCTGCAGGCTGCCGACTTCAACGTCTCCGAGGCCGAGCGGGGCATCGTCTATATCGACGAGATCGACAAGATCGCGCGCAAATCCGAAAACCCCAGCATCACGCGCGACGTCTCGGGCGAAGGCGTACAGCAGGCGCTGCTCAAGATCCTGGAGGGCACGGTCGCCAGCGTGCCGCCCCAGGGTGGGCGCAAGCATCCGCAGCAGGAATACATCCAGGTCAACACGAAGGACATTCTCTTCATCTGCGGCGGCGCGTTCGACGGGCTCGAGAAGATCATCGAGTCGCGCACCGGCCGCCGGCAGATCGGCTTCACCAAAGAAGAGGTGGCCGAGGGCCTCGCCGCCAAGGTCAAGAAAAATCCATTTGGCGACGTCGAGCCCGACGACCTGCTCCGCTACGGCCTGATCCCCGAGCTGGTCGGGCGTCTGCCCGTCACGGTGCCGCTCGACGCACTCGACGAGGACGCGCTGATCCGCATCCTCACCGAGCCCAAGAACGCCCTCGCCAAGCAGTACCAGAAGCTGTTCGATCTCGAGGACGTGCGGCTGACGCTCGAGAAAGACGCGCTGAAGGCGATCGCGGCGAAGGCGATGAAGCGCGGTACGGGCGCGCGAGGATTACGGGCCATTCTCGAAGAGATGATGACCGAGATCATGTTCGAGCTGCCGAGCCGCGACGACGTGCGCGAGGTGGCCATCACCGCCGAATGCGTCACGTCCGGCCGCGCGCCGCTGCTCGTGACAGAGCGTCCTCGCCAGAAGAAAGAAGCCTGATCCGGGTAGCGTTCGTCAGCCACCATTCGCACCTGCGAATGGGCGGTCAACGCAGCATGGCGCTGCTCATCGAACATCTGGAACGCCGCCTCGTCGAACCGCTCGCCATTTGCCCCGGCCCCGGCGAGCTCACCGATCATCTCGTCGCGCTGCGCTGCCCGGTCGTGCACATTCCGCTGTATCACATCAAGCCGCGCACGTTGATCCCGATGTGGCGCTCCTCGCGCGCCATCCGCCGCGTGCTGATCGAGCGGCACGTCGACATCATCGCGCCGGATGCCTCCCGCGATGCCCTCACCTGCGGACTCGCCAAACTGGGCACGCCAACGAAAATGGTGTGGTTCATTCGGCAGACCGGGCATTACGGCCTCGACCCGCTGCTGGAGCGGCTCGCGGACGGCATGATCGGCGACTCGAACGATGCCGGACGGCGGTTCTCGGCGCGCAGTCGAGCGCGCGGCAAGTTCCGCGCGATTTGGGCGGGCTCGGACCTCCGGCGGTTTCGGCCGCCCGCGAACGGCGACCGGCGTGCACCGCGCCGCGCGCTCGACTTGCCGGAGGACCGGTTCCTCTTGCTGTTCGTGGGGCAAGTTAAACGTGCCAAAGGGGTGCTCGACATTGTCGACGCGCTCGCGCTGGTGCGTCGCGAGGTGCCGGCGAACGCAATGCCGCTGCTCGTCGTGATCGGCAATCCCGATCCTCCCGAGATCTTGGACGAAATCGCGCGTCGTTCCCGCGCCGGCGGCGTCGAGCAGAGCGTGCGCGTGCTACCGCAACAAGAAGGCATCGAGCGCTGGATGCAGGTGGCGGACGTCTTGGTGAGCGGATCGCATCAGGACACCGAAGGCATGTCGCGCGTGCTGCACGAGGCCATGGCCTGCGGCGCCGTGCCGATCGCGACCGACATTCATGGCAACCGCGAAGCGCTCACACCCGACACTGGCGTCCTGATCCCCGAGCAGTCGCCGGCGGAGCTGGCGCGGGCAATACAAGAGCTTTCGGGCGATGCGGCGCGGCTCGCCCGCATGCGCGTCGCCGCGGAACAGCGGGCGCGGGCGCTGTTCGACATCACGGCGCACGCGCGCGGTGTGGAGCAGTTCTGGTTCGAAGTCCTCGGCAAAGCAAGGACCTCGTGAAGTTCATCGGCTCGTTCCCGCGAGCCGATGTCGCGCTCGATCCACCCCTTCCTGAGGTGGCGTTCATCGGGCGATCAAATGTCGGGAAATCCAGTCTGTTGAATGCGCTGGCCGGGGCACGGATCGCGAAAATATCGGGGACGCCCGGGAAGACCCGGACACTGAATGTCTTTCTCGTCGAGACAGCAAGATGGGAGAAGGGAGATGTACGCGACGGCCGAATCTCCCTCTATTTTTTGGATCTGCCGGGTTATGGCTATGCGCGCGCCGGCAAGGACGCACGCGCGGGATTCCGGCGCCTGCTCCGTTACGCGCTCCAGCGCCAGTCGCTGCGTGGCGTGGTCTGGCTGGTCGACATCCGGCACAGCCCTTCCGTTGACGATCGCGACATGCAGCGAGTCTTGATAGAAGGGGAAACGCACGTGCTCGCCGCGCTGACCAAAAGCGACAAGCTTTCCACGAGCGAGCGCCGCTCGCGCGAGCGCGAGCTCCGGGAAGAGTTGGCGTTGCCGGAGGATCAGGTGATTGTGACAAGCGCGAAGACTGGCGAAGGGATCGCCGATTTGAGAGAGTCGATCGGTGCGCTGATCGGGGCGACCACGTGAGATACCTGCTACTTCTTCTGCTTGGAGTCGTGCCGACGTGCCGACTTGCATGCCAGGACACGATTCCGGCCGGTTTTGGCACGTTGAAGCGCGATGATATCGTGGTCCGGATGTCCACCGGCACCATCGAAATCCAGGTGCTGCCGCTCGAGGAGCAGGTCATCCGGTTGCTGCTGCCCGACACGTACCGCTCGCTCCATCAGCTGGTGGAGAGCCGCGCCGCCGACATCGCGGACGCTGCGACACGAGCCGGCGTCGACCGCCCTTCCCTCGTCATGGTCACGTATCTCGGCATCGTGCCCGCCGCGCGATTCAGCCCGGAGGACTTGAACATCACGAGTCGCGGCCGGCTGTTCCGGCCGGTCGGGATGGTGCCGCTGTCGCCGGCGTGGAGCTCGTATCAACTCGATGCGCGGCAGCAGGCCGTCGCCATCTACCTCTTTGAGCCCGGGATCGGCGTCCGCGAGCAGCTCACGATCAGCTACGAGGGCCAATCGAGCGACGCGTGGAGCAACTCCGTCCGCCTGCTGGAGCAGGAGCGCGCGCGCGTCAAGGCGCGGGCGCAGGGGTGGCCGGGGGGGGCGGCAGCGAAACGCGATTCCGCAGATCGGTAGTCACCCGCACGCCCGCCGAGTCGGCGCAGACGACGCCGAATCCCTGAGGCTCCGCGATTGCGCGGTCGCATCCCCACGACAGGAAGACGAAGGCCCAGGCGCTCGCCGCCAGCGCGCCGGGCGCGAGCACCGTGACGGATCGCACCGCGGCGCGCGGCGCGTTTCGTCGGCCCGCCGTCCGGATCGATCCACCGCGCAGATCGACGGTCGCGATCGTGCGCAACGTGTTGTCCGGATCCGGAATCCCAACGGCGCGGTGCGTCGCGCGGCCGATCCACACGTATTGGCCACCCACGTCGAGCAGCGCGCTGTCGACGGCGCCGAGGGCGAGCGCGGCGCGATCGAGCGCGTAGCCGGGCGCGATGCTGTCGGTGACGATCGCCACGCCGGTTCGTTGGCGCATCGCGCGGCGCAGGGAATCGATCGCGGCTACGGCCGCGTGCCGTTGCAACAGTGAGTCGACGCGCTCCACCGCGTCGTGCGCCGCCGTGAGCGCCCGGCCCGCGCGATCCGTATCGGAGGCCCACACCGCCACGGACATCATCGTCCCCATCTCCGGCCACGCCCGCGAGACACCGAGGCGCGCCTCGCTCTGACACGCCGCGAGGCTCAGGCACAGCAGCAGATTGATTCTCAAGATGGATAGTTGAATATAGAGGCCTGTGAACCTGCTGCGACAACATCCGGCGCTGTTCGCCACTACCGTGCTCGCGCTCGCGTTGCTGGGCGTAGGCATCGTCTGGTGGCGGTTACGGCGACGGCTGCTCAGCTCGGAGCAAGAGCGGCAGCGCGCGGCCGAAGAGCTGAATCGCCGGCTCTCCGAGCTCTTTTCGCTGCAGGAGTTGTCGTACGTGTTGTCGGACTCGATCGAGCTGGACCGCATCGTCGAGCAGGTCGTCCGCTATGCCGTCCGCTTTCTCGACGCTCAGGGTGCGCTGCTCGCACTCCTCGGCGACGCGCCGTCCGATCCCTTGCACGTCGCCGCGGCGGAAGGGACGCTCGCATCGCTGCGCGGCCGGAAGATCCCGCACGACGACGCCGGCGTGGTCGCCCGCTCGGCCAGTCTCGAGCACCTCGAGCTGATCCGCAACTCGGGCGGAGGCGCGGAGCCCACGACCATCGTCGCGGGCTTCCAGACCGCGGCCGCGGCGGCGGTGCCGCTCCGCGCGCACGGATCGGTGGTCGGCACCCTGATCATCACCGATCCGCGCGACGGCGTGTTCGTGCCCGAAGATGTCCGCCTCCTGTCGACGCTTGCCACGCATGCCGCCGTCGTCATCGCCAACGCCCGCTTCTTCGAGATGGTGCGGCGCGCGAAGGAGCAGTGGGAAACGGCATTCGACGCGTTGAGCGAGGGTATCGCCGTGGTGGACGAAGAGGGCCGGGTCCGCCGCTCCAACCGCGCGCTGGCCAATCTGCTCGGCAAGCCGCTCCAGAGCGTGATCGGCGCGCCGCTGGCCGATGCGCTGCTCGGCCGAGCCGGCGCGGCCGCGTTGCACGAGCTGTTGACGGCAACGCGCCGCGGGGAGCGGCCCGCGCCGCTCGTGGCACGCTCCGAGTCGTTGCACCGCATGGTGCGCGTGAACGCGGCCCGGATTCCAGGAGCGGCGATGGAGCAGAGCATCGTCGTCATGGTCGAGGACGTCACGGAGCAACAGGCGCTCGAAACGCAGCTCGTGCAGAGCGAGAAGCTGGCGGCGGTCGGGCAGCTCGTGTCGGGCGTCGCGCACGAGCTCAACAATCCGCTCACGTCGATCGCGGGGCTGTCGGAGTTTCTGCTTGAGCAAAAGGAGCTCGGCCGGAAGGATCGCGGGCATCTGCAGGTGATTCAGGAGCAGGCAGAGCGCGCCGGGCGCATTGTGCGGAACCTGCTCACGTTCGCCCGCAAAGGCTCGGGCGGCGCCGAGCGCGTCCCGGTCGACTTGAACGATGTGATTCGCCGCACGCTGTCGCTGACGTCATACGATCTCAAGCTCAAGGACATCACGGTGGACCGCGAGCTCTCGGGCGCTCTTCCCGACGTCTTCGGCGACCGGCACGGGCTGCAACAGGTTGTGCTCAACCTGATCAACAACGCGGCGCAGGCGCTGGCGGACAATCCGCGCGAGCGCTCGCGCGTGATCACGGTGTCGACCTGGTTCGACGGGCAGGTGCATTTGCGCGTCGCCGACACGGGGCCCGGAATTCCGGATGAAATCGCCCAGAGCGTGTTCACGCCGTTTTTCACGACCAAAGAGCCCGGAAAAGGCACGGGACTCGGCCTTTCGATCACCTACTCGATCGTCGAAAGTCACGGCGGTCAGATCGCGCTGGAGCCGAAGAGTCCTCGCGGTGGCGCCGCGTTCCGCGTTGATCTGCCGCCCGCGCCGGCCGACGCCGTGCGGCCGCCGATCACGCCGGCCCGCGGGACGCCGGCTGCAACGGCGGCACCGGTGGTCAAGCGCTCGATTTTGCTCGTCGACTCCGACCCCGCGGTACAACGCACGATCAAGGCGCTGTTCGCGCGCGACGGCCATGACGTCGAGGTCGCGGGCGATCCCGAGCATGCGCTCAACCTCGCGTTGCGCGGCGGCTTCGACCTCGTGATCACCGACGCGCGCGCGCACGCGCCCGGAAAACGGGGGACGCTGCTGGCCGAGGAGTTGGTATCGCGGATGCCGGCGCTGCGGGATCGCATCATCGTCGCGACGGGCGACGTCCGGCCGGCGACGGAGGAGACGCTGGCGCGTCTCGGCCTGCGTTACGTGCGCAAGCCTTTCAACCTGCGCGATCTTCGCGTCGAAGCCGCGCGTCTCTGGGAAGCCACCGCGCTGTCGTAAGCCTCGGCCGGCCAACCATACGTCGACAAATTCACCGCGCCGCCCCCGCCGGGCGCGAAGCGCACGCCTTCACGCAAGAGCAGCGCGCGCTGCAACACCGCCGAGTGGTCCTGTCCGGAAAATGAAATCCGTCCGGCCGCGTTGATCACGCGCCACCACGGAACGTCGTTGTCTTCGGGAAGCGCGGAGAGCGCCCAACCGACGGTGCGGGCTGCGCCGGGCCGCCCCGCGAGCCGCGCCACGACGCCGTAGGTCGCCACGCGTCCCTTGGGGATGTGTCGGACCACGCGGTAGATCCGATGATAGAATGGATTCACGGGAGAACCTGCTACTAGCTTACTCGCAGCACGTCTTCGAGCAAGCCTGCGTCGCCACCCCCTACTATTGACAAAATGTCTTCCAGCGCTCTGCGCTCCCGCGGCCAGGCGAACCGCGCCGCCGCGTCGCCACCGCGCACGGGTAACCACTCCGCACGATCGTGCTCCGCCGAGAGCCGCACCGGCGCGTCGGGAGCCACGAACGCCGCGAACACCGGAATCATCGCGAGCTGATCGGTGCGATGCTGATAGAACGCTTCCGTGCGACTGAGATTGTAGAATCTCTGCGGGATGAACCCGGTCTCTTCCCGCAGCTCGCGCAACGAAGCGTCGACCGGTGTCTCGCCGGTTTCGATCGTGCCGTGAATCGTTTCCCACGATCCGGGATTGCGGCCGTGCGGCCCGCGCCGCAGCGCCAGCACTTCGAGCTGCGCGCCGGCGCCGCGCAGCGCGTACGTGTCCACGAAGGCGACGCGGATGACGGTCACCGCCGGGAAACTAGCGGCGCCGGCCGAGAACGGCTTCGAGCCGCGCCGACAACGCGCGGGCCCGGAAGGGTTTGGTGAGGAAGTCGTCGGCGCCGAGCTCGAAGACGCGAACTTCGTTGTCTTCGTCGCCCTTCGCCGTCAGCACGATGACGGGAATGTTCGCGGTCGCGGGACGCGAGCGCAGATGCGACAGAACGCCGTACCCGTCGAGTCCCGGCAGGTTGAGATCCAGAACGATGATGTCGGGCCCGACGCGATCGACCTGATCGAGCGCCTGCACGCCGTCCCGCGCTTCGGTGACGACATAGCCGTCGCGCTCGAGCAGATCGCGCATGACCTTGCGCAGGCTGTCTTCGTCGTCCACAAGCAGCACTTTCGACGCCGGGCGGCCATGCGGGCCCGAACGCCGCGGGCCCGGAGGCGCGTGCTCCTCGAGCAGGTCGAAGTGCGTCGACACCGGTGCCGCGACAGGAGCGTCGGAAGGGAACGCGGCGATACCGCCCGGTGGTGTCGCCGCGGCAGGGGTCCTGAACTCCGCCGTGCGGCCGCCGGTAAATCGCGTCGTCCCGGACGGCCGCGCCTCGGCGGGCGGCGGTGGCTCCGCCTCGTCGGGCGGAATGTCGACGACGCGCGTCAGCTCCTCGATCGTCGATTCACCGCGCGCCACGTGCGCCAGCCCCGAATCCCACAGCGTCTTCATGCCACCGCGTTTCGCCGCGTCCGCGATACGGTCGGCCGGCTCGCCCGCGGCGATCAGCCGCTCGAGCTCCGGCGTCATCGTCAGGATCTCGAGGATCGAGAAGCGGCCGCGATAGCCGGTCATGGCACAATCGGGGCACCCCGACGCGCGGTACAGCGGCGTGCCTTTCGGAATCCAGCGACGCAGCCGCTCCGGCGGCGCCTCCATCCACACTTCCTTGCACGTCGGACAGAGCTTGCGCATCAGCCGTTGCGCGACGACGCCACGCAGCGAGGCGGCGATCTTGTACGCCTCGACACCGATATCGACGAGGCGCGTGACGGCATTGGCGGCGTCGTTGGTGTGCAGCGTCGACAGCACGAGGTGCCCGGTGAGGGACGCCTGCACGGCGATCTGCGCCGTCTCCTTGTCGCGGATTTCGCCGACCAGCACGACGTTGGGGTCCTGGCGGAGGATCGAGCGCAACGCGGCCGCGAACGTCAATCCCGCTTTCTCCTGTACCTGCACCTGGACAATGCCCTGCATCCGGTATTCGACCGGGTCTTCGACCGTCACGATGTTGACGCCCTCGCTCTTGATCTGATTGATGCACGAATAGAGCGTGGTCGTCTTGCCGGAGCCGGTGGGGCCGGTGACGAGGAGGATGCCCTCGTGATTCTCGAGCAGTCGCTTGATCGCGTCAGCTTCTCCAGGATTGAGTCCGAGCGTATCGAGCGATTTGACCGTAGCGCGAGAGTCGAGAATGCGGATCACGACTTTTTCGCCGAGCTGCGCGGGCAGCGTCGAGACGCGCAGGTCGATCGGCTGGCCGTTCACCGCGACGCGGGCGCGACCGTCTTGCGGCCGCAGGCGATCCGCGATGTCGAGCGAGGACATGATCTTGATGCGTGATATCAGCGGCAGCCCGGCCTGGCGCGGAATTTTCATCACCTGCCGGAGCACGCCGTCGATGCGGTAGCGCACCGCGACACCGCCCTCCTCGGGCTCGACGTGGATGTCGCTGGCTCGCGAGAGAATGCCTTCCGAGATGATCATGTCGACGAGCCTGACCACCGGCTTCTGTTGCGCGTCGGCTTCCGAGACGAGCTCTTCGGGCGGCGCGTCGGGGAGCGTGGTCAGCACCTCCTGATCACCCATGCCCTCGAGCAGCTTGTCGATCGCCTTCTCGGGCTTGTACAGCTCGTCGAGCTTCTCGCTGATCTTCGACGGTGCCAGCAGGAACAGCCGGATCTCGCGCGCCGTGTTGAACGCGAGCGCCTTCTCGGCGTCGAGATCGAGGGGATTCGCGGTACCGATCTCCAGGTAGGAATCGGTGAGCCTGAGCGGCAGGACATGATGACGCCGCGCGAGTTGCTCGGGCACGCCATCGCGTGCGCTCTGATCGGTCTTGGAAACGTCGGCGACTTTCAGGCGGAAACGATGCGACAGCTTATCGATGATCTGGGCATCCGTGGCGATCTTTTCGGCAACCACACATTCCCAGAGCGTCCTGCCCGCGTCCGATTTCTCCCGGAGCCGCTGGAGCAGCTCCGGGGTCAGGCCCTCGACCGATTGGGCCAGCCATTCGTCTGGGAATTGAGTGACCGCCATCAGGCTGCCTCCAAGCTATTGCCGGCGGCGCCCGAGTCCAGTATTCCGCGTCACAGAATGTCCCAAAAATCGCGTGTGATATCGAAGGCGAGATGCAGCTGGCGGGTCTGGACTCCATAGCCCGCCTCGAACCGGAACACGCCCAGCCACTCCGCGCCGAGGCCCGCGGTCACGCGCGCGCCGCGCGTTGCCGGCGCTGCGGTCCAACCGGAAGCGACATAGGGCGCGAGCGTGATGCTCCCTGGTGTGCGCGCGGGTCCGGCGCGCACGCGGAAAAACGGCACGGGAGTCCGCCATTCGACATGCAGCAGCGCAAAGCGCCGTCCGGACCAATCGCGAAACGGCTCGCCTAACAACGTACCCCGACCGCCCAGGAGGAAGGCGCGATGCAGGGGCAGGCCGCTGCTGCCGGCGCCGACTTGCACGCGAGTCAACAGGCGGCTTTGTCCGGCGCCGAGCGGTACAAGGACATGCCCAAACGCGCTGATACGCGTGTACTCCTGTCCAAGCTCGACGCTCGCTTCGCCCGCGACGTCCCGGCGTACCGCGAAGCCCTCGCTACGGCGCCGGATGGTCAGCGCTGCAGTGGTGTAGTCGCCGTCGGTGATCGGGGAATTGGGACGGTAGGTCCCGGTCGCGGGGGTCGCCCGCACGCTGAGCGACGCAACGCGCTCGCGCGCGAGCGCGAAACTCCATTCCGAGCGGACACCGATCGGCGCTCGCACGCTGAATCGCGCGCCACTCGCCCGATAATAGTCGCCATAATCGGCGCCGAATTCCTGCGCGCTGACGGAATTGAGCATCGGCGCGATCACCGGCGCATCGGCGATGTCCCGCACCCGCCGGTACGCGCTGAGCTCGAGCCCGTCGCTCGAAGTGAGCGCGATCGTTCCCTTCCCCGAGCGGTCGGCGAACCCGTAACTCGCCAGCCCGCGCAACTCGTAGCCGTCGTTTGCGGTTCGCGCGACGAATCCCGCGCCCGCCGCAAGCCCCTCGACGCGATTGACGTGCACGAGCTCGCTCAGCGACCGCGCGCCGAAACGCCGGCGTTTGAGTCCGGTGAGTGCGCGCCGGCCCGCGATGCGGCTCACTTCCGCGCGCACGCGCTGCAGGTCGTTCGTCCGCACGGGCTCGGCGACGTCCTGAATTGCCGCGCTGATCGGCTGGCGCCACGGGAACGAGTCGCGTACGGCCTTGGGCAGCGCGGTGATTTCTTCGCCCCGGAACAGCTCGTCGGCGAGTCCCACGTTGAACTGATAGCCGTCGATTTCCCAACGCCCGCGAATGATGCCGCGCGCCGGAATGTCGAGCCACGTTGCGCGGCGCCGGATTTCGACCTCCTGGCGGTACGGGAGCCAAAACCGGCCGTCCCACAGCGCGTTGTCCAACACGATGCTCACATCCTCGAGCTGCGGATCGAGATACGCTTTGGGCGTGAAGTTGAAGGCCATGCGCACCAGGTCCGCGGAGCCGATGTCCACGTACAGCGTGCCGACGATGGCCGCGGTGGCGAAGTTCTTGGGCCGCACGCGCAGCGCGACAACGCGCACCGCGCGCTCCGACAGCACCAGCACGGTGGTGTCGGACAGCGCGTAGTCGTAGCGGTCCAGGCCGCCCGGCGCGAGCGGGTGCGGCACGTCGCGCACCTCGTCGCCTTCGCCCAGCCTGATGGCGCTGCCGAAATCGTTCTGAATGATGCCGAGGTGATCGCGGTGATACATGATGTCGGTCGGCAGCTCGGCGCGATCGCGCCAGCCGACGATCCGCTGCTTGCTGAGCTGCGGCGCCTTCCAGTACACTTCCAGCTCGAGCTGATCCGCCTTTACGAGCCGCGGCGGCTCGGTGAGCCCTTCGCCGAACTGCCCGAGGAAAAAGAGAAATCCGTGAGCCCTGGCTTTGTAGTCGCGCAGCGCGGAATCACCCGCGGCATGCGCGCGTCGTTCGATGGCGCGGCGCGCCAGCGCCAGGGCGGAATCACTGTTCCAATCCTGAGCGGCAGCGCGAGTGGCGACGAGGAGCAGGAGCGCAGCAGGCCAGCGCATTCCCGCCCAATTTAGGTCATGGACCCACGCGACGCATTTTTGGAGCGCGCCAAGCGCGGCGAAGGCGGCATCGTCCCGGTGATCCGCGAGGTCGTCACCGACGCCGACACGCCGGTTGCCGCGTTCGCGAAGATCGCCCGCCCGCCATTCGCCTTCCTGCTCGAATCGTTGGTGGGTGGCGAGCGCTGGGCCCGCTACACCTTCCTCGGCACCGAGCCCCGCGAGGCGTGGCGCTATCGGGGACCGGCAGTCGAGCGCTGGACCCCGGCAGCGGGGTGGGAACACGCCGGGCAAACGGCGGACCCCATCGCGCACCTCGCCGACCGGATGCGCGCGTTACCAAGCGTGCAGCTGCCGGGCCTGCCACGATTCACGGGCGGGGCCGTCGGCTACCTCGGGTACGACCTGGTCCGCAGCATCGAGCGCTTGCCCGCCCCGCCGGCCGATACGCTGGGCGTTCCCGATGCCGTCGTCATGATCGCGGACACGCTGGTGATTCTCGACAACGTGTTCGGGCGCGCGATCGTCGTGGCGAACGTGGAGGTGCCGCCCAAAGCATCGTCTGCCGAGCGGCTCCGGCTCTACGATGCGGCGCAAGAGCGGCTCGACACGCTGATCCAGCGCCTCGGCGCACCTCACCAGCTCAGGCCGCTGTCATTGGACGGCGACCCGCGCCTCCGTCCCGCGCCGCAATCGCAGTACGATCGCGCCGCGTTCGAGCGCGACGTGGCGAAGATCCGCGAGTACATCGGCGCGGGCGACGTCTTTCAGGCGGTGCTGTCGCGCCGTCAGATCGTCCCGGGCGCCGTGGACCCGTTGCGCCTGTACCGCTATCTGCGCGCCTTGAACCCCGCGCCCTATCTGTTTTATCTCGCGCTCGACGACGTGACGTTCGTGGGCAGCTCGCCCGAAGTGCTCGTGCGCGTCGAAGGCAATGAAGTGACCGTCCGCCCCATCGCCGGCACGCGCCCGCGCGGCGCCACGCCCGCCGAAGATGAGGCGCTCGCGGCATCGCTCCGCGCCGACGCCAAGGAGCTCGCCGAGCACCGCATGCTCGTGGACCTCGGCCGCAACGACGTCGGACGGATCGCGCAGTACGGCACGGTGCGAGTGACGGAATCGCTGCAGGTCGAGCGCTACTCCCACGTGCAGCATCTCGTGAGCGAAGTGCGCGGGCAGTTGCGGGATGGCTATGACGCGCTCGACGTGTTTCGCGCGTGCTTTCCCGCGGGCACGGTGAGCGGCGCGCCGAAAGTGCGCGCCATGGAGATCATCGACGAGCTCGAACCCGAGCGCCGCGGTCCATACGCCGGCGCCGTCGGATACGTCGGATGGGGCGCGGCGACGTTGGATACGTGCATCGCGATCCGCTCCGCACTCGTGCTGAAAGATCAGACGGTGGTGCAGGCGGGCGCGGGCATCGTCGCCGACTCGGACCCCGCACGCGAATTCGCGGAAACGGAGGCGAAAGCGCAAGCGGTGCTGCGCGCGCTCGCGTTGGCCAAAGCCGGTGATTAGTTTCGGTCTGTGTTCAAGCTGCTAAGCACGTCGGGTGAGCAGTCGATCGATCTCCAGCTCGGGCGCAAACTCGTGGTGGGGCGCGCGGTCACCAGCGACGTGCCGATTTACGATCCCACCATCTCGCGCCGCCATGCCGAAATCGTTCTCACCGAGAGCGGCGTCCGCGTCACCGACCTCGGCTCCTCCAACGGCACGTTCCTCAACGGCGCCAAGATCACCGAAGCGGAAGCGGGCGCCAACGACGTCGTGACCTTCGGCAAGGTCGCGTTCCGGGTCAAAGAGGTCACGGCCCCCGCGCCCCGCCCTCAGGTCGTCGCGGCGCCGGCCGATTTCAAGGCAAGCACCAAAGGCGGTGTCGCGGGCGGCACGATCGTGCGGCAGCTGCCCGTCAGCGTCTCGGGCGGCGTGCCGGCGATCGTGATGGATCAGCCGCAGGGCGCCTCACATCTCAAGGTCAAAGCGGACAATCAGGTCGAGCGCCGCGAGAAGAAGCTGTCCCTCTTGCTCGAGGTGTCGAAGGAGCTGTCGAAGCAGCAGGAGCTCGATCGCCTGCTCGACAAGGTCGTCGATTTCACGTTCCAGATCATGAACGTCGACCGCGTCTCGATTCTCTTGCTGGACGACAAATCCAACGAGCTCGTGCCGCGCATCTCGAAGAGCCGCACCGGCGACGCCAGCGCCGCCAAACACGTCCCGCAATCGATCGCCCGCAAGGCTGTGGAAGAGCGCGTCGCGATCCTGTCGGACAACGCGGCAGCCGACGAACGGTTCAAGGGGAAGTCGATCCTCATTCAGAGCGTGCGCAGCGCCATGTGCACGCCGCTGATGGGATCGGACTCCAAGGTCCTCGGCATCCTGTACGTGGACAATCTGACGGCGACGCACTCCTTCGCCGATGAAGACCTCGAGTTTCTCATCGCCTTCGGCGGCCTCACCGCCGTCGCCATCGAGAACTCGCAGCTGTCGGAGCGCATCCGGCGCGAGGCGCTCGTCCGGTCGAATTTCGAGCGCTACTTCTCCCCCAACATCGCGTCGGTCATCGCCGAGCAGCAGGACGCGGGCATGCTGCCCAGTCAGAAGCAGCCCGTGGTCGTCTTCTTCTCCGACATTCGCGGCTTCACGCCGATGTCGGAGACGATGAACCCGGACGAGATCGCGGGCCTCCTCACCGATTACTTCACCGAGATGGTCGACATCGTGTTCGAGCACGCCGGCACGCTCGACAAGTTCATGGGCGACGCGATCATGGCGCTGTGGGGCGCGCCGATCGCCCACGCCGACGACGCCGATCGCGCCATGCAGTGCGCGCTCGATCAGCTCCAGGCGCTCGAAAAGATGAACGCCAAGTGGAAGGAATCGGGGCGCCAGCCGCTCGCCATCGGCATCGGCATCAACTTCGGCGAAGTCTTCGCGGGCAACATCGGCTCGAACCGGCGACTCGAGTACACCGTCATCGGCGACGCGGTGAACACCGCAAATCGGTTGTGCTCATCCGCCGGCCGGAACGAGATCCTGATCTCCGAGCCGTTTTACAAGGCGCTCAAGAAGCCCCCGAAGGTCGAGGCGCTCGAGCCGATTCAAGTGAAAGGAAAGACGAAAAAGGTGCCGGTCTATCGCGTGAAGCGATAAGGCCGGCCGAATTTCGCAAGCAGGTCCAGCGCCAACCGCAGCGGCAATCCCATCACCCCGAAAAAATCTCCCTCGACGCGCTCGATCAGCGGCGCGCCGAGTCCCTGGATGGCGTATGCGCCGGCCTTGTCGAGCGGTTCGCCGGTCGCGACATACTCCTCGAGCGTGCGGCGGTCGTTGGGGCGGAACGTCACGCGCGACACGTCGAGGGCCTGCTCGAGTCGGCCGTTTTCCGCCACAGCGACCGCGGTCAGCACCTCGTGTGTCTTTCCCTGCAACTGCGCCAGCATCTCGACGGCGTCGGCCGGCGACGTCGGCTTCTCGAAGATCTTGCCGTGCAGCACCACCGTCGTGTCGGCCGCCAGGACGACTTCACCCGGCGCGCGCGCGACGACGGCTTGCGCCTTGGCGCGGGAGAGGCGCGTCACGTAGGCGTCGGGCTTCTCACCGGGGAGGACATGCTCGTCCACATCGGGCGGGATCACCCGGAACGGAATCCGGAGCATCTCGAGCAGCTGCTTGCGGCGTGGCGAGCCGGACGCCAGCACGATTGGTTGGCCAGTCACGCAGAAAAAGATAGCGCGGGGTAACTTTGGGCGTGCTCTGGATCGCGCTATTCACGCTGCAGGCGAACGCCCCACCCGCGACCGACATTTACGTCGCGGAGGTCCACGTCTCGGGTCGCAAGGTCGCCGTCGGGATGCCGGTCAACGTGACCACGAGGCCCGGCTACGACAATCAGCCGTGCTTTCTTCCCAGCGGCCACGCGTTCCTCTATACCGCGATCCACGACGACGGCCAGGCGGACATCTACCGTTACGATCTCGACCGAAAGACCAGCACTCGGGTGACTGCGACGCGCGAGAGCGAGTACTCGCCGACGCCGTTGCCCAAAGGCGCGGGCTTTTCGGTCGTGCGGGTCGAGCCGGACTCGACGCAGCGGCTCTGGGCATTCGATGCCGACGGGACGCATCCGCGTCTGGTGCTCGACTCGATCAAACCGGTCGGCTATCACGCCTGGGCCGATGACCACACGCTCGTGCTGTTCGTTCTCGGTTCCCCGTCGACGCTGCAGATCGCGGACGCCCGCTCGCCGGCCGCGCGCGGCGAGGTGGTCGCCCGCGACGTCGGACGGTCGCTCCAGCGGATCCCCGGACGCGCGGCCGTCAGTTTCGTGCAACGCGACTCCGTTGCCGGCCCGTGGCTCGAGGAACTGGACGTGCGCACGCACCGCGTGACGCAGCTCGTAAAACCGCCGCCAGGCGCAGATTTTTTCGCGTGGATGCCAAACGGGATCGTGCTGACCGCGAGTGGGACGACGCTGTATCAGTGGGATCCGCAGGGTGGGAAGGATTGGGAACCGGTCGCTGATTTCGCCCCGGCGGGTCTCACCAACGTGACGCGGTTAGCGGTCAGTCCGCGCGGCAATCGCCTGGCGATCGTGGCGGTGCCGCCGCAACCCTAGCGTTCCAGAATCAGCGTGACTGGTCCATCGTTGACCAGCTCGACGTCCATCATCGCGCCGAACTCACCGGTCTCGACGGCGATCGGGCCGGCCTTTGCCTTCAGTATCCCGACGAACTTCTCGTACAGTGGTATCGCGATCTCGGGCGGCGCCGCGCCGATGAAACTCGGCCGGCGCCCCTTGCTGACGTCGCCGTACAGTGTGAACTGCGAGACCACCAGTATTCCGCCGCCCGCCTCGGCGAGATCGCGATTCATCTTGCCTTCGGCGTCCCCAAAGACACGCAGGCCGACGATCTTCTCGGCCATCCACGAGAGCTGCGCCTCCGTATCCGTCGGCGCGAAACCGGCAAGCACGAGAAAGCCGGGCCCGATTTTCCCGGTAACCCGGCTTTCCACCCGAACCTCCGCGCGTTTGACCCGCTGGAGGACGACCCTCACTCGACAGTCACACTCTTAGCAAGATTGCGCGGCTGATCCACGTTGCAGCCGCGGCGGACCGCGATGTAGTAGGCGAGCAGCTGCAACGGCACGACACTCAATACCGGCGTGAGCAGATCGAGCGTTTCGGGGATCTCGACCCGATAGTCGGCCAGCTTGTCGAGCGCCGTGTCGCCTTCGGTGACGATCGCGATCACCCGGCCGCCGCGCGCTTTCACCTCTTCGACGTTGCTGACCACTTTCTGGTGCACGCCGTCCTTGGGCGCGATGAACACCACCGGCATCAGGTCGTCGATCAGCGCGATCGGCCCGTGCTTCATCTCCGCCGCCGGGTAGCCCTCGGCGTGGATGTAGGAGATTTCCTTGAGCTTGAGCGCGCCTTCGAGCGCGACCGGGAAGTTGTAGCCCCGGCCCAGATACAGCACGTTCTGCGCGCGAATCAGCCGGTCGGCGATCTGCTCGATCTGTGGCGCCTTGGCGAGGACCCGGGTGATGAGCTCCGGCAGCTTGGCGAGCGCGCGGACGACTTCCCGTCCCTGCAGAATCGACAGCGCACGCAGCCGGCCCATCTTCAGCGTGAGGAGCGCCATCGCGACGATCTGGCTCGTGAAGGCCTTGGTGCTCGCGACGCCGATTTCGGGGCCGGCGTGCAGGTAAATGCCGCCGTCGACTTCGCGCGCGATCGTGCTGCCCACCACGTTGATGAGGCCCAGCGTGCGCGCGCCGCGCCGTTTCGCCTCGCGTAAGGCGGCGAGCGTATCCGCCGTCTCGCCCGATTGCGAGATGCCGATCACGAGCGTGCGCTCGTCGACGATGGGGTTGCGGTAACGGAATTCCGACGCGTACTCGACTTCGGTGGGGATGCGGGCCAGCTCTTCCATCATGTATTCGCCGATCAGCGCCGAATGCCATGACGTCCCGCAGGCGGTGATGACGATCCGCTGCACCCTGAGCAGCTCGTCGTCGGTGATATTCAGGCCGCCGAAACGGACCGTGCCTTCTTCTTCGAGCAGGCGCCCGCGCATCGTGTTACAGACGCTCTCGGGCTGCTCCATGATTTCCTTCAACATGAAATGGGCGTACCCGCCGCGCTCGATCGTAGCGAGGTCCCACTCGACTTGCGTGATCACCTTTTCCTTCTCCGCGGCGCCGAGATCCATGATGCGATAGTTGTTCGGCTTCACCTCGGCGATCTCGCCGTCGTCCAGGTACACCACGGACCGCGTATGCGCCAGCACGGCCGACGCATCGGAGGCGACGAAATTTTCGCCGTTGCCGATCGCGACGAGGAGCGGCGAGCCGCGGCGCGCCGCGACGAGCGTGTCGGGCTCGCGGCTGGAGATGACCGCGATGCCGTACGTGCCCTCGACCTGGCGCAGCGCCTCGGCTGTCGCCTCTGCCAGCGGCATGCCTTTGGTGTGCGTCTCTTCGATCAGATGGGACAACACTTCGGTGTCGGTCTGTGAACGGAACACGTGACCGCGCTTCGTGAGCGCCTGGCGCAGCGCGCCGGCATTCTCGATGATGCCGTTATGCACGACCGCGAGCGTCCCGCCGCAGTCGACGTGGGGATGCGCGTTGACGGTGTTCGGCACGCCATGCGTCGCCCAGCGCGTGTGCGCGATGGCCGTCGTGCCTTCGGGCAACTGGCTGCCCAGCTCGCGCTCCAGCACCGCGATCTTCCCGGGCGCCCGAAACACTTCGAGCCCGCCGTTCACCACGGCGAGCCCGGCGGAATCATAGCCGCGATACTCGAGGCGCTTCAGTCCTTCCAGCACGACCGGCGCCGCCGTCCGTTTTCCCGTGTAGCCTACGATACCGCACATAACCGCCGCCCTTCTTCTATCAACCGTTCGGCGTCGGCGCGCGAAGGCGCCTCCGCAATCAATCGAATGATCGGTTCCGTGCCCGAGGGTCGCACGTGCAGCCAGCGATCGGGCCACGCGAGCCGCAGTCCGTCCTGCGAGTCGATCGCGGCCTCAGGAAAGCGCCGCTGCAACTGCGCGTACACGTCGTCGAGCTTCCCTCGGTCCCTGCTTGTCGCTCCCAGCTCCAGCTTTGCCTTCACGATGGTGTACTGCGGCGCGCGCGCGACCAGCTCACTCACCAGCACTCGCTCGCGCGCCAGCAGTGACAACACCAGCGCCCCAGCCACCGGCGCATCGCGACCTACGTGCAGCGCCGGATACATCACTCCCCCATTTCCTTCGCCGCCGATCGTCGCTTGCAGCGCGATGATCTTGCGGGCGACGTGCGCTTCGCCAACCGGCGCTCTGACAACTGTCGCGCCGAACTCTCGCGCCGCGTCATCGACCACCAGGCTCGTCGAGAGGTTGCACACGACGGGCCGCCGAGCCGACGGGCGCACCGCCCGCACCGCAAATGCGAGCGTGTAGTCCTCCCCAATCGCTCGCCCTTTCTCGTCGACAATCGCCAGCCGATCCACGTCCGGGTCGACCGCGATGCCGATATCCGCCTTCTTTCGTCGCACCAGCGCGCCGAGCGCCTTGAGATTTTCGGGCACCGGTTCGGGCGGTCGTGGAAACAAGCCATCGGTTTCCAGGTTGATCGCCGTCACTCGGCAGCCCAGCCGCTCGAGCAGCTCCGGCATCACCGCCCCGCCGGCGCCGCGCACGGTATCCAACGCGACCCGAAACCGGCGGCGACGAATCGCGCGGATATCCAGCGTCCGCAGCGCGAGCACGGCGGCGAGATGGCGGGCAATCGCGTCCGAGTCCGCCTCCACACCGCCGATCGCATTGTAGTTGGCTCTCTGCAGGGAGTCCCCTGCGGCCAAGTCGCGTACCCGCGTGCCTGCTACGGTATCAAGAAAGATGCCATCGGGGCCGACGAACTTGAGGGCATTCCATTCGATCGGATTGTGGCTGGCGGTCAGGATGATGCCGCCCGCCGAGTGATGATGTTCTACCGCAAGTTGTACCGTCGGTGTTGCAACTAAGCCCACATCGATTACATCGCAGCCCACGGAATTGAGGCCGGCCGTCGCTGCACGCGCGAACATCGGACCGGACGTCCGCGCATCGCGACCAACGACAATCGACGGGCGGACGAACCGTCGGGCCGTCGGGCCTTCGGCCCGTCGCTCTTTCGCCCACGTTCCGAATGCCGCGGCCCAGCGCGCGATGACCTCGGGAGTCAGATCTGTGCCGACAAGACCACGCACTCCCGACACGCTCACCATCAGTGTGTCGGACATGGCCGTCAATCTAATGAATCAACTAGGCGCGACGGGCTTCCATCGCCCGCGTCGGCAGGCGCAACGGCTGAGGCTGCGGAGTCGGAATGGGGAGCGACGTTCCTTCCGCATACGCTTGCAGGAACGCCTTGACGATGTCGGGATCGAATTGGATGCCCTTCCCTTCTTCCAGCTCGCGCATCGCGTGCTTGACGGAAAGGGACGGGCGATAGGGCCGCACGCTCGTCATGGCGTCGAACGCGTCGGCCACGCTGACGAGCCGCGCCTCGAACGGGATCCCATCGCCCTTCAGTCCATCCGGAAAACCGGTGCCGTTCAGCCGCTCGTGATGCGAGCGCACGATCGACAGCGCGGCCGGCGCATCCTTCATCAGCGGGCCGAGGATGCGCGCGCCGATCACGGTGTGTTCCATGATGTGGCGATACTCGGCGTCCGAAAGCTTGCCGGCCTTGTGCAGCACACTCTCACTCACGCCGATCTTGCCCACATCGTGGAGCTCGGCCCCCAAGGCGATGGTGTCGATCGTGTCGCTGTCCAGGAGCATCGCGCGCGCGATCTCAACGGAATAGTTCGCGACCCGCATCGAATGGCCGCGCGTGTACGCGTCTTTCGCTTCGAGCGCGTAAACCAGCGCGTGTACGCCCTCGAGAAACAGCTCTTCGATGCGGCGGGCCTGCACCTCGACACGCTCCTCCAGGCCCTCCTGATACGTGCGGTTCTCGATGATGAGCCGGCGCTTGTCGAGCGCCTGGGAGACGCGCGCGCGCACCTCGTCCAGGTGAAACGGCTTCGCGACGTAGTCGAGCGCACCCATCTGAAGGCAGGCAACCGCGCTTTCCACTTCGGCCACCGCCGTAACCACGATGACCGCCGTCTCGGGCCAGCGACTGATGATTTCCCGGAGCAACGTGACGCCGTCCATTTCCGGCATCCGGAGATCCGAAATCACGAGCGGCACCGGCTGCTTCTCGAGCTCCTTCAGGGCCTCGACTCCCGATCCCGCTTCCGCGCAGATGAACCCTTCGCCCTCGAGCAACCGCACCAACACGCGCCGCAGCCGCGGTTCGTCATCGACCACGAGGCAACGCAACCCGGAGAACGCTGGCATGGACCGCCAAAGTAAAGGTCGCTTGCCCATCGGGGAAGCCGCCTTTACGTTCCGGCCATGACGCGAGTGGCCGAGCAGGACTTGTCGCGTCGCTTTGCGACACGCGCCGTGCACGCCGGGTACTTAGGGGATCCCCTAAGTGGGGCCGTCATGAGCCCCATCTATCAGACGTCCACGTACATCCAGGAGGGTCTGGGGCGCAACAAGGGGTACGAGTACGCGCGCACCCGCAACCCGACCCGCGAGGCGCTCGAGCGCAACGTCGCCGCGCTGGAAGGCGGCCTCCACGGTTTTGCATTCGGGTCGGGACTCGCCGCGCTCGATGCGGTGCTGAAGCTGCTATCGGCCGGCGACCACGTCGTCAGCGGCGAAAACGTCTACGGCGGCTCGCATCGCCAGATGACGCACATCTGGGCGCGCCTCGGCCTCACATTCACGTTCGTGGACGGCGGCGACGCGCGTGCGGTGGCCGCCGCGGTCACCCCGCAGACGAAGATCGTGTACGCTGAAACGCCCACCAATCCGATGATGCGCCTGTGCGATCTCGCGGCCAGCGGTGAGATCGCGCGCAAGGCCAAAGCGCTGTTCGTGGTCGACAACACCTTCGCGACTCCCTTCTTCCAGCAGCCTCTGCAGTTCGGCGCCGACATCGTCCTGCACTCGACGACCAAGTATTTGAATGGCCACTCGGACATGGTCGGCGGCATGCTGGTGACGACGCGCGACGAAATCGCCGAGCGCATCGGCTTCATTCAGAACTCATCCGGCGCGATCCCCGGGCCGTTCGACTGCTGGCTGGCGCTGCGCGGCACGAAGACGCTGGCGCTGCGGATGCGCCAGCACGATGCCAACGGGCGCAGAATCGCGGAGTGGCTCGAGAAGCATCCGCGCGTGCAGCGCGTCTACTATCCGGGCCTGCGCTCGCACCCACAGCACGAGCTCGCGACGCGCCAGATGCGGGGGTTCGGCGGGATGCTGAGCGTCGAGCTCGGTGATGAGGCGTTCGCCCGGCGCTTCGTCGGGCGCACCAAGATCTTCGCGCTCGCCGAGTCGCTCGGCGGCGTGGAAAGCTTGATCGGGCATCCGGCGTCGATGACGCACGCCAGCGTGCCGATCGAGATGCGGCGCCGCATGGGACTGACGGACAGCCTGGTGCGGCTGTCGGTGGGCATTGAAGACGTGGAAGACTTGATCGCCGATTTGGATCAAGCGTTAGCGGACGATTGATGAAGGTAGGGGCGCAGCATGCCGCGCCCCCAACCGAAACACCCGAAGTACGTGCCCGTATGTGTGGAAATCCCATTGCTGGAGAACGCCATAAATGACTGATGCCACACTGCCCGCGGCCCGGCCGCGGAAGATCCTGACGCAAATCGCTCCCGTGTCCTGGGAGCATCCGGCGGACCGCGCCGCCCTGCAGACGCTGCGCTCGGTTCCGGGCTTCGATGAAGTCGTCAAAAAGATCGTTGGATTCTTTGGCGAGCGCGGCATTCGCCTCTTGTTCCAGGCGAACGCCGTTCGCGTCGGGCCCAACCAGTTTCCGCGGCTCAATGCCCTGTATACGGACGTGCTGACGACGATGGACTGGCCGGACCGGCCGGAGCTGTTCGTCTCGCAGACGCCGTTCGTGAATGCGGGCGCCTTTGGGGTGGAGCGGCCGTTCATCGTCATCAATTCCGGCGCGCTCAAGCTGCTCGATGACGACGAGATGCGCACGCTGCTCGGCCACGAGCTGGGCCATATCATGAGCGGCCATGCGCTGTACTACACGATCCTGATCATCATCCTGTTCGTGAGCACGAACATGCTGCCGTTCCTCGCGGGCTTGTTCCTCGCGCCGATCCGTTTCGCCCTGCTGGAATGGTCGCGGAAGAGCGAGCTGTCGTCCGACCGCGCGGGCTTGATCGCGACGCAAGATCCCCAGGCGTCCATGAGAATGTTCTTGAAAATGGCCGGCGGCGGGGATATGAAGCAGATGGATCTCAACGCATTTCTCGCGCAGGCGAAGGAGTACGAGGAGCAGGGTGGCGCGGTCGACCGCATCCTGAAGATTCTCAACACGCTCGACGAAACGCACCCCTTCAATACCCTTCGTGCCGCCGAGCTGCAGCGCTGGGTGGAATCGGGCGCGTACGATCGCATTCTCAGCGGCGAGTACACGCGCCGCGGCCCGGACGCCGAGAAGCGGCCGATTGAAAACGACATCGACGAAGCCCGCGAACACTATATGAAGGAAGCGAAAGCGGTCGTGAACGACGTGGTGGATACCGCCAAGCGGGCCGCCCAGGCGTTCAGCGACGCGTTCAAGAAGAGGTGAGAGTACTGGTAGTCGGAGGCGGCGGCCGCGAGCATGCTCTCTGCTGGGCACTGCATCGCGATGCCGCCGCTTCTGCTTCTGCTGACCTGACGCTGTTCGCCGCCCCCGGCAACCCCGGTACCGCTTCGCTCGGCACCAATCTCCCGATCGCCGCCACCGCCATAAACGACATCGCGACAGCCGTAGGTGCGCACGACATCGACGTCACAATCATCGGACCGGAGGCGCCGCTGGCGCTCGGCCTGGCCGATCGTCTGCGGGACGACGGCCGCGCCGTGTTCGGTCCGTCGGCTGCCGCGGCGCGGCTCGAATCCTCAAAGGCATACGCCAAAGAGGTCATGCGCCGCGCCGGCGTAGCGACAGCGGAGAGTGCCACGTTCGTCGGCATGGGACCCGCGCTCGCGTACATCGCCGCGCACGCGGAGCCACTGGTCGTCAAAGCATCGGGCCTCGCGGCCGGCAAGGGGGCGGTGGTCTGCAGGACGCGGGAAGAGGCTGCGCTCGTCGTGCGCGCCATGCTCGACGGCTCGCTCGGCGAAGCGGGCAAGGAAGTATTGGTCGAGGAGTTTCTCGAGGGGGAGGAGCTGTCCGTGCTCGCGCTGACTGACGGCGAGCGCGTCCTGCTTCTGCCGCCGGCACAGGATCATAAACGGTTGGGCGAAGGCGATACGGGGCCCAACACCGGCGGCATGGGTGCCTACTGTCCCGTCGGCATCGCGACAGAGGCCCTGCGCGCGCGCGTTCGCACGGAGATCTTCGAGCCGGTGTTACGCGAAGTCGCCGCACAAGGTGCGACGTACGAAGGCGTGCTCTACGCCGGCCTGATGATCACGCCCGACGGGACGCCGTCAGTCCTCGAGTTCAACGCGCGCTTCGGCGACCCCGAGACTCAGGTCCTCTTGCCCGCACTGGCTCCCGGCGTGACCAAGCACCTCATCGCGATCGCTCAACGTCAGTGGGAGCTTCCGGCGGAGAGCCGCCACGCGCTGGAGCCCGAGCGCGCCGCGGTAACGACCGTGCTGGCCGCGCGCGGTTATCCCGAGAACCCGGAGAAGGGCGTGGCGATCAGACTGCCACCCGCGGCCGAGCTGGGCGATGATGTTATTGTCTTCCACGCAGGCACCTATCGCGACAATGAGGGACGTCTGCGGACATCGGGCGGGCGCGTGCTGAATGTGACGGGCCTGGGCGCGACCGTGCCGCTCGCCGCGCGCGCCAGCCGGGAGGGCGCCGAGCGGATTTCCTTCGCAGGAATGACCTGGCGCCGCGACGTCGCGTGGCGCGAGATCCAGCGTGCCGGAACTACCTGAAGTCGAGACAATCGTCCGCGAGATCGCCCCTCGCCTCGAGGGATGCCGCATCGCGCGCGCCGAGCTCAAGAAGACCGACGTCTTGCGGCAAGTGTCCAAACAGCGGCTGATCAAGACGCTCGTCGGCAACACGATTGAGCAGGTCTACCGGCGCGCCAAACATGCGGTGTTTCGGCTGTCGTCGGGCCACCGCATGATCATCCAGCCCCGCATGACCGGCTCGTTGCTCGTTTACGACAGGCCACTCGGGCGCGTGGAGCTCAAGTACGTCGTCCTCATCTGCACCTTGAGCGACGGCCGGAAGTTCGTCTATCGCGACGTCCGCCGGCTCGGCACGATCTGGCTGCTGGATGAGCCGGGCTGGATCGCCTACACGGGGCGCATCGGTCCCGAGCCGCTCGAGGAGATGTTCACTCCGTTCGTCTTTGCGGATCGACTGCGCGGGACACGCACCGCGGTCAAGAAAGCGATCATGGATCAGCGCCGGCTCGCGGGCGTCGGCAACATCTACGCCAACGAGGCGCTATTCGACGCCCGGCTCAATCCTGCCAAACCGACGCATCGACTCTCGCTCGAGGAGTTCGCGCGCCTGCACGCCGCCATCGTGGATGTGCTGCGGCGCGCGTTGGCATCATCGGGTACCACGCTGCGCGACTATCGGACCGGCACGGGTGAGCGTGGGCGATTCCAGTTCGAGCTGCGTGTCTATGGCCGCGGAGGCGAGAAGTGCGTGCAATGCGGCAAGAAGCTCGTTGCGACTCACAAGATCGATCTACGGCAGACGGTGTTTTGTCGAAGCTGCCAGAAATAGACTGCTCAAAACTGTAGGGGCGCAGCATGCTGCGCCCCCACCCATGATCCGAATGGCCGTCGCTAATCCACAAACGCCCAGAGCAAGTCGCGGCTCTGGCGGTCGAGCTCTTCGGGCGCGCCGAGGTGATACAGGTCCCCAGCCAGATCCCGGATCAACAGCCCGCCATGCGGCAACGTGCGCGGCCAGTCGTCGAGCCGCGTCTGAAACACCCTCGGCCCCTGCCTTGTCTCGACGCGCCAGCGGCGGATCTCCACCTCCTCCTCGATCTCCACCACCCGCGTCACTTCGAACACGAATCCTGCGACCGTCAACGCCGTCTCGAGCGCGGCCCGGGAGCGCGCGTCGAGCTCCGCCGGATCCTGAACGAACGCGAATTCCTCTTCATCGGTATCGCGCAACGACAGATGCCGTGCCGGCTCGGACCACGGGAAACAGCGACGTACCGATACCGGGCGCTCCTCCTCGTCCTTCGTAGCCCACAGCGAGCCGTCGGCCCGCCACTCGAGACTCAGTGCTCGAGTGGCGGTTGCCGATTTGCCCATAGTCAGCGTCATGGCACCCCCTTTCTATTGAAGCTGCAGCTGCAGCTCGTACAGATGCCGATACTTTCCCTCTCGTTTATTGAGCAGCTCGGCATGCGTGCCGTGTTCAACCAGCCTGCCTTCCTCGATCACGAACAACCGCGACGCTTTCCGCAGCGTCGACAGCCGGTGCGCGATCGCGAACACGGTCCTTCCGGCGACGAGCCGCTCGAGCGCCTGTTGGATCTCGCGCTCGGTTTCCGTGTCCACGCTGCTCGTCGCTTCGTCCAGAATGAGAATGCGCGGATCGTGCAGAATCGCCCGCGCAATCGAAACCCGCTGGCGCTCGCCGCCCGACAGCGTATGCCCGCGCTCCCCGACCACCGTGTCGTAGCCATGCTGGAGCTTGGTGATGAAGTCGTGCGCATTCGCCGCCTGCGCCGCCGCCACGACCCGCGCGAGCGACGCCTCCGGCAGCCCGTAACGGATGTTCTCCAGCACCGTACCGTGAAACAGGTACGGATCCTGAAGCACCATGCCGATCTGCCGGCGATAGTGGCCAACATCGAGGCGGCGAAGGTCGACGCCGTCGATCCGGATCGATCCTCCGGTCACGTCGTAGAAGCGCGCGATCAGGTTTACGATGGTCGTCTTACCGCCACCCGACGGTCCCACGAGGCCGATCAGCTCACCGGGCGCGACCTCGAAGCTCACGCCCTTGAGCACCTGCCGAACGCCGTCATACCCGAACGACACGTGCTCGAACGTCACCCGCCCGCGCACCGGCTCGAGCCGCGCCGGCTCCGCCGCATCGCGGATTTCCGGCTCGGTGTCGAGCACCTCGAACACGCGGTGCGCCGAGGTCGTCGCGCGATTGATGGTGCGCGCCATCTGCCCGATCACGTCGATCGGACCCAGGAACATCGTCGTGTAGAGCAGGAACGAAACGAACGTTCCCACCGGCAGCTGCGCACCACTGCCGAGTAAGCGCGGCACCGCGAACACCCAGACCGCGACCGTCATGGCATGCACCCCCAACACCAGCAGCGGCCAGAACGTCGTCCACGAGCGGTGAATGCGGTTGAACTCCGCCGTCACGTCCTCATTCCGTCCACCGAAGCGTTCGATCTCGCGGTCTTCCTGGTTGAACGCCTTCACGACCCGAATTCCCGGAATCGTGTCCGACAACACGTCCGTCACGCGCGACCACTTGCGCCACGCGCGGATGAACAGCCGGCTGATGTTCTCGCCGTGCCGGTAGATGAACCAGCAAAACAGCGGCACCGGCAGCGTCATCACGAGACCGAGCCGCCAGTCGAGCGTGAGCAGAACCGCGCCCAGCCCCGTGAGCATCACGAGCGATAGTGACACGTCCACCACGCCAAACGCCAGAAATTCCCACAGCCGATCCGTATCCGCCGACACGCGCGTAATCAGACTGCCGGTGCGCTTGCGCGAGAAGAACGCCAGGCTCAGGCGCTGGATGTGCTCGTACAGCTCGTCACGCAAATCGCGGGCGACCCATTCGCCGAGGATCGCCATCAGCCGCAGCCGGACCAGCGCGGCCGCCTGCTTGATCAGATAGACAACCGCCATTGCGGCCACCGCGAGCCGTGCGATCGCCCACGCGCGCGCCAGCGTCAGTGTGCCGGCCTGCGCGGGACGCACCACGCGATCGATCAGATAGCCCGCCAAGTACGGCGGCACCAAACTGACCAGCGTGATCACGCTGGCCGCCGCCATTCCCAGCGTCAGCTGCCGCCGGTAGGGCCGCAGATAACCCAGCAGCCGCCGGATCACGGCGGTCTGCCGGCCCGACACCAGCGCCTGGGCGTCCCGAATCGGGCGCGCGATGCTCTCCGCATACAGGTGATCCGCCTCGGCGTCGGCGAGCTCACGTGTCCGGCCCTGGATCTGCTCCTCCAGCACGAAACGGATGTTCTCGAAGGCGCGGCGTTGGCGGTGCGTATAGCGCACGAGCGCGAGCGCCGGCTCGCCCGGCGCGCCGAGGATCGTTAGCGTGTTGGCCGACAAGCCTGGCGCTTCACGAACCGCCTCGATGCGCGCCCGCTCAATCGTCCGCACGTCCCAGCCCTGGCTGTCGCGCTTGGCGACCGCGATCTGCCGCGGGCCGAGCACGAGCCACGACTCCGTGAGATGCAAGCTCTGGTCGAGATCCACGAGCGCGTAGAGCTGTACCGGGTCACCGTTCCAGGCGTGCTCGATCTCTCGCCTGAGCTCGGTTGGGAGCCGGGACGGTTGGGCCGTATACCGCGCGATGATGTGGTCGTCGAGTTGCTGCAACGTGCTCATGTCCGTGATCCTCATTAGAAAGCCTCCCAGGTCCCATGAAGCACCCGGAAGGCCGGATCACGGCGCGAACTAGATCCGATCGACTTCTAGGGTGCTCCTCCACCTCCACCAGCGCCCGCGATGCCGGACGCAATACGCCAACGGGCGTCGGCAAACGGCACGAGCAGGCAAGCGCCTGACGTCCGATAGCGACGCAGCAGTGGCGTAGCGGTGGAGTAACGAATCATTGCGTTCGTAGACCCTTTCCGGGATTTCTGCGCGAATTTCATTGTTGTCTTGGGATCTGCCGCTCAAACTAATGACGACCTACGCGAACGGTCAAGCTGAGGGTTTCACGTAGGACGCTGCGCACCCCAGTTGCCCAGCACGATCGCGACGCCGCGGAACCGTTCGCTGTGCGCGCAGATCACCTGGAGCATGACCGTGAGCGGCACGGCCATGATCACGCCGACGATGCCCCACACCCATCCCCAGAACAGCAGTGAGAGCAGCACTGCCACGGTATTCAGCGGCATGCGACGCCCGACCAGGAGCGGTCCGAGGAGACTGCCCTTGAGCAGATCGAGCAGTAAGAAACCGCCGCACGCGAGCAGCATCTGCTGCGTCCCGTCGAAGGTCGCGAGCGTCACGATGCCGATCAGCACGACGGTGATAAATGCCCCGATGTAGGGGATGAAGTTGAGAATCCCGGCCAGCGCGCCCCACAGCACGGGGTTGGGCACGCCGAGCAGCGCGAGCAGCGCCCAGGTTGCGCCGCCGAATCCCGCACTGATCACGGTGTTGAGCAGCAGATAGCGCGACATCTGCTCCTCGATCTCGGCGAGCGCCCGCTTGATGCGCGTTCGATGCGCCCCGCTCGGAAACAGATACGCGATCTTGCGGCGAAACATCGAGCCGGAGGCGAGCAGGAAATACGTGAGGAACACGATCGTCAGCACGCCGCCGATGATGCGGGCGGTCGTCCACCCGACCGCCTCGAGCGATCCGCCCGTAGACGCGGCGATCTCGATCCGCGCCGTCGAATCGGCCCCTGTGCCGGCGACCCCCGCCAGGCGCGCCATGCTCGCCGCTGTCGCCTCGATTTCGCTCACCGGCTCGATGGTGCGGAGCCTTTCCTCGACGCTATGCATCGTCGTGGGAGCGCGACGCAGCCAATCGGTCGCGGGCGCCGACAGCACGACCATGGCGGCGGCTACCAGCGTCAGTGTCCCGAAGACGATGATCCCCGCCGCGATCGGCTCGGCGACGCCATAGCCACTCATCCAGCGCACCAGCGGGCCGAGCAGCAAGGTCAGCAGCACGGCGACGGCCACCGGCACGAGCAGGCCGCGAGCAAACTGCAGCCCCGCGATCAGCAGGACCGCGAGGATGCTGGCGAGCAGCGGCACGAGCAGCCGGGACGACAGGGAGGCGGGCCGCGGCGGGCGGTTGACGGGAACGATTGCTACCGACGGCGCCGAAGGACTTGGGGAAGTCCCGATCAGCTGTTGCACTTGCACTGCCAGGTCAGCCACAAACGTCCCGCTGTTGGTGTATACCAGACTCCGCTATCCACCCTTTGCAGGAACCGTACCGGAACCGTGCGACTGCATTCCGGCGCCCCATTCTGGCTCGTCTCAGACGGACTTCGCGAGATGGGCTCCCCGCCTCCACAGCCTCCACCGCCTCCCAGGTGTGATGTCGCCGTGATTGGCGCCGGCATCACGGGCGCACTGGTCGCCGATGCTCTGGCGGGAGCAGGCGCCTCGGTCGTCGTCCTGGATCGCCGGGCGCCGGCGTGCGGCAGTACGGCCGCCAGCACGTCGCTGCTGAGCTACGAGATCGACGTCGGACTCGTCGAGCTGGTCGACATGATCGGCAGGGACGAAGCCGTGCGCGGGTATCGGCTGAGCATCGACGCCATCGCAGCGCAGCATCTGCCTCGCCACGCAGCGGCGCGACTGCCGCAAACTTGAACAGGAAGTCGCCCTCCGGCAGCGCCACGGCGCCGACGCGCCGTTCAAGGATCCCGCCTGGCGCGACAGCTTGATGCCGGGGCGTACGAAAAACTCGAGGATCGCCTTCGAAGGTGGCTGCCGACACTCACAACCGATACCGCCTTCGTCTGGGCCGGATACGGGGCAAACGGCATCACGTTCGACGCGGTGGCTGCGAAGATCGTGACAGACATCTGCATGGGACGGCAAAACAGAGATGCCCGGCTGTTCCGGCTCGACCGTCATTCGTAGCCGGCGTCATCCCAACGACCGATGCAAAGCCGGGTGGGTTGCCGGGTATTCTACTAACCACCGCACCCGTTGGGACCTAACCGTATGAGCACCTCCCTGAAGCTCGCGCACGTCGGCCGCTACAAAGACATCGCCGTCTTGCTGATGAAGTACGGCCGCGCCGACGTCCTTCACGAAGCGGGTTGGGACGCGGAGATCGAGCCGGCGAAGGGCGCGCCGGTCGTGCCGGCGAGCCCGAAGGCCGAAGAGCTTGCGACTGATCTCGAGGCGATGGGCCCGACATTCATCAAGCTGGGCCAACTCCTGTCCACCCGTCCCGATCTGTTGCCGCCGCCGTACATCGAAGCGCTGTCGCGCCTTCAGGACAAGGTCACCCCCTTCTCGTACGAAGAAGTCGAGCAGATTGTCACCGAAGAGCTGGGTGTGCGGATCTCCAAGGCATTCGGCCAGTTCTCGACGGAGCCGCTGGCCGCCGCCTCGCTCAGCCAGGTGCATCGCGCGACGCTGCGGGACGGACGCCAAGTCGTCGTGAAGGTGCAGCGGCCGAACATCCGGCAACAAGTCACCGAAGATCTCAAGGCCCTCGCGGAGATCGCGGGCGTCCTAGATCGCCGGACGAAGATCGGCAAGCGGTATCACTTCGGCGGAATGGTCGAGGAGTTCCACAAGACGCTGTTCGCCGAGCTCGATTATCGCCGGGAAGCGGGCAATCTGACGACCCTGGCCAACAATCTCGCCGACTTCGACCTGCTCGTGGTCCCACGCCCCGTGCCCGACTACAGCACCGCCCGCGTTCTGACCATGGACTACATCGCGGGACACAAGATCGATGGCGTGAGTCCCGTGGCGCTGCTCGAAGTCGACGGCGAGGCGCTGGCCGAGGAGCTGTTCCACGCGTACCTGAAGCAGATCTTTGTGGATGGATTCTTTCACGCCGATCCGCATCCCGGCAACGTGTTTCTCACGGATGATTTTCGCATCGCGCTCCTCGACCTCGGCATGGTCGATCGAATCGGTCCACGCCAGCAGGAGCAGCTGCTCCAGCTGGTGATGGCCGTCAGCGAAGGACGCGCCGACGAAGTGTCCGATATCGCCATCAAGATCAGCGAGACCACGGAGGAGTTTAAGGAGAAAGAGTTCCGGGGTCGGGTGGAGGACATCGTGGGGCGAACCCAGGACGCTACGCTCGGCGAGCTGCAAGTGGGAAAGGTTTTTCTCGAGATGACGAAGAGCGCCGCGGAGACCGGGATCAGAATGCCACAGGAGTTGACGGTGCTCGGCAAAGCCCTCCTCAACCTCGACGGGATCGGCCGCGTACTCGCGCCCGACTTCGATCCCAGCGCCTCGATCCAACGCAACTCGTCCAAGATCATGCGCCAGCGGATGCTGAAAACGATGTCACCCGGCAACGTGTACGCCGGCTTGCTCGAGGTGAAGGACCTCGTGACACGGTTCCCGGCGCGCCTCAACAAGATTCTCGACGCGACGGCCGAGAACAAGCTGGGATTCCGGCTCGACACCGGCATCGACACCCGCGGTTTCCTGCGCGGTCTGCAGACCGTCGCGAACCGCATCACGTTCGGGCTGATCATCGCCGCGTTGATCGTCGGGGCCGCGATGTTGATGCAGGTACCGACGGCGTTTACGATTTTCGGCTATCCGGGACTCGGGATGCTGTTCTTCCTCGGCGCGGCGGGCTGCGGCTTGGTGCTCCTCCTCAGGATCGCGCTGGCCGATCACAAGCACCGGCATCAGGCCGCGCATCCGCATGGCCCGCAGGCGAACGGGAATCAATAATCAACGATCAATAATCAATGATCAATGATCAATGATCATTGATCACTGATTACCCTTTTCGCCGCCAGAGAATTGCGTGGGTCGGTCCGTTCCAGTCCCAGCACATGACCGGCCCAGAGTACTTGCATGTTCCTACCGTGTGGCCGATGACGTCTCCCGTGCATTGATCGCCGTCGCGATGGCTCCGAGCTGATTCAGGCCACGCGGCCCGACGCCGAGATCGACGAGCTGCGACTGCCCCGGTTTCCAAACAACCGCGTGCGGGTTCTTGCCGCGCCCCTCGCTCCAGCCCGCCACCGTGCTCGAATCGTTGATGTGGGCGACCTGAGTAGCATTCCCGTCGAAGGACGCAAGGTTGGTTGTAACTCCCTGGTGCCAGAAGAAAGCTTGTCCGGTCACACTCATCAGCTCAGGATCCGCTATTGAGAGCAGTGGTCCATCTGGATAAAAATTCGTTACGCCGTTTCCGATGACATCTCCGGCATTGTTGATCGCCGTCGGGCGCCAGGCACCGATCACTTGCAGCGACCCGTTTTGCCATAGCACGCCGTGGAACTTGCGCGATGAGTCATGACTTGCGCCAACGATGGCGCCGTTGTCGTTGATATCGACTGCGAACGCAGTGCTGCAGCTCCTAACCGGCTCATCAGGGCACTTGACGTCCGGTTACAGGCCGAGGTCCCTTCTGTGACGCCAACGAAACCGACTGCTTCGTCACAGCAGGGCGGCGCACCGAGTCCTATCGGCTGCGCGTTACTGCTCCAGGCGAGCACGGCCTCTGGCTGCGTGCTGCCGGCGACACCAGCGATCCTTCCCGACTTATTGATCGCCCACGCGCAGCTGGTCACCGCCCCGGAGCCGAGGTCCCGCATGTTGCCCTCGGACCAGACGAATGCGTGCCAGGTACCGTCGCCGGTTTGGCTGCAGCCGACGACCTGACCTGCATCGTTCAGGGCCCGCGGTATCGCGCCGCTGCCACCTAACGTTCCCAGATCGATGACTTCGTAACCTGCGGGGTTCGCCTGGTCGACCGTCGGGTCGTAAATCACAATCGGGTTCGGCGCATTCTGCGTCGCAGTCAATCCGTCATCGTTACGGACGCCTAGGCGCACCAAGTACTGGCCGACCGCGGCGTAACGATGCGATGCAACGACTCCCGAATCGACCCTCACGGTATCGCCGTCACCCCAATCGAGCTCCGCGGTGAGCGTGTCGCGACGTCCCTCCGCTGCAAATCCGATCAGGACGTGAGCAGCCTTCAAGACCCTGGTAGTTACTGCCAACATCGGCGACGGGGGTGTGATTGACCAGTGTCGGACGAGTTTCCACGGGCGTGCTGTGGTCACAGGCGAAGCACAACAGCAACACAGCGACGGCGAGTATCCGGCGCGGCACGATGCATTCCTTGAAGGACTCGCCGTTCGATTCTCTACAAAGAGCGTGCTTTGGCAGGCCGCGGAATTAACTGACGCGCACGTCCGCGATTATGACGTATTGTGCGGCTTGAGGGTCACGATCCTCCCTCTCGGCGGAATTCCCGCCTCGAGCTCCAAAATCCCCACACTCGGCGGTATCCCAAAGCGCGGCGCCCCCGCCCCACCCGGGTTCATCACCGTCACCGTCTTGTCCACCAGCTCCAGCACCGGCCTGTGGCTATGCCCAAAAATGATGATCTCGGCCAGCGGAAACGCCTCGTGCAGCTTGGCGGGATTGGGACTACCGAACTGATCGCCGTGCGTGACGACAATCCGAAAACCATCCAGCTCCAGCTCGGCGACCTGCGGCAGCTCTTTCCGAAGATCGAGGCCATCACTGTTGCCGTACACCGCCGTGACGGGCGCAAGCGCGCGCAGCTCGACGAGCAAGTCACTCCGCCCGACGTCGCCGCCGTGCAGGATATGATCGACTTCGCGAAAAATGTCGAACACCTCCGGCCGCAGCATGCCGTGGGTGTCCGAAATGACCCCCAGCCTCACGGCACGCTGCGCGCGGTCACATAGAAATTCTCGTCAACCGTCAGCTCGGCGGCGCGCAAACCGACCGGCGCGAGCGTCTGCCAGGCTTCAGTCGGATGCAGCAGACGGGTCCCCTGCCCCGGAATCTGCACCTTCACCGGCATGTCGAAGCCGCCGACGACATTGGCCCAATGATACGAGAGCGTATCGCCGCGCACGCGATACTCGAAGACCGGGATCTGCGTCGTGCTGAGATACTGCGCAAACACCTTGCTCAGATCGATTCCCGCCTGTTTGCTGATGTAGTCCTCGACCTGTTTACCGGTGACCGTCTGATGGTAGAAGGTCCTTTGGATTCCGCGCAGGATGTCGCGCCACTTCACATCATCGTCGAGAATCGCGCGAATCGTGTGCAACATGTTCCCGCCCTTTGGATACATGTCGCCCGAGCCCTGCGCATTCACGCCGAACGCCGGCACGACCGGCCGATCGTTCCGCACGCCGCGACGGGCGCCGATCATGTATGCCGCGCCCGCCGTCTTCCCCAGCATGCACTCCGTGTAAATGCCCTCGGCGTAATTCGCGTAGCTCTCGTGCAGCCACATATCGGCGTGGTCCTGCGCCGAGATGCTGTTGCCCCACCACTCGTGCGCGCTCTCGTGCACGATGATGAAATCCCACTGCAAGCCGAGCCCGGTGCCGGACAGATCGCGGCCGAGGTAGCCATTCAGGAAGTGATTGCCGTAGGCGACGGCGCTTTGATGCTCCATGCCCAGGTGGGGCGTCTCGACGAGCTTATAGCCGTCGGCGTACCACGGGTAAGGACCAAACCAGTGCTCGAAGCAGCGCAGCATCGGGGGGACCTGGCGTTCGAACTGCTTGCGCGCCGTGTCGGCATGATAGTCGAGCGGCCAGAAGTCGAGGGACAGCTTCCCCGCTTCTCCGGCGAGCGTGTCACTGATATGCGTGTAGTGTCCGGCGTTGATCGTGACGTCGTAATTGTTGATCGGGCTCGTCACGAACCACTCGTACGTCGTCGTGCCGTCGCTGTTCTTGGTCGTGCTGCGCAGGCGCCCGTTCGAGACGTCGACGAGCGGATCGGGAACGGTGATCGCGATGCGCTGGCTATCGGGCTCGTCGGCGAGATAGTCTTTGTTCGGCCACCAGGCGCTCGCCCCCAATCCCTCGTTCGCCGTGGCAATCCACTGCCGGCCTAAACTGTCGAGTGGGAACGTGAAGCCGCCGTCCCAGGGAAGCCGGCGTCCCACGCGCGGCTTGCCGTGATACCACACGGTGATGGTGCGCGTCGTGCCCGGTCGTTGGGTCGATGCGAGCATGACGAAGAAGGCGTTGCCGTCGCGACGCGACGTCAATTTGCGGCGATCCTGCACGATGCTGTCGATGACGAGCGGGACTTGCAGGTCGATCTGCATCTCGCGCGCGGGCGGACTCTGGAGCACGCGGTACGTGATCCCATTCCAGCCGCTGATGCTGGAATCGGCCGGGTTGACGCGGGTGTAAAGATCGTAGAACTGCACGTCCCACCAGGCGCGCGCGGGGCCGTTCGAGCCGCGCAGCGTATCGGCGTGGGTGTAGTGGGTGGTGTCCTGCGCGGCGACAACGCGGAGCGGCGCCAGGACGAGAGCGGCGATCATGTAGCCACGGCGCACGAGCGACTCCAAGGAGAACGGTGCTGCGGAAACTGCGCGCGCAGTGCGCGCGTCGCAACCGTCAGACCTCGCGCTGGCTCCGCCTGATCCACATCAGCAGCCCCGTAATGACCTGCAATGCGAGGCCGAGACTCGCGAGCGAGACGATGATCTTCCCCGGAATGCCGCCGATGTCGCCGGTGTGAATGGCGCGATTGGTATTGACCATCCGCGTCCCTCCGGGCGCGGTGCGCGATCCTTGCGCGAACAACACGCGGCCGGTGTACGAGTCGATCAACACCTGACTGCGACCACCCGGGGTCAAATCCTCGGGATATCGGGCTCGAACGAGATACGCCTCGTTCGGAGCGGGCATGTCCGCTTCAAACGGCGCCGCGCCCGGTAACGCCGCGCGCGCGATCGCGAACGCGCTGTCAGGTCCGATCTGTACGGCATGCGCGGTGGGAATCGCTACGTGCAGGCTCGGCCGCGGCGCCGGCTGCGAGCCGGTCATCTTGTAAAACAGCCTGCTGCTCGCCTTCTCGAATCCGATCGCGATACCCGTGGCGCAGAGCGCGAGCAGTACGACGAGCGAGACGACGCCGATCGTGTTGTGCAAATCGAACCAGCTGCGGCGCGCGGCGCTGCCCCGCCAACTGATGCGGATGCGCTTGAGCGGCCACCACAAATACAACCCGGAGAGCAGCATCACGAACAGCACCAGAGCCGCGCTGCTCACAACCTTTCCGCCAAGATCGCCGAGGCCGCGAAACAACAGGTGCGTGTGCAACTGATGGATGACGTTCAGGAGATCGGGGCCGCCGAACCGCTGCTGCCCGAGAATGGCGCCGGAGTACTGGTTCACGAATACCAGACTGCGCGACAGGCCGACCTGATCCGACAGTCCCGGCTTCGTCGCCACGAGATAGCAGCTGATCGTGTCGTCGGGAAATGCTTGCTTCACGGCGGCGCCGATCTGCGCGAGGGTGAGCGAGCGGGCGCCCGGCGGGGGGGGTACGTACCACAGGTGCGGATGCAGCGCGTGCTCGATCTCTTGCTCGAACGCCATGATGGAGCCCGTGATGCCCAGCAGCGCGATGAAAATGCCGGCGCTGAGGCCGAGCCAGAGATGAATATTGAAAAGCGCGGTGCGGAGACGCACGTACGATAGATGCGGGCAGCGCTGGGAAGGTTGCGCTACTTCACGAGCTGCTCGAACGGCACATCGAGTATGGGATAGCGTTGCCAGCCGCGGAAATCGAAGTGCCACCACTCCGTTGGATTCACCGTGAAGCCCTGCCGCTCGAGCACTCGGCGCAGCAAGGCACGATGCCAGCGTTGCAATGACGTCCCGCCGAGGAAGTCTGCGTAGGCGCGCGGCGTGGCCTCGTCGTACGTGGAAGGCATCTGGATCGGCGCGCCGGTCTTCAGGTCGTAGAGCGTGATATCGACCGCGGCACCGCGGTTGTGCTTCGATCCCTTGGCCGGGTCCGCCACGAGCCAGTGTGACGCAACCGGCGTGGCATCCCAGAAGACCTTCGTGACGTACCACGGCCGGTAGGCATCATGGATCAGCAACCCATAGCCCAGTGGCCGCAGCGCCCGCGCGGCCCGCACAACGGCCATCGCCGCAGGGCGCTGCAAGAATGCGTGCGGCGAGGAATAGAAGACACTGCCCAAGAAGTTGTTCGGCGTGGCGTAGCGGATATCGAGGCGGATCGTCGTATCCAGTTTAGCGGGCTCGATCAGGTCCGCCGCGAAGAAGGCCCCGCTCTCGGCGGGAGGCACGAGCGAGCGGTCGACGCGCAGCAGCTCTGCGACCGGCCGGACCGGCTGGAGGTGGAGCTGGCCCCCGTTGGCGGGGCCGAGCTGCAGCCGCGTCCAATGGGCTACGGAGTCCTGCGTGAGCGGCGACGACACAGTGTCCCGACGCGCGAAGAGCGCGCCGCGGTCCTCGTACACGTAGATCGTGTCCCGGCCGCTCAGATAAGCGCCGATGAGAGTCTGCCATGCCGCCGGCGGCGGCGCGGGCTTGGGCGGCAGCGAATCGCCAAGCTGCAGCAACAACGCGAGTAAGATCATGGCGCGGTCACGCCTGCAGGAACACCCGCTCACCGGTGAACTTCTTGCGCTCCCCATCCCACGGAAAGAAGATCACGACGCGGAATTCGACTTTGGCTCCTGTCGCGGGACGCGACAACCACGCGCCTTTCTGCGTGCCGGTCACCTTGGCTTCCTCGCACACGCCCTGCGGGCCGATCACGATCTGCTGCAGATCGAAATGGATGTCGGGGATCGCGCCGAGCAGCGTCAGATAAAACTTGGTGGCACCGGCGTGGCCTTCCCAACGCGCGCCCGCTTCGCCCACCACTTCGTACACGCAGTCGGGCGTCAACGTCGCGATCAATCCCGCGATGTCGCGCTTGTCCTCCGCGATCGAGTGCGCCTTCCAGAGCTCGCGTATCTCGCGGTAGAGCTCCGGCGTGACGTCGCGGGCGAGCAGCTCGCGAACGCTCGGGACTACCCCTGCCATGGCGGAACCAGTTTGACGTCGAGGCCGAGGTGATCGATGATGCGCTGCACGACGAAGTCCACGAGCTGCCCGATCTCCTTGGGTCGCTGATAAAAGCCTGGCGCGGCGGGAAGTATGGTCGCGCCCGCCTCCGCCGCGAGCATCATGTTGCGCAGATGAACGAGCGATAGCGGTGTCTCACGCGGCACGAGAATCAGTTTGCGGCGCTCCTTCAGCGTCACATCAGCCGCGCGTTCGATCAGCGAGCGACTGGTGCCGCCGGCAATCGCGGCCATGGTACCCATCGAGCAGGGACACACCACCATTCCCCGCGTCTGCACAGACCCCGACGCCGGCTCGGCGCCCCGATCGGTATCGGTGAACGAGCGAATCAACGACCAATCGCCGCCCGTCGCCTTCTTGAGCGCGGTTTCGTCTTTGATGCCGCATTCCTCGGCGAGTAGTCGCCAGCCGTGAGCGGAAACGAGCAGCCACGTGGGCACGTGATAGTTCGCCAGCACGTCGAGCAAGCGCACCGCATACGGCGCGCCGGACGCGCCGGTGATCGCGAAGACGACGGGCGATGCGCCTGGGGTAGTCACGGCCCGAAACATAGCGTTAATTCGACCCATGCTCACGCCAGCTCGCGTCCTCGTTCTCGCGGCGTTCGCGCCGGGCGTCATTCTCGCCCAGGGCCTGCAACCAACCGCGGTCGCTCCCGCGCCCGCACCGCCGGTCGCCGCCGTCCGGCCCCATCGCTTCGACGAACACGGCAATGTGCGGATCGATCCCTACTACTGGCTGCGCGAGCGCGATAATCCCGAAGTCATCAAATATCTCGAAGACGAGAACGCGTACACCAACGCCGTCATGGCGCACACGCAGCCGCTCCAGGACCGGCTCTTTGACGAGTTAAAGGGACGCGTCCGTCAGGACGATCAGTCGGTGCCGTATCGCCAGGGGAGCTACTTCTACTACACGCGCGTCGTCGAGGGCAAAGACTATCCCGTCTACGCGCGCAAACGCGGCTCGCTCGAGGCACCGGAGGAGATCCTGATCGACGGCAACGCGCTCGGCCAGGGCAAGCCGTTCTTCCAGGTCATGGGCTGGCAGATCAGCTCGGGAGAGGATCTGCTGGCGTTCGCCGTCGATACCATGGGCCGCCGCATCGCCAGTCTGCGGATCAAGAATCTCCGCACCGGCGAGCTCTATCCCGAGATCATCGACCACGTCACGGGCAACATGGCCTGGGCCGAGGACAACCGGACATTGTTCTACACGCGTCACGATTCGGTTACGCTGCGCTGGAACAAGATCTTCCGCCACGTCGCCGGCACACCCGCGGCAACCGATCAGCTGGTCTACGAAGAGAAGGACGACACCTACGACGCGTTCGTGTTCAAGACCAAGTCGAGGGCGTACGTGATCATCGGCTCGCAGCAGACGCTCGCCAGCGAGTATCGCTTCGTCCCCGCCGGTCATCCCGATCAGCCGTTCCAGATCCTCGAGCCGCGCCGCCGCGGCCACGAGTACGACGTCGACCACCTCGGCGACTTCTTTTACATCCGCACGAACGACGGTGCAAAGAACTTTCGGCTCATGCGGACACCCGTGACTCGCACCGGTCGCGCGAACTGGGAAGAGGTCATTCCCAATCGCCCGGACGTATTCCTGGAGAGTTTCGAGGTCTTCAAGGACTTCCTGGTGCTATCGGAGCGGAAGGACGGTTTGACCCAGCTGCGCATCCGACCCTGGAACGGGAGCGCGGAGCACTATCTCGACTTCGGTGAGCCCGCCTACGTCGCGTACATCAGCGTCAACCCGGAGATGGACACGCCGGTGCTGCGGTTTGGGTACCAATCGCTTACGACGCCGACGTCGATTTACGACTACGACATGCGGACCCGCCAGAGGACGCTGCTCAAGCGCGACGAGATCCTGGGCGGCTTCGATCCATCGAATTACGTCACCGAGCGCCTCTATACGACCGCGCGCGATGGGGCGCGCGTGCCCGTGTCGCTCGTGTATCGCAAAGGCACGGCCCGCCCCGCGCCGCTCCTCTTGTACGGCTACGGCTCCTACGGCTACAGCACCGACCCAACGTTCTCGGCCGACCGGCTGTCGTTGCTGGATCGCGGCTTTGTCTACGCCATCGCGCATATCCGCGGCGGGCAGGAGCTGGGCCGGCAATGGTACGAGGATGGCAAGCTGTTCCACAAGAAGAACACGTTCACCGATTTCATCGACGTCGCGGACGATCTCGTGCGGCGCGGCTACACGACGCCCAATAAGATGTTCGCCCGGGGGGCGAGCGCGGGCGGCTTGTTGATGGGCGCGGTCGTCAACCTGCGGCCCGAGCTGTTCAAAGGCGTGATCGCGGGCGTGCCCTATGTGGACGTGATTACGACGATGATGGATCCGTCGATTCCGCTGACGACCGGCGAGTACGATGAATGGGGAAACCCGAACGACACGGCGTACTATCGCTACATGCTGTCGTACTCACCGTATGACAACGTGGAGCGCAAGGCGTACCCCAACATGCTGATCACGGCGGGATTGCACGATTCGCAGGTGCAATACTTCGAGCCGGCCAAGTGGACAGCCAAGCTCCGCGCGGGGAAGACGGACAACAATCTGCTGATCCTGCGCACGAACATGGATGCCGGGCACGGCGGATCATCGGGCCGCTACAAGCGCTGGCACGACGTCGCGTTCGAGTATGCGTTTCTGCTCGACCTGGCGGGACTCGCGGACAAACCGAGGCCCTAGCGCCCCCGGCGATTCGGTGTCGGGCTGCGTTTCGGATGCGGCGGCGGGCGCGGCGGCGTTGGGGAACGTGGAACGCGGAAGTCGGAACGCGGAACAGGGGCATGGTGCTCTGGCCTACCTGTTCCGCGTTCCGCGTTTCCCTTTCCGCGTTTCATACGATCCGATCCACCAGCGCTCCAAGAAACACGACGATACTGACAATCCCATTCGCCGTGAAGAATGCGGCGTTCAGCTTCGAGATGTCGCCAGGTTTCACCTGCCGGTGCTCCCACCCGATGACGACGATCGCGACCACGACGCCGGCGAAATACGGCAGGCCCAATCCCGCGCCTTTGCCGAACGCGATGAGTGCACCGATTGCTGCGGCGTGGAGCAGCTTCGCCACGATGATCGCCCACCCCTGCCCCAGCCGCACCACCAGGGATCGCAATCTTTCCGCGCGATCGAACGACTCGTCCTGGAGGGCATAGAAGATGTCGAAGCCCGCCACCCAACACATCACGGCGACCGCGACGACTACCAGCAACCACCATGGATCACTCCACGATCCGGTGACGGCGACGTATCCGCCGACCGGCGCGATCGCCAAGGCGCCGCCGAGCCAGAGATGCGACCAGTCGGTGAACCGCTTGGCGTAGCTGTAGGTCGCGATCCATAACAGCGCGACCGGGGCGAGCGCGGCGCAAAGCGGATTCAACGCCCAGGCACAAAAGAGAAAGACCACCATCGCGCCGATCACGCCCGCCCATGCCTGCCCGACGGTCAGTCGCCCGCTGGGGAGCTCGCGACCCCGGGTGCGCGGGTTGCGCGCGTCGATGCGGCGATCGGCAATCCGATTGAACCCCATCGCCACGAACCGGGCCGCCGTGAACGCCACGACGACAAGGATCGCGACGCGCCACGTCACCGCCGCCTGATACGACGCGACAACGACGCCGAGGAGCGCGAACGGCAGCGCAAATACCGTGTGGGGGAGTTTGACGAAATTCACGTACCGCACGAACAGTGATTCGCCACCAAAAGTCTGGCCTTCTCGGATATTGCCGTTGCCGCCCATGGCCGCCGTTTACCGCCCGCCCAAGTCGATGCCAAGATGCTTCCACATTTCATCAACTTTTTGCTTCGTATCCGCATCCATTACGATCTTGTTGGGCCATTCGCGCGTGAAGCCTTCTTCCTTCCATTTTCGCGTGGCATCGATTCCCATCTTGGACCCATAGGTGAAGCCGCGGCTCGAGTGATCGAGCACATCGATCGGCCCCATCGTGAATCGCACGTCGCGCTCGGGATCGATATGGTTCAATGCTACCCACCAGGCTTCTTTGGGGTCGCGCACGTTCACGTCCTTGTCTACCACCACGATGACCTTGGCCAGCGCCATGAGGCCCTGTCCCCACAGGCCGTTCATCACCTTGTACGCCTGCCCCGGATACTGTTTGTCGATGCTCACGAACACGAGGTTGTGAAAGATCCCCTCGGCGGGCATGTGCAAATCGACGATCTCGGGAATCGTGAGCTTCAGTAATGGCAGGAAAATCCGCTCGGTCGCGTGGCCAAGGTAAAAGTCTTCCATCGGCGGGCGGCCGACGATCGTGTGCGGCCAGATGGGATCGTTACGCCACGTAACCGCGGTGACGTGGACCTTGGGGTAGTAATCGGCGAGCGAGTAGAAGCCGGTGTGGTCGCCGAATGGACCCTCGAGCACCAGCCCTTCGCGGGGGTCGATGTATCCCTCGATGACGATCTCCGCCTCGGCTGGTACCTCGAGATCCGACGTCACGCTCTTGGCCAGCCGCACAGGTTCGCCGCGCAAGAATCCGGCGAACAGAAATTCGTCGATCGTGGGCGGCAGCGGCGCCGACGCGGCGTAGATGCTCGCCGGGTCGCCGCCGAGGGCGATCGCCACCGGCATCGTCTCGCCGCGCTCCGCCATCGCGCGCCAGTGCGCCGCCCCGACCTTATGTCGTTGCCAGTGCATGGCCAATGTGTTCTTACTCAACACCTGGACGCGGTACATCCCGACGTTGCGGACTCCCGATTCCGGATTTCTCGTAATGACGCCGCCGAGGGTGATGTACGGTCCCCCGTCTTCAGGCCAGCAGATCGGGACGGGAAATTGCGTGAGGTCGACATCGGTATCCTTGACCACCGTCGCCTGGCAAGCCGCGCGGCCTCCTGTCTTCGGCGGAAACTTGGCGATTTCCGCAAGGCGGGGCAGCATCGCGAGTTTCCCGAGCAGGCCTTCCGGTACCTTCATCGCGAGCAGCTCGCTGATCCGGTTGCCGATGTGATCGAGACAGTCCACGCCGAGCGCGAGCGACATGCGGCGCTCAGAGCCGAAGAGATTGACCGCGACCGGATACCGTGACGAGCCGCCGCTCCGCAGTTTGGGTTGGGTGAAGAGCAGCGCGGGTCCGCCACCGGGCGACTTCATGCAGCGATCGGCGACTTCCGTGATTTCTTTATCGACGGAGACCGGCTGCGCCACTCGCGCGAGCTCGCCCGTTTTGTCGATGGCGTCGACGAATTCGCGAAGATTATCGAGTGCCATAATGCACGGCGCAGATACCGCCGGTCAGCCGCTCGAAACCGACGCGCGAAAATCCCGCCCGCACGAGGCGTTCCGACAGCGCTTCGGGTTCGGGAAACGCGAGCACCGACTCTGGCAGGTAGGTATAGGCCTCTCTATGTTTCGACACGAGCCGGCCGATGGCGGGCAGAATTCGGCGAAAATAGAAGAGATAGATCGCGCGCAGCGGCGCAAACCGGGGAGTGGCGAACTCGAGGATCACGAATCGCGCGCCCGGCCTCAGAACGCGTGCGGCTTCGCGCAGACCGCCGCTCAAGTCGGCGAGGTTGCGAAGGCCAAATCCCACCAGCGCACCGTCGAACCGCGCAGCGGGAAACGGCAGCGCGAGCGCGTCAGCCGCGACGGGAGCGGTACGGGGGGAGGGCGCCTTGTTCTTGCCCAGCTTGAGCATCGGAAGGACGAAGTCGGCGCCGATCACGCGGCCCCGGAATCCCTCGCGCCGGGCCAACTCGACGGCGAGATCCAGGGTTCCGGCGCACAGATCCAGATAGGTGCCGTCCGGTTTTGCCTCCCAGCCGAGCCGCCTGACCGCGGTGCGGCGCCACGACCGGTCCACGTTGAGACTCAGCAGGTGATTGAGAAAGTCGTAACGCGGCGCGATCGCCGTGAAGATCTCACGGACGTATTTGGCGGATCGTCCAGGCGCGGCGGCGACGGAGGAGCGGACCATAGGCGCGAAAGATAGGCCGGACCACTTAAGCGACGCCAGCGATCAGCAGGTTGTGGCGTGGGCTAAGCAAGGTCACGAGGCCGCGTTTCGCGAGCTGGTGCGCCGCTACGAGCGCCCGGTCTTCTCCCTGCTGTTTCGGATGGTGCGCGACCGGGCGCTCGCCGAGGATCTCGCGCAGGAAACGTTCATCAAGGTCCTCAACGGCATCAAATCGTACAAACCGGAATTCAAGTTTTCGTCCTGGATTTTTAAGATCGCGAACAACGCCGCGATCGATCACCTGCGACGGCGCAGCATCGACACGCTCTCGCTGGACGGCGCCCCGAGCGCCGAAACACCGGATCAGGTCCGCGCGACGTCGCTCCAACTGGGCGATCGCAAGGAAAGCCCGCTCGACGAGGTGGAAAGCCGCGAGCTCGGCACCGCTATCGAGCGCGCCATCGCCCGGCTGCGGCCGGAGTACCGGTCCTGCATCCTGCTACGGCACGTGGAGGGGTATTCCTATGAGGAGATCGCCGAGACCCTCGACCTGCCGCTCGGGACGGTGAAAACCTATATCCATCGGGCCCGTAATGAATTGCGCGGGTATCTCGAAGATCGACGCGACTGAAACCCGGCCCGAGACCAGGCCGTAGGACAACCCAATGACCGACATCCCCATGCATCTGACTGCCGACGAAATCGAGCTCTGGGCGCAGGGACTCCTGCCTGCCCCTCAGGCTGTGCACCTCGCTGATTGCTCCCTTTGCCGCACCGAAGCAGAGCGCGAGCGCAAGATCATTCTCGCGCTGGTCCAACTGCCGCAGTTTGCGCCACAGACTGGATTCGCTGATCGAGTGATGGCGCAGGTGAAGATTCCGACGCCATCCGGGGATTGGAAGGCCTAGACACAGCCGTCTATCGCCGCCCTTGTTCGATTCGAATCTCCGCGCCCACACCCACTCCCAGTTTCGCAGCCGCGCTCCCGTCGCGCACCGCGATCTCGATGGTTGCTCCTGATCCCACGACTGCGACCAACGCTCCGAGACTCACGTCGGCAAACGTTCGGCGTATCGGCCCAACGTCCGTACCGGCCGCGCGCACTCGGGACCCCGCCGCGACCGAGGACGGCGGAATGTTGGAAACCAGCGATCCGAACTGGTCCACGTGGATGACCTCGCCGATGACGATTCCCTTCTCGATCCGGTGGACCGGGAGCGGCGCGCGCACCGGGTGACTTACGCTATCGCCAAGCGAATCGATCGGCTCACCGAGAACGAGCGCCGCCGCCGCGGGCGCAAACAGGTCACGACCATGAAACGTCGGCGCCGCGCTCGCCGGAACGGGCAGGGACACGAAGCGGGCATCGGGAGCGAGGAACGATAGCAGCCCGTTGTCCGGCGCGAGGAAGTGGTGACCCGCGCTCTCCGCCGCGAGTGCGCGCCGCTTAGTGCCGACGCCGGGATCGACGACGGCCAGGTGCACGCTGCCACGCGGGAACTGCGCCCACGTGCGACTGAGTAAGTACTGCGCGGCGCGTACATCGCCCGCTGACACGCGATGACTGATGTCGACGAGCGTCGCGCCAGGCGCGCGTGACAGTATGGCTCCTTTCATTTCAGCCACATAGCTGTCCGCGGTGCCGAAGTCAGTGAGCAACGTGATTATCGGCATGGCGATTTCCTCTTAGACCTTAACAGCGCGCCACCTCCCTCCCTTCCAAAACAGTATCATCGCCACCCCGCGCGAGATCGCGGTGACGCTCAGCGCCAGCCAGATGCCGAGCAGCCCGATGGCGCGCGACCACCAGGCGGCAAACGGAATGCGCATGGCGGTGAGCGTGGTGCTCACGATCTGCGGCCAGAACGTGTATCCCGCGCCCGCCAGGGCACCCTCGAGGATCAGCTCGAAACTTTGCCCGATCTGGGCCAACGAGATCACCCGCAGGTACAACACCCCGTCGGTAATCACGCGAGAGTCGCTCGTGAACAGCGCGACCAGGCGAGCTGGGATAAGCAGGAAAGCGACGGCGGTGGTTACGGTGACGAGGAGGCAGTACCCGACGGTGAGGCGCACGGCCTGTTGCGCTCTCGCCTCCTGCCCGGCGCCCAGGTTCTGGCCGACGAGGGCGCTCGCCGACAGCGCGAAGCCGCTGATCGCGATGAAGCCCAGGCCCTCCATCTTGTGTCCCACCCCCAGTGCAGCGAGCGCGGGAGTTCCGAACCGCGACGTGAAGCGCGTGAGCCACATGTAGATGACCGAGAGCAGCACGCCGGCGAGCGAGAGCGGCGCGCCGACGCGGATGATCGTCGGAAGCGCGCGCCAATCGGGCGCGCGCGTCCGCAGCAGCCCGCGTCTGAGCGCGATGCCGAACCCCAGCACGAAGCCGCCGCCGCGCACCATCACCGACGCGAGCGCCGCACCGCGCACACCGAGCTGCGGGAACGGCCCGAGACCCATGATCAACAGCGGATCGAGCAGAATCGAAACGCCGACGGAACACACGAGCATCAGAAACGGCGTCCGCGTATCGCCGGCGGCGCGAAACGTGGCTTCGATAGCGAAGAAACCGAACACCAGCGGCGCGCCGAGCAGCCAAGTCGACAGATAGGTATGGCCGAGGGTCGCGACCTCGGCCGGCACGCGCATCAGACGAAACATCGCGCCCGCAACGGACCAGCCGATGATCGCGACGGCCAGGCCCGCGGTCAGTGCATAGGCGACGGCTGCGGCAGCTGCGCGCGCCGCGCGATCGGGATGTCCCTCGCCATGGCGGCGCGCGGCGACGGCAATGAGGCCGATCTCCACCATTTCGCCCAGGCTCAACGCGACCCAGATGTAGAAGCCCGCCGTCGATACCGCCGCGAGCGCGGCCGGCCCGATCAAACGACCCACCCAGATGCTGTCGATCAAATTGAACGAGAAGTGACACGCCATCATCGCCACGGCGGGCAATGCGAGCCGGATCACGACCGGCCGCAGCGGCCCCGTCGTCAGCACGCCTGCCGCCCGCGCCGTGGCGGCTATGTCCGGAGCGGGGGCGGGAGGCTTATCGGACGTAGCGTGCTACCAGGACCAGCGCGTCATCGTTGCCTTTCACATGGCGGGTGATGACGAAGTCGGCGATCTCCTGAGGCGTGTTCGAGAGCACCAACGATTCCGCAAAGCCGTCTTTGATGCCGTCGGAAAAGAGGATGATGGTGTCGCCCAGGGCGAGCGGCACCGATCGCGTCGTGGGATGGGTCTGCTCGGCGCCGATGAAGCCGGCGCTGGGCAACAGCGTGATGCGCGACGGCCGATTGCCCAGATCGGCACGGAGCAAGATCCCGCCGACGTTGCCGACGCCGAGCCACGTCATGGTCGCCGCCTGCGGGTCGAGATAGGCGAGACCGAGGACCACGCCGCGCAGGCCGACGACCGCGTCGTGGCAACGGCGCACCATCTCGGCGAGCGGTTCCTTGGAATAGCGGTCGAGCGCGCCGATCGCGGCGTGCGCGGCCGATGCGGCTTCCTGGCCGTGACCGAGCCCATCGACCACGGCGATCAGCGTGCCTTTCCCCACGTGCTTGATGAGACACCGGTCGCCGGACTCCGACTGCCCCGGCAGTGGCAGCGTCGCGAACGCGGCCTCGATTTTCAAACCGACCGCCGCCACTTCGTCATGCGGATCGTGGTGCCGCGGCCGACGACCGAATCGACTTCGAACTCGTCCATCAGGCGCTTGGCGCCCGGCAGGCCGGCGCCGACGCCGTGCGAGGTGGAGTACCCGTACTGCATCGCGCGCTCGACGTCGGAAATGCCGGGCCCCTGATCGATCGCGACGACGGACACGCCCTGACGGTCGCCGTTCTGGACGAGGCTCAGGATGACCTCGCCCTTCTTGGCGTACATCAGGATGTTGCGGGCGATTTCGGAAATCGCGGCGGCAATGACGGTCTGCTCGCCGCTGGAGAATCCGGCGACGGCGGCTAGTGCGCGGCCTTGTTGACGGGCTTCGACGACATCAACATCCGCCGCAATTGGGAGGCGGAGCTCTTCACCCACGGGTCGGGCCGCTCGGCGGTCGTCTGGGTCTCGTGTCCGACCCGCCGCGGTCTTTGGTGCGGCCGTCGAGGAACGCGAGGCCCTCCTCGAGATCGAGCACGGTGGCCACGCCTTTCAGCGTCAGGCCGAGCTGTACCATCGCGAAGGCGACGTCTGGCTGGATGCCGACGATCACCGTTTCGGCGCCGCGCAACCGCGCCATGTGCGCGATGTCGCGCAGCGTGCGCACGGCGAACGAGTCCATGACGTCGAGCGCGGTGACGTCGACGATGACGCCGCGGCAGCGCGAGCGCCCGACCTGGGCGATCAGCGCTTCGCGAAGGTGAGAGAGGTCGGCGTCGGTGAGGGCGGACTGAATCGAGGCAATGAGGTATTGCCCCTGCCGCAGAATCGGTACTTCCACGGCGTCCCCCTTCTAGCGTGACGCTTCGGGAGCGATCTCGCGAACTTGCGTCGTCGGCGCCGCGCGATCGGCCAGGAGTCGCTCGGCCTCTTCGATGCCGCCCTGCAGGTCGCCGACCGTGGCCATTTCGGAGAGGTCCACGCCGATCGTCACGAGGGTCTGCGCGATTTCCGGCGACAGGCCGGTCACGATCACGGTGGCGCCGAGCAGGCGCGACGCTTCGACGGTCTGCACGAGGTGGTTCGCGACGCCGGAGTCCATTGCCGCGACGCCGGTGACGTCGATGACGACGACTTTGGCGCGGTTGGCCCGAATCGCGCGCAGCAGCTGTTCGGTCAGCTGGCGGGCGCGTTGCGGGTCGATGACGCCGATGATCGGCAGAATCAGCAGCCGCTCGCGCACCTGGAGCACCGGCGTCGACAGCTCCCGAATCGCCTCCTGTTGCTGCCGGATGATGCGCTCGCGCTCTTCCACGAATCCGACGGCCACCGTGTTGGCGATGCGGTTCGCGGCGGGCTCGTAGGAGTCGAGGATGCGGTTCAGCTTTTCGACGTTGTCCTGGTATTTATTGAAGAGCGAGCGGGCGAGCACGTCACGGAGCAGCAGCACGATGCCGACGACTTCGTCGGTTTCGACGCCGCGCGGAATGATGCGCTCCGACAGTCGCCGCGAGTACGCTTGCAGGGCTTCGAACGTTCCGGTCTCGAGCGCTTCCACGTAGTTGTCGTACACGGCCGTCGCTTCGGCAAAGATTTCTTCTTCCGTCATCGCGGTGAGCAGCTCGGCGCGCGTAATGCGGCGCGCCCATTCCTCGCGCAGCTGCGTGCGGTTCTGCCGGAGGTGCGCGACCAGCTCGCGCAGCAGCGCCGCGGACGATTCCGACGGAGCCAAATCCTCGCCGCCGCGAGGGGCCGGCGCCTGCGACGTCCGCGTCGAAATGCTCGTGCCTTTTCGGTTGTCCATGGCTCGAAACCTAGAGTAAGGGTCGTTTACTGAGCAAGCCCTGAGGCTCTACTCTTGCGGCGTTCCTTGGTCTCGTACAATGCGACATCGGCAGCGTTCAAGAGGGCGTCGACGGTCTCCCCGTGACCGGGGTACACTGCTACCCCCACACTGATCGACAAGTTCGGCTTCTCGGCGTCCGTGGCCAGCCGATCGACCACCCCGCGCGCCACGTGCCAGGCGGCCGCCTCGCCGGTCTCCGGCAGCACCAGCGCGAACTCGTCCCCCCCAAACCGTGCGGCGGTGTCCGTCGCCCGGCAGGAGCCGAGCAACGCTTCGGCGACGCGCCGGATGGCGAGACTGCCGGCAAGGTGCCCGTACCGGTCGTTGATCTGCTTCAAGCCGTCGAGATCGAGCAGTACGACCGCCAGCGGCTGCGCGGTGCGGCGCGACCGTTTGATCTCCGATTCGAGGGCTTGAATCAGCTGGCGATGGTTGGCGAGGCCCGTCAACGGATCCGTGACCGCCAGCTCGCGCCACGTGCCCTGCAGCTCGCGCTGCGCGGCGACGACCGCCGCCAGCACGAGGCTCGTGATTGCGGTGATACCGGTCCACACCTGCAGCAGGACCAGCGACTCGCCCGCCGCATAGCCCGAGAACGGGCCGACGCCGTGCAACGTCCGAAATATTCCGATGAACGACACGACGAGCATGGCCGTTGCCGCCTCGCGTGGGCCGAACCGGAAGGCGACCCAGATCATCACGGGCCAGAGGAGGACGGTGAGCGGATAATGCCGCGACGGGAAGACGCCGCCGAACAGCGCGTAGCTGACGAGCACTGTTACGGCGGTCAGCGCGATCGCCTCCACGAGCTGCTCGCGATTCCAGCGTGGCGCCGGTTTCACGCCGATCCACAAAATCAGTGCGGGCGCGATGACGATGTCGCCGACCGCGTCGCCGAGCCACCACGTCGACCACACGCGCGGCGCGTCGTGCCACGACAGCAAGCCGCCGAGCGCCAGCGACACGATCCCGAGCGACGCCGACACGAGGGTGCTGACGAGTGCGGCCAGCAGCGTGAATCGGAGGATGTCGCGCACGCGATCGAACACGCGGCCGCCGCGCGCGAACCGGTTGACGAGGTATGCGCCGAGCAGACCCTCGGCCGTGTTGCCGGCGGCGATGCCGATCGACGGAAGGACGGCACCGGTCGTGCTGACGTTGGCGAAGAAGGCCGCAATGATGATCGCCGGCCACACGCGGTAGCCGAGCAGCACGAAGGCGGCGAGCGCGATGCCGGCGGGTGGCCAGACGCTCGTGACTGAGCTGTTGATGTAGGCGAAGCGGAGGCCGAGTTTCGCCGCGAGGTAATACACGACTGCCAGCCCGACCAAGAGCAGCAGGCGGCGTAATGATTGGCTCATCGGACCTAAGCTAAAGGAGCGACCCGTCATCGTTCCAACTTCATCCCCTGGATGGCTGCCGCTGGTCCCTGACTTGCAAATACATTAGGTCCCAGAACGGGGGTGGAGTGTGCCGTGGACCATTCGCCGTGTCGAACGTCGGGTTTCTTCCCCGCGTAGGCGCGGATTGGATCATAGAGCAGTCGAACGCGAAGGATCGGTGAATCGTCGCCGGGGAGGCGACCGCCGTGTCGCCTCGAGTCCCGTTGTCGGAGCGTCGCGCATTCGCGTGCTGGTCGTCGAAGACAATCGCCTCATGCGCGACGGCCTCGTGCGGCTCCTGTCCGCGTACGGCGACGTCGAGATCGCGGCGAGCACGGACAACGCCTCGCAGGCGGCGCAGCTGCTGCCCGAGACGAAGCCGCAAGTGGTGCTCCTCGACGCCGGTCTCGCCAACGGTGAGAGCTACGCGTTTCTGATCAACCTCAAGGAGCTCCTGCCCGAGGCGAAGACCATCGTCATCGACTTCGTTCCCGCGCAGCAGGACGTACATCAGTTCATCGACGGTGGCGCCAACGGCTTCATCATGAAGGACGCGACCGCGGAGGATATCGTGAAAGCGATCCGTTCCGTCGCGAGCGGCACCGATTTGCCGCCTCCTGCTGCAGCCGCTGCACCAAGAATGTCGCCGCCCGTCTCCAGCGACGGCGGCAGTCCGCCGATCGGGACGCAGTCGCCCGGCGCCGTTCGTCTCACCAGGCGGGAGCAGGAAATCAAGGATTTGATCGCCGCCGGCCTGGGCAACAAGGAAATCGCGCAGCGGCTCAACATCGCGACCAACACGGTCAAGAGCCATGTGCACAACATGCTCGGCAAGCTCGCCGCGATCTCGCCGCCCGATCGCCGGCAGGGGAATCGCAGCCGGCGCGGGGCCAGCAGGCGCTCGTATCGGTTCTCGCGCGGCTGACGTCTTGAGGGGCACGTCCCGCAGAAATTTCTGAAACACGGGATTGCGAGGATAGCGCGCGGCCAGGCCTTCGACATAGCCGCGCGCTTCGCGTTCCAGGACCGCGCGCCCGGCGGGATCGCGTGCCGCTTCACGGAGCAGCGCCGCCGCCAGCACCCACGTGCCCTCCACTCGGGCCAGGTCTCCGTCGTGCGCGGCGCGGCGCAGGTAGCGAATGCCGCGCTCGGCGTTGCCACTCCCCAGTCCGATGACGCGCGCGACAAACCGCGCGAACGCGCTCGCGCGCGCCAAGCCGTAATCGTAGACCCCAAGTCCCAGATAGCAGTCGGCACGGGTGGAGTCGGTCGCCAGCAGGCGCCGATAGAGGTCGCGCATGGCCTTCGCGTCACGCGCGGCGCTGTACCCATGCCCATGATCTTCGCGCTGGCGCGCGCGATAGCCCAGCGCCGTCGCCAGCCAGAAGTCTCCGGCTGGCCCCGCGGCGCGCGCGCGCGCCATGGCGACGCCCAGCAGCGAGTCGATGCGCTGCAGCGCGAAATTCGCCGAGTCTTTGGCCTCGGCCCACCAGATGTACGCGCCGGCCTGGAAGACCACAGGCGCCGGGTCCGCGGGATTGCGTGCAGCCAGCTCGGCGAAGTAACCCGCGGCGGCCGCGAAATCGCCGCCGTACAGCGTGTCCAGTCCCGCGCGCAGCGGGACGAACGGATCGGGTTTCGGGTCGGAGGAAATCGCGCCCTGAACGAACAGCATGACGACGAGCAGCGCCTGCACGTCAGCGCGGCGCGGTGGTGATCGGCTGCGACGGCAGCAACCCCGCGGTGCGCGCCGCAACCGTGTGCGCCAGTGCCCGCAGCGCGACGCCGGCGGGAGAGTCGGGCTGGCTCACGACGATCGGCTCGCCGCGGTCTGCGAGGTCCGCCATGCCTGCCTGCAACGGAATCTGCCCGAGCAGCGGCACGCCGAGCTCGGCGGCCAGGCGGCTGCCGCCTCCGGCGCGGAAAATGTCCGACCGCGTGTGGCAATCGGGACAGACGAAATAGCTCATGTTTTCGACAACCCCGATCACTCCGACGCCGACGCGCTCGAACATCTTCGCACCGCGCAAGCTGTCGCCGACCGCCATTTCCTGCGGCGTCGTCACGATGATCGCGCCGTGGAGGCGCACGAGCTGGGTGAGCGACAGCTGCGCATCCCCGGTGCCGGGCGGCAGATCGACGAGGAGGTAGTCGAGCTCGCCCCAGGCGACATCGCGCAGAAACTGCGTCACGATCTTCATGATGATCGGCCCGCGCCAGATCGCTGGTGCGTCGCGCTCTACAATAAAACCGAGCGACATGAGCTTGACGCCGTGGGCCTCGAGCGGCTGGATCTTGCCGCCTTGCACCTCGGGCTTCGCGTCAATACCGAACATGCGCGGGATATTGGGGCCGTAGATATCGGCGTCCATCAAGCCGACGCGTTGGCCATCCTTCGCGAGCGCCGCGGCCAGGTTGGCCGAGACCGTCGATTTCCCCACCCCGCCCTTGCCGCTCGAGATCGCGAGGACCTTGCCGAGCGCGGGCAGTTCCTCTGGCGTCGGCGGCGCTGGTGGCGCGCTTGGGGCGGCGGACCGGCGGGCCGGACCGTCCGCCGCATCGACGACGTTCATCTTTACTCCGGACACACCCGCCACGCCTTCGACCGCTTTCCGCGCCTGGCGCGCCAGCGAGCCGGGATCGTCACGGCTGAGCGCGAACGTGAAGGTGACCGCGCCGGCTGCGTCGACCTCGATGTCTCGCACCATCCCGCTCGTCACGATATCGCGACCGTGGCGCGGGTTGGTGACGCCGCGGAGCGCCTGCTCGACGACAGCCTTGAGGTCGGCGCTCATCAGTCCCGGCTTCCGCCGTTCGTGAGAAAGCGCCGCGCGGCGCCGAGCACCTGTTCCTCGACGTCCGCCATCGTGCCGCTCAGCGACGCGCCGGCCGCGCGGTGATGCCCGCCGCCGCCGAATTGATGCGCCAGTGCCGCAACGTCGACCTCTCCCATGGAACGGAACGATACCTTGATGCGCCCGCTTCCCACATGCCGGAACAGCAGCGCCAGGCGCACGCCCGCGATCGAGCGCGGGAATTCGACGATGCCGTCGAGATCGTCCGCGGTGACTTCGTGCCGCCGCAGCGCGTCTGCCGGCACGCTGACCCAGGCGAGCCCGATCTCCGGCTCGACGACGAGGGTCTGGAGCACTTCGGCAAGCAGCCGGACGCGGCCCTCAGGCGCGCTCGCGTAGACCGACGCGTAGATCGATTCCGGATCGACGCCCTTTTCGAGTAGCGCGGCCGCGACGCGCAGCGCGCGGGCCGTCGTGTTCGAGAAGCGGAAGCCGCCGGTGTCGGTGAGCAGGCCGACGTACAGCGCCTGCGCGACTTCGGGCGTCAGCGCCCATCCCACCACGCTCGCAAGATCGAAGACCAGCTCGGCCGTCGCGGTCGCATCGGGCGCGATGAGACACGGACCGTCGGGCAGCTTGACAGGGCCGACATGGTGATCGATGCAGACGAAGGACGGAGGAGGGCGCCGCTTGTTGATGATGGTCGCCAGGTTGCCGAGCCGGCTGATGTCGCCGATGTCGAGCGAGGCGACGATGTCGGCGCGCTCGATCTCGCGCGCGGCGCGATCGCTGGCGTCGGCGCCGGGAGGAATCAGAAAGCTGAAGCGGTCGGGAATGCCGGTGGGATTGGCGATGCTGACGGAGATGCCGCGCGCGCGCAGCAGGTACCACAGTCCGATTTCGCTGCCGATCCCGTCGCCATCGGCGTTGACATGCGTCGTGAGAACGACGTGATGGGCGCTGGTGAGCGCGGCCGCCACGTCGCGAGCCGCCTGCGCGCGCGCGGGCGGAACGGGAACGCCGTTCGGATTCATGACTCGGCAAGATAATCGGCTGAGGCTGGATACTGCCGACTATCCAACCTTTGGTCTAGATCCTTCTGACTACGGCCCCTCACGCGCGGCCAGCCGGGACTTCCGGACGCCGTAGAAGAAGTAAATGAACATGCCGAGCACGAACCAGACGATCAGCCGTCGCCACGTGGTCCAGGGCAGCGAAATCATGAGGTAGAGCGCCGAGAACGCACCGAGCGGCGCGACCGCGAAGACCGCAGGCGTCTTGAAGGCGCGCTGCAGGTTTGGCTCCCGCACACGCAGCACGATGATGCCGACCGACACAATCACGAACGCGAGCAGCGTGCCGATGGACACGAGACTGCCTGCCTCGCGCACCGTCAGCAGCGCGGACACGATCGCGACGCCGATGCCGGTGATGATCGACGTGATGTAGGGCGTCTGAAACCGCGGGTGCACGCGGTTGACGAATGGCGGCAGCAGACCGTCGCGCGCCATCGAGTAAAAGACGCGTGACTGCCCAAGCAACATCACCAGAATGACCGACGACAGGCCGGCAATCGCGCCGAGCTTGATGAGCGACGACATCCAGCCGAGACCCGCGTGATCGGCGGCGACCGCGATCGGATCGGGGACGTTGAGATCCTTGTACGACATGACCCCGGTCGCGATGCCGGACACGATGATGTACAGCACCGTGCAGATGAGGAGCGACCCGATGATCCCGATCGGCATGTCGCGCTGCGGGTTCTTCGCCTCCTGCGCGGCGGTGCTGACGGCGTCGAATCCGATATACGCGAAGAATACGACGCCGGCGCCGGTCATCACGCCGGTCCAGCCGAACGCGCCCCGCTCGCCGGTGTTCGGCGGAATGAACGGATGCCAGTTCGCGGGATTGATCGCGTGCGCCGCCGCGACGATGAACAGCAGTACGACTGCGACTTTGATGAACACGATCACATTGTTGACGTTGGCCGATTCTTGGATGCCGATGACGAGGAGCGTGGTGACGATCGCGATGATGATGACCGCCGGCAGGTTGAACGTCGCGGGCGTCGTGCATCCCGTCGCGACCACGCCCGAAGCGGCGGCGAGAGAACATGGCACGTGAATCCCGATGTCCCTCAAAAAGCTCACGACGTACCCCGACCACCCGATCGCGACGGTGACGGCGCCGAGCGCGTACTCGAGGATCAGGTCCCAGCCGATGATCCAGGCGATCAGCTCACCGAGCGTGGCGTAGCCGTAGGTGTACGCGCTGCCCGCCATCGGGACGAGCGATGCGAATTCCGAATAGCAGAGGGCGGCGAAGATCGACGCCACGCCGGCAAGTACGAAGGACAAGACGACGGCCGGCCCCGCGTTCAACGCCGCCACGGTGCCGGTGAGCACGAAGATACCGGTGCCGATGATGGCGCCGATGCCGAGCATCGTGAGGTTGAGCGCGCCGAGCGCCCGCTTCAGGCTATGATCGGTTGCCGCCTCGCTCTGCAGCTCCGTGACGCTCTTACGGCGAAACAGATTCATTCCAGGCTCCGGTTGCGGGGTGCGGGCTGACGATTCGACGGTGCGGACCGCCCCAAGGTTCGCCGGGGGCGGCGATCTGTCAATAGAGGAAGGGATGAGATCTGTACGAAACTCGCAGTCGCAACGACCACTCCCGCAGCGCCGGGACGACAACTGCGAAACCAAACAGGAGGCTACACGCTGTAGTTCGGCGCTTCGCGCGTGATGACGACGTCGTGAGGATGAGATTCACGCAACCCCGCAGTCGTGATCCGGATGAACTCCGTTTCGGTCCGTAGCGCGGCGATGTCGCATACCCCGCAGTAGCCCATGCCGCTCCGCAGTCCGCCAACCATCTGGAAAACCACATCGGCCACCGGCCCCCGATACGGCACGCGCCCCTCGATTCCTTCGGGCACGAGCTTCTGCAGCGATACCTCGCCCTCCTGGAAGTAGCGGTCGGCCGACCCCTCTTCCATGGCCGAGAGACTCCCCATCCCGCGAATGACCTTGAACCTGCGTCCCTCGAGCAGGAACGATTCGCCCGGACTCTCCTCCGTCCCCGCCAGCATCGAGCCCATCATGACGCTCTCGGCGCCCGCCGCGAGCGCCTTGACCGCGTCGCCGGAGTACTTGATGCCGCCGTCGGCGATGATCGGCACGTCACCCGCGCCGCGCACCGCGTCCACGATCGCGGTGATTTGCGGTACGCCGATGCCCGTCACGACGCGTGTCGTGCATATCGAACCCGGTCCCACACCGACTTTCACGGCGTCCACGCCGCGCTCGACGAGCGCGCGCGCGCCGTGCTCCGTCGCCACATTGCCCGCGACGAGCTGCGCGTCGGGAAATGCGTCGCGCAGACAGGCGACGGTTTCGAGCACGCCCTGGCTGTGCCCGTGGGCTGAGTCGACGACGATCACATCGCAGCCGGCATCGACGAGCGCCTGCGCGCGCGCACGCGCCTCGGACGTGCCGCCGACCGCGGCGGCCACGCGCAACCGGCCGTGCTGGTCCTTGTTCGCGTCCGGGTACTGGCGGCGCTTGAAAATGTCTTTGATGGTGATGAGACCTTTGAGCAAACCTTGCTTGTCGACGACGGGGAGCTTTTCGATCCGGTGCTTGGCCAGGAGGCGCTCGGCTTCATCGAGTGTGGTGCCGATGGGCGCCGTCACCAGCTTCTCCTTCGTCATGACGTCGCGGATCGGTCGATCCATCTCGCGCTCGAACTGCAGGTCGCGATTGGTGATGATCCCGACCAGCCTCCCGGCCCCATCGACGATCGGCACGCCCGAGATCTTGAACCGCACCATCAGCTGGCTCGCCTCGCGCAGCGGTCGATCGGGACCGAGCGTGATCGGGTTCATGATCATCCCCGACTCGCTGCGCTTGACGCGATCTACCTCCGCGGCCTGACGATCGACCGGCATGTTCTTGTGGATCACGCCGATGCCGCCCTGGCGGGCTATGGCCATCGCCATCTCCGCTTCGGTGACGGTATCCATGGCGGCGGAGACGATCGGAATGTTGAGCGGAATGCCGCGAGTGAAGCGGCTCGAAACTTTGACGTTGCGGGGATGCACCGTGGAGTGACGGGGCACGAGCAGGACGTCGTCGAAGGTGAGGGCGACGTCGGGTCGGAAGGTTCCCATGGCGGAAGTTACTCGGGCGTCTTCTTTTCCTCAACCTGTTTTTTGCGTGCCTCGTCCACCGCCGCTTTGCCCGCCGCGGCCAGCCCCTCGAAGAACTTTCCGGCTTTGCCGACGGCATCCATCGTGCCGCTGATGATGGTGATCGGCACCCGCCCCGCCCGCATCGTGTCCTCGAGCGTCTCGGCCACCTTTTGAAACGCCGGCGCGCCGGCGGCGCGCTGCGAGTACTTCGACTCGAGAAACTCGATGTAGTCGAGCACCTGGTACGCCTGCTCGTCCGGCATCACGTCGAGTTTGCGGCGAATCCGTTCGTTCAGGATGTCGTTCATGGCGTTCCCGCGCTTCCCCCTTCGATCGAGATCAGGTCTACCACCGGATTGCCGAGATAGCGGCTCCGGCCGTTCCGTACCCGGGCGATGATCTGGATGGGCGCGAGCGGCGTGAGCGCGCGAAACGTCGGCAGTTTGTTGTCGGGCACGATGACGTAGACGAAACCGCGCTCCGGCAGCGGCCCGCGCGCGAGCACGTACGTCGCGCCGGTCGGAATATCGGGCCGCAGCTCGTCGGCCTTTTGAATCGCGATGAACTCGAGATTCCAGCGCAGCGTCTGGCCGGCGTAGCGTTGCGGCTCGGCGCGCAGCTCGGCGGCGGTGACACCGACGAGTACGCCGGCGGGCGCCGCCTGCAGATCCGCGCCCTTCACCCAGCCCTCGAACTGCACGCGCGTCCACTCACCGTTGCGGCTGAGGATCCGCAATGGCGTGTCGGTGGCGATCGTGCCGGCTTCGGGACTGCTGACGTCAGGAGCACGGTAGAACGTCGTCATGCGCGTTGGTTGCGCGCGCGTGCTGTCGACTTTCGCGCTGTCCGGACCCACGCGCGGCGCCGGAGTCTGGCCGGTTTGGGTCGTGTCGCCGCCACCGGCTGTGTCAGCGGCGGTGCGCGTCGAGACCACGCCGGCGACGGGCTCCAATGCGCGCCGCTGCACCCAGCCGTCGCGCGTCACGTGCAGCCACCGGCCGCTCGAGTCCGGAGTCGCCCGCTTCAGCCCGAACCCCTGCGCAAGCTCCGCGACGAGTGGGCCGGCGGGCGCCGCGCGCAGATTTTCGTTGGGCGTCTTGGTCACGATGAAGTCATAGTCGGGTTTGGCACTGCGAGTGACCGACGTCGCAAAGATCCACCCCTCGAGCGTGACGCGAATCCAGTCGTCGCGCGTATCACCGCCGGTCAGCAGGGTCCCCTTCGCGAGACGCGCGATGCGCCGGCCCGCGACGTCCTGGTAAAACCACGCGTTCCCCGCGGTGACGCGATAGCGCCCACCGGTCTGGGATCGCGCGGATGGCGCGGCCAGGCAAACGACAGCTAGTAGGCCGGAAACGATCTGGCTAACTTGCATCCCCTTCAATATGACAACGACCTCATCCCGCCGGAACCAGCGCGCCCCCGTCGTCTTGATCGTGCTCGATGGCTGGGGCTTTCGCCCGGGCCGCGAAGGCAACGCGATCGAGCTCGGCAAAACGCCGGTGTGGCACCGGCTGTGGGAGCGCGCGTCGCGCACGCTGCTCGAAGCATCGGGGTTAGCGGTTGGCCTCCCTGAAGAACAGATCGGTAACAGCGAAGTCGGTCACCTGAACCTCGGCGCCGGGCGCGTGGTGCCGCAAGATATCGTGCGCATCTCGCAGTCCATCCAGTCTGGCGAGTTCTTCAGAATTCCCGCGTTGGTCGAGCTCGTGGAGCAGATCCGCAAGCGCAACGGCACGTTGCACGTCATGGGTTTGATAGGGACGGGCGGTGTTCACGCGCTCGACAAGCATCTGCTCGCGGCCGTCGAGCTGGCCCGGCGCGCGAATGTGAAGGTGGCGATTCACGCCTGGCTCGATGGTCGCGATACACCGCCGAAGTCGGCTTTAGGATTCATGGAGCAGCTGTTGAATGACGTCGGCGTCAGGAGCGTATCCACAGCGATTGGCCGCTACTACGCGATGGATCGCGACAAGCGGTGGGAACGCACCAAGCTCGCGTACGACGCCATGGTGAAAGGCGTCGGCGTCCGGGTGCCCGATCCGATCACCGCGATCAAGCAGGCATATGAAGCGGGCGAGACCGACGAGTTCATCAAACCGCGCGTAATCACCGGCGCGCCGCTCATCTGCGACGGCGACGGCATCTTCTGCTTCAATTACAGAGCGGACCGCATGCGGCAAATCGTGCGCGCTGTGGCGGTGCCGGGCTTTGACGGCTTCGACGTGAAGGACCGGCCGGCGGTGCGTCTCGTCACGATGACGCGCTACGACGAGACCTTTCCCTTCCCCGCGGCGTTCGAGCCGATGGTCCTGTCCAAGATCGTGGCCGAGGTTTTGTCGGACCACGGCAAGACGATGTTCCGCACCGCCGAGACGGAGAAGTACGCGCACGTGACCTACTTCTTTAACGGCGGGTGCGAGCCGCCGTACAAGGGCGAGGAGCGGATCCTCGTGCCGTCACAGAAGGTCGCGACATACGATCTCATGCCGGAGATGAGCGCACCCGGCGTCACCGACGTGTTGTGTACGGCGATCGCCGGCAAAGCGCACGACTTCATTCTCTGCAACTACGCCAACGGCGACATGGTCGGACACTCTGGCGTGCTCCCCGCGGCCGTCAAGGCGGTCGAAACAGTGGACACGTGCCTCGCGCGCGTGCTCGACACGGCCGACAAGGCGAAGGCTACGGTGCTGGTGACCGCGGACCACGGCAACTGCGAGCTCATGATCGATCCCGCGACCGGCGGGCCACACACGGCCCATACCACGAATCCCGTTCCATTCGTGATCGTCGGCGAGGGATCGGGCGCCAGGCATCTGCGCGCCGGTGGCTCGCTTCGCGACGTGGGACCGACGATCTTGCAGCTCATGGGAATCGAGCCACCGAAGGAAATGACGGGGCGCGACTTGAGGGAGGCATGATGGTTGGCAGGTTGGGAGGTTGGCAGGTTGGGCTGATCGTCGGAGTGGTTCTTTCCAACGTTCCGGCGGTCCAGCTATCCGCACAGGTCGGTCACGACCCCGGCAACTCGCCCTATCGCGACATCCCGCTCGGTTCGGGACCGATGGTGTTCATCGGCCACCTCGGCGGCGGCCGCGGCTCCGTGGGTGTCGGCGCGAGCAACGCATTTACGCTCGGCGCGCGCTACGAGCTGCCCGCCGGCCGCGCGCTGCAATTCCAGTTCTCGACCGCGCTGCTCCGGGGCGACCGCTACATCATCGATCCGCGCGCGGACTCGAATTCTGCCGCGCGCAAAACGGGGCCATTCAAGTCCGAGCTCGGGCTGTTCGACGTCGGCATGCAGCTGCGCCTCACCGGCGGCAAAACGTGGCACGGCATCTCGCCCTACGTCGGAACGGGCATCGGCCTGCTGTTCGACGTCAATTCGCCGGGCGACTCGACCGGAAGCGGCTATAGCTTCGGCACGAAGATCGGTCTCACGCTGTCGAGCGGCGTCCGCTGGTATCCGGCTCGCCGTATCAGCGTGACCGCCGATTTTCGCGGCCAATTCTGGCGCCTCAAGTATCCCGTCTCATTCCACACCGTGCTCGCGCCCGATGGCTCCCGCGTGCTGGACCTGAGCAGGCCGTTAGGCGCCTGGACCGCACATCCCTGGCTCAGTCTCGGCGTGGGATGGATTTTTTAGCCGAGGGCCTTCGGCGCGCGTGGAGTCTGCTGGTCGCTGGTGATTCCGAAGTCTTCGGGATCGCGCTCGTCACGCTCAAAGTCGCCGTCGTCGCCACGGTCATCGCCTGCACCGTCGGTCTGCCGCTCGGCTATTTCCTGGCGACCCGCCGGTTTTGGGGCCGGCGCGCGGCGCTCACCATGGTCAATACGGCGCTCGCGTTTCCCACCGTCGTCGTGGGACTGCTGCTGTACGGCATCCTCTCGCGCCACGGGCCGCTCGGTGGTCTCGAATGGCTGTACACCTGGCAGGCCATCGTCGCCGGTGATGTCCTGCTCGCGCTGCCGATCGCTGCCGCGCTATCGGCTGCCGCGGTCCAGGGAGTCGATCCGCGCGTGCGACGTACCGCGGAAACGCTGGGCGCCGGACCGTGGCGCACCGCCTGGACGGTGGCGCGCGAGGCGCGGTTTGCCCTCGCCGCGGTCATCACCGCCGCGTTCGGACAAGTCGTGGCCGAAATCGGCGCAGCGATGATCTTAGGCGGCAATATCCGCGGCTCGACCCGAACGCTCACGACGGCGGTCGCGCTGTACACGTCGCAGGGCGACTTCGGCATGGCGCTCGCGCTTGGCCTGGTTCTCGTGATCCTCGCCTTACTGATCAACATCGTGCTGCAAGTGTTGCAGGGGCGCGGCAATGCTTGAGCTGCGGAGCGTGCGGCACCGCTATGGCGATCGCGTAGTCCTCGATCTCGAGCACTTCACCGTGCCCGCGGGGGCGATGCTCGCGGTCGTCGGGCACAATGGCGCCGGCAAGAGCACGTTGCTGCGGCTGCTGGCTCTGCTCGAAGCCCCGACGCAGGGACAGGTGCTGCTGAACGGCGCCGTGGTGCCGCGGCGCGCACCGGCAACGCTGCGCCGCAGAGTGACGCTCGTCGAACAGCGACCGATTCTGTTTCGCGGCACGGTCCTCGAAAATCTCCTCTACGGGCTGCAGGTACGGGGGCTGGGACGCACAGCGGTCAACGGGATCATAGCGGATGTGGTCGCGCGCCTCGGACTGCAGCCGCTGCTCGGCCGGCGCCGCAACGAGCTGTCCGACGGCGAGGTCCAGCGCATCGCCGTCGCGCGCGCGTTGGCGCTGCGCACCGACGTGCTCCTGCTCGATGAGCCCGCGAGCTCTGCCGATACCGCGGCGGCCGGCGCGCTGTATCGCGCGCTCGCGACCGAGCGCGCCGCCCGGCCGCTGACCGTTTGCATCGCCTCGCATCAGCTGGAGGACGCCTACCGCTGGTCCGATGACATTCGCGCGCTCGCGGATGGACGACTCTCACCGGTGACGCCCGAAAACCTTTTCCGCGTCGAGCTCCCCGCGGGCGAGGCCGTGAAGCAGGTACCGGTGGGCAACGTCGCGATCGTGGTGATGACCGAGCGGAGCGGCCCGGCGGTGCTCGCGATTGCGCCGACCGACATCTTCGTGAGCCGCGAGCCGCTGGCATCCTCGGCGCGCAACGTCTTCAAAGGCAAGGTGACCGGGATGACGATGGAGCGGCGTGGTGCGGGCGTGCACGTACGTGCCGACGTGGGCGGCGTGGAGCTGGTCGCCGCGGTAACCGCCGCGGCGGCGCGCGACCTGGGCCTCACCCCCGGCGCGAACATCGTATTCTCTTTCAAGGCCACAGCCGTCCAGGTATTCTAAGGAATGCCGACCGCTTATCTGACACGCATCGTGGAATTCACGGCGACGCACCGCTTCCCCGAAACGCCGGAATTCGCCGGCGCGACGGACGATCACAGTCACCGCTATCGCTGCGCGGTAACGGTGAAAGGCGTGTTCGATCCGGCGCGCGGCGGCGTGATGAGCCTGCCGGCGCTCAAGGCACTGCTGCAACGCGAAATCGTATCGCGATTCGACGGCCGGCACATCAACAAGGACGTCGCACCTTTTTCGGCGGGTACCTGGGTCGCCACCGGCGAAGCCCTGGCGATGTACGTCTGGCAATTGATCGTGGATCAGCTGCCGCAGGGCACGTCGCTGCACTGCGTGCGCATCGAGGAGAGTCCCCATCTCTACTCCGAATACCGCGGGGAAACGTAGCGGCCGCATGCGGGCCGACTCCGCCGTCGTGGAGGAGTGGCCCGTCTGGCTGGAGGTGAACGGCGAGCCCGCCGTCACCTGGATGTGCACGCCCGATCAGCTCGAGGAGCTCGCGGTCGGGTGGCTGCACGGCGAGGGCTACATCGAGTCCCTCAGCGATCTGGTCCAGCTCCGTCCCTGCGCGCCCGATCTCGGCTTTTGGGCCGATGTAAAGCCGGAACGCCTCGCGCAGGTCAAAGGCGAAAACCGCAAACGCGTGCTCGCATCCGGATGCGGCGCGGTCGCGACAATGCTCGCCGACCCCGAGACGATGAGCCGGTCGGCGCCGCTCCGCGGTGACCCGCCGGAACCGGAAACGCTGCGCGCGCTCTTCAAGCAGTTGTTCGCCGCCGGTGAACGTTACAACGAAACCGGCGGCATTCATGCCGCGGCGCTGACCGACGGCAAGACCCTGCTCTTTCATGCCGAGGACATCGGGCGGCACAATGCGGTGGACAAGGTGATCGGCGCCGCGGTGTTGGCGCAGACTCGGGTCGTGGGTCGCGGGCTGCTGGTCACGGGGCGAATTTCGGCGGAGCTCGCGTTCAAAGCCACGCGCGCCGGGCTCGCGTGGGTGGCGACGCCGAGTGTGCCGTCCACGCTGGCCGTGACGATCGCCGAGCGTTCCGGAATGGTTCTCGTGGGTCGCGCGGTGAGCGGCACGCCGCACATTCACAAGCGCGAGTCGTGATGCCGCCCGACGACGAGCTGCGAGAGCTGTTGCAGCAGGCGCGGACGGTGGCGGTCGTGGGACTCTCGCCCAATCCAATGCGCCCGAGCAACACGGTCGCGCGATATCTGCAGCGTTCGGGTTACGCCGTCATCCCCATCAATCCAGGGCACAAAGAAATCCTGGGCGAGCAGAGCTATCCCACACTCACGGATGCGGTGCGCGATCACGCGATCGATATCGTGGACGTGTTTCGTCGCAGTGAAAACGCCGGCGTCGCAGTCGACGAAGCGATTCCGCTCAAGCCCAAACTCATCTGGCTGCAGCTTGGCGTGGTCGATCCAGCGGCGGCACAACGTGCCGGGGCGGCCGGCGTTCCCTTCGTCATGGATCACTGTATCGCCATCGAACACCACCGCCTGAAGCCATAATGCGCGGCGTCGTGCTCGCCGGGGGTGCCGCGCGTCGCTACGGGGGCGCAGCCAAAGGTCTGCTCGCCGTCGGTGGCGGGCGCATCCTCGATCACGTCGTCGACGCCGTGCAGGCGGTGACCGGCAAACCGCCGCTCCTGATCGCGAATGCGCCCGAGGGACCCACCTGGCGGCCCGATCTCGAAACCATTCCCGATGCGCGCCCCGGCTTCGGCAGTCTCGGCGGCATTTACACGGCCGTGACCGCGGGCTCGGGCCCCGTGCTGTGCGTGGCCTGGGACATGCCCTTTGTGACGGTGCCGTTGTTGCGCGCGCTCGTCACACGTTTCGAGCGCGGCGACGTCGACGCCGTGCTCCCCGAGAGCAGCGGCCGGCGTGGACTCGAGCCGCTGTGCGCCGTTTACGGCCCGGCGTGCGGACCAGCCATCGCACAGCGGCTGGCGAGCGGCGATTTGCAGGCGATCTCCTTCCATGCGGACGTTCGCGTCGGTATCGTCCCCCTCGCCGAGGTCCGAACGTTTGGTGCGCCGGAAGACCTGTTCTTCAACGTGAACACACCCGAGGACCTCGCGCGCGCGGAGGCGCTGTGGCGGCGACGCGGATGATTTCCATCATCGGGCTCAAGAACGCGGGCAAGACGACGTTTCTCGTCGCGCTCGCGGCGGAGCTCGTGCGCCGCAAGTTCCGCGTCATGACGATCAAGCACGGCTCGCATCCCGCCGACATGGACCAGAAGGGCAAGGACACGTGGCGCCATTGGCACGAGGGCAAGGCCGAGCGCGTGTTGATGGAATCGCCGGGACAGCGGGTGCTGCTCGAGCACACCGAAGCGGAGTCGGACCCGATCACCCTGGCCGAACAGTACCTGCATGGGGCCGACATCGTCCTGGTCGAAGGTTTCAAACAGGCGCCGCTACCCAAGATCGAGATCTATCGCAAGGTCGCCGGGCCCAAGCCGGTGTTCGATCCGGCCATGCACGACCCCGCCGATTGGGTCGCGATGGTGACGGACGATCGCGATCTGCGCATGCCGTTCCCTGTTTTCCGCTTCACCGATACGGCCTGGCTCGTCACGATTGCGAATCTCGCCTGGGACCGCGCCAAGATTCTGTCACCATGACACCCGCTGAAGCGGCGCGGCTGATCATCGGCCACTTGCTCCCAGGTCCCGCGGAGCGACGGCCGCTGCGCGACGCGCTCGACACCGTGCTTGCCGAGGACGTCGCGAGTCCCATCGATCTGCCGCCCTGGGACAATTCCGCGATGGACGGTTACGCCGTGCGCAGCGCTGATCTGAGCGAGGCAGGCGACACGGAGCTTGCGGTCATAGAGACCGTTCCCGCCGGCCAATTTCCCAGCAAGGCGCTCGGGGCGCTCCAGGCGACTCGCATCTTCACGGGTGCGCCGTTGCCACAGGGCGCCGACACCGTCATCCGCCAGGAAGACACCGCGCCGGCGTCGAACGGCAAGGTGACCATACGTAACAGACGCGACGCCAAGAAGAACGTGCGGCGCCGCGGCGAGGACATTCGCAAGGACGCCCTCGTACTCGCCGCCGGCACGCCGCTGGGCCCGGCGCAGCTCGGTGTCCTGGCGTCGATCGCGCACGATCGGCCGCTCGTGCATCGCACACCGCGCGTGGCGTTCATGGGGTCGGGCGATGAGATCGTCGATCTGGATCGCCGCGACGACATCCTGGCGGGACGGAAGATCGCGACGTCCAACTCGTACACGCTCGATGCGCTGATCCGCCGTTCGAACGCTGCGCCCGTCAACCTCGGCGTGGCGCGCGATAGTAAGGAAAGCTTGCGCGAGCATCTGCGCGGCGCCCGAGGCTGCGATCTGCTCGTCACGACCGCCGGCGTCAGCGTCGGCGAGCACGATCTGGTGCGCGACGTGCTCCAGGAATCGGGGGGCGAGCTGAAGCTCTGGCGGATCGCGATGCGGCCCGGCGCTCCGGTGGGATTCGGCGTCATGAGTGACGTGCCGTGGATCGGCCTGCCCGGTAATCCGGTGAGCACGATGGTGACGTTCGAGCTGTTCGTCCGACCCGCGATACGCCGCCTGCAAGGCCATGCGTTGCCGTTCCGCCGAATCGTCACGGTGACCCTGCGTGAGCCGATCACGCTCGGCCCCAAGCTGCGGCACTACCTTCGCGCCATTGTAGAGGGAGGAGAAGCGCGTTTGACAGGCCCGCAGGGGTCTGGCATTCTCACCAGTATGGCCCTCGCCAATGCCCTGCTGATCGTGCCCGCCGACATGCCGTCCGTGCCTGCTGGGGCCACGCTCGAGGCCCTGATCCTCGACGATCCGCGGCACGTCGCCGAGCCACCCTTCTGATGCCCGCCAATACCGGAGCGGCGGTACGCCAGGCGCTGCGCCTCATCGCGTACGTGGGCCTGTCACTGCTCGTTTACTGGGCGAACGCGGCGACGCCGCCCACCGCGCGACTGGCGGTCCTGTATCTGATTCCGGTGCTGCTCGTGACGTGGACGGAAGGGCTGATCTGGGGAATCATCTTCGCCGTCGCGACGACCGCCTTGCGCGAAGCCGTCGCGCAGGTGCAGATGCTGCCCGATACTCCTATGGTGTGGCGGATCGCGACCGCGGTGGCGTATATCGCGGTCATGGCACTCGCCATGGCCGGTCTCCAGACGCTCCGGCGCAGCCAGGCCGCGCTGGCGCGGCTCGTCACACAGGATCAGCTCACGAACGTGCTCAACGCGCGCGCGTTTACCGAGCGCCTGGGCCAGGAGCTCGAGCGCAATCGCCGCTATCCGCACGCCCTGGCGCTGATGTACATGGATCTCGACAACTTCAAGGTCATCAACGACACGCACGGACATCAGACGGGCGATGCCGTGCTCCGACTCGTCGCCGATGCGATGCGATCGTCCGTCCGCCAGGCCGACGTGGTCGGACGCCTCGGCGGCGACGAGTTTGCGGTGCTCATGCCGGAGACCGATGCGACGCTGGCCGACGCGGCGGCCAAACGGCTGATCGCGGGGCTGCGCAACGTCTTCAAAGGCACGCCGAACGTGACGGCGAGCATCGGAGTGGTGTCGTGCACCGCGACCGACGCCAGCACCGATGATTTGTTGCGACGTGCCGATCAAGCGATGTACGACGCCAAAAAGTCCGGCAAGGATCGCGTCGTACAAGTCGCCCTCTAGCAGCAACTCCTTCCAGATCATTCCGTGAATCAGCGCGTGATGGAACTGCTGCTCATCTTCACGTCGGTCCTGTTCATCGTGGATCCGTTCGCGGTCATCCCTACGTTCCTCGCAATGACGGCCCGCGACACGCCGCAGCAGCGCCGCGTGCTCGCGCGGCGCGGCGCGTGGACCTGCGCCATCACGCTGACCGCGTTCGCGCTCGGCGGCAGCATGATCTTCAAGATCTTCGGCATCACGATCGGCGCGTTCAAGATCGCGGGCGGCGTGCTCATTGGCCTCAACGCGCTCGACATGGTGCAGGCGCGCCGCAGCCAGCAGCGCGAGACGCCCGTCGAAAAGGCGGAAGGCATTCAGAAGGAAGATATCGGCATCCTGCCGCTGGGCGTCCCGATGCTCGCCGGACCGGGCGCGATCTCGACCGTGATGGTGCTGGCGCTGGGCGCGAAGTCCGTGGCGGCAACCGCGGCGGTATACGTCTCGATCGCGCTCACGTCGGTCCTCACCTTCTTCGTGCTCTCCGCCGCCACCATCGTGGAGCGCCGGTTGGGACAGACCGGCATGCGCATCCTGACCCGGCTTATGGGTCTCGTGTTGTGCGCGATTGCCGTTCAGTTCGTGATCGACGGGATCAAGCTCAGTTTTTCCTGAAAATCCACCAGATGGACTAGTCCATCGGGTTGAATGAATACGCCGCAGATTCCTCCCCAGGGATGATTGTCGCTCCTACCGTCACTCGTAGTGTTCGAGCCATGATCGTTCCCAATTTCTTGCCGAGGATCCGGTAAATGTCGTCGGGATTGGTCAGTGCCTTGCTGATCGACGCGCCGGTTCATCGGCATTTCGCACAGCTGCACCGCGACCCGCAGGTCCTCACCGAAGCCGTCACGCTGTACCTGCAGACGGGCCTGCGGCGCGGCAACGGAGTGGTCGTGATCGCGACGCCCGACCACATCGATCTGTTTCTCAACCAGCTGCGGCGGGAAGATCTCGATCCGGGGACCTACCTGAAGTCCGGCCAGCTCGAGCTGCACGACGCCGAGCTGACGTTGCGCAAGTTCATGCGCAATGATGTTCCCGACTGGGAGGATTTCCGGCGAGCCATGGCAGCGGTGTTCGAGCGGGTACGGGCGTTCGGGCGCGGTACGACACGGGCATATGGCGAGATGGTGAATGTGCTGTGGCACGAAGGAAAGCAGGAAGCCGCCATTCGCCTGGAGGAGTACTGGAACGAGCTCGCGCGCCTGTATCCGTTCTCCCTGTTCTGCAGTTACATGCTCGACGTGCATCACGAGCAAACGTACGCCCAGCCGCTCGAGGAAATCGGCCGGACGCATTCGGATATTCTGGGCAGCATGGAAGACGAGCGGTTCCGCATGGCGCTCGATGCGGCGAGCCGCGACGTGTTCGGCGTGCCGCTCTCGCAGATGGTCGGATTTTCGCGTCAGCGCAACAGCGGTGAGGAGCGTTTCCCCAGCGGCCAGCGGACGATGCTCTGGGTCAAGCGCAACCTGCCGTCCGCGAGCGCCGCGCTGCTCGAGCGCGCGCGCCGCTACTACGAAGACTCGCTGAAATAGTGCTCGTCGAGATCTCCGCCGGACGTCATCTCGCGCAGCTCCACCGCGATCCCGAAGGACTGCTCGAAGCGGCGTTCATATTTCTCGAAGCCGGGCTGCGCCGCGGCACCAGCTCGAGGCGAGCGAGCGGCCGGAGCCCCTCGAGTTTCAGCGCGCGATGCTGTGGGTGCGGCGGAATCTTCCGATGTCGACCGCGCAGCTCGCCGAACGCGCGCGGCAGTACCTCAAGGACAATCACATCTAGCGTCTACATCCGCTTGTACTTTGGCCCGCTGCCGCCTTCCCGAGGTGTCCAGCGTGGTCCCAGAACGTCCGTTGCCTTGCAGTCCACACAGTTCGGCGCGTTGATGCGGAGGAGGGGCGCAGCATGCTGCGCCCCCACGTCGCCAACTTCATAAACACCGGCCGGGCACATGTGCGAGTAGAACCGGGCCATTTCAGCAGGCACGTCCTGCGCGATCAGATGACTGGGGATCGTGTCGCGCGTGGTGTTTCCGGACTTGAAGACCGCGTCAACCTTGCTGACCCCGCCCGAGGCCTGTGTCCCGAAGTCGGCACGCCGCGGCACATCCGCATCGGCATGCATCCGATAGCGGCCACCAGGAAACATGCCGGCCGTGAGCGTCATCAACGTCGCCTGTACTCCACCCCAAAAGAAACCGTCCCGGAATGCGAGGCGCATGTTGCGGGTGCGGTGGAGATCGGACGCGATGTACGACGCATTGACCAGACGATCGTACTCGGTCAGGGCGCCGCCCTTCAGGTGTTGGAATATCGCGCGCGCCGCGTAGATCCCCGACTGCATCGCGTAGTGAATGCCCTTGAGTGACGGCACGTCGACGAAGCCCGCGCTATCTCCCAGCAGAACGAGGCCGTCGCCGGCACGCCGCTCCGGTAGCGAGTAAAAACCGCCCTCGGGAATCGTCTTGGCGCCCCATTCCACCATTTCACCGCCGGCCAGCAGCGATTGGAGCAGCGGATGTTGCTTGAACCGCTGAACGAGCTCGTGCACGTCGAGCCCGGCGTCGGGGTAATCGAGTCCCACGACCAGGCCAAGCGCCACGAGATTCGGCTCCAGCGGATACACGAAGCTGCCGCCGAACGCGTCCGGCGGCAGCGGCCAGCCGAGCGTATGGATCACGCGATCAAGCGGCCGCTTGGTCTCCCACAGCTCCTTCACGCCGAGCGCGAAGATCTGCGGATTGTCCGAGCGGATCCGCTGCCACTGGCACCACGCCTGCGCCAGCAACCCGCGCGTGCCCTCTGCGAGCGCCGTCACCCTCGCGGTGAGATCGTTCGCTGCGCTCCCGCCGGGCGTCGGCTTCCCGTCCCGATCGAGTCCCGCCGGCGCGGTGCGCACACCGACGACGGCCGACTCGCGCGTCAGCAGCTGCGCCGCCGGAAATCCGGTGAACACGTTGACGCCGAGCTCTTCAGCCTTAGCGCCGAGCCAGCGGACGATCTCGCAGAGCGACGCGACGTAGTTGCCGTGATTGCGCATCGACGGCGGCTTGGGAATACGCCATCTGCCGCCTGCCGTCAGCAGGTAGACAGCCTCGTTCGAGACCGGCGCGCGAAACGGCAAGTCGGTGTCTTTCAGTTCGGGAAACAGCTCGCGGAACGCGCGGGGATTCACGACGGCGCCGGACAACGAATGCTCGCCGAGCGCTTCCGCCTTTTCGAGGACGCCGATGTTCAGCTCGCTGCTATCGGCTTTGGCGAGTCGCGCCAGGTGTATCGCGCAGGCCAGTCCCGCCGGCCCGGCGCCGACGATCAGGACGTCGAGCTCCATGCGATCGCCGGCACCTGGGGCGCCGTCCTGGAGAATGAGTTTGTCGAGTGGTAGCGGCGGCTGATACTGCGCGGGGACGATCTTATCCATGCAACTTCCGGATCTCGTCCGTCAACTTCGGCACGATCTCAAACAGATCGCCCACGACGCCGTAGTCCGCGACTTTGAAGATCGGCGCGTCTTTGTCCTTGTTGATCGCGACGATGACCTTCGACGTCCGCATTCCCGCGAGGTGTTGGATCGCCCCGGAAATACCGATCGCAAAGTAGAGCGACGGGCTCACCGTTTTCCCGGTTTGACCGACCTGGTCGGCGTGTGGGCGCCAGCCGGCATCGACGACGGCACGCGACGCCCCGACGGCCGCGCGGCCGCCGAACGCCTTCGCCAGATCCTCCAGCACCTTGAAGTTGGCGGGCTCCTTGAGCCCGCGACCGCCGGAAATGATGACCTGCGCTTCGGCGACGTCGAGCATCCCCGCGGGCGCGGCCTTTATTTCACGTACGACCACACGACCGGGCGACGCGACGGAGAGTGTCTCGGGTTTTTCCTGCGACGCCCGTGCGTCCGGCGTGAAGATGTTGGGCCGCACCGACACGACGGCAGGCTTTCCGAGCACACGGATCTTTTGCAGCGCCTTGCCCGCGTATACCGGTCGCGTCGCAACGATAGCGTCGCCCTCGGCGGCGAGGTCGGTGACATCGGACGCAACCGCAACGCCGAGCTTCGCCGCGACTCGTGGCGCGAGATCTTTGCCGGTCGCCGTCGCGGCGAATACCACGACGCCGTAGCCACCGGATTTGGCGCGTTCCGCGATAGCGGTGGCGCATGCCTCGGGGCCGGGCGAGCTACAGACGACAGCATCGACCTTCGTACCGACGCGCCGCGCAGCGGTCGCGACTTCGAACGAGACCTTACGGAGCACGCCGTCCCGCTGCTCGAGAACCGCGAGCACGCCGCTCACAGGACCTTCGCCTCTTCGCGGAGCAGCCGGACCAGCTCGCCGACGGCAGCCGGGCCTTCGCCGACGATCTTGCCTTCCTTACGCTCCGGCGGAGGAGTGAGCGCGATGATTTCCAGCTTGCCAGCCGCGGCTTGCACCGGCTTCACTTCGAGCGGCTTCTTCTTGGCCGCCATGATCCCCTTGAGCGCCGGATAGCGCGGCTCATTCAGTCCCTTGTCCGTCGTGAGCACCGCGGGCATCGGAAACTCCACGACCTCGATACCGCCCTCGATCTCGCGCTCGGCAACACCCTTCGCGCCGTCGATATCGAGATGCGAGACCGCGGTGACGCACGGCAAACCCAGCAGCTCGGCCGCGAGCACGCCGACCTGATGGTTGTAGTCGTCGATCGCCATGCGACCGAGCAGCACCAGGTCCCAGGTCGCGCTCTTGAGCTCCGCGGCGATGAGCTTCGCGGTTTCGAAGGGGTCGGCGGGAATTGTGTCGGCTTGCAACAGCACACCGCGATCCGCGCCCATGGCGAGCGCGGTGCGGATGGTCTCCTGCGCCGCCGCGGGACCGAGGCAGATGACCACCACCTCCCCGCTTCCTGCTTTTTCCTTGCGACGGAGCGCTTCTTCTACGGCGAATTCGTCATACGGGTTCAGAACGAATTTTACACCCGCTTCGTCGAGGCTTTTGCCGTCGGCGGAGATCTTAACGCGGGCTTCGGAATCGGGCACTCGCTTGATGCATACGGCGATTTTCATGAGGCCCGAAAGCTAATGCTGGAGTCTAGAACGCAGACAGGCCCGTGATCTCCTGGCCGAGGATCAGGGTGTGGACGTCGTGTGTGCCCTCGTAGGTGTAGACCGATTCCAGATTCGCGAGATGGCGCATCGCCTGGTACTCGGCGAGGATCCCGTTGGCGCCGAGGAGTCGGCGGGTCTCGCGGGCGACGTCAGTCGCCATGTTGACGTTGTTGCGCTTGGCGAGACTCACCTGCTGGGGAGACGCATTCCCCTGATCTTTCAGTCTGCCAAGTTGCACGCATAAGAGTTGAGCCTTGGTGATTTCCGTGAGCATGTCGGCCAGGCGCGCCTGTTGCAGCTGCGTTCCGCCAATCGCTTTCCCGAACATCACGCGCTGCTTCGCGTAGCTCACGGCTTCGTCGTAGCAGGCCATCGCGGCGCCCACCGCGCCCCAGGCAATCCCGTAACGCGCCGCGGTGAGGCACATCAGCGGAGACTTGAGCCCGCCCGATTTTGGGAGGATCGCGTCCTTCGGCAGATGAACGTCCTGCAGGACCAGCTCGCTGGTGTCGCTGGCGCGGAGCGACAGCTTGCCTTTCTGATCCTTCGCGGCAAAGCCTTTGGTGTCGGTCGGCACGATGAAGCCGCGGATTGAATCGGGCTGATCCAGCGCGCCGGTCTTGGCCCACACAATTGCCGCCTGCGCGGTGGACCCGTTCGTGATCCACATCTTTGCGCCGTTCAGCACCCAGCCGTCCTTCGTCTCCTTGGCGACCGTGATCATGCCGGCGGGGTTCGAGCCGTAATCGGGCTCGGTGAGGCCGAAGCAACCGATGACTTTGCCGCTCGCCATCTGCGGCAGCCATTTCGTTTTCTGCTCTTCGGAGCCGAAGCTGTAGATGGGGTACATCACGAGCGCACCCTGAACGGACGCGAACGAGCGCACGCCCGAGTCGCCGCGCTCGAGCTCCTGCATGATCAGTCCGTAGGCGACGTTGTTCAGACCCGCGCAACCGTATGCTTCGGGCAGGTTCGCACCGAACAGGCCGAGCTCGGCCATGCCGGGAATGAGGTGTTTGGGGAATTTGCCGGCGACGTAAGCCTCACCTATCACCGGCATCAGATGCTCGTCCACCCATTGTCTCACGGTGTCTCTGACCGCGCGCTCCTCTTCGCTCAAGAGGCCATCGACACCGTAGAAATCCACGCCTTGGAACTTCGAAGCCATGAGTCACAAACTCCTGGAAAAGTTGCCCAGAGGGCGACGCTACAAGCGGCTCCAAGCGCCGGCGACAGCCGCACGCTCAGCATGAAGCTCGCAGCTTGAAGCCGCTTTGCAACTTTGCCGTCTGCGCAACTTTGCTATGTGGCTTGTGTCTGGAGACTGGGAGCTTTACGGGCAAACGCAGCCGTATCGGACGGCTGGAACCGCCTCTTGGCATCGTCCCATCGAAAGAAGGTGACTTGGACGGCCGCGGAGTCGATGGTCACAAAATTGAAGGAGACGGGCCGACCCCCACGCGCGCGGGTGGACAGCGTCCCCGCCGTCGAGACGACGACCCGATCGTCGAGCAGCTCGGCGCCTTCCTGATGGTCGTGCCCGCAGAGCACGACTTCGGTGCCCGCCTCGACGATGCGCCGCTGCGCGCGCTTCCAACGTGCCAGCCCCATGCGTTTGGACATCTGCCCGCGCAGCACGTTGTGGTGCACGACGAGGACGCGCGGCAAGCCGGCATCGGCGTTGGCGAAGACCGTCCGGACGCGCTGCATCTCGCGCTTGGGGAGATGACCCTTGACGGCGATGTCGCGCAGGCGCGCGGTGAGCGAACCCCAGGCGACGCCGTGCGCCGTGAGCGCGGCGGCGATGACCGCGCCGCCGGGAATCGTCAGCGTCGGGGATAGATCGGCGCCGAAATAGCTGCGGTATTTCTCGTAAATCGCATCGTGAGCGAATGGAATAAGCGGCCGCCGCCACCATTGCACGTCGTGATTGCCCGGGATGACCAGCACCGGCGCCGTCTCGCGACAGAGATTCGCGAACGCGCGCCCGCGCTGGAACTCGCCGTGTCGCGCGCGCTGCGACACGTCGCCGCCGATCACGATCGCGTCGGGCCGGAGATCGGGCAGCATTCGCTCCAGCGCCTCGACGACGGGCACGTCGGCCAGACCGCCGAAATGCAGGTCGCCGATATGGGCGATCTGAATCGTCATGACTCGAGCTGCACCGTGTACGTCAACGTGGCCTGTCCCGTCGCGGGAACGGAAATGCGAAACCGCGACTCGGTCGATGAGAGCTTCTCAGCCGGGACGCTGCTGTCCGTAATCCGCCAGTTCCCCGCATGCGACTCGTGGACATCGACCGTCAGGGCGCTGGCTTTGGCGTTCGCGATGGTGACCCGATACGTCGCGGTGATCCGCTGGCGGGCCGCCATGCCGCGTTGCGGCGGCGGCAACTGCTCCTGATTGAAGTCCGTTTGCACCCGCTCGGCGGTGACGTCGAATGCGTCGCCCGATTGCACGCGGAGATCCTGCCCCGGTGCCGTGTGATTGTTCGCCGACTCGCCGATCAACTGGACGCGGCCACTGGAATCCGCTTGATAGAGCTGCACGGTCCCTGCGGGCAGCGGGCGATCGCCGAACGGAGTCCTGGCCGCGCGCTTGATCGTGTACCATACCTGCACCGGTACATTGTTCTGCTCCGCCGTTTGTCCGATCCACCCGCGCCACGGCAGCACACCGGGTACGATCAGCTCCTCGATCACCGGCGCTGAGCTGCGAGGGAACAGCGCGGTCGCGACGGGGACATTGGGCTCGATCGTCAGCTTGCCAGGCAGCTGGTAGACGTGCGTCTCGCCGACGGCTTCCTCCGTCGCGGCGACATCTGCCTGCACAGCCGCCCGGCGTAATGCGCCCGCCAACGCCGGCGCGCCGAATTGATCCTGCTCGTTGCGCACACGCCGGATTGCGCCAGCCACGAGTTGTACGTCGGCACTGTCGACGCGCAACGCCTGCGATGTTACCGTGGCCGTCCCCGAAACCTGGCAGCGGTTGCCGGAGATCATCACCTGATACAGCGCCTCCCACGTCATTCCTTGCGATACATACGCCAACTCGGTTCGCGGTCGCGCGCGAGCGGCATCGAGCAACACTTGTGCCTCGGGCACGGTGCGGACGAGCTCCGCGGGAAACAGCGGGGCGCCGGGCTGCTCGAGGAGCACTCGGCCGTCCGCAAGGCGATACTGCGGGGGTGCGACGCGCAAAACGGTCGCGCGAATCGTGTCGCGGCTCAAACCGGAATCGCGCACGAACGTGAGCGTCTGCCCCACGGCGCGCGCGAGCGCGTCATCGGTCGTACTCGGAAAGCGCGCCGTCGCGGAGACCAGCGAAATAGAGCTATCCGGCGAAAAGACGGTTGCAGGATCGAAGCCCTCGAGCCGGAGCGTCACCGCGTTCCGGCCCTGCTGCAGCGCCTGCGGCAACGTGCGCCGGACCACGACGCGCCCATCCCTATAGATAGAAAGCGATGTCTGCGCCGCGAGCGGTGTGCTCGCGAGCTCGAGAACGCCTAACAGCCCATAGCTAATAGCCAATAGCTTCATTTGATCCACTCCAGTGCTACGCGTTTAGCTATGAGAAACGTCAGAACGTACCACAGGAGCACAGTCACCGCGCCGACGATGCGGGCGGTTCGTGCAACCGGCAACGTCAACGCGAAATACAGCGCGAGCACCGCCGTCGTCCCGATGGCCACCAGCCTGGCGATCTTGCTCGCCCGCTGCTGCAGCACGCGCATACAATTCGGACACAGCCCGCCAATCGCAATGCCGGGCGTGTCCGTGCCGCACCTCGCGCACGGATGACTAGGCCCTAACCCGCTTAACCACGGCGCGGGCGAAGTCGGCCGTAGCAGCGCGCCCTCCCAGGTCCGGCGTCCGAACATTGTCCTTGACGATGGTTGCTTCCAGCCCGCAACGCAGCCGCTTGGCAGCCTCCAGCTCGCCCAGATGATCGAGCATCATGGCGGCGGCCAGCATCTGCGCCGATGGATTGGCGATTCCCTTCCCCGCGATGTCGGGCGCCGAGCCGTGCACGGGCTCGAAGATCGCGGCGTGCGTACCGATGTTGGCGCCGGGCGCAAGGCCGAGCCCGCCGATCAGGCCGGCGGCTTCGTCCGACAGGATGTCGCCGAACAAGTTCGTCGTGACGATCACGTCGAATTGCTCCGGTTTGATCACGAGCTGCATCGCGGTGTTGTCCACGATCTTGTCGTCACACGCGATCGACCCGGCGTACTGCTCGGCCACGCGCCGCGCGACGTCGAGAAACAGTCCCGACGTCGCCTTCAAAATGTTGGCCTTGTGCACGATCGTCACCTTCTTGCGACCGTGCTGCCGGGCATACTCGAACGCGTACTGTGCGATCCGCTCGCTGCCTTCGCGCGTGACGATCGACATCGCCTGTGCCATTGCGCGACGGTCGGTGCCGATCTTGAACGTGTGATCGAGGCCGACGTAGAGCCCTTCCGTGTTCTCACGAATGATGACGAGATCCACGTGCTCGTAGCGCCCGCCGGGCACGATCGTCTTGGTCGGCCGCACGTTCGCGTAGAGATCGAACTCCTGCCGCATCGCGACGTTCACGGAGCGATACCCGCCGCCGACCGGCGTCGTAAGCGGGCCCTTGAGGCACAGTCGCGTGCGGCGGATCGAGTCGAGCGTCGCGTTGGGCAACGGCGTGCCGGCTTTCTCGACGGCCGCCATGCCGCCGTACTCCTCGTCCCAGTCGAACTTCATGTCGAGCGCGTCCAACACCTGCAGCGTGGCGGCCGTGATCTCGGGGCCGATCCCATCGCCCTGAATCAGGGTCGCCTCGCGAACGGCACCTCCCGAGGTCACGGGAGGCCCGGGGTCAGGTTCTTCACGGCGCGCGCGAGCGCGGCCCAGGCGTCCGGACCTTCGCCCCGCGCCGTCGTGCGCCAGCCGACTTTCCCCATTCGCGAATCGACCATCACCACTTCGAGCTCGGCCAGAACGGGCGGATGGGCCGATGAGCTGGCGGGCGGTGGCTCGGCGCCATGGCCGGGCAGCGGTCGCACCGGCCGAAACACGAGACCCGCCGGCACGAGGACGTAGCGACCACCGACGAGCCCCATCAGCGTGCGCAGCTGGTAGCGCAACGGATCGGGGATGTCCAAGATGCTCGTGGCGCGCAGGAACGACGTTCCCATCTGATCGGGATCCGCCGCGATGCCGGGCGCGCGACGCGCGATGCGCCGCAATTCTGCCGGCCCAACCCAGGTGACCTCGGGCGCCCGCGCGGTCAGCAACGCGCCGATGACGCTGTCGCTCCTATCGAGCGTCGCGCGACGGTCGGCGATCAGCGCATCCAGATGCAGCGTGTCTTCGGCGCCGACCAGCGTGAGTGGCGTCAACGCGACACGCTGGCCCGCGATACCCGCGGTTGGGAGTGGGGCCGTCGTTTGCGGGGACGGATTCTGACTGGATTGCTTACCGCCGCATGCGAGGGTGACCAGGAGACAGGCGGATGCCGCACGCCGTACGAAGTACTTGAGCTGTAATGGGTTAGTCACGGCAAGAATCTAAGCGAGCGTGAGGCCGCCGTCCACTACGATGACCTGGCCGGTGATGTGCCGCGCCGCTTCGGTGCACAAGAACAGAATCACGCGCGAGACATCCTCCGGCTCGGCGACGCGGCCGAGGACCGATTCGTGCTCGGCGCGCTCGAGGACTTCACGGGGCAGCTGCGCCAGCAGCTCGGTTTTCACGAACCCGGGCGCCACTGCATTGACGTTGATGCCCGCCGAGCCGAGATCGACCGCCGCGGCCTTCGTGAGACCGATCAGCGCCGCTTTGCTCGCCGCGTAGTTCGCGATCCCGAACCCCGGCCGGAACGCCTGATGGCTCGCGACGTTGACGACCTTGCCGAACCGTTGCGCGCGCATCTGTGGCGCGACGGCGTGAATGCAGTTGAACGCCCCACTCACGTTCGTGTCGATCACTTCGTCCCACGCGTCGCTCGTGAGACGCCAGAGTGCGCCGTCGTGGGTGACACCGGCATTGTTCACGAGATAATGGACGCCGCCGAGTTTGGCGCGCACGTCGGCGACGAACTGCTCGACCGACGTCATTTTGCGGACGTCGCACACAGCGGAGTAGCACGGTACGCCGAGCGCCTTGATCGCTGTTTCGGTGAGTAACGCCTGCGCGCCGACGTCGCGTCCCGGCATCTCGACGTAATTGAATGCGACGCCGCAACCGCCCTGCGCGAACTCGAGCGCGACGGCCCGGCCGAGTCCCGTGGCGCCGCCGGTGACGACAACGACGCGACCGCGCACCGTTTCAGGGCTGGGTTTGGGTTGTGGTCGCTCCTGCACCGCCGGTGCACCAGAGCGGGCTCCTCCTCCGCCCGCCCTCTCACCACCTGACGACCAGGGATAAGCGCTTGAAGGACTCAAGGGGTTCGAACCTATGTTCGAACTTGAACATCGGCAAGCGGCGCCACAACTTACGCCGCGTGCGACCGCCGTCCGTGGTCGGTTGGATTCTCGTGTCGGTGCTCGGCGCCGCGGCGTTCGGCGTGCTCGCGGTGGCCCGCGGCGAGACGATCAGCGCCGCGTGGTTACTGACGGCCGCGGTCTGCAGCTACGTCGTCGGCTATCGCTTCTACTCGAAGTTCCTCGCGAACACAGTCTTCGGCCTTGATTCCCGCCGCGCCACGCCCGCAGAGCGATTCAACAACGGCCACGACTTCGTCCCGACCAACAAGTGGGTGCTGTTCGGCCATCACTTCGCCGCGATTGCGGGCGCGGGACCGCTCGTCGGCCCGGTGCTCGCGGCGCAGTTCGGCTTCCTCCCGGGTACCCTCTGGCTCATCATCGGTGTCGTCCTCGGCGGCGCGGTCCAGGACTTCACGATCCTCTTCTGCTCGCTGCGCCGTGACGGCAAGTCGCTCGGTCAGATGGCCAAAGAGGAGGTCAGCAAAGTCACCGGCGTAACTGCGATGATCGCGGTGCTCGCGATCATGATCATCCTGCTCGCCGTTCTCGCCTTGATCGTGGTGAACGCCTTGCGCGCTTCGCCGTGGGGCCTGTTCACGATCGCCTGCACGATCCCCATCGCGCTGCTCATGGGCTGGTGGATGAAGCGCTGGCGCCCGGGCAAAGTCGCCGAGGCTTCCATCATCGGCGCGTTGCTGCTGCTGATCGCACTCGTCGCGGGCGGTCGCGTCGCGAGCCACCCGGCGCTCGCCGCGGCGTTCACCCAAAGCGGCATCGCACTGACGGGCATGATGATCGCCTACGGATTCATCGCATCGGTGCTGCCCGTCTGGATGCTGCTCTGCCCGCGCGATTACCTGTCGACCTTCCTCAAAGTCGCGACCGTGCTGGTGCTCGGCGTCGCGATTCTCATCATTCTGCCGCCGCTCCGCATGCCGGCGCTCACGCCGTTCGCGACGGCGGGCGAAGGTCCCGTATTCGCGGGCAAGCTGTTTCCATTCGCGTTCATCACGATCGCCTGCGGCGCCATCTCCGGCTTCCACGCGCTGGTCGCTTCCGGCACCACGCCAAAAATGATCACGCGCGAGAGTGATGCGCGCATGATCGGGTACGGCGGGATGATCATGGAGTCGTTCGTCGGCATCATGGCGATGATTGCTGCCTGCACGCTCGATCCGGGCGTCTACTTCGCGATGAATACGACGCCCGCGGCACTGGCCGGCGCGTCGAGTGTCCTCAATCAGGCCGGTTTCGTCGTCACCCCCGAATACATGCAGGCCCTCGCGCAACAGATGGGCGAGCAGACGCTGATTGCGCGCACCGGCGGCGCGCCGTCGCTCGCCGTCGGTATCGCACACATTTTCTCGGGCCTGACGACGGCGCTCGGCGGCAAGACGCTGTCGGCGCTCTGGTATCACTTCGCCATCATGTTCGAGGCGCTGTTCATTCTCACGACGATCGATACCGGGACGCGCGTCGGCCGCTTCATGCTCCAGGAGATCGTGGGTCACGTGTGGCCCAGGTTTGGTGAGACATCGTGGCTGCCGTCTGTGGTCGCGGCCAGCGGCCTCGTCTGCGCCGGTTGGGGCTACTTCCTGTATCAAGGCGTCGTGGACCCGCTGGGGGGAATCAATTCCCTCTGGCCGCTGTTCGGCATCGCGAACCAGCTGCTTGCGGCGGTGGCGTTATGCGTGGCGACCACGATCCTCATCAAGATGGGACGGCAACGCTACGTCTGGGTCACGCTCGGCCCGCTCGCCTGGCTGATTGCGGTGACGATGACGGCGGGATATCAGAAGGTCTTTTCAACCGATCCGAAGCTCGGCTTTCTGGCCCATGCCGCCACGCTCGTGGGTTCCACGGCACCCAACGCGGCACGGCTCGTCTTCAACGATCGCCTCGACGCTGCATTGGCGCTGTTCTTCGTCGCCGTGGTCGCAATGTTGGTCGTGACGTCGGCGCGCGAGTGGTGGCTCGTCCTGTCGCGGCGCAAGCCGGCGGTGATTCACGAAGCGCCGTTCGTTCCGACCCTTTTTAGCTAGATCCACGGAATCCTGAACTCGCTGGAGACTTCGGCGACGGTCTAAAGCTCTACGTAGGCGCCCACCTCAAACACCTGGTTCGGCGGAATCTTGAAGAACGCGGTAGCGCGCAACGCGTTCTTGGACATGAACGCGAACAGCCGCTCGCGCCACAACACCATCCCCGGGCGATCGGACGCGATCAGCGTCTCCCGGCCCAGGAAGAACGTGGTGCCCTCGAGCGGAATGTCGAGGTGGCTCTTCTTGCACGCGGCGAGCACCTCGCCGATGTCGGGATCCTGCATGAAGCCGTAACGCGCGGTCACACTATGGAAGCCCTTCCCGCTGCGCTTCACGGTCACCCGCTGGTCCGGTGGCACGTGCGGCACGTCCTCGGTCACGATCGTGAGGAAGACGATCTTCTCGTGGAGCACCTTGTTGTGCGTGAGGTTGAGGACCAGCGCCGGCGGTGTGCCGTCGGAGCTGCCGTACATGAACACCGCGGTGCCCGGGACGCGCGGCGGCGGCTCCGCGGCGAGATCGGCGAGCAGCAGCTTCAGCGGGACCGTCTTCTCCATCATCCGCTTGGAGAGAATCTCCCGCCCGCGCTTCCAGGTACTCATCACGAAATACAGGATGATCGCAATCGCAAGCGGCACCCAGCCCCCGTGCCAGATCTTGAGCGCGTTCGCGACGAGGAACGTGAGATCGACGACGAGGAAGAGGCCGGAAACGGCGGCTGCCTTCGGAATGCTCCACCCCCAGACCTCTCGGCTCATCACGTAGAACATCATCGTCGTCAGCGCCATGAGCGTGGACAACGCGACGCCGTACGCGCCGGCGAGGTTGCTCGACGTCTGGAAGCCGAGCACCAGGACGATGGTGAGAATCATCAGCAGCCAGTTGACCGACGGCACGTAGATCTGGCCGATCTCGCGCGACGACGTGTGCTCGATGTGCAAGCGCGGGATGTAGCCCAGCTGCACCGCCTGCCGCGTGAGCGAGAACGCGCCCGAGATGATCGCCTGGGACGCGATGATCGTTGCCGCCGTCGCCAGCGGGATGAGCGCATACAGCGCCTTGGCCGGTGCGAGCAAGTAGAAAGGATTGGCCGCGGCGTCCGGCTGCGTCAACAGCAGCGCCCCCTGACCGAAGTAATTCAGCAGCAACGCGGGCAGCGGAATCGTGAACCAGGCCAGCTGAATCGCCGAGTGCCCGAAATGGCCGAGGTCGGCGTACAAGGCCTCACCGCCCGTCACCGCGAGGAAGACGGCGCCCAGGACGATCAGTCCCCGACCCGGATCCGCGGCCAGGAAACGGATCGCGTGGGATGGAAGCATCGCGCCGACGACGGCCGGGTGCCGCAGAATGGCGTTCAGGCCGAGTACGGCGAGCGTGATGAACCAGACCAACATCACTGGGCCAAACACGGCGCCCACGCCGGCGGTCCCCCGGCGTTGGAACATGAAGAGACCGATGAGTATGACGAGCGTGATCCAGATGACCCAGGGCTGCAGTCCGGGTGCGGCAATCTCAACGCCTTCTACAGCTGATAACACCGAGATGGCCGGCGTCAGCGCGCCGTCGGCGTAGAGCAGCGCGGCTCCGAAAATGCCGAGGACGATCATGATGCGGCGCGGCGTGAGACCGCGCGCGATGCGGTTTCCGTTCACCAGCGCCATCAATGCCAGCACGCCGCCTTCGCCCTTATTGTCGGCGCGAATGATGACAACGTGATACTTGATGGTCACAATCACGATGAGCGACCAGAAGATCAGTGACAGCACACCGAACACGTTCCCGGGTGTGACCGGAATGCCGTGCTGTGCATTGAACGCCTCACGGATCGCATACAACGGACTCGTCCCGATGTCGCCGTACACCACGCCAAGCGCGAGCAGTGCCAGGCGCGCGAGGTAGCGACCCTGAGGGTCTGCGTGAGTTCCGGCGCCTGCGTAGGGAGGTTGCGGAGCTACAGGGGCGCTCATTGCGGGGGAACCCTATGCGAGCGAATCCAGAAAGGCCAGAGGATCGCTAAAGCTGAAGCGCCAACGGCACTTACAAGGAACGCCGCCGCACCGCTCGCCCGCTGATAGACCAGACCCAAGGTGATTCCGCCGGCCAGCGCCGCGATTCCGGTAAGCCCGTGATAGACGCCGAACCCGCTGCCGCGATGTCCGCCGGTCGCGGCAGAGACAAGTGACCGCTCCGGACTCTCGGTCAACCCCGCCACGACACCGAGTGCAAGAAACAGGAGCCACGCGGCGAGGCGACTCCCCGCCAGTCCCATTCCGACCGCGAGCAAGACGTAGGCGATCCAGCCGATCCACATGGTGCGGGCCGGACCGATTCGATCCGACAACGATCCCCCGACAAACGACGTCGACGAGCGGACGACGTGCAGCGCCGCCCAGAGCAGCGGAATGAGCGCGACCGCAATCCCGAGATTCTGCGCCCGCAGGATCATCAGGGTCTCGGGTATCCGGATCACATAGAACAGAGAAATCGCGAGGACGGCGAAAGGCACGGACAGGCGCGAAGCCGCGCGGCCGGTGTGGATTTCGGGTTCCGACACCGCGCCTGCTGCGCCGTCTCGCGCGGTTTCGCGCCTGTGATCCCGCACCGCCCACATTGCCAGCAACACCGCAACGATGCCAGGAGCCACGCTCGCCACAATCACCGTTCGCAAGTCCGCGCCACGACTCAACACGATCCAAGCGACCAGGGGGCCAATGACCGCCCCGACGTGATCCAGGCCGCGGTGCAGTCCGAAGGCCCTTCCGATGAGCGGCGGCGGTGTGACGTCCGCAATCAGTGCGTCGCGCGGCGGCGAGCGCATGCCCTTGCCGAATCGGTCGACGACGCGGAGGCCGATCACCTGCCAGGCGGCGGCGGTAACGGCGATGATGGGTCGCACGACTGCCGCCACGAAATACCCGGCGACGATCAGGGGGCCGCGCCGCGACCGCCGGTCGGCAAGCCGGCCGGCGACGAGCTTGATCAGCGCCGCGGCCGCATCGGCCGCGCCGTCCAATGCACCCAGCGCCGCCGCCCCGCCACCCAGCACACCGGTGACGAAGGCCGGCAGCAGCGGGTACACCATCTCACTCGCGAAATCGTTGAGAAGAGAGACCGCACCGAACAGCTTGACCTGCCTGGGTAGGCGATTATTCACCCAGGCCAAGCCCCCAGCGTATCAAGGCGACAGGCAGGCCGCCGTACGGCAGGACCGCGTCGTGGAAGGCGCGTAGCGAAAAGTCTTTGCCCTTGGCGCGGCGGAAATCGTCCCGCAACCGCAGCAGCTCGCGCCGGCCGACGGCATAGCTCAGCTGATACGCGGGAAACGCGCAGTAGCGCCGCACTTCCGCCTCCGCGTTGCCGCGCTCGACGTGCAGCTCGCTCACCATCTGCTCGACCGCTTGCTCGCGCGTCATGCCGCGCGTGTGGAGCCCGACGTCGAGCAGGATGCGCATGGCGCGCCACAACAGATGGACGCGCTGGAAGAACAGCTCCTGGTCGGACGCGTAGAACCCTTGCTCTCCCATCATGTCTTCGCAGTAGAGCGCCCAGCCTTCGACCGTCAGCGGCGTCCAGAGATTCTTGCGGACGTGCGAAGGGGATTCTTTGGCAATGACGAGCTGCAAGTGATGGCCGGGGTACCCCTCGTGCAGCGCGGTCGCGGCAAGCTCATAGCGACAGTGATCGCGGAGAATCTGCTCTTGCTGCTTCGCCGGCAACCGCGAATCAGGGACCGTGACGTAGAACCAGCCGGTGCGGTTGCGGCTGTACGCACCCGGGCTGTCGTAGGCGGCGTACGGGATCACGGGACGCATGAACGCGGGCGTCGGAATCACGTCGAGCGGCGCCTTGGGAATGGGCGCGAGCCGGTGCTGCTCCACGAAATCGCGGGCGCGCGCCATCTCCTTCGCGTAGGCGTCCACCAGTTCGCCCGGGCTCGGATGGTCGGCGCGCAGCTTGTCCACGAGCTGGGGCCACGGCGTTCCTCCACCATCGAGCCGCGTCGCCAGGCGCACGAGATCCGCTTCGATCTCCTCTTTCAATCGTAAGCCGTAGCGCCAGAGCTCCGGCGCCGTGTCCCGCAGCGCGTGCTGGTAGTGGAGCAAGAAGTTGAACGCGTCCTCACCGATGGCGAAGTGCTCCGTTCCCATCTCGAGCCAGCGCTCGAGATTCTGATCGAACTTGAGCAGCGCGTCGCCCGCCTCCTGGGCCGCCGCGTTGAGCCGCGCCGCATGCATCGGTGCCTGCGCCGCCAGCGCGCTCGCCATCTCCTTGATGAGCAGGCGGCCACCCTCGGTCATGCGCAGCGCGGTCTCGACAAAGACACGCACCGGCTCCTCTAGGGCGGATCGCACGTCGTCCAGAAAGTCGGGGATGTCCTCCAATCGTCCGATCGCCGCCGCGGCCTTCTCGGCCGGGGTGCGGTCGGCGGAGAGCAGCAGGTGGTGGAGGCCACCGAGGAGATGCGACAGCCAGAATTCGGGATTCTTGGCCTGGGGCCTGAGCTTCTCGAACCGGCGCAGCATGACCCGGATTTCGTTGAGGAGCGCCGTGCGGTCGATCTCTTCCTCGAGATTCGCGACGCTCACTTCTTCGAGCGAGCCGGCGATCGATTTCAGGGCGGCGAGATGCGGCGCGAGGGCGCCCATGCTGAAACGCCCGTAGCGGTCGTCGTAACCCGGCACCCCGGCCTGCGTCGCGGCGACCGGGTCCAGGTGCCAATACAGATCGAAGAACGACTTCTCGATTTCGCTGAAGCTCATGCGTTCAGCAACTTGTGGCACTCCTCGTCGGACAACACGCGGTCGGTACGCTTCGCCGCGTCGAACAACGTCCGGCACGCCGCCTCGTCATTGGGATCGTACCCGTGATGCTCGAGCCAATACTTCACGTTCGAGATCCCCGACACGGGAGAGATCTCGATCCGCTGCTCAAACCCGAACTCCTCGGCGGGGACGGAGCTGTACACGCGATCGGCCAGCCAGTTGTGTCCCTTCCGCTTGGCTTTGATGATCGCGGCCGCGTGCACGCCCGTGCCGGTGCGAAACGCATCGGTGCCGACGACGGGATAGTTCACGGGAATCGGTACACCGACGGCATCGGCCACGAGCGTACAGTACTCCGGCAGGCGGCGGATGTCCGCGGTATGTGCGCCCAGCAGCTTGAGGTTGACGATCAAGAGGTCCATCTCGGCGTTGCCCACTCGCTCTCCTATCCCCAAGGCGGTCGCATGTACGCGGTCGACGCCGGCTTCGATCGCGGCCAGGCAGTTGATCAACCCCATGCCGCGATCCCGATGCCCGTGCCAATCGACCTTGACCCGCTTCTCTTTGACGATGTCGCGCTTGACGAATTTAACCAACGCCGTCACGCCCTCCGGTGTCGCATGACCGACGGTATCCGCCAGGCAGATGCGCGTAGCACCGCAGTCGATCGCCGCTCCGTACAGGGCTTTCAATGTCTCCGGTCGCGCGCGCGTCGTGTCCTCGGTGACGTACATGACCGGCAGCCCATGTTGTACCGCGTACGTCACGGCTTCGGTGCTGGCAGCGATGATCCGGTCGACGGTCCAATCTTCAGCGTACTGCCGTATGGGTGAAGATCCGATGAATGTTGCCGCTTCGATTCTTATGCCGAGCTCGTCGGAAATACGGACGATCGGCTCGATGTCGGCTATGACGGTGCGGGCAGCGCAATTGGGGGCGATCGGGAGTCTCTGATCGCGGATCTCCCGCGCCAAGGCGCGGACCTGATCGACGACGCGTGGGCCCGCGCCGGGTAACCCGATGTCCGCCGCGACGATACCGAGGTCCGCCATGAGGTGCAGCAGCCGCTTCTTCACCTCGAGTGGCGGATCCTTCACTGAGGGCGACTGGAGACCGTCGCGCAAGGTCTCGTCGTTCAGGTCGACGCGCGCGCGCGTCCAGTCGAACCCACCGTTCGGGCCGGCCGCGCTGTTCCAGTCGTAGATGAGCTGCCGCTCGTCCATGGGCGTAGTGTCGCCCCCACCATTGCCTGGGTCAAGTTGCACCCGCGCCATGCGTCATCATACTTTGGCAGCCATGCTCAGCGGCGGAATCATGGACGCATTGCTGTCGCACGACCGGGTGCGTGCCGCGCGCGTCCATATCGAGCGCTCCGATGAGACTACGCTTGCGCGCCAGGCGGCGTTGTCGGCGATCCCCGCACCGACGGGCGCGGAAACGGCGCGTGGCGCGCGCGTCGCCGACATGTTTCGTGACGTCGGGCTGCAGAGTGTCGAGGTCGATGCGGTCGGCAATGTACGGGGTTGGTTCGCAGGGGCGGAGCCTGCTGCGTCCCTACACAACGATTGCGTCATAGTGTCGGCGCATTTGGACACCGTGTTCGGACCGGAGCTCGACGTGTCCGTTGCGCGCCGCGGCCCACGACTCGAGGGACCGGGCATCGCGGACAATGCCCGCGGGCTGGCCGCCCTCGTGGCGCTTGCCGACGCCATGGCATGTGCGCGCGTCGCGACTCGTCGCCCGATTTTGTTTGCGGCAACTGTGGGTGAAGAGGGATCTGGAGATCTGCGCGGGGTCCGATATCTCATCGGCGGTGATGGAGGGGCGCAACATGCCGCGCCCCTACACGATCCCACTCCGCGCGCTGCATTCCGGCCGCATGCGTTCATCGCGCTCGACGGCGCCGGCATAGAGCGCATCGTCCACCGCGCGCTCGGCGCGCGGCGTTACCGCATCACCTATTCCGGACCGGGAGGCCACTCGTGGGCAGCGTTTGGCGTGGTCAATCCCGCCAACGCGGTCGCGAACGCGGTTGCCGCTCTCGCGAAGATTCCCACGCAGGACGCGCCACGCACAACGCACGTCGTCGTGCGCATCGGAGGCGGCACCAGCCTCAATTCGATTCCGCAGTCCGCGTGGTTCGACGTCGACCTCAGAAGCGAGGATCCGCGCGCGCTCGAGCGCATCGACGAGAAGCTGAAGGGCGTAGCAACGCAGGCGGTGGAGGAGGAAAATCGCCGGCGTCTTCCGGGAACCGCGCCGCTGACGCTCGACATCCGCCGCATCGGCGATCGACCGTCGGGGCTAACGCCGCGCACCCATCCGCTCGTACAAACCGCCGTCGCGGCAACGCGAGCCGTCGGCCACGAGCATCAGCTCGCCTGCGCGTCCACCGACGCCAACCTCCCCATCGCACTCGGCGTGCCCGCTGTGGCTTTGGGCGCGGGCGGCCGCGCCGGCGACGCTCACCTGCCGACGGAGTGGTATGAGAACGACAAGGGCGCGCTGGGAATCGTGCGCGCTCTCCTCGTCACTGCTGCGATGGCTGAAGCTCTAACAGCGTAATCTCGGCCGGCGCGCCGAGACGTAGCGGCGGTCCCCAATAGCCGGTGCCGCGGCTGACGTACAGCCACATCGATTCGAGTCGATGGAGACCCGCGACGAACGGCTGGAACAACCGCACCAGGAGATTGAACGGGAAGTACTGCCCGCCATGGGTATGCCCGGAAATCTGCAGGTCGTAGCCGGCAGCCTGCGCGGCAAAGGCGCTGCGCGGTTGGTGCGCCAGCAGCACCCGCACACTGCTCGGCGGCGCGCCTCGAACCGCGGCAACGGGATCGGACGCATCCGCGGTACTGAGGTCGGTGACCCCGGCGACCACGAGCCGGCTCGATCCCCGCTCTACCACGCGGTGCTCGTTGGTCAGCACGGAAATCCCCAGCCGCTCGAGCTCCTTGGTCCAGCCAAGCACGTCCCAGTAGTACTCATGGTTGCCGGTCACGAAGTACGCGCCGTGCGGCGCTTG
>DATGEQ010000011.1:0-12909 GCA_035309945.1 Gemmatimonadales bacterium | reverse complement strand
CTTGCGCAAGTGCTCGCGCACGACGCGGCCGACCTCGCGCAGCACGGCTTCGTCGAGCGCCGGCCCGTCATCCAAGACCAGCACCGAAACGGTGAGCGGCGTCTTCCCCCGCCCCGCGCGGTGCAGCTCGCGCGGTAACGTTTCTTCGAGATACCAGCGATTGACGAGCCCGGTCGCCTCGTCGTGCGTCTCCGCGTCGATCGCGCGGCGGGCGCTGAGCGTGGCGTCGAGGCTCTGCTGCTCCTCGCGCCGGCCGTCCTCCTGCTCGCGCGCGATGCGCGCGGTGATGTCGTGCACGATGCACTGCACGAGCTGCTTGCTATCGGCCGCGAACAGGGTGCTCACGATTTCGACGTGGCGGATCTGGCCGTCCTTGGTCTCGAGCGGGAGATCGTCGTAGCGGAGATGCGGCTGGCGAGTCAGGTCGCGGAACTGCTGCCTGGTCGCGGCCGCATTCTTGAACGCGGGGATGCTCCACAACGGCTGCTCGACGATCTCGTTCTGCTCGTAACCCAACAGCTCGCAGATCGCGGGATTCACATCGACCACGACGCCGGTCTCGGCATCGAGCACCAGAATCCCGTACGGCGCGGTCTCGAACAGGCGCCGATAACGAATTCCCGCGGCCTGCAGCGCGCGATCGCGCCGTTGGCGCTCGGCGGCAGGACGGTCCAGATGAACAGCGGTCCGACCCTCATAGCGAGCCGGACCGGCATTCTCCGTCACGAGATGTGACTTCGAAGCATCGGGCATACCACAGCCTAGATCGTCAGACGCTCTTCGGGACATCGCCCAAATGATGAGATCAGGGGCTAGTTCCGAGGGTGGAGAGGTCTAAGCTCTCCCCACATCCGCCGTGCAGAAGGCGCACTTCGTCGCTTTCGCCGGAATCTTCGAGAGGCAGTACGGACACTCCCTGGTCGCCGGTGCCGCCGCCGGAACGGGCCGCAGCCCCATCCGCGTCACCGACCGCACGATCAAGTAGACCACGAGTGCCACGATCAGGAACGTGATGACGCCGGAGATGAAGAGTCCGTAGTTGAGCGTCACCGCGCCGGCGGCCTTCGCGTCTGCGAGCGTCGCGTACGGTGCTGCGGCCTTGGCCCCCTGTTTCAACACGACGAAGAGATTGTTGAAATCCACGTGGCCGAGGAGCAAACCGATCGGCGGCATGATGATGTCGTCGACCAGCGAGTTGACGACCTTGGTGAAGGCGGCACCGATGATGACCGCAACCGCCAGGTCGATGACACTCCCCCGCATGACGAATTCGCGGAAACCCTTGAGCATGAGCGTGATCCTCGTGGGTGACTAAACCGCCGGCTGACTGCCGGCATCCTACAACAGGCCGGTTTCAGAATACCCCAGAGTCGCGAAGGAGGCACGGTATGATGAGGACCGCTTCAGCCCTGGTCGCGGGCGTGGTCGCCATGGGCGGCTGGGCCGTCGTAACCGTGAGAGACCTACCGGAGTACTTCGTCGCGGGACGGCAGTACACCATCGAGTTTCAGGTGCGACAGCACGGACGCACGCTGCTGAGCGGTCTGCATCCCAGTCTCGTCGTGGGCACATCCGATGACGCTGGGACCACGGTTCCGGCAGTGGCGACCGGCGCCGAGGGAGGGGGGACCTATGCCGCGACGTTCACCGCGCCCGCGAGCGGCCCCGTATTCCTCACGATCCGCAGCGGTTTCATGTCCACGGAAGTGCGGCTCTACCCGACGACCGTCGTCGCTGCCGGCGGCTCGCCGCCCGCCATGCAACCGCGCGAGCGCGGCCAGGCCCTCTTCGTCGCCAAAGGCTGCAACACCTGCCACGCGAACTCGGACCTCGTCCAGCGGCCCGACAACTACTCCCTGAGCGTCGGACCCGCGCTCGGCGGACGACAGCTCACCCGCGAGTACGTATTGCAGAAAGTGAAGCATCCCAATTCGCAGATCATGCCGGACCTCGGCTTGAGCGACGCCGAGGCCGATGCGATCGCGACGTTCGTGAGTACTAGCCCTCAGGTTTCCGCGGGTCGGGCTTCACGGTGAAGGGTTGCGTGTAGCTCCGGCCGTTTACGTTCAGCCGCGCGGTGAACGTGCCGGTCAACAGCGTAGGCTGACGGAATTCGCCGCCACCGCCGGGGCGGCGCGGGGGCCGTTCGACGGCGCGCCAGACGGCGCGGTGCATGCCCGCACTCGTCGCGAGGAGTCTCGTCGTGGGCTGCCACAACGGCGACAGGCTGGGAATGCCGCGCGGCGCGGTGGAATCGGCCGCCGCTCTTTGCGCGACACTGCTCAACGTGTCGAGAACAGCGCCCTTCTGGTCGAGAATCTCGATCGTCAGCGGCCCGTTCGCCGCGGCCTTGAGGAAGTAGTCGATGATCGCGCCGTCGGGCGGGTTCTCGGACCGGGGCTCATCCATCTGATAGGGCGTGCCCTCGTCACCGCCCTGCACGAAGTTGATCGCGTCGGCCGGCTTGAACAGATGGACGTCCTCGGCGAGGATCGCGTCGTCAACCTGGCGCAGCGGGCTGATGTCGTCGATCACCCAGAACCCGCGGCCATGCGTCGCCACGATCAGATCGTTGCCGTAGACCTGGAAGTCGCGCACCGACGTCACCGGCAGATTCAGCTGGAGCGGCTGCCAGTGATCGCCCGCGTCGAACGAGACGAAAGCACCGCGCTCGGTTCCGGCGAACAGCAGTCCCGCCCGCAGCGGGTCTTCCTTCACGACATGCGCGTACACGCCGGCGGGGAGCCCCGTGGTGATGCGCTGCCACGTCTTCCCCATGTCGCGCGTGCGATAGATGTAGGGATCGAAATCCTGGAGCTGGTGGCGATCGACGGTCGCATACGCCGTGTTCGGGTCGTGACGCGATGCTTCGATCATCGTCACGCGACTCCACGGCGTGATTGCCGCAGGCGTGACGTCGCGCCAGCTCTTGCCGTCATCCGTCGTGAGCTGGATGAGCCCGTCGTCGGTGCCTATCCAGATGAGCGGCGCGATTTTGGGTGACGGCGCGATCGTGTAGATCACGCCGCGCTTGCCGTTGCGATCGACCTGCGCGGCTGCCGCGACGTCGAGGTTCGACGGTATGCCGGGATCGGGTCGCGTCAGATCCTGGCTGATCATCTGCCAGGTCCTGGCGCCGTCGGTGCTCTTGAACAGGAACTGATTGCCGTAGTAGAGCGCATGCGGATCGGCGGGTGAGAGCACGAGCGGCTGAGTCCAGTCGCCCCGTGCGGTTGCGCCTTGCGGGACAGCGGGCGTCGCGGTGCCGGGGACAAAGCGATTCAGCGCCAGGTTGAAGCGCGTGCCCGCGCCGCCAAAGACAATTCCCGGATGGAGCGGATCACCGGCGGTGTAGCCGCTTTCGCCGCCCGCGCCGATCGGCTCCCAATCGCGGGTTGAGATTTCGGCAAACTTGCCGCGCGAGCAGACGGCGACCGCGCCCGAGTCCTGTTGCGCACCGGTCACCCAATAGGGGAAGCGATAGTCGACCGAGACGTGATAGATCTGCGCCGTAGGTTGATTGAGCCACGAGCTCCACGTCACCTCGCGCGGATCGGCCGCCTTGGCGTTGCGCGTGATGATGCAGCCCTGATCGCTCGCCTGGATCATCGTGTTCGGATCGTCGCGCGAGATCCACGCCTGGTGGTAGTCGTCGCCGCCGGGTGAGCCGCGAATCACCACCCACGTCTTGCCGCCGTCCATCGTGCGTGAGACCGCGACGTTCGGGACGAACACGACGTCCGGATCGGTCGGATCGACGACGAGCTTCTCGAAGTACCAGCCGCGACCCCACAACGCGGGGTCGGACGACAGACGCGTCCACGTTTCGCCGCCGTCGTCGGAGCGGAAGAATCCTCCCTGCCGCGGCGTGCGGTCGCGCCCAAAGGATCCAGGCGCCGGAGGCTGGACTACCGCGCCGGGCTCGGGCACCAGGGAATCGATCACCGCATACACGCGCCGCGGATTGCTCGCGGCAACGGCGATTCCCGTGCGGCCGATCCCCTCTGCGGGAAGGCCCGTCGTGAGCTGCTTCCAGGTATCCCCGCCGTCGGTGGATTTGTAGATCCCGCCGCCCGGTCCGTTCGTTGGCGCGTACGTGAACCACGGCGGACGCCGCGTATTCCAGAGGCCCGCGTAGACGACTTGCGGATTCGTGGGGTCGATCACGACTTCGACGGCGCCGACGTCGTCGTTCTTGAACAGGACTTTCTGCCAGCTCTTCCCCCCGTCCTTGGAGCGGAACACGCCGCGATCGGCACTCGCCGCGTACAGATGACCGATCGCCGCCACGAAGACGATGTCCGGGTTGGTCGGATCGACCGCGATCTTGCCGATGTGCTGGGTCTCGTCGAGACCGAGGTGCGTCCAGGTCTTGCCGGCATCGGTGGACTTGTACATGCCGTTGCCGTAGCCGACCGAATCGCGCAGCGTCGATTCCCCGCTCCCGACGTACACCACGTCCGCCGTCGAGGGCGCGACGGTGACGGCGCCGACGGACGCGACCGGCTGCGAGTCGAAGACCGGCTTCCACACGCGACCGCCGTCGATCGTCTTCCAGACGCCGCCGTTGACCGCGCCGAAGTAGAACTCGTGCGGCCGACCGGGCACGCCTGTCGCCGCAGCCACGCGCCCGCCGCGGAAGGGGCCTAACAGCCGCCATTCGAGACCTGAAGTGGGGTCGATGGGTAAAGGAAGGGGCCAGGTATCAGGTGTCAGGTGTCGGGGGTCAGGTGTCAGGGCGGACCATGCCGCAACGCTCCCCGTCAGGACGAGAAAGTCGCGCCGTGAAAGCTCGGCCATCGTTTACTCCTCAGGCACGCGGGTGATAGCTCTTGTGGACCGTGCGCAAATAATCACGGTCAATGTGCGTGTAGAGCTGCGTCGTCGCGAGGTCGACGTGGCCGAGCATTTCCTGAACCGCGCGGAGGTCGGCGCCGCCCTCGAGGAGGTGGGTCGCGAATGTATGACGCAGCGTGTGCGGCGTGACGCGCTTGGTGAGCCCCGCCCGCCGCGCCATCCGTTTGATCACGCCCCACGCCCCCACGCGCGACAGCGGCGTACCGCGCGCGTTCAGAAATAGAACGCCGCGTCCTTTCCCGCGGTCGAGCGTGGGCCGGATCTCGCGCGCGTACATCGCCACCGCGCCCAGCGCGCGGCGTCCGACCGGGACCAGCCGCTCTTTCGATCCCTTGCCGAAGACGCGGGCGAGGCCGTCCTCGAACACGATGTCTTGCAGCTTCAGGGCAACGAGCTCGGACACGCGCACGCCGGTTGCGTACGCGAACTCGAGGAGCGCGCGGTCGCGCACCGCGAGCGGCTCGTCGGTATTCGGCGCGCCGAGCAGCTTGTCGATCTCGGCCACGGTCAGTACGGCGGGCAGCGTGCGCCAGCGTTTGGGTGACTCGATGCGCTCGCTGGGATCGCGCGCCGCGAGTCCTTCGCCGACCAGGAACTTGTAGTAGGTGCGGATCGCGGAGATCTGCCGTCCGATGGTGGTCGCGGCGAGCCCCAGGTCCTTGAGGAAATACACGAACTCGCGCAGCTGCGCCGCCGACAACTGCTCGGGCGATTTCGCGCCGCGGCTCGTCGCGTATTCGGCGAGCCGCGTGATGTCGCGCAGATAGCTCGCCACGGTGTTGCGGCTGTTCCCCGCCTCGAGCGCGAGGTAGTCGCGGAAGCGCTCGAGTTGAAAACTGGGCGCTATGGTTCGGGCGACGGACGCCGGCGTCGGATCAGGATCCATGTCACGATGACCACCAACAATATGACGGCGAGGATCGCCAGCGCGCGATTCATATGCGCAAGGAATGCGAGCACGTCGTCGAGATTCGTGCCCAGCCGGCTGACGCCGTAGGTCAGGCCCCCGTAGTACGCCGCGGATGCGAGCGCGAGGGGGATCAGCGCCCGCGGCGCGGGGACGCGGGCGATCCCGGCGAACGGCATCACCATGGCGCGCCAGACGGGCAACAGGCGTGAGAGAAAAATTCCGTACGAACCGTGCCGGCGATATTGCTCCGCGATGTGCGCGACGATCCGGGGCGTGAAGATGTAGCGGCCCAGGAACCCGCGCGTCACCAACTCGCCATGGCGGCGCGCCAGCAGGTAGACGCCGGCGCCCGAACCGAAATTCGCGACCCACGTCAACGCGAAGATCAGCCAGCCGTTCAGCACGCCCCTGCCCGAAAGGAAGGCGCCGAGCGAGACGGCGACGTCGGCGGGAACGGGCGGAAAGATGTTTTCGACCGCGGCGAGCACGGTGATCAGCGCGTACAGCGGGACCGCCGGTAACCGCTCGAGAAAAGCGAGGAGGCCGGTCAGGTGAGCGACAATCCGCCGCTGGAGCGTGGCGCGATGGGTTCGGCGAGGGTCGCGACGGCCATCACCGCGATCCCTTCGCCGCGGCCGATCCATCCCATGCCTTCGTTCGTCTTGGCCTTTACGGACACGTGCGCCGGCCCCGTCAGGAGCGCCTCGGCCAGTCGTTCCTCCATCGCGTCGAGGTGGGGGGCGAGCCTGGGCTTTTCGATGATCACCGTGACGTCGGCATGGACGAACTGGAAACCGGCTTCGACGACCTTGAGGAAGGCTTTGTTCAGGAGGTCGATCGAGCGGGCGTCCTTCCACTGCGGGTCGTCGTTCGGGAACATGCGGCCGATGTCGCCGAGGCCGGCGGCGCCGAGGATGGCGTCGGTGAGGGCGTGGGCGACGGCGTCGGCGTCGGAGTGACCGGCGAGGCCTTTGCCGTTGGGGATCTCCACACCGCCGAGAATCAGCTTGCGGCCGGATTTAAAGGGGTGGGAGTCGTAGCCGATGCCGACGCGCATGGGCCTAAGATATCCGCAGGCTTCCACATATCCAACGTGGATGTCTTGATATCCGACCTGAGTGCCCTGCGATCGAACACGAATGTCCTGCGATTGACCTAGAGTGGACGCCGCTCGACCGCGAGTGGACGCCGATCGAATCGAGATGGACCACGATCGAATCGAGATGGACCACGATCGAAGGTAGGAGCATTGCGATCAAAAATGAGCGGACCGCGACCCAACGAAGATGGACGCCGATCAAACACGAGTGGACCGCAACTGAATCGGGCCGTGTTGCGATGGAACCTGGGAGCATCGCGAGTGAACATGAGCGGACCCCGATCGATCGTAGATGAACCTCGATCGTTTGCAGATCGACGCCGATCGAACGTGAGCGACTTCAAATCGAACGCAGACGGCCCGCGTTTGGGAAAATGTGTGTCAGATGGACTTGTTGTGTCCTCTAAAGAGGACAGTGCCTTTCCGCATTTGAGCACGATTCCGTGTGGAACGGTTTTTTCATTAGGGGGGCGGCATTGGAGAGGGGACCTGACCCCCTCGGCCCCTCTCCATCTCGAGAGGGGGGACGCAGGAAAGAGGAAAGGGTGTTTTATGGACGCCGTACTACGTAGGCGGCTGGATGCAGCCGGGAGAGTTCGCGACTTTTTGCGGGCTCACAAGACGGACGTGGTAGGCGAAGGGCTCGGGCTCGCGAAGCTCGAGCAATTGCTGCAGCGCGCGGAGGTACTCGATGCGCAGCAGCGGGCGGGGCTGGTGGCGGCGCACGCGGCCACCGAGCAACGCAAGAAGCTCCGGGGTGCGCTTACGACCAAGCTGCTCCTGTATTTGCGGGCGCTGGGCGCACTCGGCGAGCAAGAGGGTGGCGAGATCGCACTGCATTTCGAGGTGCCGCCCTCGAACGCGAGTCAGCGGGCGTTGATGACCGCGGCGCAGGGGATGTTGGAGAAGGCGACGTCGCAGCAGGACGTCCTTCTGAGCCGTGGCATGCCACCGTCGCTGCTCGCCGATATCGCCGCGGTGCTGGGCGAGATCGAGAAGACGATCGAGGCGTCACGGGCGGGGCGGCGCGACCATGTGGGTGCAAGCGCCGATCTCAAGGCTGTGGCGGCCGAGATCAAGAAGCAGGTCCGCGCTCTCGACGGGATGGTGCGGTACCGGTTCGGGGATAATCCCGAGCTGATGGGAGCGTGGCGCAGTGCCCGCAACGTGCTTGGACCGTTCAAGACCAAGAGCGAGCCCGAGCCGGGCGCGGGCGGTAGTCAAACGCCGAAGGCGGCGTGATGCTCAAACCTGAGGCGTAAGGGCGCGGCAGACTGATCACCTGCCGCGCCTCGTTATGTGTGAACCGAACGACCAAAAGCAGGTCCCGTGAGGCGCACGATGCGAGTCATTCGTGGTAGATTAGGCAGACCAGCCGAACCGCGCGTCGTCAAGCGGAATGGTCGAATTGGAGTCACGATTCGAGACTGCAGCGAAGGTTGCACAGTTCTTTCGAACTCCCGTTTAGGCGTCTTGCCCAGGACCTTCCAGATTCGAGTACCCTAATGGCAAACGGTCTCCCGCGATTCTTGCTTGCAGCCAGCTCCTTTATCCTCCTAGTTGGTGGACTCATGCATGCCGCTGCGTTCGGCAAGGCCGTTCGGGCGGTGGACGCGTCAAACCTGCCAGCCTTCTACGCAAATTCTCTCAAGGGCCTTTGGCTCATCGATGCCGCGACGCTTCTCACGCTCGCTGTGGTTATGGGCCTCTTAGCTGTTCGGCCATCCCTCGCCACCAGGCCGGTGGTTGTCCTTCTCGCCATTGTGCCCGCTGCGACCGCCCTCTTGCTCTATCGCTTCATCGGCAACTTTCTCCCGGCGCACATGCTCATCGCGGCCGCGCTGACCGCCGGGCTAGCCGGCCTTCTGATGCGGACAGCGCCGTGAGCCCGCGCAGCACATGGCAAGACGCCTAACCAGCGCCTGAAGCTGACGGCGCCCGTCCTCGAGGGTAGAATTGCGTTTGTGAACCGTAGAGTGTGGCGCCGCAGCTTAGGCGCACCCCGTTAGGCAGCACGGTATGACTAAGCTCTTGTTTGGGATCGCGCTCTTGATGTTTCCTGCGTGTCCCCGCCAACAAAGCCGGTCTAGCGCCGACACCGTCATAGTTTCGCCAGCGCCGACGCACCTCCCTGCCCACCTCGTGATTCAATCATCGCTGCCTCCCGAGATTCTGTCCTTTCGGTGCTCGTAGCATATCATCGCCAGCGAATCACGGCGGATTCGGCAGCAACAGTCCTGCTTGCGTATCAAGACACGGGACCCGACTGAACGTGCAAATTGACGATGAGCTGCGAGCTGCCCTCGCGCGAGCGATGGGTAGGTGTAGGCCACGTCGTGAACATTAGGTGGCGTTAGCCGTGGCTGAGGCAATAGCCCGCCGATCCTGACCGTCATCGCGGTTCCCCCGAATGCCGTTGCCTCGAGATCTGGTATGGTGTCGGGTCGCGGTGGCGAGCCACACGAAGTGAGCGACGAGCCTCGTCGGCCCGGCCGTGTCGCGGGCATGCGGGATTCTACTGTGAGGGGCCTTGCAGCAGACTCTTGACCGCGCCGAGCGCGGGGTCTCCCCTTAGATTCCTCCACGGCCCGACCCCCGCCGGACCCACCCACACGGTGAGGACGTCATGTGGCGACTCTCAAACAGGCAAGCCCGCACATCCTCGGCGCCCGCCATGCGCTTCTGGAGCTGTGAGCCGGTGCGGGTCAGCGTCGGCAGGACGTGCCGGCTGCTTGCCTCGAGTGTATCCATGCTCGCTGCTCTCGCCGGGGCATCCGCCGCCCAAGGGCGTGCGGTGCCCGACACGCTGCGCGACACCGAGGTGCTGCTGCTCGGAACGCACGGCGGGCCGTTCTTGAGCGGAGACCGGTCGGAGTCCTCCAGCCTCCTCATCGTCGACGGCCGTCCGTATCTGATCGACTGCGGCATCGGCACCATGCGACGGCTGATCCGCGCGGGCATCCGGTCCGAAACGATACGCACCATCTTCATCACCCATCACCATCCTGATCATGACCTCGATCTCGCGAGCGTGATGGCCAACGACTTCAATAGTCTGCGTTTTGCGGGCGGCACCGCCACCGTCAACATTTATGGGCCGCCACAGACGCAGGAACTCGTCGAGGCGGCGTTCCGCTACATCAGCATCCCGTTCGGTGTGTTCGCAGCCGAGCCGCCCGGCGCTGCCGTGCACGTCCGAAACCCGTTTGCCGCGCACGACATTCGAGGCAACGGCCTGGTCTATCAAGACGATAAGATTCGAGTCATTGCCGCGGAGAACTCTCACTATGCGCTGATGCCCGCAGAATTCCACGGACGAATGCAATCATATTCTTACCGGTTTGAGACGCCCCACGGGGTCGTCATCTATACGGGGGACACCGGGCCCAGCGACGCCGTGACGCAATTGGCCCAAGGCGCGGACGTCCTTGTATCCCTGGCTCTTGATCTCGACGCAATGGCCACATCCCTGCAGCAGGCCGCCAAAGCGAATAACTGGTCGCCGGAACTTCTGCACGCCCACATGGCGCACATGAGGGACGAGATTCTCGACCTGAGGGAAGTCGGAGAGCTCGCGTCAAAGGCGCATGTCAAAGCGGTCGTGCTTAACCATCTGGGCCCGGATGGCGTACAGCCGTCGGTGTTCGTGTCCGGCGTGAAGCAGTATTACTCGGGTCCCGTCTACGCTGGAGCAGATTTCGATCGATACTGCCTCATGGGCCAAGCGCGAAGCGCCGGGGGCGGCGATCAGCACAGCACGATGCACCGCTGCGAGCCCACGTCGCTTAAGGAATGAATCTTTATTCAGTGCTGTTCACTTCATGACGGTACGAGGTGGAGTTAACTCAAAGGAGTGAATTCCAAAGATCGATAGCCGTAACGCGCTTCACAACATCACGACCTGCGGGGGGTAAGGTGATTGCCATTACCGGCCTCGGCAGTGGCGCCAACCAGCAGCGGACCCGGCGGGCTTGGGTGCCATGGTCGGCTCCACAAGCCGTTCGAAAAACGGGATCTCGTCGTCGCAATCAAGGCGGCTGTGGCGCCGCGCGCCAATCCGTGGTTCCTAGGCGCCCGTGATGCGCGACGGCAGCGTGAAGCGGACGATGGTCTCGTGGCCCTCTTCGCTATCGAGTTGCACCGTCCCTCCGTGCGCCTCGACAAGTGTCTTCACGATTGCGAGGCCGAGGCCATCCGCGTCCTTCTCGAAGACTTTGTGGAGGAGGTGACGCGGTATCCCTGTGCCGTTATCGCTCACCCAGCACTCGATCGTGCCGTTAACGTCGCGCGCGCCGATGCGGACTTCACCCCGAGGCGTATGGGCAATCGCGTTGTCCATGAGGTTTTGGAAGATGCGTCGTAGCAGGCCGGCGTCGGCGAACACGACCAGGTCATCAGGCACCATGTTCATGAGGCGAGTGCCGGCGGCCCCCGCGATGGGCTGGATATCCTGCATGAGCGTTTGCACGAGCGGCCACAGATCGAAGGAGCGCCGTTCGAGCTTGAGCTCACCTTCGGCTTCGGGGGTCTTGTTCTCTTCAAGCACCTTCCCCACCAGTGCCTCGAGCCGCCGCACGTTTCGTTGCAGAGTCTTGAACATCGGGGTACCCTCGGCATTCCCACTCGGCGCGGGAAGCGCTCGCTCCACTTCGCTCGCGGCCAGGGAAATGGCCTGAAGGGGGGTGCGGAGATCGTGTGCCACAAACGCGAGATACTCCTCCCGGCGGTGTTTGATCTCCGACGTGCTCTGCCGCGCATACGCCTCGACCGCCAGGCCGATTGACCCGTCCAACACCCGGTTGAGAATGTGAAACGCCGTGCCTCCGAGACTCAAGCCGTTGGCCTCGGCGAGGTCGTGAATGCACCCGCGCAGGATGTTGTACTCGGCCACCACTTCCACGATGTCGAAGCCGTCCTCCAGGCGCTGTAATCCGTGCTCCGGGGGGCTCCCTTCCCGCAGCGCTTCCGCAATCGTCTCATCGGACTTCGTCGCGAGCGCCTCAGCCAGCTCTTCGAGCAACGCGGGAATGTGATCGTCGAGGGTGGGGGCATCGAGATGCTGGGCTGAAGGGAGCGCCCGCACTTCGTGGCGCCAGCGCGTGAGCAACCGCTCGCGGTCCCCGCGAATGAGCACGGCGAGCTTGGTGAGAACGCTCTCCGGGTGTCCGCCGTCTCCCCGCTCGGGGATGCGTTCGCGATTGAGGCGGGACCGCATCCCCGTGACGGGGTGATCCTGGAACAAGCCCGGACCGACAAGGCCAGCCGCCTGAGGCTGATTGTCGTCCGGGATCGGTGTTCCGGATTCTGTGATTGACGACTTGCCTTTTCTCATTGTCCGCTCCCTCCCGGTGCCGGCCTCGTGCCGAGACCACCCCGGTGCGCGGACGGAACAGAGCGGAACGATGACAAAAAACCCGGAGAGGGGCTATCAGCCAAACGTGCTAGCTATTCAAGTGCCAAGTGGGCCGATTCGTCTTCGAGCCGAACTCTACGGATCGGGCAGGGGCCGCGGCGTGGGCCGCACCCGCTCGGCGAAGAGCGCGAGGATCGCCGCATCCAGCTGGTCCGTCTTGGCGAGTTGGCCGGTGGCCCGGGCGAAGTCCCGCACTTGGCGTGGATTCGCGACGACGACCGGCAGGCCCGCGGCCGCGAGGGCCGCGATCGCACGATGCGGGCTTGCGACCCCGGCCAACTGTGCGGATTCTAGACGAGCGTAGGGAACGGACGACGTCCCGGCTAACGGACGGTCTCGAAGACCCTAGGCAGCGCGGACTATCGCCCGTCCCAACTTGCTCACACTTTACGGAAGAATCGAGATACAAGGCGGCCGCGAGCCACGAATCTGCCTGTTGATGTTAGGTCACCATTGCCAATCTGGGAGTCGTCTATGCAAGTCACGGTCCGCATTCCGAGTGCATTCTCCCTTCTCGTGTCGCTGTCTGCTTCATTCCTCGCAGCGCAGACACCACCATTCCAATCCAATTACAGTCCGGCTGCCCCTGACAAAGAGATGATGGCGCCCGTAAACGCGCTCGCGCGGTAC
>DATGEQ010000010.1:0-26027 GCA_035309945.1 Gemmatimonadales bacterium | reverse complement strand
CCGCCGCGTCCACACACCAGCGCACCCGGCCGTTGGACGGGGCGAACCGCTGCGCCGGGAGCTCTTGCGGACGATGGGGACCCTCGAGCACCCGGCGGAGAATGGCCGCCTTGGCACCGCCGGAGACGAGGAACAGGACATCGGCCGCCGCGTTGATGACGGCCGCCGTCAGGGTGACGCGCCACATCGACACCGCGGCCGCGTGCTCGGCCACCACCCAGCGCGTCTGCTCGCGCGCGGCGGCGCTCCCCGGAAAGAGCGAAGCCGTGTGCCCGTCATCCCCCAACCCTAGGACAACGAGATCAATGCGCGTCCCGGGGAGCGCACGCGGCGGGCCGGCCGGCGTCTTGAGCAGGGCACGCAGCGTCGCGTCGTAGCACGCAGCGGCGGCGACGGGATCGTCCTCACCATGGATGCGGTGCACGTGCGCCGCCGGGACCGGCACATGGTCGAGGAGGGTTTCGCGTGCCATCCGGTAGTTGCTCGCCGCATGGTCCGGCGGCACACACCGCTCATCCCCCCACACCACCTGCACGCGCGACCACATCACCGGTGTGACCAGCGGCTCCGTGGCGAGCCGCTCGTAGGTGCCGCGGGGTGTCGCGCCGCCGCTGAGGGCGACGACGAACTCCCCGCGCGCCTGGATCGCATCACCCGCGGCCGCAACGAACTGTTCCGCCACCGTATCGGCGAGCAGAGCAGCGCTGGGCATCACCTGGACGTCGGCTCGCACGGACCCTTAGCCCTCGGCCCGGGAACGGGTGTCCACCCGCCCGTCGGGGTGACCAACCAAGACCCGGTGCGCCGTTCCGAGGAAGAGCCCGGTATCCACCACGCCGACGATTTCGAGCAGTACGCGCTCGAGCTCGCGGGCGGCCTTCCCGTCACGGAGCGGCTCCGGAAGGGCGCAATCGAGGATGAGATTCCCATTCTCGGTGATGAACGGCCGCGATCCGCCGGCATCCATTCGCCGAGCGGGTGCGAGGCCGAGCGCCTCGAGCTCCCGTACGGCGAGCCACTCCGCCAGGGGGATGACCTCCACCGGCACCCGTCCCCGCTCACCGAGCGCCCGAACGAGCTTGGCCGTGCCGACGAGGATGACCTGGCGGGCGGAGGCGGTCGCTACGATGCGCTCGCGCACCAGGGCGCCCCCCCACCCCTTCACGAGATCGAGGTTCGGCGCGACTTCGTCGGCACCATCCACCGTGAGATCCAGCGGCCCGCCTACCCCCAACGCGATGAGGGGAATGCCGGCCCGCCGCGCCTCGTAGGCCGAACCGTGCGATGTCGCCACGCCCGAGACGCGCAGGCCCTCGCGGCGGCGCGCGCCGAGCTTCGCGATGAATACCGAGGCGGCGCGCCCCGATCCGAGACCGACCCGCGCGCCGTCCGCAATCAGCTCGATCGCCTTCGCCGCCACGGCGTGGACGCCGGGATCGTCGCGGCCTCCCGGCACGTACGGGAGATGGCTCATCCCTTCTTGCCGAGCACCACGCGAACCCGATGGCTCTGGTGATCGTCGGCGAGCGGTACGGCCGTGGGGTCGTGGAGCGCGACCCCGTCGAGCTCGATCACCGCCACCCCCCGGCAGACCCCGCTGGGATTTTCCACAACGATGTCGTACCCCGCGGAGCGATACCGGAGCGCCAGGGAGAACCCGGGCCATCCCGAGGGGATGCAGGGGTCGATCACCAGTCGCGTTCCCTGCACTCGGACACCGAGCAGCCATTCGATCCCGGCGCGATACAGCCATCCGGCCGATCCCGTGTACCACGTCCACCCGCCACGGCCGACGTGCGGCGCTTCGGAGTAGACGTCGCCCACGGCGACATACGGTTCGACGCGGTACCGCTGGACGCCGTATGGAGTCGCCGTATGCGTGATCGGGTTGAGCATCGCGAGCAGCTCGGCAACCTTGTCGCCGTCGCCGAGCGCGGCGAACGCGATGACCGTCCAGATGGCGGCGTGCGTGTACTGGCCCCCATTTTCGCGCACGCCTGGCACGTACCCTTTGATGTATCCGGGTTCGAGCGCAGTCTCGTCGAAGGGCGGCGTCAGCAGGAGCATCAGGTCATCGTTCCGCCGTATCAGATGCTGGTCAACGGACGCCATGGCGCGCCGTGCGCGATCGGGATCCGCGGCACCCGACATGACGCTCCACGACTGTGCGATTGAGTCGATCGCGCAGGCATCGGCGCCCGCAGTCCCGAGGGGCGTGCCGTCGTCGAAATACGCGCGACGGTACCAGGCGCCGTCCCACCCTCCACGCTCGACGGCCTCCTTGATCGTCCTGGCGTGCCCGGCCCAAGTCTCGGCGCGCGTCGTCTCTCCGCGCGCCGCCGCCACGGGCGCCCACGTCGTGAGAATCCCGTGCAGGAACCACGCAAGCCACACGCTCTCGCCCTTGCCCTGGGCGCCGACACGGTTCATGCCGTCGTTCCAGTCCCCCGTCCCCATCAGCGGGAGGCCGTGAGCACCGACGCCGAGGCTCCGGTCGAGTGCCCGCGCACAATGCTCGAAAAGGGTACCGCGTTCGCTCGATGTGCGCGGCTCGAAGAAGGACTCCGACTGGCCGGCGGCGAGCACCGCCCCCTCGAGAAACGGGATGGCCTCCTCGAGGATCTCCTGGTCGCCGGTCACATCGAGATAGTGGCTGGTTGCGTAGGGCAGCCACAGGAGATCGTCCGAGATGCGGGTGCGCACGCCGCGGCCGACCGGCTCGTGCCACCAATGCTGTACGTCGCCCTCGACGAACTGGCGCGAGGCGGCCTTCAGGATTTGCGCGCGCATCACGTCCGGCCGCGCGACGCCGAGCGCCATGACGTCCTGTAGCTGATCGCGGAAGCCGTAGGCGCCGCTCGACTGGTAGAACGCCGTCCGCGCCCACACGCGGCAGGCGAGTGTCTGATACAGCGCCCAGTGATTCAACAGAATGTCGAGCGCGCGATCGGGGGTCTTCACCTGGATGGTTGTCAGCACGTGGGCCCAGCCGTCCGTGACCTCCGCGAGCCGCGCGTCGAGATTGTCATGCCGATATCGTTCAATCAACGCCCGCGCCTGATCGCGGGTGTCGGCCTCGCCGAGGAAGCTCACGACGGACGCGTGCCCTCCGGCGGGGATCGCGAGCCTCGTCTGCAGGGCGCAGCAGGGGTCGAAGACCGCCCCGGTCCGACCCGACAGTGGGTCGCGGCGGCCGAGCGCGGCGGGGCGGTCGCGAGTGCCGTTGCGCCCGAGAAACTCCGTGCGGTCAGCCGTCCATGCGGTTTGCGCGCCACCCAAGTCCGCGAAGGCGATGCGGCTGCCGAAATCCCGGCTCCAGGAGTTCCGCGCGAACATCGCCCCCGTGGCGGGGTCCATCTCGGTCGCCACGAACGGTGCGGAGGCACTGCGGGAGACCCCCAACACCCATTCGAGATACGCCGTCACGGAGAGGCGCCTGGCATGGGGGGAATGATTGGTCAGCGTGAGGCGCGAGATCTTGATGGGAGCGTCCACGGGCACGAATTGCAGCAGCTCGAGCGTGATGTCGTGGGCGCGGTAGGCGAATCGCGTATACCCGGGGCCGTGTCGCACCAGGTATTCGCCGTGGTCCTCGCGAATCGGAAGCGGCGTCGGGCTCCACACCTCCCCGGAGTCCTCGTCGCGAACATAGAACATGTCGCTCGGCGGGTCGCTCACCGGATCGTTGGACCAGGCCGTGAGAAGATTCTCTTGGCTGTTGATGGACCACGTGCACCCCGATCCCGCTTCGGACACAAGACATCCGAAGCTCGGGTTGGCGATCACGTTGATCCACGGCGCGGGCGTCCACTGCCCCGCACGCAGGATGGTCACGTACTCCCGCCCGTGGGCGTCGAATCCACCGACACCGTTGAAGAATTCGAGGGTGGGCTGCCGCACCGCCGGGGCCACGGCCGAAGTCACTGGCGCCGGGAACGGACGGTCGACGCGGACCAGGGCGGCGTCGGGCCTGGAGGCTCGCGCCACCTGCGCCGCCAAGGTCCCGCGCCGGCTCGAGAGGTCCACACGGGCCACGCTCCGCAGCACGTCGCGCTGCGCGGCCGTCACCCGGTCCGCCCGGAGCGCGAACACTCGTCCCTGGAGTTCCGCGCCCTCCAGGCGCGGCATGGACTGGCTTGTCCGGACGAGGGTCTCGATCAGCACCTGCAGATCCTGCGCGTAGGAGGGCGCGCGGTCGTTCAGAATCACGAGGTCGACGGCCAGGCGTTTCATCCGCCAGTAGGCGTGGGCGCGCAGCAGCTGCCGGACGATGCCGATGTCGTCGGCCTCGTCGATCACCACCAAGACGATGGGAAGGTCTCCCGAGATTCCGTGCGCCCACAGCGCCGCAACGCCTTCCGGGCGACGCGCGAGCGCTTCCGCCGGGGCGCGCAGCGCGCGATCCGCATACAGGATGGACCCGCCGAGCGTCTGAAACAGATGGGCCTCGTCGGGCCCGATACCGAGGTGATGCAGTTGGACCTGCGCCTGGGTCCAGGCGAGGGTGGCGACCCGCTCGAACGTGGTGACGTCGTGGTACTTGTCCGCGAGGTCGAGCACCACGCTGCGGGAGGGCGCCACCAGCGTGGAGAATGCCACGCGCACCGTCTTGCCGGGGCGGACCCGGACCCGGCGGCGGAGGCTGACGATCGGGTCGAGCACCGAGCCGGTGGTATTGGAGAGTTCGCGACCGAGCGTCTCCGCAAGGGGCGCGCGCGCGCCGCGCCCGCGCCCGAGGAATCGCCCGCGATCGGTCTCCCACTCCAGGTCGCCGATCGTCTCGCCCTCCACCGCGAGGACGTGGGCCAGCCAGATCTCCGCTTCGTCCGGCGCGCGCCGCCGCCGGGTGGCGAGCAACGTGTCCCCCTCAGCGACGCTCTCGGTTTGAACGAACAGATTCGAAAATGCGGGATGGGCCGCGTCTGCCGCGGCCGGCGCGAGCACAATCTCCGCGTACGACGTGACCTCGATTTCGCGCGTCCGCATCCCGTGGTTCGTGAGCGACACGCGCCGGACCTCGGCGTCATCCTCCGACGACACGATGACCTCGAGCCGCGTCGTGATCGTCCCGTCGCGGCGGACGAACTCCGCGTGGTCCTCGGTAAAAGAGACGTCGTAGTTCTCGGGCGTTTCCCCGCGCGGCTGGAACCCCGCCGACCAGCGCTGGCCGCTCGCGATATCGCGGAGCAGGATGTACGAACCGGTGTCGTCGCTGGTCACGTCCTCGCGCCAGCGCGTGATCGCCAGGTCTCGCCAGCGACTGTATCCCGACCCCGCCGCCGTGAGCATCACCGCGTAGCGCCCGTTGGACAGGAGCAGCGTGCGCGACGCCGGGCCGTGCGGGGACGAGAAATGCCGCGTGAATGGGGGCACCAACTCGCGGACGTCGCCCACGACCGCGTCCGTGTCGCCGCGCGGCCGGGCCACGGCGACGTCGCGGGGCGTACGCTCCTGCAGCAGCAGCTCGCTGGCCCGCACGATGGGTTCGGCGTGGAAGCGCGAACGCATAGCTCCGTCGAGCAGAATATTCCCGATTGCGACGATCGTCATGCCCTGGTGGTGGGCCATGTACATACGCACCACCTCCCGCGACGAGTCGGGGGGCAGACGTGCGAGCGTATAGTCCACCGACTCGTAGAATCCGTACTGCCCGTCGGCGCCGGCGTCGGCGAGGACCCGGAAGTTCCGCGCCGCCGCCACCGGATCCACCATCGCCGCCAGCGCCGTGGCGTAGGGTGCGACGACGACGTCGTCAGCGAGACCGCGTCGGAGACCGAGTCCCGGAACGCCGAAGTTCGAATACTGGAACGTCATCGCGAGGTCGCGTGCGTAGTACCCCGACTCCGACATCCCCCAAGGAACGCCCCGCTCGTTGCCGTAGTCGATCTGCCGCTCTACCACGAGCCGGCACGTTTGCTCGAGCAGGCTGCCCACCGGCGCCTGCATGACCAGCCCCGGCATCAGGTACTCGAACATCGATCCCGACCACGACAGCAACACCGAGTCCCGTCCCACGGGCGTCAACGCGCGGCCGAGCCGGAACCAGTGCCGCACCGCCACGTCCCCTTTCGCGATGGCGATGAAACTCAACAGCCGGGCCTCGGACGCCAGGAGATCGTAGCGTCCTGAATCGAGTGCCCGGTCCCCCATGCGGTACCCGATCGCGAACAGCATCCGCGTCCGGTCGAAGAGAAAGCTGAAATCCATCGCCGTGACCATTGCGCGCGCGTCGGCCGCCAGTTGGGTCAGGCGACCGCGCAGGGCGGTGGCGGCGGTGACGGAGCGTTTGACGCCGGCGGCGAGCGCGTCGATGCTCCCAAGCCGTGCAGCGGTCGCGTCGCCGGCGCCGATCAGCGCTGCGCGCACCGCTGCGAGGTCCATGAGCACGGCTTCGCACCGGCTCGCCGTCTCCGCCAACGACGGCGCGGGGCGTAACCGGGCCATGAGCGGCGCGGCGGCGGCGTCAATGCGCAGCCCCGCCCACGGGAGCAGCGTGTCCAGATCGCGGGCGTGCGTCGCGACCGCGGCGCGCAGCTCCTCTACCGCCGCCAACACCGCCGCGGGTGCCGGCGTCGCACTCTCGGCCTCGCTCACGTCCTGCGCACGGTTGGCCACCGTTCGCGCCGCCGCCTCGAGCTCCGCTAGCCGCGCCGACCACTCGGCGGGCGTGTCGGGGACTTGGGCGACCACGGTCGCGACGACGTCGAGCGCCTCATCGAGGCGTCCGCCGCCTTCCCAAGCGCGCGCCGCCTCCCGGAGGAGGAGCAAAGCATCCGCGATGCCGGACAGTGCCGCCCGCCCCGGCGCAGATTCGTCCATCACTTCCTGACACGCGTTCGCGAGTGCGAGTAGGGACCCGGCAAGATTGCCGCTATCCACTGATGAGACATACTGCGGATCCAACGGACGGCCGTCCCGCGTGTCGTACCAATTGTAGAGGTGCCCACGGTAATCCTCGAGCCGCTGCATGGTGCGCAGTGTGGTCTCGATCCGATCGACCGCGTCCAGCGTCCCCACCCACCCGAAGTCGCGCGCCGACACGACCGAGAGCAGGTACAGCCCGATATTCGTGGGCGAGGTGCGGTGCGCAACCACCGGTCGCGGCGTCTCCTGGAAATTGTCCGGCGGCAGCCCCTGACTATCCGCCGTCACGAACGTCGTGAAGAACGCCCAGGTACGGCGCGCGATGAGCCGCAACGCGCGCGCGTCCACCGCTGACAAGGGAGCCGCGCGCACCTCCCTTCGCGGCACGCTCAGCCGATGGGCGATGGCGGGCGCGAGTCCCCACAACAAGAGAATGGGCACCGCCACCGGCGAGGCACCGAGGCGTTGCGACACGACGACGGTCGCCAGCGCCGTGAGCGCGATGCTGGGGGCCATGCGGCGGTAGAATCCCGCGGACGTGTGCGGGATGCGCGCGACCGCATACTCCGACGGTTTCCACTCCAGCAACCGCCGGTGCGTCAGCAGGAGCCGCGCCAGCGTCCGTGCGATCGCGTCGGCCATCCGCCACGCCTGATCCGCCATGGTCGTGATGGTTAGGGCGATCTGGGCGCCCGCAGAACGCAGATCACGCGCGACCGCGCGGAGGTGGCTGCGTTTCGAGACCCCCGGGGCACGGGGCCACACGCCGGCGAGCGCCGGGAGCAACGGCGGAACGGCGATCATCCCGAGGATGAAGGCCGTCCACAGACCGGGCGGCGATCCCAGCCATGCCCATCCGCTCACGAGCGTGAGAAACGCCGCCGGCATGGACAGGGTGCGCCGGAGGTTGTCGATCATCTTCCAGCGGCCGACCGCCGAAAAGCGTTCGCGCAGGATCCAGGGGAGCAGCTGCCAATCGCCGCGCGCCCAGCGGTGCTGGCGCGCCGCGGACGTCAGATAGTTCGCGGGGGCGCTCTCGAACAGCTCGATGTCGGTCACTAGGCCGGCGCGCGCGAATAGTCCCTCGAACAAGTCGTGGCTCAACAGGACATTGTCGGGCACCCGGTCCGCGAGCGCCGTCTCGAACGCATCGAGGTCGTAGATCCCCTTGCCCGTGTAGGATCCCTCGCCGAACAGATCCTGATAGACGTCCGACACCGCCGCCGCGTACGGATCGATCCCCGACGGCCCGGACGTGATCCGTTGAAACAGCGAACCCGTGGGACCCGGCAGGGGTGGTGTGACACGCGGCTGGAGGACAGCGTACCCCTCCACCACCCGGCGCGTCACCGGGTCGAGCCGCGGGCGGTTGAGGGGGTGAGCCATCGTCCCGACGAGCCCGCTGATTGCATCAATGGAGAGCCGTGTGTCGGCGTCGAGCGTCAGAACGTAGCGCACGCCCTCCGGCACGACCGGCGCACTCCCGTCCTCGGGAAGAAAGGTCGTGCCGGTGTCGCCACGCAGCAGCCGGTTCAGCTCGTGCAGCTTGCCGCGTTTGCGCTCCCACCCCATCCAGACCCGTTCGCTCGGGTTCCAGAGCCGCCGCCGATGAAAGATGAAGAAGCGATCGCCACCGCCCGGCGCAGGCCCGTGACGGGCGTTCAGCCGCGCGATGGCGTCCCGGGCGGCACCGAGGATCTCATCGTCCCCGGCCGCATGCTCGGTGGCCGCGTCGGCCCAATCGGAGACCAGCGCGAACCGCACGTCGCCGTCGGAGTTCGCGAGATAGCGCACCTCGAGCCGCTCGACCTGCTCCTCGACGTCGGCCCGTTCGGTGAGGAGCGTCGGCACCGCCACCAGCGTTCGGAATTCCGCCGGTACGCCGGCGGCCCATTCCAGCCGCGGCAGGACGCTCGGCGCCACCACCATCGTGACGAAGCGATTCAACAACGCGACCGCGAGATCCGAGGCTGGAACCAGCGCGAGCACCCCCAGAACCACCAACCCCGTGACGGAGACCGGGGTCCTGGAGGCGATCAGCAGCGGGATGGCGAGAACTGCCGCCGTGATCAGGAACAGCGTGCCGAGATATCCGGGAGTCGCGGCGTCAATGAACGCCCGCCGCAACCGGAGCAGGAGCGGCGGGCGGAACCCCAGCGCGCGTTCGAACTCCCGCCGGCCGCCGCCGACGAGATAGAAACCGGGGTCGGCCCGCCGTTCGTCCGGTAGCCCGCTCGTGTCCGCTGAGCTGGCCCGGAACCGGCCCGCGTGAGCCAGCGCCTCTCGTGTCACGTCGAGCTCGGTTCGCCTCGACCCGCGCGCCAGCGCTTCGATCGCGTGGCGATAGCTGTCACGGCTCGCGAAATCCATCGCGGCGAAGCCGCCGCCCGCGCGGAGCGCCTCGTCCACCAGGCTGACGCTCTCGAAGAACACCGTCCAATCGAGCGCCGAGATCAATCGCATGGATGTGATGATGTTCCGCACCGTCACCGTCAGTGCCGCCTGCCGCTGGTGCTCGACCAGGGCGATCTCGTCGGCCGTCGTCCCCTGGGCCGCGAGGCGCTGGTGCAACCAGGCCAGCGCGGGGCTCCTGGCGGGGTCCTCGTCGCGCAGCCGCTGGATCAGCTCCGCCGCGAACGCCGGAAAGAATGGCGCTCGTGCGTAGCGCCGCGGCGCCGGAACGCTGCGTTTTCCATCGCGGGCCAGCCGCAGGAGCTCGTCGGCGAGCATGCCCGCCTCGTGACGCGCCTGGCGCCCGCGCACGATCACGTCCGCGAGACGCCGGAGATTCTCTACCAGGACCACCCGCAACGAGATGGTGACCGCCCAGAGCTCCCCGATGGTGAGCGGCTGGACACGCTGGTAGGCCTGTACGAAACGGCGGAGCGTATCCGGATCGAAGCGGCTGTCGGTATGCGCGACGAAGGCCCACGCGATGCCGTACACCCGCGGGTAGCCGGCCAGCGGGCCGTCGGCGAGCGCGGGAAGCTCGCGATAGAAACCCACCGGCAAGTCGTCACGGATCTCGCGCAGCTGCTCGTCGACGATGAAAAAGTTGTCCACGAGCCACTCGGCGGCGGGCGTGATCCACCGCTCCTCACGGACCGCATCGGCGATCACATGCTGCGCCTCGCGCAACACGCGGCCGTTGTCGTCCACCCGCGGCAACAGCGCGCGGACCGGCTCCCCTTCGGTCGTGACCCGCTGCGCGGCGGCGAGGCTCTCGGCGTGCTGCTCGAGTCGCTCGATGCCAAACAGCTCCGCGCGGATCGGGTCTTCGAGCGGCGGCAGCGACGGGACGAGGAGCGGAAGCGGAACGCGCACCGGTCAACCGCCCGCGCGGGCGCCAGAGAGCCAGCTACCGGTGAATCCGGCGGCCCGAAGTCCGGCGGTGAGTCCGAGGCCCACCGCCGCGATGCCGGCGGGGGCATGCCCGCTTGTGGTATTGACGACCAATCTCTTGGCAGGGCTCGTTTCGTGCACGAAATAACTGAACGCTTCCCGCTGAATCGCGTCGGGCATGCGTGAGTCCGCATGCCCGGGATGTCCCGTTCCCTTCAGACGCGACTCACTTCCGGACATCGTGTTCCGCATGCCCGCCGAACTCGGCACGCATGGCGGAGAGGAGGCGGTTTTGGAAGTCGGCTTCGCCGCGCGAGGTGAACCGCCCGAAGAGTGCCGCCGCGAGGACGTTCGCCGGCGCAGCCACGTCAATGGCCGCTTGGAGAGTCCAGCGTCCCTCCCCCGAGTCCGACACGCGTCCCTGGAAATGATCGAGGGCCGGATCGGCGGCGAGCGCGGCGGCGGTCAGGTCGAGCAGCCAGGACGCGATTACGCTGCCGCGGCGCCAGACCTCCGCGATGTCGGGTAGGTCGAGATCGTACTGATAGGCTTCGGGATCGCGGAGCGGTGTGGTCTCGGCGTCCGCGGAGCGCGTGTGCTTCCCCACTCCCGCGTGCTTGAGGATGTTCAGTCCCTCCGCGTACGCTGCCATCATCCCGTATTCGATGCCGTTGTGCACCATCTTCACGAAATGACCAGCGCCGTGGGGGCCGCAATGCAGATAGCCACGCTCCGCGGTCCCGCTGCGCCCTTTGCGTCCGGGGGTCGTGGCCGCCGATCCCGCTCCCGGCGCGAGCGTCGCGAAGATCGGGTCGAGGCGGCGAACCACATCCGTTTCGCCGCCGATCATCAGACAATACCCGCGCTCGAGACCGAAGACCCCGCCGCTCGTGCCACAGTCCACGTAGTGCAGCCCCCGCTCGGCGAGCCGCTTGGCGCGGAGCAGGTCATCGCGATAGTAGGAGTTCCCGCCATCCACCACGACGTCACCGGCAGCCAGCTTGGGAAGGAGCGCGTCAAGAGTGGCATCCACGACGGCGGCGGGCACCATCAGCCAGACGGTTCGGGGTGTCGCGAGCGCAGCGACAAACTGATCCAGGGCCATCGCGCCGACGGCGCCCTCGCCGGTGAGCGCCTGCACGGCGGCGGGCTGCTTGTCGTGCACCACGCACTTGTGGCCGCCGCGCATGAGGCGACGCACCATGTTGGCGCCCATGCGCCCGAGTCCAATCATCCCCAACTGCATCCGCAACCTCCGGTGACAGTTCCACACCACGTTAGAAGACTAACAGGAGGGCGATGTTCGCGACGTTCGCCCTGACTATCTCGGAAAGCGGCGGTACCGCTCGTTGCCGAGGAGCACCGCCTTACTTGCCTGGGCGATGAGGCAGAAGGACGGCTCGGTGACGCCGTAGCGCGGCCCAGTTGGTACCGGTACAGGAACAGACTCGGCGCTCGGTTAGGGACCGAGCTGCTCGGTGAACTCACCGTGGTGATTGTGCCAGAGCCTCACGCTGACTGTCCACTCATTCGACCCGGGCACCGGTGATGGCTGTGGCTCGATTTCGTAGTGGAGGTAGCCCACCGTCGTAACGCCGGCAGAGAGAGCTGTGTTGGTAGTGCCCGAGGAGAGAATCGAACTCTCACCCCGTTGCCGGGACAGGATTTTGAGTCCTGCGCGTCTGCCAGTTCCGCCACTCGGGCCGTTTTGCGCGCGAAATATACTCTTAGAAGGACAACTGCAGTTGTGCCAGGACCAACCACCACGCGCCGTGGCGACCTGCCGTGACACGTACTCCATCGTCAACCGGACTCGCCGATCGTGCGTCTCGATATTGGCGCCGCCAGCGGCTACCGCCCGCGTGGCGTTGCTCGATCAGCTCCACCCGTGCAATTCCCGACCTTCTGACTCCACCGCACGCCGCTGAGCGTTGGGCCGTGCGCGCCTTGAGCGCTGGCACGGGCGGGTGCGGCAACGAGACATGCGAGGACGAATCCGGGGACGACAGCCCGGCGCATAACCAAAGTCCCTGGGAAAATGGAACGGGAACGATAAAGCACGCGGCCGCCCCGCACCAACGCGGGACGGCCGCACCAGCACCCGACTGCGTCTCGCGGATTACGGCCGACGCCGACCCGCGCGCGGCCTCGGCCCCGGCGCCAACCGCGGTCGCGGCGCTCCCATGCCCGGTTCCTGGCGCCGCTCCATCCGCATCTCGTTCACCCGCTGCATGAGCCGCTCGCGCATCTGCTGATAGCGCGCACGCTGCACCGGAGTGAGATAGCCCGACATCTCCCGGTCTTCATCCTGGTCGATCTTGACCATCTGGGCACGGCCATCGCGCATGCCCGCCATGAGCTTGTTCACGCTATCGGAATTGGCCGGCATACCCGGCTGCATCTGATCGTCGAGCGCCCGCCGCCGATCCATCTGCTGCTGCATGATCGTTCGACGCTGCGCCCCGAACTTTTCCTGCGTGGCCTTGAGCTTCGACGCCTGATCCGGATTCAGCCTCAGGTTTTCTTGCACCTGGTCACTGAAGCGCTGCTCGATCTGCGCCCGGAGCCGGCCGGCCTCGGCCGTATCGGCGGGCTGCTGCGCCGCCATTGCCGGCGCGATCATGATCGCAAGCGCAACTGCGAAGAGCTTCATCTACCCCTCCAAAGAGCGCAGCATGGCACGCAGCTGCCGCGCATCGAGTTCACGCAAATCCGGGCTGCTTTCCGGTACGGCGCTGCTATCACTCACGACCTCGTCGAACGTCGCGAGGACGTCGCGAAGCTGGTCAGTCGACAGGTCGTTCAAGTCGTCGGCCACGAAATGCGCGACGTGCGGAATCACGTCGGGCCGCTGTTCATTACTCCTCAGTCTCAGGAGCGCGAATGAGCCGCCGATCAGCACGACCACGGTCGCCGCGATTCGCAGCCACGTCTGCTGAATCCACGCGACGCGCTCTACCGGCGGCTCCTGGAGCCGTGCGACCACGTTGCGGGCGGTCGCTGCGACGTTGAGACGCTCCGCCGCCCGCGCGCCCAGGTGCTGGGCCAACTCGACCATCCGCTCTTCGTTCATTTCACCAGCTCCTTCAGTCTGCGTACCGCATGATGGTAGTGCACGCGTGCGGCTCCGGGTGTCGTCGCCAACGCCGACGCGATCTCGTCGTATTCCAGTCCCTGCTGCGCGCGCAGCAAAAACACTTCCCGCTGCAGCCGCGGCAGCTTCTTCAATCCCTCAGCGAGCATCGCTTCGGCTTCGCTGGCCTCGGCGAACTCGTGGGGATCGCCGGCGACATCCCGCACCCCTTCGTCCAGCGGGACCACTTTGCGCCGCGCCGCGCGCCGGCCGAAATCTTTCAGCACGTTGCCGCCGATCGTCAGCAGCCAGGTGCGAAACTGGCACTGGCCCCGGAACCGGTCCACGCTGCGGAACGCCCGGATGAACGTCTCCTGCACCAGGTCGTCCACCTCGGCGTCCGGTGCGCCCGCGGCCGCGAGAAACCGCGCCAGCGGCCGCGCGTGCCGCGCGACCAACTCGGCCGCCGCCCGCTCGTCGCCGGACTGCCAGGCGCGAATCAGCGTGGCGTCGCTCGACGTCTCGGTTTGCGGCAGAGGATGCGCCATCGATGTCGTTTGCCTGTGGACGCGGGGGATGCCGAAATATTAAGGACGGTGATGCTTAATGCCGCCCTTGCAAGCGCAGCATCGGCTGGCTAGCTTCGAAATTCGAACGATCGTTCGAACTCATGCGACCATACGACGAACGCCTGGATCACCTGCTCGCCCGCGCCGCCCGGGTCTTTGCGGACAAGGGCTATCACCCGACCACCATGCGAGATCTCTCGGCCGCGAGCGGCATGTCCCTCGCCGGGATGTACTACTACGTGCGCGGCAAGGAGGATCTGCTCGCGCTGATTCAGGAACGCTGTTTCACCCAGGTACTCGACGGAGCGCGCCAGGCCATCGCGGCCGCGACGGATCCGCAAGACAAGCTGCAGGCGTTCATCCGCCATCACGTCGCATTCTTTGCCGCGCATATGGCGGAAATGAAAGTGATATCGCATGAAACGGCGCCGCGCGGCGTGAACGTCATCAAGCGGCGCTATGTGGACCTGCTGGAATCCGTGCTCAAGGAAGCAGCGCCCGATCAAAGCGCGGTGGATCGTAGTGCGGCGACGTACATCCTGTTTGGGATGATGAACTGGATCTACAACTGGTATAACCCAGGCGGCGAGATCGACCCTGCCCGCCTGGCCGATCTCATGGCGAGCATCTTCCTCGGCGGCTTCGTCGAGACTCATCAGGAGGCTAAGTAATCCCATGGCAACTATGACCGAACCGCAAGTCAAGACGCTCATTCAATACCGCGCCGAGGATGGCCTTGCGATCATCGAGCTCGACGATCCGCCGGCAAATACCTACACGTACGAGATGATGCATCAGCTCGATGAAGCGATTCTCAAGGCGCGCTTCGACGACACGGTGCACGTCATCGTGATTCGCGGCCACGGCGAAAAGTTTTTCTCGGCAGGCGCGAACATCGCGATGCTCAATAAGGTGACGCCGCGCTTCAAGTATTTCTTTTGCCTCCACGCCAACGAAACATTGAGCCGGCTCGAACAGACACCCAAGCTCACGATTGCGGCCTTGAACGGTCACACGGTCGGCGGCGGACTCGAAATCGCGATGGCGTGTGACGTCCGGCTCGCCAAGGAGAACGCCGGCAAGGTCGGCCTGCCCGAAGTGAACCTCGGCGTGCTGCCGGGAACGGGCGGCACGCAGCGGCTCGCCCGGATCGTCGGGAAAGCGGCGGCGATCGAAATGATGGTCAAGGGCGAGACGTTCTCGTTCGATCGCGCCAAGGAGTTGGGGTTGGTCAACGAGATGTTCCCGGCGGACGCCTTCTGGGAGCAGGTGATGCTTTATGCCAAGCAATTCTGCCCGCCGCACAAGGCGTCGAAGGCGGTAGGCCTGATCAAGCGGTCGGTGCAGTCGGGCGCCGAAGTGCCGTTCGAGTATGGGTTGGCGATCGAGCGCGAGCTGCAGCAGCAGCTGTTCCAGAGCGAAGACGCGAAGGAAGGCATCGCCGCTTACAACGAGAAGCGGGTAGCGGAGTTCAAGGGGAAGTGAAGACCGATCTCTTCATTAATAACGAGTGGCGCGCGGCAACGTCGGGGAAGCGCTTCCCCGTCGAGAACCCCGCCACCGAAGAGGTGCTGGCCGAGGTCGCGCAAGGCGATGCGGCGGACGTCGACAACGCCGTGCGCGCCGCAAAGACGTGCTTTGAGTCGCAAGCGTGGCGCGAGATGTCGGCCAGGAAGCGGGGACGAATCCTCTATAAGTCCGCGGACCTCCTGGAGGCCAGGCTCGATGAGGTCGCCCGGCTCGAGACGGCGCAGAACGGCAAGACGCTGTTCGAGTCCAAGATCGAAATCGGGATGGCGATCAACACCCTGCGCTATTACGCCGGGTGGACTGACAAGATCGTTGGCGATACCCTGCCGGTCGAAGGCCCGTTCTTCACGTACACGTTGCGCGAGCCGATCGGCGTCGTCGGCGCCATCGTGCCGTGGAATTTTCCGCTCAACATCGCCAGCTGGAAGTTCGCGCCGGCCCTGGCGGCCGGCTGCACCGTCGTGCTCAAGCCTGCCTCCGAAACGCCGCTCACTGCCCTGCTCTTTGCCGAGATCGCGCTGGAGGCGGGCTTGCCGCCAGGCGCTTTCAATGTCGTGCCGGGTGGCGGCTCGACGGCGGGCGCCGCGCTCGTGCGGCATCCGGACGTAGATAAGATCTCCTTCACAGGGTCGACCGAGGTCGGCCGTCAGGTGATGAAGATGGCCGCCGACACGAACAAGCGCGTGACGATGGAGCTCGGTGGCAAGAGTCCCAACATCATCTTTGCCGACGCCGATCTGAAAGCCGCAGTGCGCGGCGCGCAGACGGGAATCTTCTACGGCAAGGGCGAAGTCTGCGCCGCGGGCTCGCGGCTGCTCGTCGAAAAGTCAGTGCACAGCCAGGTCATCGCGCAGCTCGCCGAAGGCGCGAAGAAGCTCACGCCGGGCGATCCGCTCGATAAGAACACGCGGCTCGGCGCGCTCGTCTCCAAGAAGCAGCAGGAAACCGTGCTCGCCTACATCAAGAAGGGCGTGGACGAGGGCGCGCAGCTGGTCGCCGGCGGCAAGGCGGCCAAGCCGAACGGCAAAGGCTATTACGTCGAGGCAACGGTCTTCGACGCCGTGCAGCCCGAGATGACGATCGCGCGCGAGGAAATCTTCGGCCCCGTGCTCGCGGTGCTGACGTTCGACGATTTCGAGCAAGGCGTGAAGCTCGCGAACAACACGATGTACGGACTGGCCGCAGGCATCTGGACCAAGGACATCCAGAAAGCGCATCGCGCCGCAAAAGCGATTCGTGCCGGTACGGTCTGGATCAACTCGTACAACTTCTACGACTCCGGGGCGCCGTTCGGCGGCTTTAAGGCTTCCGGCTTCGGACGAGATCTCGGCAGAGAAGCCTTGGATGGGTACCTGGAAACCAAAACCGTTTGGGTTGGGTTGTGAGCGAAGCCTTCATCTCGGTCGCACTGCGCACCCCCGTCGGCAAGCACGGTGGGTCATTGGCGAATGTGCGGCCCGATGATCTGGCGGCCGTTCCGATCAAAGCCGTCGTCGAGCGCTCGGGTGTAGATCCCGCGTCGATCGACGATGTCATCCTGGGCTGCGCGAATCAGGCCGGCGAAGACAACCGCAACGTCGCGCGCATGGCATTGCTGTTGGCCGGCTTGCCGGTCGAAGTCCCGGGCCAAACGATAAACCGACTGTGCGGCTCCGGTCTGCAGGCTGTGGCCAGCGCGGCGCAAGCCATCAAAGCCGGCGAAGGTGAGACGTTTATCGCCGGTGGGGTCGAGAGCATGACGCGCGCGCCGTATGTGATGCTCAAGTCGAGCGAGCCGTGGAATCGCAAAGCGCCCGAGGTCGCCGACACGACCGTCGGCTGGCGGTTCGTGAATCCGCGCATGAAGAAGGAGTGGACGATTTCCCTCGGCGAGACGGCGGAGGTTGTGGCGGAGCGCTACAAGATCGGTCGTGCGGCACAGGACGCGTTCGCGGTGGAGAGTCAGCGGCGCGCGGCGCAAGCACTCAAGCAATGCGTCTTCACGGAAGAGCTCGTGGCGGTGCCCCTGCCCGATGGCTCCATGTTTTCCAAGGACGAATATCCGCGTGCCGGAACGACGCTGGAAGCGGTCGCGAAGCTCAAGCCGGCGTTCAACAAGGATGGCACCGTGACGGCGGCGAGCTCCAGCGGCATCAATGACGGCGCAGCAGCCCTCCTCGTCTCGAATGAGAAGAAAAACGCCGTCGCGCGAATTTTGGCGACAGCGGTAGCGGGCGTCGATCCGTCGTGCATGGGCCTCGGCCCCATTCCGGCCACGCAGAAGGCATTGAAGCGGGCCGGCCTCACGATGAAGGACATCGGCCTTGTCGAGTTGAACGAGGCGTTCGCGGCGCAGGCGATTGCTTGCATCCGGGAACTCAAGATCGATTCCGCGATCGTTAACATCTACGGCGGCGGGATCTCGCTCGGCCACCCGCTCGGTTGCACCGGAGCCAAGATCCTCACCACGCTGGTTCACGCTTTACGACGCCGTAACACGCAGTTCGGCCTGGCGACCATGTGCATCGGCGTCGGCCAAGGCATCGCCATGATCGTCGAGCGCCTCTGATGGCCGCCTACGAGCGGATCCTCGTCGAAATCAGGGACCACATCGGGACCGTAACATTGAACCGTCCCGAGAAGCTCAACGCCTTCGATCCCGACATGTGTGAGGATCTGCTCGACGCGCTGCGCATGCTGGGCACGGCTGACGCGGTGCGCGTCATCGTGATTACCGGTGCGGGACGAGCGTTCTGCGCCGGCGCCGATCTCGGGGTCTTGGGCAGCCAGGGCGACCAGCTCGTGCGCGCCGGCAAGGCAATAGCGCTCTCGATTCGCCATGCACCGAAGCCGGTGCTCGCGGCCGTGAACGGCGCGGCGGCCGGCGGGGGCGCGAACCTCGCGCTCGCCTGCGACTACCGTATCGCCTCGGATCAAGCCTCCATCGGGCAGGTATTTCACAAGCTGGGACTCACCGTGGACTGGGGCGGCAGCTATTTCCTGCCGCGCGTCACCGGCATGTCCAAGGCGCTCGAGCTGATCTGGAGCGCGCGCATGGTGCCGGCCGGCGAGGCGCTCGCGCTCGGCCTGTTCGATCGCGTGGTGCAGCCGGAAGAATTGCCCTCCGAGGCAACCAGGCTTGCTGCGCAATGGGCGGCGATGGCGCCGCTCGCGGTGCGCAAAGCCAAGGAAGCGCTCTACCAGTCGGAACGCAGCACGCTCGAAGAGATGCTCGACATCGAAATCGCCGATCAGGAAGTGCTCTTTGCCACTCCGGAAGCACGTCAACTGATGAGGAATCGCTGAAATGGTCCGCAAACTTGGCAACTTCGACGACTGGATTGATTACTTCAAATACTGGCAGGACTCGATCGGTCTGCCGCAGGGCGCGCTGCGCTCTTTCCAATTCGACGCAAAGTTCGGCGATCAGGAAGTGCCGCACATCGAGTTCGGTCATTACAAGGGTCAGCGGAAATGGCCGACCGTCATGCACATCCCCGACCAGCGCATTCGCGATGCGCTGCTGAACCTCATCGTCTATCAGGGCGACACCGAGTTCGCGTCGGTAGAGCAGCAGCGGAACCTGCTGCATCACGCGCCGTCCGACTACGACCTGCTCTCACTGCAGCGCGTGATGACCGAAGAGATGCGGCACGGCTGGCAGATGTCCTACCTGCTCTGCCAGTATTTCGGCGACGAGGGCAAGCGCGAAGCCGCCAAGCTGCTCGAGCGGCGCGCCGATGAAGGCGAGCGGCTGCTCGGCTCCTTCAACGAGATCGTGGATAATTGGCTCGACTTCTTCACGTACACCCAGTTCATCGACCGCGACGGCAAGTTCCAGCTCAAGATGCTGTCGGTCTCCGCGTTCGATCCGCTGTCGCGCTCGATGGGACCGATGCTCAAGGAAGAGTCGTACCACCTGGGCACGGGCAACAATGGACTGCTGCGCATCGTGAAGGCCGGCAAGATGCCGCCCGAAGTGATCCAGCGCTTCTTCTATAAGTGGATTCCCACGGCGTTCGATCTTTTCGGCACGGACAACTCGTCGTCCGCACATTGGGCGTATGTGTGGGGACTCAAAGGCCGCTACGATGAGCGCGAAAGCCCGACGAATGGGGGCCACGAGCCGGACAAAAGCAAGCTCAATGAGCTGGCCCGCAATCTGTACCGCCAGGAGATCGTGAAGCTCGTCGAGCGGCTCAACATGTTCATCCCCGAGCGCGAGCGGCAGCTCAAGGTGCCCGATCTGAGATTCAACCGCCGGATCGGCATGTACGCGCACCAGAAGTTCACGACCGACGGACAGCCAATCGACGCCGACAAGTACACGGCCTATCTCGAGACGGTGATGCCGCGGCCCGAAGACATCGCGGTCGTGCACGACATCGAAAAAGAGCCGGACTGGATCGAACCGAAGAAGGCCGACAGCCTGAATCAGTGAAGCCCTTGGTGATTGCCCATCGGGGTGCCTCCAGCATCGCGCTGGAGAACTCCCTGGCCGCATTTCGCTTGGCGGCCGGGCAGGGCGCCGACGCGGTCGAGCTCGACATCCACTCGACGCTCGATGGTGAGATCGTCGTCCACCACGATCCTTCGGTGCTGGGCCTGCCGATCGCACAGGCGCGGGCGCGCGATCTCGCTGCGGTCCCACTCGCCAATGGCGAGCCGATCCCTACGCTTGCTCAGGCATTGAAAGTGCTCGACAAGCTCAAGGTCTTCATCGAAGTGAAAGTGCTGGACCCGCGATGGGACGACCGGCTCTTCGCGGCCATGGATGGCGGCCCGAACCCCAAAGGCTACGCGATCCACAGCTTTGCGTTTCACGTCGTGCGGCGGCTTGCCGAGAAGCGGCCGGGGCTGCCGTGCGGCGTGTTGTCGGAAGTCGAGACGCGCGATCCCCGCCGCACGCTCGCCGACGCCAAAGCACAGACATTGTGGCAGGAGCGGGCGACGATCGACGAGCGGCTCGTCACGACCGTGCACGGGCTTGGCGCGCGCATCATCGCGTGGACGGTCGATGCGCCCGCCGACATGCAAAACCTGGTGCGCTGGGGCGTTGACGGGATCTGCACGAACCATCCCGAGCGCGCACGCCCTATCGTCGACGCCATTCGCGGCGCATGACGGCGCCCCGCGTCGCGGTCATCGGGGCGGGCACGATGGGTCATGGCATCGCGTACGTCGCCGCGCTCGCCGGTTGCGACGTACGACTGACGGACGCCCGGAGTGATGCCCTGCCCCAGGCCATGCGGAAGATCGAGCAACTCCTCGAGGGCGCCATCACGCGCGGGAAGCTCTCGGCGCTCGATCGCGACAGTGTGTTGCGGCGCTTGCGCGCGGACGCCGCGCTCGGGTCCACGGTCGCGGACGCCGGCGTCGTGATCGAGGCTGTTGTGGAAGACATCGCGATCAAGGGACGGCTATTTCAGCAGGTCGAAGCTGCGGCACCGCGCGCCGCGCTCCTCGCCTCCAACACGTCGTCGCTCTCGATCGGTGAGATTGCGTCCGCGCTACAGGAGCCGGCGCGGCTCGTCGGAATGCATTTCTTCAACCCCGTGCACATCATGAAGCTGGTCGAAGTCGTGACGCACGGGCCGAACAGCCGGCCGGCGGTCGAGCGCGCCGTGGAATTCGCGCGACTACTCGGGAAGGAGCCGATCGTGGTCCGCGACTCGCCCGGGTTCGCCTCCAGCCGGCTCGGCGTCGTGCTCGGACTCGAGGCGATGCGGATGCTCGAGCAAGACGTCGCCAGCGCCGAGGACATCGACAAGGCGATGGAGCTCGGCTATAACCACCCGATGGGTCCGCTCAAGCTCACCGACCTCGTCGGCCTCGACGTCCGCCTGGCGATCGCCGAGTACCTCCACGAGACGCTGGGGAAGCAGCAGTATGAGCCGCCGAAAATCCTGCGCGACAAGGTGAAGAAGGGCGAGCTGGGCAAGAAGTCCGGAAAGGGGTTTTACACCTGGAGCGATTGAGTCGTATCACCGACATCCACATTCACATCCAGCCGTGGCGCGATCTCAAGCCCCAGGTCCAGGAGGCGATGCGGAAGGGGAAAGACGATCATTGGGAGTTCCTGATTTCCATCATGGACGACCCGAAGGCGCTGCTCGAGGTGATGGATCGCTCGCGGGTGTGGCGTGTCGGGCTCGTCAACTATCCGAGCCCCGATATCATGGGCTTCGACGATTCGACCAATACGTTCTCGGCAAAATATGCGCAAGCCGACGCCGAAAGATTGATCCCCTACGGTGGCGTGCACGCGCGCTTCACCCGCGACCCCAAAGGCGACGTCGACCGGCTGATCGACCTTGGTATTCGGCTGGTCAAAATCCATCCGCCGCACCAGGCGTTTCCCGCCAACGCCTACACCGACGGTCTCACGGCACTGGGCCAGATCTACCGCCGCTGTGAAGAACGCGGCCTCCCCATCATGGTCCACACCGGCACGTCGATCTTTCCCGGTGCGCGGTCCAAGTACGGCAATCCGATGGAACTCGACGACGTCGCCATCGACTTCCCCGACTTGCAGCTCGTGATGGCGCACGGCGGCCGTCCGTTGTACATGGAAGAAGCCTTTTTTATCCTGCGACGTCATGGGAAAGTCAGGCTGGACGTGTCGGGCATTCCGCCCGCGAAATTGCTGGAGTACTTTCCCCGCCTGCCGGAAATCGCGGATCGCGTGCTGTGGGGGACGGATTGGCCGAGTCCGGGCGTGAAAGATCTACGGCAGAACATCGATCAGTTTCTCGCGCTGCCGCTGTCGCACCAACAGCAACAGGCGATCCTCGAAACCAACGCGTTGACGCTTTTCCCTGTGGAGTCTCGCACTCATGCGTAACCTGTTCGCGCTCCTCCTGATCCTTCCCGCCACCGCCGCCGCGCAAGGGAATCCCGCGCCCGCGCCCGCCGCGGGACGGATCGCGTTCGAGCAATTCACCTTGCCGAACGGTCTGCACGTCATCTACTCCGAGGACCACTCGACACCGGTCGTGACGGTGGACCTGTGGTACGACGTCGGCTCGCGCAACGAGCGGCCCGGCCGCTCCGGCTTTGCGCACCTCTTCGAGCACATGATGTTCGAGGGCTCGGCACATGTGAAGAAGTCCGAGCATGGACAGCTGGTCGAGCGCGCCGGCGGTAACTACAACGGCAGCACCACCGAGGATCGCACCAACTACTTCGAAACGGTGCCCTCGAACCGGATGAACCTGGCGCTGTGGCTCGAGGCCGATCGGATGCGGTCGCTTGCGATCACGGAAGCCAACTTCGAGAACCAGCGGCAGGCGGTGGAAGAGGAGCGTCGGCTGCGCATCGACAATCAACCGTACGCCGCCGCCTTCAGCGACGGGTTGACGTGGCCGTTCGACAGCACGACCTGCTTCCCGTACGCGCATACCGTCATCGGCTCGATGGCCGACCTCGATGCCGCAAAGCTGCCCGACGTGCAAGCGTTCTTCGACGTCTATTACGCGCCGAACAACGCGACGCTCGTCGTGGTCGGCGACTTCAGCCCGACGCAGCTGCGACGTCTCGTGAATCAGTATTTCGCCGGCATCCCGAGCCATCCGGCTCCCGAGACCCCGCGGTGCGACGCCGCCGCCCAGGCAAGCAAGGGGCAGCAAAAGCGCGAGGTGCACGACGCGCAGGCGAATCTGGATCTGGTCATGCGCCTGTATCGGATCCCCGAGCATCGCAGTCCCGACACTCCCGCGCTCGAGGTCCTCAACATCATCCTCGGTCAGGGCGAGAGCTCGCGGCTGAACGTCGCGGTGGTTCGGCGCGACAAGGCGGCCGTCGGCACGGGTTCGATTCTCAACCCGTACGGCTCGCGTAACGGCCCGGGAGTGTGGGCCGCGTACGGCATCGTCAATCAGGGCGTGTCAGCGGATCGTCTCGACAGCCTGCTCAACATTCAGCTCGACAGTATTCGCGCGAACGGTATCACCGCCGCCGAGCTCGAGAAGGCAAAGAACATTCTGCGGGCCGGCTTCATCTCGAATCGTGAGACCACGCTTGGGAAGGCGGAGGAATTGCATCACTATCTGACGTTCCACTCGTCGATCGACGAGATCAACACGGACCTCGATCACCTGCTCGCCGTCACGAGCGACGACGTCAAGCGCGTGGCGAACACCTATCTCGCGCCCGGGAACTTGACGCTGGTCATCGTACGCCCTGGTGCTGCGCCGGCGACGGGGGGAGGCCCGCAATGAAGGCGGTTCGCGCGCTCGCTCCGCTTTTCTTCGTCACGGGCCTGTTGGGCGCGCAGGAGCCCTTCCCCACCAAGCCGCCGGCTCCGGCTCGCATGCGTCCCGTGCGGTTTCCGCCGTTTCAGGAAACGACCCTGTCCAACGGCGTCAATCTCCTGCTCGTGGAAAATCACGAGGAGCCGACGCTCTCGCTCACGCTGAGCTTCCGCGCCGGCAGTGCGTACGATCCGCCGGGCAAGGAAGGCGTTGCCGATTTCGTCGCCGAGCTGCTGACCAAAGGCACGCCGACACGCGATGCGGACCAGATCGCCTCCGCCATCGAAGGGGTGGGCGGCAGCATCAGCGCGAACGCCGACGACGACTTCCTCACGATCTCGACCGACGCGCTCAGCGATCATGCCGATCTCGCATTCGCGTTGTTGGGCGACGTCGTGCGTCATTCGACATTCCCGGACCAGGAGCTCGAGCTCGCCCGAACGCGCTTCGTGTCGTCACTGGCGGTCGCGCTCTCGCAGGCCGAAAACGTCGCCAGCCGCACGTTCAACAAGGAGATCTACGGCACGAATCCGTACGGCCGAAACACGTCGGCGGCGGCCTACAAGGCGATCACGCGCGACGACGTCGTCGGATTCGCGAACCGGCGCCTGCGGCCCGGCGGTGCGCTGCTCGTGATCGCGGGTGACATCACGCTGGCGCGCGCGCGGGAGCTCGCGAGTCAGGCGTTCGCCGGCTGGCGCGGCGCCGCGGCCGCGGCGCCCGTCTTCGCGACCGCGCCGGCCAAGCGTGTCACCGACATCCTGCTCGTCAACCGTCCGGGTTCGGTGCAGTCCAACATCGTCATCGGCAACACGACGTTTCTGCCGACGGATACCGGGTACTATGCGGCGCGTGTCGCCACGCATGTCCTGGGCGGCGGCTCCGATTCCCGGCTGTTCTCGATTCTGCGCGAGCAAAAGAGCTGGACCTACGGCTCGTATGCCGCGCTGCGGCGCAACCGCGGCCTCGGCTCGTTCCAGGCGACGTTCGAAGGCCGCACCGAGGTGACCGACAGCGCCCTCGCTGAGCTGCTGCATCAGATCGATCGCATCCGGACGGAAGCAGTGCCCGACAGCGAGCTCAGCGCGGCCAAGGGATATCTGGTGGGCTCCTTCCCGCTGACTATCGAGACACCGCGGCAGATCGCGCAGCGAGTGACAACGGCCCGGCTCCTCGGACTCCCGGCCGACTACCTGCAGCGATATCGGGAACGGCTGGCTGCCGTGACGCCGCGGCAAGCCCGCGCGGCGGCGCAGCGCGCGATTCACCGCGATGCGCTGACGATCGTCGTTGTCGGTGACGCCAAGGCGCTCTACGAGAAGCTGAAAGCCATCGCTCCGGTGCGACTGGTCGACGTCGAGGGCAAGCCGCTGACCTCGGCCGACCTGAATCCCAAGGGTGAGGCTGTGGCGTTCGACCGCACCCAGATCGTGGCGCGCAGCGACAGCTTCCAGGCGCTCGTTCAAGGCAACGTATTCGGCGGTCAGACGGCAAAAGTCGATGTGATGGGGGACTCGATCGTCTATAGCGAATCGACGACCATCGGCCCGTTCCAGCAGTCATCGCACGTCGTCTTGAATGGTGATCTCTCGATGCGGCGCACCGACCAGACCGGGACGGTGCAAGGCCAGCACACGGAAACCCATCTGAGCTACGCAGACGGCCGAGTGAAAGGGACGTCCATGTCCCCGCAGGCCGGCGGCACCCCGAAGACGATAAACGTCGACACGACGATTGCAGCGGGCACGATCGACGACAACGCGGTGGGTCTGTTATTGCCGGCGCTGCCGCTCGCCGAGGGAAAGACCTTCAACCTGAATGTGTTCTCGACCGGCGAGGGAACTACCAAAGTCGTGAGCATAAAGGTCACCGGCGTCGAGACCGTCAAGGTGCCCGCCGGAACGTTCCCGGCGTATCGACTTGAGCTCTCGGGGATGCAGTTGCCGATCGTGATGAACGTCACTCAACAGGTGCCGCGGCGGCTGATTCGCATCGCGCCGACCGGCGCACCGTTGATCTTTGAACTCGTGAAATAACAGGAGGCCTGGAACATGCGACCTCTCTTCGCGGGATTGTTGCTGGCCGTGATGACGGCGTGCGCGTCAGGTGGTGGACGTGGCGCCCGGCCCGCGAGAACGGCAACGGCGCAGGGTGCGCCTCCGCCAACGGCTGCTGCGCCCGCCGCGGCCGCCGCGAGCGATACCGAAGGCGTCGGACCGCAGTATCCGTCGACCTACAAGCGTCATGCGAATCCGCCCGTGCTGATCCGCAATGCCACGATCATGACGGCCGCAGGCCAGGAGATTCAGGGCGGTTCGATTCTGTTTCGGGACGGGCGCATTGTCGCGGTCGGCACGAATGTTCAGTCGCCCACTGACGCGATCGTGGTGGATGGCGCCGGCAAGTGGGTCACGCCCG
>DATGEQ010000009.1:0-78434 GCA_035309945.1 Gemmatimonadales bacterium | reverse complement strand
TCCGCTGTTCGGGTTCTGGGACCGCCCGATTCTCAGCTACAAGGACCTGAACGGCGACGGCATCATCGAGGTGAACGAGGTGACCGTAGACAGCGTCGCGCGCTTCCTCGGCTCGTCCATCCCGAAGACGGTCATCACGTTCAACGGCGGGCTGACGTTCTTCCATAACCGCTTGCGGATCGACGGGCAGCTCGATTACCGTGGCGACTACAAGGGATACAACTTCACCGAGCGGTTCCGCTGCGTCGGCGCCGGCTTGAATTGCCGTGCCGTGAACGACAAGACGGATTCCTTCGCGGATCAGGCCCGGGCGGTGGCGGCCGGCAGCTCCGCACTCGGCTTCTCCCAGGCCGGCTACCTCGTCGACGGCACGTTCCTGCGGCTGCGGGAGGCGTCGATCACCTACACGGCGCCCGACCTCTGGGCCCGCGCGGTGCGCGCGCAGTCGATGCAGATCTCCGTGACGGGGCGTAACCTGTTGAAGTGGACCAAGTACGACGGCATCGATCCCGAGGTTAACGGCAACGGTCAGTCCGACCAGCCCGATGACTTCCTCACCGCGCCTCCGATCCGCACGATTGCCGTGCGCGTATCGTTGGGCTACTAGGAGGCGACGACCATGAGCTCAGGATATCGCTTCGGTGCGGTGCTGGGCGCGCTGCTCTTGACCGCGTGCTCCGGCCTGCTGGACGTGAATACCCCGGACATCATCAACCCCAAGGACGTCCAGAATGCCGACGGCGCGGTTGCCGCCTATAACGGCGCCATCGGTGACTTCGCCTTCGCGAACGACGGGGACAACGGCGGCACCGAGGGACAGATCCTCGTGTCGGGCGTGTTCACCGACGAGTATATCGATGTGGAGACGTTCCCCACACGCATCGAGTACGATTCGCGCTCGATCAACGAGAACAACACGACGTTGACGGCCGTGTACTTCAATCTGCACAAAGCCAGAGTCGCGCTCGAAGGCGCGGCGGGTGCGATGCAACAGTACATCGATACCTCCACCTCGCGCATCGGCGAGCTGCTGGCGCTGTCGGGCATGACGTACGTGTATTTCGCCGAGAACTACTGCTCCGGCGTGCCGTTCAGCCAGCGGCAGCCGGACGGCTCGATCGCGTACGGGACGCCGCAAACCACGAATCAGATCCTCGCCATCGCGATTTCTCGTTTCGATTCGGCACTGGCGATGACGACCGTGCCGAAGATCGTGAACCTGGCGAGCGTTGGGAAAGGGCGGGCGCTGCTCGACTCGGGTAACGTCGCCGCCGCGGCCGCGGCGGTTGCCGGCGTCACGAACGTGCCGTATCAGACGGCGCATTCGATCAGCACGAACCGCCAGTACAACGGCGTCTTCGTGTTCAATAACCAGGCCCCGCTCGGCACGGCGCGGTTCAGCGTAGCGAACGCGGAGGGGACGAACGGATTGCCGTTCATTACTGCGGCGGATCCGCGCGTCAATACCATACTGCGCGGCAAGGGCTTCGACGCCGTATCCAATCTGTACGTGCTGCTCAATTATGCCTCGCAGACGAGCCCGGTGACCGTAGCCGGTCAGGTCGAAGCCCGATTGATTCGCGCGGAGGCGGCCCTGAATGGCGGCCTCGCATCGGCGGGCATCGATTCGCTGAACGCCCTGCGCGCGGATGCGGCCAACAACGGCGGGTTCACGCTGGCAGCATTGGCTGATCCCGGAACGCCGGCGGCGCGCGTCGACTTGTTGTTCCGTGAGCGCGCGTTCTGGCTGTTTGGCACGGGTCACCGGTTGGGCGATTTGCGGCGGCTGACACGCGCGCCGTACAGCCGGCAGCCGTTGACGATCTATCCCGTCGGCGTGTATCCGAAGGGCACGGTCTACGGCGCCGACACGGAGCTGCCGGTGCCCTTCGACGAGCGGAACAACCCGTTGTTCACGGGTTGCGACGACACGAAGCCGTAGGGAAAGCGTTTCGGAAGGACAGCAGAGTCGTGAAGGTAGGGGCGTAGTACGCTACGCCCCTACCTGTTTTTTATCCGCCCTTGGTCCAGATCCGGATGACGCCTTTGGACGCGCCGGTGCCGTAATACGTCGTCGCATCGATTCCGGTCAGGACTTCGATCTCGCGGATGTCCGACGCCGGGGTGCTCGTGAGCGTCGTGAAATCGTTCAGCTCGACGCCGTCCATCAGGATCAACGGGACGTCGCGCAAGTAGATGCTCGAGCGGCCACGGTGCTCGATGCCCGACGTCCCGCCGCGATTGTTGTCGTTGAAGGTGAAGAAGGGAACCGTCCGCTGCAGCGCTTCCCACGCGGTGCGCGCGCCGGTCTTGGCGATCGCATCGTCGGAAATGACGCGTACCCCCGCGGAGGGGTCGACGCTCTCCTCCGCGGCCGCCCCACGTCGCGGGTGACACCCTGAAAGGAGCCAGGTGGTGGCGAATAGTGAAAGACAGAGCAGGCGGTATGACATAAGGACCTCGGCGGTCCGGAGTACTGGATGTTCGCGTTTCAACTCGCTGCGTGCAAGTTCTGAACCGTTAGAACCCTGCCAGCATATCGGTCCCATGCACCGATTCGAGGCCTAATCCGAGAACACTGCGGGGCGGTAGCCCCTCGGCCGCCGCCCCGTACGTTTTCACAATCACGACACCATCGTCAATCCACGATCGCGTCCGGGAGCACGTACTTCATCGGATCGACGGGCTTGCCGTTCACCCACACCTCATAGTGGAGATGCGGCCCCGTCGACAATCCCGTCGAGCCGACGCGGGCGATCGCCTGGCCGCGCTTTACGCGCTGGCCGGGGACGACCAGAATCTTCGAGCAGTGCGCGTAGCGGGTCACGAGGCCGTAGCCGTGATCGACCGTGAGGAAGTTGCCGTAGCCTTCTTCCCATACGACGCGCGTCACGACACCCGCCGCCGGCGCGTCGATCTCCATGCCCATCGGCGCGGAGACGTCGATGCCTTCGTGCGGCCGCGCGAGGTGCAGGATCGGATGCACGCGCTCGCGCGCGAACGCGCTCGTCAGCCAACCCTTGGTCGGCATGATCGACGGCGTCGCGGCGTAGCGCGACCGCTGGCTCGCGGCCGAGTCGTACGCTTCGTTCAGCGAGTTGACGAGCAGGTTGGCGCGGCGCGTCAGTTGATCCATGTCGACGCGCGCCGCGAGGGCGAGCTGTCCGTTTGCGCCCGCGGCCGACAGGCTGTCGCGCTCGATCCACTGGCCGCTCGGCCCACCGATGCCGGCCTGCTGCACGTCTTTGTCGATCGGCGAGAGTCCGGCCATCAGGCGCAGCGCCTGCTCGCGCTCGCCGAAGACGTTGATGGTGTCACGCAGGCCGACGAGCCGCTCACGCAGGCGCTGAATTTCGTTCGCGAGCAATTGATTCTCGTGCTCGAGCGCGCGACTGCGCGTGACGCTGACGCCGCGCGACAGCGCGGTGCCGCCGAGCACGAGGAACAGCACGGCGAGGACGCTGCCGATGCCGACGAGCGCCTTGACGACCGTCTGCGAGACTTCCACGGCCCGGGATGAGCCCGAGCCGTGCGGGACCAGCATGACGGTCCAGCGGCGATCTACCTGCTTCTTCTTCATTGGGGATGCAAACATAAGCCGCGGTGAGGAGTCGCGTCAAATCGTGCTATGTGCGCTCCGTCACAACGCCTTGGGCAGCAGTTCCTTGGGAAAGAGGGGCAGGGTCTTTGCGACCCGCCAGCCGCCGACCGCGAGCGCGCGCGCGTCTCCAAATCGAACGGCGTCGAACCGCTGCGACGCGGCCAATGCGGTCCAGATCGCCGCGGCCTTCTCGGGCATGTAGGGTGCGGACATGATTGCGAGCCGCGCGACGGTGCGCACCAATTCCCCGAGCACGCGATCGAGCTCTGCGTCGCGCTTTCCTTTCGCGAGCTTCCACGGCGCCGTCTCCTCGACGTAGCGATTGGCGCGCGATGCGAGCTCGATGATCAACGCGGCGCCCTGTTGGAGCTCGTTCGCGTCCATTGCCTGGGCGTATGCATCCAGCGTCGCCCGCGCGGCACGGTCGAGGGGACTGTCGTCGGACGGCGCCGGCACGACGCCGTTGCGATAGCGCTCGACCATCGAGAGCGAGCGCGACACGAGATTGCCGAGCGTGTCGGCGAGGTCGGCGGTGTAGCGGGCGTCGAATCGCTCCCACGTGAAGTTGCCGTCGTTCTCGAATCCGACTTCGCGCAGCAGGAAATAGCGCAGCGCGTCGGTGCCGTGCCGCGCGATCGCCGTATCGACGCTCACCGCCGTGCCGGCGGTCTTGCTCATCTTCGCGCCTTCCCATTGCACGTAGCCGTGCGCCCACACGAGCCGCGGCAGCGCGAGATCGGCGGCGAGCAGCATCGCCGGCCAGATGACGCAGTGAAAGCGCGTGATGCCTTTGCCGATCACGTGCAGATCGGCGGGCCAGAGCTTCTCGTAGCCGGTGTCCGGAAAGCCGGTCGCCGACAGATAGTTGATCAACGCGTCGAACCAGACATAAACCGTCTGCTCGCTGTCGCCGGGGAAGGGAATGCCCCACGGCAGGCGCTGCCGCGAGATCGAGACGTCCTGCAGTCCGTCCTCGAGCAGGCGGACGACTTCGTTGCGGCGGATCTCCGGCTCGACGCGGAATTCGCCCTTGGTGATCAGCGCGAGGAGTCGCGCGCCGTACGCGCTCAGCCGGAAGAAGTGATTGCGTTCCTTGGTGCCGATCAGCTCCAGCGTGGGATGCTCGATGCAGTGGCCGTTGGCGATCTGCGCCGGTTGCTTGAACTCCTCGCAGCCGGTGCAGTACAGTCCCTCGTAATCGGCGACGTAGAGATCGCCGGGCCGCTGCCGCTGAATTCGCTCGAGCAGCGCGACCACGCCGCGCACGTGCCGCGGCTCGGTCGTACGGATCCAATCGTCGTTGCTGCACTCGAGCCGCTCCCAGTAGCCGGCGAACGTGCGCGCCATCCGGTCCACCCACTCGCGCGGAGTGACGCCGGCGCGCGCCGCCGCCTGAATCACCGACTGGCTGTGCTCGTCCATCCCCATCAGAAAGTGGACCTGGTCGCCGCGCAGCCGGCGATAGCGCGCGATGCAATCGGCGCCGACTTTCTCCAGGGCGTGTCCGAGATGCGGATCGCCGTTGGAGTAGTCGATGGCTGTCGTGAGATAAAACTTGGGGGAGGGCACTACAGTCGTAGCTGCTCCAGCGCGACGACGCGTGTCGCGCCGTCCTCAGACCGGAGCGTGACCCGCTCGCGGAAGATGTCGATCGAAACGACGCGCTCAGTTCCCTCGGGTGTCTTGATCGTCTTTCCTTCTTTTGGAAAGCGCTTCCGCTGCTGCACGTAGAAATCGTGCTCGTAGTGGAGACAGCAGAGCAGCCGGCCGCACGGCCCGGAGATCTGCACGGGGTTCAGCGACAAGCCTTGCGCCTTCGCAAGTGAGAGGCTGACGGGCCGTCCTTCGGGCAGCCAGCTCGCGATGCAGAGCTGGCGGCCGCAGCGCCCGATACCGTCGAGCCGCTTCGCCTCGTCGCGCGCGCCGATCTGACGGAGCTCGATGCGCGTGCGGAACAAGCCGGCCAGGTCCCGCACCAGCGCCCGGAAATCCACGCGCTGCTCCGCGGTGAAATAGATCGTCAACTTGCGCTTGTCCCACTGCCATTCGGCATCGGAAACTTTCATCGGCAAGTTGTGCTGCCGCACCTTGTCGCGGACGGTGCGGCGGATCTCTTCTTCGTTGATGCGGAGCTCGGAGGCGATCTTCCGGTCTTCGGGAGTCGCGGGGCGAACGACCGCGCGCGTGGCGGAAGGTGCTTCCGTTCCTTGCTGCCCACACGCGCCGCAGCGCGTGCACTTTTTCTCCGCCACTTCACCCAATGCGGACACGATCCCAAAATCCTGCCCGCGCTCGACCTCGACGATGACGGGAGTGTCGCGTCGGAGCGGGGAGGAGTCTTGAGACAGCCAGGTGAAGTATTCGCGCCGGTTCCCTTTGAACCGGACTTCCAAGACATTCGTCAATTCACTTCTCGGTCAGCGCACCCATGGAAAGGTACTTTTCTTCGCGGCGTTTGAGGAGTTTGTCAGTCTTCAGCTTTCGCAGCTGGCCGAGGTGCCGCTGCAGCGCGTCACCGAGGGCGGCGGCAGCGGCTTCGGGGTCGGAGTGAGCGCCACCGGGCGGCTCGGGCACGATCTCGTCGATGACACCCAGGTTCAGCAGATCCTGCGCCGTGATCTTGAGGGCTTCCGCGGCCCGCTCGCGCTGGCTCGCGTCCTTCCAGAGAATTGCCGCACAGCCTTCGGGCGAGATCACCGAGTAGACCGAGTTCTCGAGCATCAGCACACGATCGGCGAGCCCGACGGCGAGCGCGCCGCCGGAGCCGCCTTCGCCGATCACCGCCGTGATGATCGGCGTCGCCAGCGATGCCATCTCGATCAGGCTGCGCGCAATCGCCTCGGCCTGGCCGCGTTCCTCGGCGCCGAGGCCTGGATAGGCGCCGGGGGTATCGACGAGGGTGATCACGGGCGCGCCGAACTTCGCGGCCAGGCGCATCAGGCGCGTCGCCTTGCGGTACCCCTCGGGATGCGCCATGCCGAAGTTGCGGTACAGGTTGTCCTTGGTGTCGCGGCCCTTCTGATGGCCGATCACCATGACACTGGCACCGTCCAGCCGCGCCCAGCCACCGATGATCGCCGGGTCGTCGCGATAGAGGCGGTCGCCGTGGAGCTCGACGAAGTCGGTGAAGACGGTGCTTATGTAGTCGAGCGGATAGGGGCGGCGCGGATGGCGCGCTACCTGCACGCGCTGCATCGGCGTCAGGTTGCGGTAGATCTCGACACGCAGGTTCGCGAGCTGATCCTCGAGCGGCCGCAGGTTCTTGGCGATATCCGCCTTTTCGCCCGCGACGCGCTTCAGCTCCTCGATCTGCTTTTCCAGCTCCAGCAACGGTTTTTCGAAATCCAGCGTGTAGACGGCCATAATTTCCGTTTTCGAGTTTTCGGGGCGCACACATGAAGCTTGTAGGGGCGCAGCATGCTGCGCCCCTACCCATGAATCGTCACGCCCCAATCAACGTTACGCCCGAACCAACGTCACCCCATCCACCCCTACGATCTCGCGCAGCGCCGCCAGCAGATCATCCGCCGCGTCGACCCGGAACGATCGGCTCCGCAGGCGAACCGTTTCGTTTCCTACCCCGTTCGGCCCCGTCCACTCGAGGAACACGGGCGTCGGCCCCGGATGCGCCGCGCATAAGGCGGCGATCGCGCGCGTGCTCTTCGGCTCAGGCGCTTTCCCGGCCGTCCACCGCACGGCGACGCCGATCGCCCCGGTTGGCTTCAGCTCGTCCAGGGCGCGCGCGCCCTCGACGATGAACTGCGCCTGCTCCTCGCCGCCGCCCGCCCCGCCCGCCCCGCCCGCCCCCCGGTCGCGCGCGGTGTAGCCGCCGGTCAGCAAATACGCGCCGTCGGCCCGGATCACATTGCTCAACTTGGCCCAGGCCTCCGGGAAAACGAGCGCCTCCGCCGCACCCTGGAAGTCTTCGAGTGTCAGGCGCGCATACTCGGCACCCGATTTTTTGGAGATCTGGCGTTTCACGACCGTGACGACCGCGGCAATGGTGGTCTTTTGCGGACTCCACGTACCCAGCGTGGCCGTCGTCCGGCTCCCAAAAAGCTCCACTTCCGCGCGGTACTTGGCGAGGGGGTGCCCGGAAATGAAGAAGCCGAGCACGGCTTTCTCCCTGGTCAGGCGCTCATGTTCAGTCCACGGCGGCACATCCGGCAGCCGGGAGCTAGGAGCCGGGAGCTGGGGCGTGTAGCCGAACAGCGCGTGTTGACCCGTGAACCGTTCCTGTTGCCGGACCTGGGCTTCGCTGAAGGCATGGTCCAGCGCGGCGACCAGCTGCGAGCGCTCACCGCCGAGCGAGTCGCAGGCGCCGGCGTCGATCAATGATTCGATGACCCGCTTATTGCAGAGTCGCAAGTCGATGCGGTCGCACAGCTCGACGAGCGAGTGGTACGGCGCCTCGCGGCGGCCGGCGATGATCGATGCAATCGCCCCTTCACCGACATTTCGCACCGCACCCAAACCGAAACGGATGCGCTGGTCACTGATGACGGTGAACTTGTAACCCGACTCGTTCACGTCGGGCGCGAGGACTTGCAGGTCGAGCTCGCGCGCTTCGTTGATGTACTGCACCACGCGATCGGTATTGCCGATTTCCGACGACAACAGCGCGGCCATGAACTCGGCGGGATAGTAGACCTTGAACCACGCCGTCTGGTAGGACAGGATCGAGTAGGCGACCGAGTGCGATTTGTTGAAGCCGTAGCGGCCGAACGTCTCGATCTGCGCGGCGATCTCCTCGACCGTCTTCTTGTCGTGCCCGCGGGCGATCGCGCGCGTCACGAAGTTGCCCAGCTCTTCCTGGATCAGCTCCTTGATCTTCTTCCCGACCGCTTTGCGGAGCACGTCGGCTTCGGCGAGCGAGTAACCGGCCAGCGCGCTCGCGATCAACATCACCTGTTCCTGATAGACGATCACGCCGTACGTCGGCGCGAGAATCTGCTCGAGCGCCGGATGGGGGTAGCGCACCTTCTCTCGGCCCAGCTTGCGGTTGATGTACACGAGGTACATCCCGGTATCCAGCGGACCGGGGCGCAGCAGGGCATTGGTGGCGACCAGGTCGTCGAAGTGGTCGCACTTCATGTTCCGCAGGCAGTCGGTCGCCAGCGGCGATTCAAACTGGAAGATGCCGGCGGTGCGTCCGGCGCGCAGCAGCTCGTAGACCTTGGGATCGTTGAGATCGGGATTCTCGAGATCGATCGTCACGCCGTGCCGCTCCTGCACCATCTTGGCGGCATCGTGCAGCACCGTCAGCGTCTTGAGGCCGAGCAGATCGATCTTCAACATGCCGACGTGCTCGAGCGCCACCATGTCATACTGCGTGATGATGGCGTCCGCGTCGGTCTTCGAGTCAGGCGCCGTGCACACTGGCACGTAATCGGTGAGCGGGCCTGGGGCGATGACGACGCCGGCGGCGTGCACGGACGCATGCCGTGCGAGTCCCTCGATCCTGGCTCCGAGGTCCAGGACTTTACGAATGCGCTCGTCCTGCGCCGCGGCCGCCTTCACCTCCGGCACTTTTTCCGGAGCTTCGCGGAGCGTGATGCTGAACGCCGGGCCCGAGGGGATCAGCTTGGTCAGCCGCTCGACGTCGCCCATTTCGACGCGCAGCGTGCGGGCGACGTCGCGGAAAGCGGCGCGCGCTTTGAGCGTTCCGAACGTGATAATTTGACCGACCGACTCCCGGCCGTAGCGCTCGCGCGCGTACTCCAGGATCTCGCCGCGCCGCTCGAAGCAGAAATCGAGGTCGATGTCGGGCATCGAGATGCGTTCGGGGTTGAGAAAGCGCTCGAACAGCAGATCGAACTTGAGCGGATCGACGTTGGTGATGCGTAGCGCGTAGGCGATCAGCGATCCCGCCGCCGAGCCGCGTCCCGGGCCGACCGGAATGCCGCGGTCGCGAGCCGCCTTGATCAGATCGTATACAATGAGGAAGTAGCCGGCGTAGCCCGTGCGCGTGATGACATCCAGCTCGTACTCGAGACGCTGCTCGACGGCCGCCGGCAGCGGATCGCCGTAGCGATCGATGGCGCCTCGGCGCGCGAGATGGATCAGCAGGTCGCGGTCGGTGGCGAACTCCGCCGGCAGCGGATACTGCGGCAGGAAGTAGCGCTTCTCGAAGTCGAACTCGCACAAATCGGCGACGCGGGCGGTCTCGGCGAGCGTGTCCTGATGGCCGCCGAACAGTTTGCGCATTTCGACTTCGGATTTGACGTAGCTCTCCTGCCCGAAGAAGCGAAAGCGCTTGGGGTCGTCGAGATCCTTGCCCGTGCCGATCGCGAGCAGCACATCGTGCGCCTCGGCGTCCTCGCGCTTCAAGTAGTGCGCGTCGTTCGTGGCTGCCACCGGCAAGCCGAGCTCCGCCGCGATGCGCAGCATCCCTTCCGCGACGGTCGTTTCTTCCGGCAAGCCATGGTCCTGCACCTCGAGCCAGAAGCCGTTCGGCCCGAAGGTGCGGGCGAACCATGCCGCGCTCGCCTTCGCCGCTTCGTAATTGCCCTGCCGCAGATACAGCGCGATTTCACCGGACAGGCAGGCCGCGAGTCCGATGATCCCCTCGTGGTGTTGCTCGAGCACCTCTTTGTCGATCCGCGGCCGGCGATAGTAGCCCTCGAGAAACCCTATAGAGGAAAGCTTGATGAGGTTTTGATAACCCGTGCGATTCTTGGCGAGCAGCACGAGATGCGAGTACGAAGCGCCAAGCGGCGCATCGGGCGCCGGCTTCTCGCGCGCGTGCCGGCTGCCGAACGCGAGATAGGCCTCGAATCCCAGGATCGGCCGGATCTTCCGGGCTTTTGCTTCCTCATAGAACGACCAGGCGCCGTGCAGGTTGCCGTGGTCGGTGATCGCGAGCGAATCCATGCCGAGCGCCTGCACCCGGTCGAGTAGATCGGGGATACGGTTGGCGCCGTCGAGGAGAGAGTACTCGCTGTGGGTGTGGAGATGAACGAACGGCATGGTTACAGCGCGGAATCTGCCGTATTTTGCGCGCCTGTGCAATGGCTCTTGCTGTTCATCACGCTCGTCGTCATGGCGGTGTTGCAACGCATCGCGCGCGGATTCGGTGGCGCCCCCGCCTCCGCACCCGCCGCGTATGCGACGATTGCGCTCGGGTGTGTGACGCTCGCGGCACTCCTCGCCGGAACGATCGCGCACCGTTTGCGAATGCCGCGCATCATCGGCTATCTCCTTGCCGGTTTCATCAGCGGACCCGCCTGGCTCAGACTCGTGCACCGGGAAGACCTGCAGGCGCTGGGCATCGTGTCGAGCGGGGCGCTCGCGCTCATCGCGTTCGCGGTGGGCAACGAGCTGACGTTGGACATCCTCCGCGGTGAACGCCGCAAGCGGCTGCTCCGCATCCTGCCCGGCGTCGTGGCGGTGCCTTTCGCCGCCGTTGCCCTGGTCACACTCAGTATCAGCCCCTGGTTTCCGCTGACCGCGCACCAGCCGTTTCGTGACGCCATTGTGGTCGCGCTGGCGCTCGGTATGATGGCCACCGTCAGCTCACCGACCGTGACCTGGGCGGTCATCACCGACCTGCAAGCGCACGGCCCGCTCTCCCGGGAGACCCTGGACGTCTCGGTGTTGCAGGGTGTGGTCGCAGTAGTGCTGCTGATCGTTGTGCTGGCGCTCGCATCACTCGTGGCGAGTCACGGCGCGGTCATGCCGCACGTCTCGCTGCTCGCGCTGGAAATCGTGTTCGGTTCGATCGCCCTCGGCATCGTGCTTGGCGGTGTTTTCGTTCAGTACGTCCGCGCGATTCGCGGCTCGCTTACGCTGCCGCTCCTCATCTTCGCGTTCGTGGTCGCGCAAGCCGTACGCCTGTTGGTCGGGGCGGATCCCGTCCTGATCGCGCTTGCGGCCGGCTGCACCGTGCGCAACGTCGCTGGCGGAGACGCCGAGCGCGTCAGAGACGAGCTCGCACGATGCGCGATACCCGTCTATGTCGTATTTTTTGCGCTCGCCGGGAGCAGTCTACGGCTCGACGCCTTGGAGGAGATGTGGCCCTGGGCGCTCTTGCTGGCGGGTTTGCGCGTCACGGGACTGTGGGGCGGCCTGCGTTTGGTCGGATGGCGCGATCGGCGGGCTGGCGCATCAGAGGTCCGGCCGGTGTGGGTCGAATACGGATGGCTCGGGCTCGTGTCGCAGGGCGGGTTGGCGATCACGCTCGCCGCGGTGTTACGACGGGCCTTCCCACAATGGAATGTCTCGCTGGAAGGGCTGCTGGTGGCGATGATTGGCGTGCACGAGCTCGCCGGCCCGATCTGCTTCCAATGGGTGTTGCGGCGCGCCGGCGAGATCACCGGGGAAGGGGCGAAGGAGGTAGCGTCTGCGGAAGCTGAGCATGTGCTTGCTGGCCGCGACCTTGTCAGCGACGGCGGGTTGCAGTAGCGGAACCGCTCCGCACATTCGGCCGTGCACCGCGGCCGCTCCTGTCGTCACGCTCACGCCATTCCAGTATGTCTCGATCGATCCCGCCACCGACTCGGGTTGCGCGCAGTTTTCGGCGAGTGCGACGGCGGCTGAGTACCTCGTCGTTCCCCAGCTCGCGACCGGTGTGCCCGCACAGACTGCGGCGTTTCGCCTCGTGGGCGATACGATCATTCCTGCGACCCCGTCGGCACCGCAGACCGCGCGACTGGAAGCAGGCCCCGCCGAGCGCTTTCACCAGTTCTTGAGACTCGGCGACGAGCGTCGCTACTGGGGATTTGCGCCGCGTGTCGCGCCGCGCGCGCCTGCGTTCGAGCCGACCGTCGCTACTGGCGGCCCGCCGGCCGTGAACACGTTGCGCGCGTTCATGGTCTGCGCCAACACGGACTGCTCCACGTTCAATCGCGTGAACGCGCGTGTGCGCGTGGTCAAGAGCAAGGTCGCGATCTACGTGGACACGCTGGCGCCGTCGGGCGGCCTCGATTCGACCCAGCTCGACAACATCGCCAATACGTTCGATCAGCGGCTGTATCCGATCGACACGACGGCATTCGGGCGGGAATCGGACATCGATTCCAACAGCGTGGTGCTGGTGCTGATGACCAATACCGTGAACAAGCTGGTGACCGCGAGTGCCTGTAATACGGGCTTTGTGGCGGGATTTTTTTACGGCGCGGACCTCGACCCCAATTTTCGCAATGACCCGCGCTCGAACAAAGGCGAGATCTTCTACTCCATCGTCGCCGACCCATTGGGGAAGCTGAGCTGCGCGCATAGCGTGTCGGTGGTGCAGTCGATCTTGCCGGTCACGTTCATTCACGAATTCCAGCACATGATCAGTTTCGGCCAGCACGTCCTCGACCGCGGCGGCACGGGCGAGGTGCTGTGGCTGAACGAAGGATTTTCGCACTACGCCGAGGAGCTGGGAGGTCGTAGCTACGAAGGCACGCCCGATGCTCGCGTCACCGACTGCAGCCTCGGCCAGCCGGATTGCGCGTTTTTCGTCGGCGATCTTTACAACGCGTATCACTACCTGGATTCGACGGGCGATCATTTCCTCTTGCCCACCGACGGTATCGGCACGCTCGCCGAGCGTGGCGCGGCGTGGCTGTTCGTGCGCTACGTGGTCGATCACTACGCTGCCGGGAGTACGCGGGCCGATTGGGACGCGCTCACGCGCTCGCTCATCCAGACGACGAACACCGGCGCCGCCAACATCGCGGCGGTCACGGGCGAGCCGTTCGCCACGACCGTGAGCCGCTGGGCGCTCACGCAATGGGTCACCGACATGAGCGGCGCACCCCCGGAGCTCCGGTACAACTCGTGGGCGCTGCACTCGGTTTATGCGTCGCTGCACACCCAGAGCAGCTCGTTCGGGAAGGCGTATCCGCTGGTTCCAGTGATGTCCCCCGGACGCGCAGTGAACATGACCGGCACGCTCCGCGCGGGCTCGGGGATTTATCAGCTCGCCGCACAGGCGGCCGGTGACCCTGGGTTCACGTTGAGCTTCACCGCGCCGAGCGGTGATGTGATCAACGCGACGCTCGTGCCGCGGCTGAATGTGATTCGGCTGCAATGAAATCGCCGGTGCTGCTGCTGATCGCCGGCCTCGCGGCCCAGCTCGCTGCGCAAACCGAGGGCTCGGTCCTCACGGCGCTGCCCGGAACGACGCGCTCAGCCGCGCTCGGCGGCGCCGGCGTCGCGCTCGTCGGGGACGCCGGTGACATGTTCGCGAATCCCGCGGGTATCGCGACGATCCGTCATCTCAGTCTCGAGGGCTCGTATGAGCCGTACCTTGCCGGCAGCGCGATCTCGACCGCGGCATTGGCGCTCCGCGTTTCGCGCTTGACCTGGGGGTTCGGCGCGCAGGCGCTCGACTATGGCTCCGAGGCGGAGATCGTTCCCGATCCGTCGACCGGCGGCCGGCGGGGCATGCCGACGGGCGCATCGTTCCACCCGTATGAGGCGCTCGCCACGACGTCGCTGGTCTACCGGCGCAGTCTTGCCGCGATCGGCGTGAACGTGAAGTACAATCGGCAGCAGATCGGCGCGGAAGTGAGCGACGCGTGGGCCGGAGACGTCGGCGTCGCCGTCGCCGTGTTCGACATCATGGCTTTTGGCGTGAGCGTGCAGAATCTCGGCGGCGACCTCGGCAACGGGGCGTTGCTGCCGCGTCGAACGCGCGCCGGGCTGACGCTCAACTATACCGATCCGCAGGGCACGTTCCGGCTGCTCACGACGCTCGAGGGCCAGTGGACCCGCGATCATAGCGCGGTGCTCGTGCAGGGCATCGAGGGAGGGATCGTGACCGGCGGGGTCGGGTTGGTCGGCCGGGTCGGCTATGCGACGCGCGCGGCGGTCAGCGATGCGTCGCGGTTCTCGTTCGGCGGCGGGATCGTGCTGGGACGGCTCGCGCTGGACTATGCCTTTCAGGCGTACGACGTGCTCGGTGGCGGCACGCACCGCGTGGGGCTGCGATGGACGCCCTGACGGAACGCGCGCGGCCACGCTGGGGCCGGCTGTTGCGGCGTATCGTGCTCCTCGCCCTGGCCGGCGCCGCCGCGACGCTCGCGCTGTTGCTCCTCGTCAGCGACGATGCGCGCTATATCGCGCGCGCCGGTCTCGAGGAAGGCCGGCTGCTGCTCCGGCGCCGCTCGCTCGACAAGCTCGTCGCCGACTCGACCACGGCGCCGGCGCTGCGCGAGCGCTTCGCGCTGGTGCTCGCGGCGCGCGCGTTCGCGGCTGAATCGCTCAAGCTGGCGGTCGGCAAGACGTACACGACGTACGTCGATGTCGGCCGCGATACGCTGTTGCTCGTGCTGTCGGCCAGCCGCCGCGACAAGCTCCGCGAGGTCACCTGGCACTATCCCATTGTCGGCGTCGTGCCCTACAAGGGGTTCTTCAATGCGAGCCGCGCCCGCGGCGAAGCCCAGCGGCTCGACGCGCAGGGGCTCGACGTCTTCCTGCGCCCCTCGGGCGCGTTCTCGACGCTGGGCTACTTCAGCGATCCGCTGTTTTCGACGGCGATGAGTCGCGACACGATGGAGCTGGTCGCGACCGTGATCCACGAGCTGGCGCACAACACGCTGTACGTGAAGAGCCAGACGCCGTTCAACGAGAGTTTCGCGAGCTTCGTGGGCTATCGCGGCGCCGAAGCCTTCTTCCGCGCGCGGCACGACACGCTGGACGCCCGGCGCGCCGCGGCACGCTGGCGCGACGAGCGCACGCTGGACGTGTTCTACGCGGAGCTCGCGCGCCGGCTCGACTCGGCGTACGCGGAGCCGCTGAACGCCGAGCGACTGGAGCAAGTGCGAACGACGCTGTTCGGCTGGGCGCGCGATCAACTGCGCGGGCCGGTCGGGCAATCCCTCGAGACCTACGACTGGCGCTGGTTCGCGCAGGCGCCGCTGAACAACGCCGTGATCATTGCCGAGCGGCTCTATCGGATGGATTTGAATCTGTTCGATGAGATTTACCTGCAGAACAACGCGGATGTTTCGGAAACGATTCGCGCGATTCAGATCAGAGTCTTTACGCAACCGGGCGATCCCTACCAGGCACTGTATTCTCGCCCCGGCATGAAAGTCGAGGACTAGTTTCCCCGCAGCCGCTCCGCGTCTGCCACACGCTGTAACGCGATCCCGTACGCTGCCGTTCTGAACGTCGCTTGCTTTTCTTTTGCCAGATCTCGGACCGAGGTATATGCCTTCGTGATCGTCGCCTTCAACTCGCGATTCACCTGCTCGTGCGTCCAGCGGTACTGCTGAAGATTCTGGGCCCACTCGTAATAGCTGACCGTCACGCCGCCGGCGTTCGCCAGAAAGTCGGGAATCACGGCGATGCCGCGCTCCTCGAGAATCAGGTCGGCCGTAGGCGTGGTCGGCTCATTCGCCGCCTCGACGACGACCTTGCAGTCGACGCTCCGCGCGTTCGTCTCCTTGGTAATGACACCGCCCAGGGCCGCCGGCACGAGCCACTCGCACGGGATCGTCCACAGCTCCTCATTGGTGATGCGTTTGCCGTTCTTCCATTCGGCAATCTTCTTTCCCTGCGCGACGTGCGCGAGGAGACCGGGGACGTCGATCCCCTTGTCGTTGTACGTCCCGCCTTCGACGTCGGTCACGGCGATGATCGTGGCGCCGGCTTCCCTGTCCAATAGCCGCGCGAGGTGGCTGCCGACGTTGCCGAAGCCCTGAATCACCACGCGTCCGCCCTTGAGGGGAATTCCGAAGTCGCGCGCGTACTCCTGCATCACGTACATCACGCCGCGGCCCGTCGCCTCTTCACGTCCCAGCGAGCCGCCGAGCGAGATCGGCTTCCCCGTGACGACGGCGGGGGTGTAGCCCTGGCGGTTCGAGTACTCGTCGAGGATCCAGGCCATGACTTGCGCGTTGGTGTTGACGTCGGGAGCGGGAATGTCGCGGTAGGGGCCGAGCACGATGGCGATGCGCTGGGTGAAGCGGCGCGTCAGTCGCTCGAGCTCGAGCCGCGACAGCTTCTTCGGATCGACGGTGACGCCGCCTTTGGCGCCGCCGAACGGGATGTCCATCAACGCCGTCTTCCACGTCATGATGGTCGCAAGGCCGAGGACTTCATCGTGATCGGCCTCGGGGTGATAGCGAATCCCGCCCTTGCACGGCCCGCGCGCGCCATTGTGCTGGATGCGATAACCGGTGAATACCTCGATGCGGCCGTCGTCCATGCGCACCGGCACCTCGACCTGTACTTCGCGGAACGGCGACATCAGGATCTTCCGCATATACGCTTCGAGGTTGATCAGGTCGGCGGCGCGGTCGAACTGGCTCTGCACGATCGCGCGGCCGGACATCGGCGCACGGCTGGGGCGCGGCGGTCTGTCGGTGGCGGTCATCGTTATGAGATCTAAGAGGGGCGGAGCCGCCGCTCCGCGAGGCGGGCGCTGGGGCTCTGCGCATCGTCCAGCGCCTGAGCGGGATTGGGCGCGCGTTCGCGGCGTTGACCGCCGTCCGTCAGCACGCCGATGACGTCGCTCGACACGGAGGCCGGTGGTTCCTCGGCGGGATGCTCGATGGCGAAGACGAGGCCGGTCTGCTGGCTCGTCAACTTCGCGACGATGCCGTTCCAGGTGCGGTCGGCGGACAGCGGCCGGAGACCGACGATCAAAGGGCAGGCAGCGAGATCGAGCGCGGCCGGCGTGACCAGCGGAGCGCCGAGCCGGTAGGCGAGATCGTTGACGGCCGGAAATCCGGCGCCGAGCAGGATGACCTGGCCGAAGCGCCAGTCGCTGTTGGTGACGACCTCGGCGAACGTCGCGACGATCGTCTCATCGCTCGGCGCCACGGGGCCGGGCGTCGAGGCCAGGACGAGCGTGCCCGTATCCGCGAACCAGCGCTCATGATCGGTGAGATCGTCGGGACGCCGCGGCGCGTAGGCGCCGTAGCGGCGGGTGGCCAGGATTTCGCGCTCCGCGTCCGCACGTTGCTCCGCGTGCTCGGCGGCCTGGGCGGCGCCTTCGAACGCGACTTCGGCCGCCTGATAGCGACCCGCCTCGCGCAGGATCTGCCCGCGCAGCTTCAGCGTGTCGGTGTGCGGTTCCAGCGCGAACGCGCGATCGAGCGCGAGCAGCGCCCGATTCTTGTCGCCGAGCTTGTAGGCGGCGTAACCGAGCTCGTGCCAGACGAGCGCCAGGTCGGGATCGGCCTCGACGGCACGCTCGAGCTCGGCCAGCGCTTCGGGGTAGCGGCCCAGCTCGGTGAGCGCCGCGCCCCGCAGCGTGAACGAAAAGCCGGTTTCGCCGAACGCGGCGCGCGCACGATCGGCGAGCTGCAACGCCTCTGCGCCCCGGCCGCTCGCCCGCAGCAGCTCGAAATACTCGGCCCACGCGGCCTTGAGGTCCGGCTTCGCGGCGAGCAGCTCGTCGTAGGCGGCTTGGGCATCGCGCACCCGTCCTTCGCGCGCCAGCCAACGCGCGCGCGCGAGCGCCCGTTCGCTGCGCGCGTCCGGGAAGAGATCGTACGAGGCCGTGGTGCGCATGGCGCTCAAATCTAGCTGCACGTCACTTGCTGGCTAGCCGCGACGCGTGTATCTACATTCTGCCGCCATGGATCAAGAGCGACTGCTCAGCGAGCTGAGCGACTTTCTGCGGATTCCCTCCGTCTCGACACTGCCGGCACACAACGAGGACTGCCGCACCGCCGCGGAATGGGTCGGAGCGGAATTGCGACGCAGCGGCTGTCATGACGTGCAGTTCCTCGGCAGTGAAACGCACCCCGTCGTGTGGGCCAAAGGTCCGGAAGTTCCCGGTGCGCCGACACTGCTGATTTACGGGCATTACGACGTGCAACCGCCCGATCCGCTCGCCGAGTGGACGACGCCGCCGTTCGAACCGACGCGGCGCGACGGCCGGATCTACGCGCGCGGCGCCGCGGACGACAAGGGGCAGGTGTTCTGCCTGCTCAAAGCAATCGACGCGGCGAACCCGAGCGTCAATTTCCGCTTCCTGATCGAAGGCGAAGAGGAATACGGCTCGAAAGTGCTGTTCGACTTGTTGAAGCGCGAGCCGCAGCGCGTCGGCGCGGACGCGGTTCTCGTAGCCGACATGTCGTACGTCGCGCCGGGCTGGCCCGCGGTCTACACGACACTGCGCGGGTTGTGCTACGGCGAGATCACGGTCCGCACGTCGAAGACCGATTTGCACTCCGGCGAGTACGGCGGCGCCGCGCCGAATGCCCACGAAGAATTGTGCCGGCTGCTGTGCCGTCTGAAAAGCGAGGACGGCAAGGTCAACATTCCCGGTTTTTACGAAGCCGTGAAACGGCCCGCCAAAGCCGAGCTCGCCGCGTGGAAGAAGCTGCCGTTCGACGAGAAGGACTTCCTGAACCAGCGCGTGCAAGGAAAGGGACTCGTCGGCCTGAAGAAGGCGTCAGTACTGGAGCGCCTGTGGGCGCTGCCGACGTTCGAGATCCACGGCATTGTGGGCGGCTTTACGGGAGAAGGAGCGAAAACCGTCATTCCTGCCGAGGCGACCGCCAAGGTCAGCATGCGCCTCGTGCCGAATCAGAAGCTGGCGACCGTCGAGCGGCAGCTTGCGGCCGCCGTCAAGCGCTTTGCGCCGAAGTATGTCACCGCGACGGTGCGGTTTCTGCATGGCGCCGGCCCGGCGCAAATCAAGGTCGACCATCCCGCGTTTGGTTTGCTCGATCGCGCATTCAAGGAAGTCACGGGGCGGGGCACGGTCGCGGCGCGTGCGGGCGGCTCGATTCCCGTGGTGCCCGCACTCGCGTCGGGAGGAGCGCCGGTGATTCTCACGGGGATCGGTTTACCGGACGACCGCTTACACGCGCCCAACGAAAAGCTCGAGCTGAAGCAGTTGTGGGACGGGATCGGCGTGTTCCGGCGGTTTTACGAGCTGCTTGGCGCGGGAGCGCATGATCAATAATCAATGATCATTGATCATTGATCAATGATTACTGATTCCGATTCTTCAGCGGGTTCTTGCTCGCGTTACGAAATCGGTTGATCTCGTGTTGCGTGAGCCCTCGCCCGCCGTATCGCTCTTCCGTCCAGGGGTCGCCGCGCATGTGGTAGCCGTTCTGCTCCCAAAAGCCCGGCAGATCTTCCTCTAATAGCTCAAAGCCGCGTACCCACTTCGCACTCTTCCAGAAATAGAGGTGTGGGACGAGCAGCCGCGCGGGCCAGCCGTGCTCGGGCGTCAGCGGCTCGCCCCCCCAATTCAACGCGATGAGGTTCTCCGGTCGATCCAGATCTGACAGCGGCAGATTCGTCGTGAAGCCCTGCTCGGCCACGACCAGGCAGTACTTGGCCGTCGGTTTCACCTGCGCTCGCCGCAGCAAATCCTGGACAGAAACTCCCTCGAAGTCATTATCCAGCCTGCTCCATGTGGTCACACAGTGGATATCGCAGTGGACCGTTTTGCGCGGCAACGCGATGAATGCATTCCAGGTGAGCGAAAACGGCCGTTCGACCAGACCGGAAACCGTGAACATCCATTTCGTGGTATCGACGGTGGGCACATCGCCGTAATGCAGGACCGGCCATTTGGTGGTGACCGCCTGACCAGGTGGCACTCTCGGGTTACGCACCGCTTAAGCGTGGGCTCGCAGTGTCTCACTGGGCCCATTCCTCAGAATGGGATCAATTCCAAACGCGCTCGCGAATCCGGTTACTACCGCCTCAACGCTCTCCTCCCGCAACCGCTCCCTTCTCCCTTCTCCCTTCTCCCTTTCCACCGACGTCATCTCCACGCCCTGAATCCCGCACGGCACGATCCGATCGAACGCGGCGAGATCGGTCGTCACGTTCAGCGCGAAGCCGTGCCAGGTCACCCATTGCTTCACGTGAATGCCGATGCTGGCGATCTTCCTGCCGCGCGTCCACACCCCGGTGAACCCGGGATTCCGCTCGGCGGGAATGTCGAGCAGCGTCAATCCTTCAATCAACGCCTGCTCGAGCGTGCGCAGATACCAATGCAGATCCAGCCTGTACCCGTTGAGATCGAGTATCGGATAGCCGACGAGTTGGCCGGGTCCATGAAACGTGACATCGCCGCCGCGTTCGACCTCGAAAACATCGATGCCCTGCGGGCGTAGCAGATTGCCGGCATCAGAGTTTCTGCCGAGCGTGACGACCGGAGGATGCTCGAGCAGCAGCAGGACATCATGATCCAACCGGCCGGCGATGCGATCTTCCGCGAGCTCCCGCTGCCATTCGAGAGCCTCGCGGTAGGGGATCATCCCCACCTCGCGAACCTCAATCACGGCCCTTCAACTCCTTTGCCGCTCCTCGCCCACCGCGTGGCCACGACGCCGATGATGATGTTGATCCCCAACCAGATGGCGATGCCGATGACGCCGAGAAAGCGGTCGAGGGGCGCGGCGAGGAAACCGATCAGGATGGCGCCGATGGCGGCCAGGACCGCAATGACGCCACGCTGCCAGACATTCTCGAGCGAGGCGCTGCGGGCCCATCCGACGGCGCCACCGACACCGACGGCGGCAATGAGGCCGGCGAGCAGCGGATCGGGCACGGCATCGCGGTAGACGGTCGGATCGAGGTCCCCGCGCAGGACCGACGCTACGATTTGTGAGGTCGTGAGGCACGCGCCGCCGAATCCCACGCCGGCGGCGAGTGAGCCGAGGCCGAGAGCGAGCGGGTCCTTGACCGTTTGGTCCGTCACACGTGGATCACGCGCCCGAGCGAATCGAGCGCGGCCTCGGCCACCGCTTCGGACATGGTGGGATGCGCGTGGATCGCGAGCTCGACCTCTTCGACCGTGTACTCGTTCTCGCGCGCGACGGTGAGCTCGTGAATGATCTCGGACGCCTGGGAGCCCACGATGTGTGCGCCGAGAATCTCACCGTACTTCTTGTCCTTCAGGATTTTGACGAATCCCTCGGTCTCTCCCGTCCCACGGGCGCGGCCGCTTGCGGAGAACGGAAACTTGCCCGCGACGTAGTCGAGCTTCTTCTCTTTGCACTGATCTTCCGTCAGCCCGATGCTCGCGACCTCAGGATGGCAATACGTGACGCTCGGCACATTGTCGTATTTGATCGGATGCGGCTTCTGGCCCGCGATGAGCTCCGCCACGATGATCCCCTCGCGACTGCCCTTGTGCGCGAGCATGGGCGGTCCGGCAACGTCGCCGATCGCGTAATAGCCCGGCGTCGTGGTTTGCAGGTTCTTGTCGACCTTGATGAAACCGCGGTCGGTGAGCTGAATGCCGCACTCCTTGAGCCCGATGTTCTCGGTGTTCACTGCTCGTCCCGCCGCCATCAGCACGGCCGCGGCCGTGATCTGCTTCTTCTCGCCGCCGGCCTCGACGTCCAGCGTGACTTTGTCCTTGGCGACGGCGGCCTTGGTGACCTTGGCGCCGGCGATCACCTCGATCCCGCGCTTTCGGTAACTCTTGCTCAATACGTCGGAAGACTCGGCGTCCTCCAGCGGGAGAATACGGGGCAGCGCCTCGATGAGCGTTACCTTGACGCCGAACGCATTGAAGATGTCGGCGAATTCCATTCCGACGGCCCCGGCGCCGATGATCGCCAGCGAGGCGGGCACCTTCTCCATCACCAGCGCCTCGTCGGAGGAAATCACGGTCGTCTTGTTGATGTCGAGACCGATCTGCGGGATGCCTTTGACGCGCGAGCCGGTCGCGATCACGACCGCCTTTTTCGCCTCATAGACGTCGCTCCCCACTCTCACTTTCTTGCCGGGCTGCAGCACGCCGGTGCCTTTCACGACGGTGATCTTGTGCTTCTTCATCAGGAACTCGACACCTTTGGAGTTCTGATCACTCACCCGGCGCGAGCGCTTCATGGCGACACCGTAATCGGTGGTCACGTTGCTCGCCTCGACCCCGAAATCCTTCGAGTCCTTCAGCAGCTTCGCGATGTATGCGGAATGGAGCAACGCCTTCGTAGGAATGCAGCCGATGTTGACACAGACGCCGCCCAGCTTCTCCTGCTCGATGACCGCCGTCGCGAGTCCGAGCTGTGCGGCGCGAATGGCGCAGACGTAGCCTGCCGGACCACCGCCCAGAATGATCGCGTCAAATGGATTCGCCACGAAGGGTTCCCATGGTTGGTGTTACTGCAACGGGCCTTCCTACAACAACATGGCCAACGGGTTTTCCAGCATCTGTTTCAACGTCTTCAAAAACGCGGCCCCCGTCGCGCCATCGATCACGCGATGGTCGCAGCTCATCGTGAGCCGCGTACGCCGGCGCGCGACGATCCGATCGCCTTCAGGCACGGCCTTCGGCGCGATCGATCCGACGGCGATGATCCCCGCTTCGGGCGGATTGATGACCGCTGTGAACTGGTCGATGTCGAACATTCCGAGATTCGATAGGCTGAACGTCGAGCCGGTATACTCTTCCGGTTTCAGGCGGCGATTCCGCGCTTTCCCCGCGAGATCGCGCGATTCGGCGCCGATCTGGCGCAGGCTCTTGAGATCGGCGTTGCGGATCACCGGGGTGATCAAACCATCCTCGATCGCCACGGCCATCCCGATGTGCACCTCGTTCCAGTAACGGATATGATCCTCCTGGAACCAGGCGTTGCACGCGCGATGCTGCGCCAGCGCCAGCGCGACGGCTTTGATGATGATGTCGTTGAACGAGATCTTCCCGCCTTCTTCGCCGAGCTGCTTGTTGAGCGCGTCGCGCGCTTCGGCCGCGCGCTCCATGTCGATTTCGGTCGTGAGGAAGAAATGCGGGATCGGGCCGATCGAGGCGACGAGCCGCTTGGCGATCGTTTTGCGGATCTGGGTCAGCGGGACGTCTTCGTACGGAACACCGGGAGCCGGGAGCCGGGAGCCGGGAGCCGGGGCTGCGGCTCGGGTTTGCGTGGCTCCTCCCTCGACATCGCGTTTGATAACACGACCACCCGGTCCTGAACCCTGCACGAGCTTCAGATCGACGCCGGCATCCTTGGCGATGCGCCGGGCCAACGGAGAGGCCTTCACGCGGGTCGCGTCGGCTGGAGCAGCAACCGGGGCAGGTGCGGGTGCAGGTGATGCGGCAGCCGGAGCCGGCTTCGCCGGAGCAGCAGCAGGAGCAGGCTTTGCAGCCCCGCTTCCCGGCTCCTGACTCCCGGCCCCATCGACTTTCTCTCCAGGCTTCCCGATCCACGCGACGACATTGCCGACAGGTACCGTCGCCCCTTCGGGCGCCATCACTTTGAGCAGCTGTCCATCGGCACGCGCCACCAGCTCCATCACGGCCTTGTCGGTCTCGACCTCGGCGATCGTCTCGCCCGACTTTACCGCATCGCCCTCGTGCTTGGTCCACTTCACGAGACGCCCTTCTTCCATCGTGGGCGAGAGCGCCTCCATGTGAACTTTGGTGGCCATCGGCGGGCTACTCGAGGTAGAGCACGCGCCGCGCCGCCGCGACGACTTTCTCGGGCGACGCTTTGGCGGCGCGCTCGAGGTGCTTGTTGTAGGGCATCGGCACGTCCGCTTGCGTGATTCGCTGGACCGGCGCGTCGAGATCGTCGAACGCATCGCGCTGAATGAGATCGACGATCTGGGCGCCGATCCCGGCGTGCGGCCAGCCTTCCTCCACGACCACGGCGCGATTCGTCTTCCGGACTGAATCGAGAATCGCCGCCTCATCGAGCGGGCGCAGCGATCGCAAATCGAGCACCTCGGCGGACAGGTCCTGCTCGGCGAGCATCTCCGCCGCCTTGGTGGCGACGGCAAGGGTCTTGGAGTGACAGACGAGCGTCACGTCCCTGCCTTCACGCTTGATCTCGGCTTTTCCGATCGGTACGAGATGCTCACCGTCGGGCACGTCGCCCTTGAGGTTGTACAGCATCTCGCCTTCGAGCACGATGACGGGATTGTTGTCGCGGATGGCCGACTTCAACAGCCCTTTCGCGTCGGCCGGCGTCGCCGGCGCGACGACCTTGAGGCCGGGGATGTGCGAGACCCAGCTCTCCCAGGCCTGCGAGTGCTGCGACGCGAGCTGGAGGGCTGCGCCGTTGGGCCCGCGAAAGACGATCGGCAGGTTAATCTGGCCGCCCGACATGTACAGCATCTTGGCCGCCGAGTTCACGATCTGATCCATTGCGAGCACGGCGAAGTTCCAGGTCATGAATTCGATGACCGGCCGGAGCCCTCCCATCGCCGCACCCACACCGATCCCGGCAAACCCCAGCTCGGCGATCGGCGTGTCGACGATGCGCTTGGGACCGAACTCCTCCAGGAGTCCGCGGCTCACCTTGTAGGCACCCTGATACACGCCCACCTCTTCGCCCATCAGAAAGACGTTCTGGTCGCGCTGCATCTCTTCGCGCAGCGCCTGATTCAACGCATCACGGTAGGTGAGTGTGGCCATCAGTCGACCATCACGTCGGTGTAGAGCTCGCCCGGCTCTGGATCGGGACTCTCGTCGGCGAACTTCACCGCCTGCTCGACTTCCGTGTGGATCTCGGCGTCGAGGGCATCGAGGCCCGCCTGATCGATGATCCCGTCATCCTTCAGCTTGTCGGCAAGATGGGTGATGGGATCGCGCGCCTTCTGCTCTTCGACCTCGTCTTTCGTCCGGTACACCCCGTGCAACGGATCAGACATCGAGTGACCCATGTAACGATACGTCCGTACCTCGAGCAGCGTGGGATTGCTCTGGTTGCGCGCGCGCTCGACCGCGCGCCGCGTCGCGTCGTACACCGTCAACACGTTCATGCCGTCGACGAGCTCCGCCGCCATGTCGTAGCTGCAGGCGTGCTCCACGATGTCGGTCACGGCGGCCACGCGCTCGAATGCAGTCCCCATGCCGTAGCGATTGTTTTCGCAAAGAAAGATGACGGGCAGCTTCCACACCGACGCCATGTTCAGCGTCTCGTGGAACGATCCGATGTTGACGGCGGCCTCGCCGAAGAAGCAGACGCAGACCTTGTCGTTACCCTGATACTTGCTCGCGAACGCCAGGCCCGCAGCGAGCGGGATGTGGCCGCCGACGATGCCGTGGCCACCCATGAAGCCGCGTTTGGCGTCGAACAGGTGCATCGAGCCGCCCTTGCCCTTGGAGCATCCGGTTGCCTTGCCGAACAACTCGGCCATTACCGCGTTGGGCGAGATGCCCTTGACCAGGGCCTGACCATGCTCGCGGTAAGAGCAGATGACGTAGTCGTCGTCACGCAGCGCCGCGAGCGCGCCGACCGCGACCGCTTCCTGGCCGATGTACAGGTGGCAGAAGCCGCCGATCTTGCCGAGCGCGTAGGCTTCGGCCGCCTTCTCTTCGAAGCGGCGGATGAGGAGCATTTCCCGCAGCATCTTGAGGTGCAATTCCTTCTCCTTGGGAGAAGACGCGTTCTGTTTCGCGGATCTCGCGGTTGCGGTCATGCCTTGGCAGCCTCCACTTGCTCCCACGCGTGATAGCTCGAGCGCACCAGCGGCCCCGATTCTACGTGCCGGAACCCGAGCGACATGCCGTAGCGCTTCAGCTCGGCGAACTCGTCGGGTGTGTACCACCGCGCAATCGGTAGATGCTGATCGGAGGGCCGCAGATACTGCCCGATCGTGAGAATGTCGACCCGCGCGGCCCGGAGATCGCGCAGCGCGGCGAGCAGCTCGTCCCAGTCCTCGCCCAGCCCGACGATGAGCCCCGACTTCGTGAGTCGCTCAGGGTTCAAATCCTTGGCGCGATCGAGCAGCTCCAGCGCCCGCGCGTACCGGCCCCCCGGCCGGGCAATGCGATACAGTCGAGCGATGGTTTCGAGATTGTGATTGAGAATGTCGGGTTGGGCGTCAACGACGATCTGCAGTGCCGCGGGATTGCCTTTGAAGTCGGGAATCAGAACCTCGATCGACGTCTCCGGCATCCGTCGCCTGATTTCCGCGATACAGGCGGCAAAGATCTCGGCTCCCCCGTTCGGCAAATCGTCGCGATCGACGCTCGTGATGACGACGTGCGCGAGCCCCATCTGGGCCACAGCATCGGCCAGGCGCTGCGGCTCCGCGGTGTCGAGGGGCGCCGGCGTGCCATGCGCGACCGCGCAGTAGGCGCAGTTACGCGTGCACACATCCCCCAGAATCATGAAGGTCGCCGCCTTGTGCTCCCAGCATTCCCCGATATTCGGGCAATGGGCTTCCTCGCAGACGGTGTGCAGCTTGAGGTCCCGCATCATGTGCTTGAGCGAGACGTAGTTGGGGCCACCGGGCGCTTTCACCTTGAGCCAAGAGGGTTTACGTGCTGGCTCAGCTTGGGGCCTAACGGATGGCTGGATCTGCACTAACGGGGCGGCCATGGACCCCGAAGATAGCGAGTGTGAGGGGGGGCGGGTAGGCTGTTTTTCAACCAGACGGTTGATCACCGTCCGGCTGTTTGAGACGCCGCAGCTCCTCCTCGACTTGGCTCGACGTGCCAAGGGTGCCGTCCGCGATATCGGCGATCTCTTCCGCCTCTCGCCACTGCCGCTCGAGCTCTTCGACCTCGGCCCGCTCGTCGACGGCCATTTCCAGCGCCAATCCCCGTTCCGGACGCAGTGATCGCAGCGTGAGCTCGCGACGCGCTATGTCGCGCACCAGGCGGTCGGCCCCGCCGGCCGAGTCCACCTCGCGAGCCGCATCCTCGGCCCTGCGGCGACCGCCGCGTACGAGATTCAGGTAGGTCAGGCCCTGACGCAGCGCCAGGGTTGCCTCGCTCCCCGTCAGGTGCGCGCCCTCTTGCTGGCAGTTCGGGCAGCTCAATACCACCGCCATGTCCGCCTGGCGATCGGGGACAATGCGCGCATGCTGGATGTGTTTGGCGCGCAGCTGCATGAGGCTGCCGCAGTGGGCACAAATCGGCGGCTCGGTCAAGGTCACTTTGCGGCGCCCCATCAGCCCCACGTACACCGAATCGACGACGCGGTGCAGGTTCCAGATCATGACCCCGAAGCCGCCGCCGGCCGCGACGTTGGCCGCGACGCCGAGGCCGATCGCCGCGACGGTCAGTGGCACGACGACCTTCATGCGCTCGCGCTGCCGGTTCCGCAGCCGCTCGCCGTAGCGCCACGTGGCGAGCTCGATGCGCGGCGGCTTGCCGACGCGCACGAAGTCGTAGCGCTGCCAACGAATCAGCGCGACTTGATCGGTAGAAGCCGCAACCCGTCCCTGGCTCGCGGCGCGCGCCACAGCCTCGATGCGTTCCAGGCGATCGTCAAACGGGGTGAGATTCCAACGGCTGCAGCGTGGGCAGACGACCCAGAGCCGGCCTTTCCACTCGTCGAATGCGATGCGCCGACCAATGCCGAGGCCCGAGGGGCCACCATCCCCATCAAACGCGGCGTTGCAGAATCCACAACGGCTGAACATCCTAAGAAGTAAATCGCTCCGGGGCGAGAGAGGCAATCTCCACCTCGGTGTTACCCGTGGCCACCAGGTCACCGATGATCTCACCCGTCAGCCCCGCCAGCAGGACACCGTTACGGCCGTGGCCCGTTGCGTACCACAATCGCCTAATGTCCGGGTCGGCGCCGACGATCGGACGCCCGTCGGGGGTGATCGGCCGCAGGCCGGCCCACGTTCGCGTGGGCGCCAGCGGAAGCTGAGGCAGGAGTCGCCGCGCCGCCGCCACGATCTCGCGCACACCCGATTCGGTGACGCTTCCGTCAAAACCGGCGTGCTCCATGGTGCTGCCGAAGATCGCTTCACCGCTGCGCGCGAGGACGTAGGCGTGATCGTAGTACAGCACCGTGCGCGGCATATTGGACGGCCACCGCGCGGCCGCCATTTGACCACGGATGGGCTCGACGGGCAAGCGCCGGGGGAGATGATTGATCTGCGTCGACCAGGCGCCCGCGGCGATGACAACGTGCTCCGCTTTGATTTTGCCGGCGGGAATTTCCACGCCTGTCACACGACCGAGAATCGTGTTGATGCGGTTCACGCGTGTCGTGAACGTCCGCGCACCCAGGCGTTTGGCATCCTCTCGCAGCGCCCGGGTCAACGCGGGGGCATCTACCGCGCCATCTTCCGGCGCAAAGAGTGCGCCGCGACAGGGCGCGGCCGCGGGAAAACGCTCTGCAACGTCGGCGGCCTCGAGCCAGTCGCATCGCAGGCCGGCCTGGCGCTGGTGCGCCACCGCCTCGCGCAGCTGTTCGGCCTCGGCTTCCTCGAAGGCGATCGAGGCGATGCCTTCGCGCCACAACCCAATGTCGATGCCGGTGCTGTCGGCAAGTGCAACGGCCAGTGAGTCGTAGAGATCGCGCGCCCGCAGGCCCAATGCCCGCAGTGACTCATCAGCGCGCTCGATTTGCGGGCCGAGAATCCCCGCCGACGCAGCGGACGCCGCGGCCGGGTCGGGCCCGGGATCACAGATTGCCACCTGCAGTCCGCGCAGTGCGAGGGCGCGGGCGCAGGCGGCGCCGATGATCCCGCCGCCCGCGACTAAGACTTCACAGGACGAAACTTTGTGCGACATTTAGGCGTACGCTGCAAACGCACCGGACACCACGGAGGATATCATGTTCCGGAGCATTATCGGGTTCGCAGTTCTCGCAATCGTCGCGTGGCTCGCGCTGAAATTGATCTTCGGCATCGTCGGCAGCCTGTTCGGCATCGCGACTACGGTCCTCACGCTAGCGGTCGTCGGCTTTTTCTTCTATATGGTGTTGCGCATACTCAGCCCGTCAACGGCCGATCGCGTCCGCGATATGATCAAAGGACGTCCGTCCGAATCGTAAACAGATAACACATTCATGACGGTGTGGGTGCGCAGCGTGCTGCGCCCCTATCGTTTTTCCAGCCGCGAGAGCACCGCCCAGGCCAGTAAAGGAAACAGAATTTCGTGGTGTCCGGTGAGCTGAATGCCCCGGCCACCGGCGAGCGTCGGCCGTTCCACGACATTGACCCGCGGACGATAGTGTCGTTGCATGTCGCAATCGCAGGCCGTGAAGTTTTTCGGTTTCCCACCATGCAGGTTTCGCGCAATCGTCAGTGCCTTCAGAAAGACTTCCGGCATCACGACTGCGCTGCCGAGATTGAGTACGACCCCGCCGTCGTCGAGATCGGGTAACATGCCGGCGAGGCGCTTGAAGTCGCGATGACTCGTCGCGCCGATCGCGACGCCATCAGCGCTCGGATGTTGGTGGATAATTTCCGCGCCGATCGCCGCATGGACGGTGACCGGCACGTTCAGCTCGCCGCACGCCACCAGCACAGATACGTCGCGGCCGATGAGATCTTTGCGCGCGCGCAGAGACTCCACGAGCGCTTCACCGGCGCCCTGTCCGGCCTTGAACCCGTGGCTCAGCGCGGCATTCATCTCGCGCCCGGTCTCCTCGGCCATGCCGAACGTGCCGTCGCCGAGACCTGCGGCCACGTCTTCGCTGGTGCCGCCGTATGCGGCGAGCTCGAAATCGTGGATCGCGGCGCTGCCGTTCAGCGCGATCGCGGTAATCGCGCGTTTGCGCAGCAGCGCGATCAGCAAGGGCGCAAGCCCCACCTTGATCACGTGACCGCCAAGCATCGCGACCACGCCACGACGCCCGGCCGCGCTGACGATCTGGTCTACCACGTAACGGAGATCGTGCGCGGCCAGGATGGACGGCAGCGAATCCAGGAAAGCGGTGAACGACATGTCGGAGGGTTGGGGCGGATGCGCGAGGAGTGAGGCGTCGACTTTGTTGGGGCGTTTGGCTATCGGAACGGTCTTGAGGCGGGAGAAATCGGCTTCACGATAGTCCGTCACTGGTGGACTCCTGGAACCGCGTAGTCCTTGAGCTTCAGCGTCACCTGGCCGAACGAGAAGTTGGACTGAATCGCGAGCACCAGACGCTGCGGATCGTCCGAGAGCCAGATGCGTGTCTCGGATTTCTCCGCGAAGATACCGCGCCCCTGCGGAATCGTGGGCCGCACGACCAGTGCCCGCCACTTCTTGCCGGCCACGCTGACCTTGTCGTATCCGAGCACTTCGATGATGACCGGATTTCGGTCGGGCCGGAAGTACCGCGCGAACTCGTACTTCTTGCCCACCTCCAGCGGTACGGTGCGTATCCAGTACAGAAAGGACGCGTCATCGAGCGGCTCGAGTACCGTCGCGAACGTCGTGTCGCGCCCTTCTTCTCTATAGAAGCCGGAGTCCGGAAAAATTTCGTAGCGACCTTCGCGGTGGCGGTCCCTCTCGTCCTGGATGGACCAGAAGCGGCGCGAGCGGAAGTCGTAGAGTCCGACCCACGACTCGATCGTCTGATTGAGGTGATACCACAGCGCGCCGCCGGAGATTTGGAACCGGATGTGAACCGCGGGCACGTGGTGGACCGTGTCGATGCCTACGACCTCCATCGTCGCGTTTCCGACGTTGAAGATCCCATACCGCGCGCCGAACGACAGGCGCTCACCGACCGGAAACGGAACGGCGGGTGCCGGCTGGACCGGCTTAGACACTGGAAGAGCCGGAGACGCTGCGGTGACCGACGCTGGTGTCGAGCCCACGATGACTCCGGTGCAAACGGTGTCCTGAGCGCGGAGCCCGCCGCGGCCGGCGGCGAGGAGCGCGAGCACGATAATACTTTTGCGCGCGGCGCTGATGACGCGGCGCGATCGCCACGCCGCCAAAATCTGCTGCCACGGTTTCGAGCGCGAGGGACGCTGCTTCAGGTCGTAGCGCGCCGTACTGGAGACCGCTTCAATCCGGCGCGCGTGCGTCGAAAGCCGCGCGAGCAGCTCGGCGTTCGCGGCCCAACCGTCCGACGTGAGCAGCTGCGCTTCGCCGCCCCGCGTTGCCTGCCGCAGCACGATGAGGCGCAGCGCCAGGAAACCGGAGACCGTGTCTTTGACGGCGCCGCCGACGCGCAGCAGCCGCGGTGCCCAGCGGCGCACCCAACGCTCGGCCCAGGTTCGCGCGCCGTGCTCGCGGTATTGCTCGGCGACCACGAGGTCGGCGCCCGACTCCAGGCGCTTGACCATCTCTTCCATCGTTTCCGGCGCGTGCACGAAATCGGCGTGGAGCGTGATCGCGCAATCGCGTTTGGGCCGGTCGGTACGCTGCAGCGCGAGCCGGAGCAGCTCCTCCAGACTCTTCGCGTATCCCAGTCGCGCGGGGTGTTTGATGACCGTCAGCGGCAGGACACGCGCATACGACGCCAGCACGTCGGCCGAGCCGTCGGTCGAGGCGTCATCGCAAGTGATGATCTGATATTCCCGCTCGAACGCGGTGAATACCTGGCGCACCTTCCAGAGCACGAGGCCCACGGTGCGCGCCTCGTTGTGAACCGGAACGCAGACGTAAATCATGGCCCTGCAATCTAGGGAAGGCCCCCATAGACATCCAAGACTCCGCGCGCCATCGCGCTCGCGGTGAAGCCCTCCGGAAGCGAAACGGACGTCGCACGGTCCAGTGTCGCGACCACCTTGTCGGCCAGGGGCTGTGCCGCCTCGATGGGCACGAGCGCCTCCGGTGGGAGGATTTCGGGAATGCCGCCGGCCGCTGTGGCAACAACGGGCCGTCCCAGGGCCAGCGCGTTCAGCAGGACGCTGCCCAGGCCTTCGCTCTTGGACGACAGCACGAACACGCTCGCCTCGGCAATCAACGCATCGATACGATCGACGTAACCGACCAGATGCACGCGATCGCGCAGCCCGAGGCGGGCGATTTCGGCGGTCAGGTCCTCGCGAAGTTTTCCCTCGCCGGCGATCACCCAGTAGAGATCGGGCCGTTTGGCGCGCGCGTAGTGCGCCGCGAGGATCAGCGTCCGGTGATCCTTCTCTGCGGTCAACGCGGCCGCGTTGATGGCGAGCGGTGCCGTGGCCGGGATGGTGAGCTGCCGGCGGATCGCGAGCGGCGGCTCTGCCGCCCGCCGGATCTCCGCAACGTCGACGCCATCATGAACGACGACGACGGCGTCGCTCGCGATGCCGTCGCGGATCAGGGAGCGCTTCACGGCTTCGGAAATCGCGATGATGCGGTCCGGGCGGCGCCAGGAGCCGAAGCGGCCGATCCGAAACTCCACGCGCCGGGTCGCGACGATCGTGCGACCCATGGCGACGGTTGCAGCGAGCGTGAGCGCGTGACTGTCGTGCACGTGAATGATGTCTGGTTGAAAGGTCGCGATCGTGCGGCGCAAATGCCACCACGCGCGGGGGTCGAGGCCGATGTCCCACGTGGTCCCATGTACGCTGATGCCGCCGCTCGCCGCGCGCTGCGCGAGCTCGCTGCCCTGCTTGGTAACCAGTGCCTGTTCGATGCCGCGTTCGCGGGCGAGCTCGCGACACAGCAGCCATACCTGATGCTGTCCGCCGCGCCAATGTCGGCCCGAGTCGACCTGGAGCACCCGCATGCGGGGGATCTCCGCGCGATTATGCCGGGACTTTCACGACTCCGGCGAGTACGCGGCGCAGTGCGTCGAGCTTGAAGGGCTTTTGCAGGAAGGGTCGGCCCAGCTCCTCGAGGAATTGCAGCGTGTCGCCGCGGACCGTGTCGCCCGTGGCAAAGATGATGCGTTCGGCGACCGTCGGATGCATGCGCGAGAGCGTGTGGAACATCTCGCGGCCGCCGAGGCGCGGCATGCGCAGATCGCAGATGATGAGATCGAACGGTTGCATGAGTGCCCGCTTCAACGCCTGGCTGCCGTCACGCGCCAGGACCACCTCATGTCCCCAGCTCTCCAGCGTCGCCTGCATATAGTGGAGAATGTGCGGCTCGTCATCCACGACGAGTACCCGCAAATGCTCGTGCCGTTCGGCGGGCGAGGGCTCATCGCTCGCTCCGCGCGCCAGGGGGCTTAGCTCCGCGTGAAGGCCAGTCGGCAGCTCGACGGTGAACGTCGCGCCGCGCCCGCTGCCCGCGCCGCCGGGCACGACCGTGATGTTGCCGCCGTGCTCTTTGACGATGCCCAGGCAGATCGAGAGACCCAAGCCCGTCCCCTCGCCTTCGGACTTGGTGCTGAAAAACGGCTCGAAGATGCGCTGTAGCACGCCTTCCGGGACACCGGGGCCATTGTCGCTGATGTTCACCGACAGGCCGTCCGGCTCGCATTTCGTGAGGATGTCGATGCGGCCGCCACCGGCCTTCAAACGCGAGCCGGCAATCGCCTGCGCGGCGTTGTTGATGATGTTGACGAACACCTGCTTGATCTGGTTCGCGTGCACGTCGACTTCCGGGAGACCGGGCTCAAAGGAGAGGGTCAGCTCGATGCGCGCGGCCAGCAGCTGATTCTTGAGCAGTTGATGCGTCGACTCGAGAATCGGCCGGATGGATTGCAGCTGGCGCTCGCCTTCCTGGCGCCGCGCGAACGACAGCAGGTTGCGAACGATCGCCGACGCGCGCTCCGCCTCCTGGCGAATGACCGCGAGCGGCTCGGCGAGACGCGGCGGGACGTCCGCCGCTTCGCTGAGCAGATCGCTGAAGCCGACTACGGACGCGAGCGGATTGTTGAGATCGTGAGCCACGCCGGCGATCAGCTGACCGATCGCCGACATCTTCTCGGACTGCAGGAGCTGGTCCTGCAGCCGGCGTTTCTCGGTTTGATCCTCGAACATGAGGATGGCGGCGCCCGGCTCGCCGGTCGGAATGGCGGTCACGGCAAGGGTACGATCACCGGCGCGCACTTCCACCGGTGTCGTCGAGCCCTCCGGGGTGAGCAAACGCGCGATGGATTCGACCCAGACCGGGGGCAGCAGCGTGAGCCAGGGGCGTCCGGGCAGGGCGGTCACCGGCAGCTTGATGAGGTCGGCAAAGACCCGGTTGGCGCGCCGCACCTGGCCCTGCGAGTCGACATAGCAGATCGCGTGAGTGAACGCGTCGACCGTCTGCTCCCATTCGCGCTTGCCGCTCGAGAGGAGCTCCACCAAACGCGCGTTCTCGAGCGCGATGCCGGCCTGCGCCAACACCGCGCGCGTGAACATGAGCGCCCCGTCGTCGAGCGCGTTCTTGCGATCGCTCTCCATCGAGACGGCGCCGATCGGGCGGGTGACGGCCACGATGGGCGCGCCCAGCCAGCTCTGCGGTGTCGGCCCGTCGACCTCCACGTCGAGCGCCGCCGCGCGCGTGGTGACGTTGTCGGGAAAGACGAGCGGGCCGCGCCGCAGCGCGAGCTGGAGCAGCGGGTCGTCCGTGGTCGCCGGACGCGGCCCGTTGTGGTAGCTCACGACCAGCTGATTGGTGTCGGTGTCGAGCAGCATGACCGAGAGGCGGCCGGGCGCGAGCTGCTCGGTGAGCGCGCGCGCCACGATCTCGACGATGGTCGTCGGGCGAAACGCGCCCGCCAGCTCCTGCGAGAGTGTGGTGAGCCGCGTCAGGATGTCGGCGACCGATCCGTTCACGCCCCGCCGCCATCGTCGAGGAATCGCGTCGGCACGCGGGTGGCCGCATCGACCAGCGCTTCCGCTGACTTGATGAAGCGCACCACGATCGGCAGTGATCCTTGCAGCGCTACTTTGCGCTGCATGATGCCGGCGATCGGGCCGAGCTCCTTCTTGATGATCTGCTTCCAGAAACGGTATTCGGCGGTGAGGACGAACGGCGCCCCCTGCGCCTCGGACTTGGGGACGAGCTTCGCCTCGCGGCACACGCCGCGATCGAGATCGAGCCAGATCCCGACGTCGTCCGGCACGCCGATAGCCGGCTGCGCGGGCATGACGAGCGCGACCGATCCATGGGTCCACTCGGTGGACGCGCTGCGGTAATCGTCACTCGCGTTGATCGCCGCTTCATACGCGGCAACCCACTCCGGCGATGGGAACGGATGCAGCGTCGCGGCGGACGTCATGCCCCCACTCCGGCGCCGGCGGGCTCGAACGCCGCAACCGCCCGCGCGAATCCATCGAACAGGGCGCGCTCCGTGAGATCCTCGGGATGCCATTGCACGGCCAGCATCCAGGAAGCATCGGAGGCCGCCGGTTCCGCGCCCTCGATGACGCCATCGTCCGCCCAGGCCACCGCCTTGAGCCCGGGCGCGAGAGCGCGAATCGCCTGATGGTGGCGGCTGTTGACGGTTGCGGCGCGCACTCCCAACGTGCGTGCGAGCAGGGAGTCGGTTGCCATACGAATGGCATGGGAACGCGACTCATCGCTGTGCGCGACGGCGCCGGGCCCTCCCCGTTCGCTTTCCAGGTCCTGATACAGCGTGCCTCCGAGGGCAACGTTCAGAATCTGAATGCCACGGCAGATCGCGAGAATGGGCAGGCGGCGCGTGCGGGCCGCCTCGATCAGAGCGATCTCGGCCGCGTCGCGGACGGGATCGACGTCGCCGAGTCGCGGATGGGGCGTCGCGCCATAGCGCTCGGGCGCTACGTCTTCACCACCGGTGAGCACGAGCCCGCGCGCCGCGGTCAATGCGGCCGCGGCCTGCTCGGCGGCGAGCATGGTGGGAACGGCGAGTGGGACGAGACCGGCCCGTTCGAGCGCGCGGACGTACGCCGTGTTCAGGGTGACGCGTTCACGACCGTCTACCATGCGTCGCGGCGCAGTCACGGCGACCGGCAGGGCCTGCGTCACGACGTCGTCGTGGACGCAGACCCGCCGAACAATGGACAACGAGGATTGCTGACGCTCGCCCAGTCGACGCGCACACCATACAAGTTGACGACGGTGCTGCCGCCGATCACGGTGCCGATCGCGGGGTGATTGGCCGGCTCCTCCTGATCGAGCATCAGCACGCCCATCGCGCGTCCCGAGGTGTCGTCCACCACCAGCAAGCCATAGCCGCGCGCCGGGAAGCCGGTCCCGCGATACAGCATGGAGATTCTGCCCTCGGTGTCGTGGCTAACGATCAGGGCGCCGGCGCCGCCGCTGCCCGCTTTTTGCTCGATGACGCGCGCCGGCAGCGAATCGGGAATGCCCCGGGGGGGATCGGTCAGTACCGCGCGCGCGTTGGCGAGCTGGGATGTGATGATCGATGGACCCGCCAGCAGCGCGAGCCCGCACGTCGGCGAGCCGTTGCTTCGGCCACATGCTCCAAGGAGGAAGACCACCGGAAGGTGCAGGAGCAAGGCGGGGGCCGAGCGTTTCATGGGCTGGAATGTAACGCTAATGAGACCAGACGGCCGTCAACGTGATCGTCCGCACAGGCGCGAGGGTTTCGGGCACCAGGTTGTAGATGTAATTGAGGACGTTCGTAGCGAGTAGCCGCAGCTCGACCGGTCCCTGTTTCCAACCCGCCCGCAGATCCAGCACCTTCACCGGCACGCGGCGCGGATCGACGAATCCTTCGAGCTCGATCCGCTCGGGCTCGCTCGCGTACCGGAAGTCCGCGCCCAGATCGACCGGGCCGAGGAAATAATCCGTGCCCAGCGTCAGCAGGTTTCGCGGCCGAAATGCGAGCGGGCCCCCCCCTTGCGTGCTGTCGCCCGCCAGTTGGCGACGGGTGTCGAGAAAGGTGTATCCGAGCGTCGCGACGAGCCGACCGCGTATGGGCGCCGCGACGACGTTCGCGTCCAGTCCGCGGAGCCGCGCGCGCACGACGTTCTCGAGCTGCACGGTATCGCCGTGGGCGAGAATCGGCTCGATGAGATCGCGTGCCTCGGTCCAAAACAACGCGGCGTCGAGCCGCACGAAGCCGAAGAGCGGAGCGGTGGTGTGTCCAATTTCAAATGACCACCCCGTTTCGGGGCGGAGCGTGGGATTGGGGACCACTTCCAATCCGAGCGCGGTCGTGTGGACGAATCGCTCGGCCGTGGTCGGCGCGCGAAACCCGCGTCCGATCGATGCGCGGAGCACACCGGGGTCGCGCGCGCGACCGTCGGTGGGCACTGTCAGCCCGAGTCGCGGGCTGACGACGGCGGTGAGCGAGCCGCCATCCACGGCCAGGAAGTCCAACCGAGCCCCACCGCTGATGCGCACCACGCCGACGCGCTGATCGCTCTGGCCGTACGCCGCGAACTCTTCTTGAGAATGAATGCCGAAGATGTCGCTCATCGCGTCGGAATAAGTCGCCTCGGCGCCGACGACGACGGTGCGCAGGGAATCGGGATGCGCTTCGATTCTCCCCTCCCCGCCGATCCGGTCGCTGACGCCGAATTCGGAAGTCGGCCGCCGCACGTCGAGGAAATGGGTGCGCAGCCACGAGCCTCGCGCGACCCAGGCGATACGGGGCGAAACCGTGGTCCGCACTTGCGCGGCGAGATAGCCTTTCCGCGAGTCCGTCCGGGCGCCGAGGTTGCTGGTATCCACCATGAACGGCTGGAAGACCTGGCCGCGATCGTCGCACGTGCCGCGCGTGCACCAGCTCAGCGGTACGTCGTAGCGGTTCACGGCCCACGCGCCGGAGAGATCGACTCGGGTGTTCGTCGACGGCTCCCAGTGCGCCTTGCCGGCGAAGTGCAAATGATCGTCCTGATCCTGCTGGCGATAGCCGTCGGAATGCCGGTCGCCGGCGGAAATCCTGGCACCCAATCGGTCGGTGCCATACGACGTAGCGACATCGAGGCTGCCGAGCGTCCCGGGGTTGCCGCGAAACTTCCAGATCGCGTACGGCGGATCGCCGTACAATCCGCCGGTCAGCCGCACTCGGGCATGCAGGCCGGTCGGGACGTCGCGCGTGGTCACGTTGACGACGCCGCCGAACGCGGCGGATCCGTAGATCGACGACCCTGCGCCCTTGAGAATCTCGACGCTTTCGATCTCGTCCACCGGCAGCAGGTCCCAGTCGATGCCGCCGCGGTCTCCTTCATTCATCGGGATGCCGTCGACGGTGAGCAGCACGCGCGAGTTCAGTCCCTGCACGTAGCCCGTCGAGCCGCGCAGGTTGATTTGGCCGTTGACGAACTGCACGCCGGGCGCGTGATCGATGGCCTCGTCCACCGTGCCGACGGCCCGGCGATCGAGGTCCTGCTGCGTCACCTCCGTGACGCTCGTGGGCGGCCGGTCGCCGAAATGCGGCACCTTGTCGCTGATCACGTCGACCGGCGGCAGGGCGAGCGGCGCGAGCGCGAGCGCGAAGTCGATCGTCGTCGAATCACCACCCGTGAGCGCGACGGTCGTGTCGACCAATGCGTAGCCGATCGCCGCGACGTGGACGCGAACTCGACCGGCCGGCACCGCGAGAATGCGAAATCTCCCCTGAGCATCGGTGCGCGCGCCGACTGTCGTGCCGGGCACGACAACGGCAGCGCCGTGCACGGGCGCGCCGGCGGAGTCGCGGACCGAGCCGCGCAGGATTCCCTGTGCAGCCGCAGGCACGGGCGCGACCAGTGTCAGGAGCAGTGCTATTGCGCGGTGCATGTCACGTAGTCGGTGGCGGGTTTCAGGCTGTCGAAATTGACCACGAAGTTGACGTCGCCCGCGGCGGCGCCGTTGGGGACGACGACGATGCCGGGTTGCGTGGAATCCGTCGGATTGCGATAGTAGCCCGCGACGCGCAGGTATTGCGTGTCCGCCGGCGTGAGTGTCAGCGCGCCAGGTGATTTCCAGACTGCAAGCACCCAGTGATACGAACCCGGCGACAATGCGATGCTGTAGTCAGCGATCGAGTCGGTAAATGGGACCGAGCCCGGAATGATGGGTTGGCGATTGTCGATGAGATCGGTACAGGTCTGCGGAAAGTTGAGATACGCGGCGACGAAGACGTTTTCGGTGTTGGCGGGGACTGCTCCCTGGAATCGTAGCCTCCCGCAGAGCCCGACCAGGCTCGGCGCGCAGATCGGCTCGGGCTCGAGCCCGCCGTTGCACGCCGTCACGATGGCGGCGCAGGCGAACAGCGAGAAAATCCTGTGCATGCCAGCAATTTGCGCCCGACCGGGTGAGCGTCAACTTGACCGAGGTTTTGCGCGGGAATAACGTTTCGACATGCCACTCTACGAGTACCGCTGCACGGCCTGTCAGTACCGGTTCGCGCGGACCGAGTCGATGACGCAGCACACCCCGCGATCGCGCCCGGTATGCCCCAAGTGCAAGTCACGCGCGGTCGAGCCTGTCTTTTCCGACTTCTTCGCGAAGACCGTCCGCAAGAGCTGAGTCCCCTGTTCGAGCGCCTGCGGGACGCCTTTCGCGCCGCCCTCGCTGCGGCGTCCACGCCCGATCTGCGATCGCTCGCGCGCCAGATGCGTGAGGCGGTCGTCGACGCCAAGGTTGCCGTAGCCGAAATCCGGGAAGCGATTGCGCGCACCGAACGCGAGCTGGGGCTCGAGCGCCAGCGGCTCGCAGACGCGGAACGGCGCGGCCGGCTCGCCGGTGAGATCCGGGACCAGGAGACCGTGTCGGTCGCGGATCGCTTTGCCGCGAAGCATCGTGAGCGCGCCGGCGTGCTGGAGCGCAAGCTCGCGGCACAACGCGAGGAATTGGGACTGGGGGAGCGCGAGCTGGATGACATGCAGGCGCAGCTCAAGTCGGCCGCGGCGGCGCAACCCAGCACGGAGCAGGCCTGGCGCGACATCGAGGAAGCCGGCGGCGCGCGTGAAGGAACGGATCTGCGCGACGAGCTGCTGAAATCGGACATGGATCGGGCGGCGCGCGAAGCCGCCGCGACCCGGCAGCTCGAAGAGCTCAAAAAGAAAATGCGAAAGGACTGACCACCGTGCTCCTGCTCGCGCTGCTGCAAGCCCTCCACCAACCTCCGCAACCTCCTCCATCCGATTTTCTCAAACGCGCCCACACCTACAGCATCGTCGCCTACGATTCGGTGACCGGCGACCTCGGCATCGCGGTCCAGTCGAAGTTTCCGAATGTGGGCGGGCTCGTGCCGTGGGCGAAGGCGGGCGTCGGGGCGGTCGCGACGCAGGCCCTCAGCAATACCGACTATGGCGAGAAGGGTCTCGAGCTGCTCGCGCGCGGCGCCACCGCGCCAGAGGCCATGCGGATCATCATGCGCGGCGATCCACAGCCGTCCCAGCGGCAGGTCGGCATGGTGGACGCCCACGGCAACTCGGCGAGCTGGACGGGAGATTCGACCTTCGACTGGGCCGGTGGAAGGGCGGGCGGAGGGCAGGTCGGCGGCAAAGGCCAGCTGATCACGGGGCACGGCTATGCCGCGCAAGCAAACATCATGGTCTCGGATGCGACCGTGCGAAACATGGCGGAGACATTCGAGCGGACGCGCGGCACGCTCGCCGATCGTCTGATCGCCGCGCTCGTTGCCGGACAGGCGGGCGGCGGTGACAAGCGGGGCATGCAGTCGGCCGCGCTGCTCGTCGTTCGCGCGAAGGGCGGATACCTCGGCGGCACCGATCGCTACATCGACATCCGCGTGTACGATGCGCCGGATCCGATCAAAGAGCTGCAGCGTCTCTATGCGCTCCACAAGCTGTATTTCTTCACCAGTGATTCAGCCGACCTGATTCCCATCACGCCCGCGTTGCAGAAAGAGCTGGAAGCGATTCTGTTGACGGAGCCCGCCAATCAATCGCAGAAATGGCTCGACGCACCACAGCCCGGTCTCAATCAGAAGTTTCTCACCGCGCTCGCGAATTTCATGTATTGGGAGAACTACGACGTGCGCGTCCGGATGGACGGCAAGATCGATCGGGTGGTGTTGGAAGACATTCGGAAGAACCGACGAAATGTGAGGCGCTGATGGACGTCAAACCAGGCCGGATGGTCTTTCTTGGATATGGAAAGTACTGGCGGTCGGATCGCATCCTCGGCCTGATGCCAATTGAGCAGGGGCGCGGGCCGGGGCAGCGCACGAACGTGTTCATCGAGGGGCAAAGCGACCCGATCGTGGCGTCGCGGACCGAGCAGGCGATCCTCGAGGACATGGGCGCGAGCGACGACAGCTTCCAGCAGGAAGCGCTGCGGCAAGCGACGCGCGAGCTCCTCGAGGCGTTCCACGAGTTCTCTCCCGTGCTGCGGCGCGCGCTGCAGAACGAGCATCACTTCGACGTCGAAAAGTGGGAGCAGCGGCTCGGCAACCTGCTGCGCCCGGCCGCGCATCCTGAGAGCGCCGACCAAGACGACCTCTTCGATCGATGAACGACGCCACTGAAAACCAGTTCTTCGGCCATCCGCGCGGCCTCTCGACGCTCTTTTTCACGGAGATGTGGGAGCGCTTCAGCTACTACGGGATGCGCGCCTTCCTCATCCTCTACATGGTCCACGCGCTGGGATTCGACGACCGCCACGCCGGCCGCGTGTACGGCAATTACACCGCCGGCGTCTGGGCGGCGGCGATCGTCGGGGGCATCATCGCCGACTGGTGGCTGGGACAGTACCGCAGCGTGCTCATCGGCGGCATCATCATCGCTTTGGGCCACTTCACGTTGGCGTTTCACCCGCTGCCATTCTTCTACACCGGCCTGTCGCTGATCGTGGTCGGCACCGGTCTGCTCAAACCCAACGTGTCGGGCATCGTCGGCGCGCTGTACGAGCCGGGGGACGCGCGGCGCGACGCGGGCTTCTCGATTTTTTACATGGGCATCAACCTCGGCGCATTCATCGGGCCCGTCATTGCCGGGTGGCTGGCGCAGAAAGTGGATTGGCACTACGGCTTCGCCTGCGCTGGCGTGGGCATGACCCTGGGACTGGTGCAGTACGTGCTCGGGCGGCGGAGCCTGCAACCCGCCATTGAGCGTCTGGCTCGCCGGCCGAAGCCCGTTGCGAGCGCGCCGGTGGCCGCGGCCCCCGCGGGCGGATTCCTGGGATTCACCGGCACGGAGTGGAAGCGCATCGGCGCGATGGGCGTGTTCTTCGTGTTCGCCGCAATCTTCTGGGGCGCATACGAGCAGGCGGGATCGAGCCTCAATCTGTTCGGCGACCGCTACACGACGCTGCGCATTCTGGGTTTCAGTTTCCCGTCGAGCTGGTACGTGTCCGTCCAGGCGATCTTCGTGATCCTGCTTGCTCCCGCGTTCGCGTGGCTGTGGATCCGCCTCGGCAAGTACGAGCCCACGACGCCCACAAAGTTCGCCTTCGGCCTGTTCTTCGTCGGCCTGTCGTTCCTGTTTCTCCTCATTCCGGCGACGGCGATTCAGGGAGCACCGGGGGGTGGACTGCGCGTCTCCCCATTCTGGCTCGTCGGTTGCTACTTCATTCAGGAGCTCGGCGAAATGTGCATTTCGCCCGTGGGGCTGTCGGTGTTCACCAAGCTCGCCCCCGTGAAGATCGTCGGTATGATGCTCGGCCTTTGGTTCCTCGCTGATTCCGTTGGCAACAAGGTCGCCGGGTATGCCGCCGGGTTCATCTCATCCGCACCGCTTCCGCAGCTGTTCGGGGTCGTGGGCGGCGTGTGCGTCGGCGCTTCCGTTGTCGCATTCGCGATCGTCAAGCCCGTCAAGCAGCTGATGGGCGGCGTGCGCTAGATGGCGCAATCCACGATGCAGCAACCAGGACACGACACCGCGGGCTGGTTCGGCCATCCGCGCGGTCTGTCGACCCTCTTCTTCACCGAGATGTGGGAACGCTTCAGCTTCTACGGACTGAAGGCGCTGCTCATTCTGTTCATGACGGCGACCGTCACCCAGGGCGGTCTCGGATTCACCGACAAGCTGGCGGGCAAAATCATCGGCGTGTACGGCTTCGGCGTGTACGCCACCGCCATCGTCGGTGGCTCGCTCGCCGATCGCGTGTTTGGGCAGTATCGCAGCGTGCTGCTCGGCGGGATCATCATTGCCCTCGGGCACTTCAGCATGGCGGTGCCGACGGTCGTGACGTTCTTCCTGGGTTTGTGCCTGATCATGGCCGGCACCGGTCTCCTGAAGCCGAACGCCAGCACGATGGTCGGCGCGCTGTACGACGACGCGGATGCGCGGCGTGATGCCGGCTTTTCGATCTTCTATGTCGGCATCAATGTTGGCGCGTTCGCCGCCCCGCTCATCGTGGGGACGCTGGGGCAGGAAGCGAACTGGCACGTCGGCTTCGCCTGCGCCGGCGTCGGCATGATCATCGGACTTATTCAGTATGTCGCCGGCAAACCGCGACTTCTCCCGGCGCTCGCGCGGCTGGGCCAGACAGAACAGCACGCCGCGCCGGTCACGGAACCGTGGTGGCAGTTTACGCGCGAGGAGTGGGGGCGTGTCGCGGCCATCGCGGTGCTGTTCGTGTTCTCGGCCATTTTCTGGGGTGCGTTCGAGCAGGCGTCGTCGAGCCTGAACCTGTTCGCCGACCGCTTGACCCGGAACAGGCTCTTCGGATTCGACTTTCCCTCGACCTGGTATCAGTCGCTGAACTCGATGTATATGATTTTCGGGCTCGCGCCGTTGATCGGCTGGATCTGGGTGCGCATGGGCGACCGCCAGCCGTCGAGCCCCGTGAAATTCGTGCTGGGACTGTTGTTTGTGGGACTGGGGTTTGCGTTGATCGTTCCCGCCGCAAAGGTCGCGCAGGCGGGCGTGAAGGTCAGTCCCTGGTGGCTCATCGGGCTGTATTTCCTGCACACGATCGGCGAGTTGTGCCTCAGCCCCGTCGGACTGTCGATCGTCACGAAGCTGGCGCCGCAGCGCATCGTCGGCGCGATGATGGGCGTCTGGTTCGTGTCGATTGCGGTCGGGAATCTGATGGCGGGCATGGCCGGTGGACTCTTCCAGACGTTGCCGCTTCCCAAGCTCTTCGGCGCCGTAGCCGGTGCGGCCTTTGCGGCCGCGCTGATCCTGCTGGCTATCAGTCCCTGGCTGCGGAAGCTGATGGGCGGGATTCGCTGACCGCCATCGGCTGCTCCGCATAATGACATGCGGCAGGATGGCCAGGCGTTATCTCGCGCAACGGCGGGACGTCAACTCGACAGCGTTCGCTCTTGAGCGGATGCGGACACCGCGGGTGAAACGGGCACCCTGAAGGCGGCCGGGCGGGTGATGGCATATCGCCCGTTAACACGATGCGCTGCTTCCCAGCCTTCGGATCCGGCTCCGGCACTGCCGACAACAGCGCGGTCGTGTACGGATGGCGCGGCTGCGTGTAGATCTCCGCCGCCGGCGCCCGCTCGACGAGCTTGCCGAGGTACATGACGGCGACGTCGTCGGCGATGTGACGCACGACCGCCAGGTCGTGCGCGATGAAGAGATAGGTGAGCCGCCGTTTGGCCTGGAGATCGGCGAGCAGATTCAGCACCTGAGCCTGCACCGAGACGTCGAGCGCGCTGACGGGCTCGTCACACACCACGAACACCGGCTCGACCGACAGCGCGCGCGCAATCCCGACGCGTTGGCGCTGGCCACCCGAGAGCTCGTGCGGATAGCGCTTGGCAAAGGCACCGTCGAGCCCGACCTCCTCGAGCAGCGCCGCGACGGTGCCGTTCAGACGGTGGATCTCGAGCGGCTCGCGTAACGTCTCCTCGACCGTCATGCGGGGATTGAGCGAGCTGTACGGATCCTGGAAGACGATCTGCATGCGGCGGCGCAAGGCACGCAGGGCGCCCGCGTCGAGCGCGAATACGTCGGTCCCGTCGAACATCATCTTCCCCGACGTCGGCTCCTGCAGCCGCAGCATCGTGCGGCCCACGGTCGTCTTGCCCGAGCCCGACTCGCCCACGAGGCCGAGCGTGCGGCCCGACGCGATCGTGAACGACACGCCGTCGACCGCGCGAATGCTCGCGCGCGCCGGCCCGAGGCCGAGCCAGCTGCGCTCGCCCGGATAGTGCTTCACGAGCTCGCGGACGTCGACGAGCGTCATCGTTTCGCCACGCGCCGTTCCGGCTCGGTGACGAGCCAGCACCGGGCGGTGTGGCCTGGCTCGTCGGCCACATCCAGGAGCGGCGGCTCCTGCGCCACGCACTTCTCCCACGCATAGGGGCAGCGCGGATGGAAGCGGCAGCCGGTGGGCCATGCCGTTGCCGCCGGGACCTGTCCGGGAATCGCGTGCAGCCGGGCGCGCGGCGCGTCGATGCGCGGTACGGCCGCGAGCAATCCCTCGGTGTACGGATGCGTCGGCCGCGCGAACAGCGACGGCGTCGTCGCGGTCTCGACGACACGGCCGGCGTACATCACCACGAGGCGATCCGCGTGTCCCGCGACGACGCCGAGGTCGTGCGTGATCAACAGCACGGCCATGCCGAGCTCATGTTGCAGCCGGTCGAGCAGCTCGAGGATTTGCGCCTGAATCGTGACGTCCAGCGCCGTCGTGGGCTCGTCGGCGATCAGGACCTTGGGGTGGCAGATCAGCGCCATTGCGATCATCACGCGCTGCCGCATGCCACCCGACAGCTGATGCGGATAGTGATCGACGCGCTCCTCCGGATCGGGAATACCGACGAGCCGCAGCATGTCGATCGCGCGCGCGCGCGCCGCGCGGCGCGAGAGGTGCTGATGGATGATCGCCGCTTCCGCAATCTGGTTGCCGACCGTGAAGACCGGATTCAGCGACGTCATCGGCTCCTGGAAGATCATGGCGATCTGATTGCCGCGGACCCCGCGCAGCTCGGGCGCGGGCAAGGTCAAGAGGTTGCGGCCTTCGAACTCGATCAAACTGCCCGGCAGAACGTGCCCCGGGGGCTCGGGCACGAGCCGGAGAATGGACAGCGATGTGACCGTCTTGCCGCAGCCCGACTCGCCGACGATGCCAAGTGTCTCACCGGCGTAGAGATCGAAGGACACGCCGTCGACGGCGCGCGCCGTACCCTTGCCGTGCTCGGTGACGAAATACGTCCTGAGGTCGCGGATGCGGAGCAGGACCGGAGCCGTCACTCCACGCCTCCATCCTCACGCGGGTCCAGCGCGTCGCGCACGCCGTCGGCTACTGCGTTCAAGGACATCACGACCAGAGCGATAGCCAGGCCTGGAAAGAGTGTCGACCAGGGGGCGGTATAGATGCTGGGCGCCCCGTCCGCGATCATATTGCCCCAGCTCGCCTCGGGTGGCGCGATGCCGATCCCGAGAAAGGACAGCGACGCCTCGAGCAGCAGCACATTCCCGACACCGAGCGCCGCCGAGACGATGATCGGCGCCGCCGCGTTGGGCAGAACGTGGCGAAAGATAACGCGGCTCGTGCCGACGCCGAGTGCCCGCGCGGCGACGACAAAGTCGCGCTGGCGGAGCGCGAGCACCTCGGCGCGCACCAGCCGGCTCGTCCCGAACCACGACGTGAGCCCGATGGCCAGCACCAATGCGGTGAACGGAAGCCCGTCCCAAAGCGCGACCGCCATCAAGAGAATGAAAATGCGGGGCAGGGCCAGGCCGACGTCGACGCCGCGCATGAGCACCGCGTCGATCCAGCGGCGATAGTAACCCGCTAGCGCGCCGACGAGCGTTCCCAGCGACACGGCGACCAGCGCGCCCAGCGCGCCGATCCCGAGCGAGATGCGGCCGCCGTAGACCGCACGGCTCCACACGTCGCGGCTCAGGAGGTCGGTGCCGAGGAGAAACGTCCAGGAGGGCGGCTGGTTCGTGAGATGCACGATGTCAAGCTGCCGGTTCGGATCGAACGGGGCGACCAGAGGCGCGGCGAGTGCCACGATGACGAGAAACGTCAGGATGCCGAGCCCCCACGACGCGGTGCGGTGACGGAAGAAGCGCCGCCACCGTTCCCGCCGCAGCGCGCGGTGGCGCAGCGCGCGGACGGCTTCCGCGGCCAGGATCAACGCGACGACGAGCGCGAGCCAGTTGCCGAGTGTCATGCCGTGACGATGTCGGCGTCGGTCGTGGCGTGCACGCGCAGCCGCGGATCGGCCAAGCCTATCAGGATGTCGGCCAGGAGATTGCCGGCCACCACCACGGTGCTCGCGATCAGGGCGGTCGCGGTGACGAGCGGATAGTCCCGTGTCAAAATCGCCTCGAAGGCGAGGCGGCCCATGCCCGGCCAGGCGAAGATCGTTTCGATGAGCACAGCGCCCGTCAGCAAGAACGGAAACGCGAGGCCGAAGCGTGTTATGAAGGAAAGCAGTGCATTGTGGAGCTGATGGCGCATGACGATTTGCCGTTCGGGTACGCCCTTGGCGCGCGCGGTGCGGACGTAATCCTGCGTGGCGACGTCGAGCATCGCGGCGCGCTGGAACCGCGCGGTGCCGGCAGCACCGACGAGTCCGAGTGTGGCCGAGGGGAGCACGAGATGCCACACGCGATCCACGACACAAAAGAACGAGTCGATGACCGGACAGAAGATGGGATCGCTCGCGCCGCCGACCGGAAACCAGCGCAGTTTCTCTCCGAAGACGAGCAACAGAATCAACGCGAGCCAGAATGTCGGGAGCGAATACACGAACAGCGTGGAATTGCTGAGCACCACATCCGGGATGCGGTTCACGCGACCCGCCTGATAAATCCCGAGCGCCAGGCCGAGCAGAAAGTCGAGCATGAGTGCCGCGCCCGCGAGCTGCAGCGTGAACGGGATCGTCTCGAGCAGCGCGTCCGCGACCGGGCGATGCAGGGAGTACGAGACGCCCAGGTTGCCATGGACGACCTGGACCAGGTACCGCCAGTACTGCACGACGATGGGTTTATCGAGTCCGAACTGGCGGGTGAGCTGCTCGCAGACGCGCGGGTCGAGGTTTTCGGTGCAGGGCCTGCCCGGCGCGACGTGTATCAGAATGAAGATGAACGTGACGACGGCGACGACGATGGCGATGGACGCGAGTACACGCCGTAACAGCCAGGCGCCGCCGCCCATTACTTAACGCTCCACGCGGTCTCGATCGATCAACCGGTCGGGAGGAATGCGCCAGGTGCGCAGCAGCGCCGCCCACGAATCGGGCCGGAACTGAACGTTCTCGACGCGCTTGTGGACCGCGCCGACGTTCTCGAGCGAATACAGGAAGATGCCCGCCCCATCGGCGTTCAGGGTTTCGAGCGCGGTCTTCCATAATGCCCGCGCCTGATCGCGCGAATTGGCCGAAATCGCGCGATCGACGAGGTGCTCGAATTCGGGGTTGTAGTACCGGCCGAAATTCGAGCCGCCAAGACCATCGCGCGTCCAGCTCTGCGTGATGCCCGATCCGGGCGAGGGATCGTTGCTGCGCGACAGTAGCGCGGTGTCGAAGTCGCCGGACGCGGTCCGCTGCGATACGACCGACGCTTCCAGCTCGTCGATGTCGGCGCGGACGCCGATGGCGTGGAACTGCTCCTGCAACAGGCGCGCGTACTGCCTGCGGAGCGCGCTCGTGGTCGGGACGAGGATGTGGAACTCCAGCGGCTTGCCGTTCTTGTCGCGAATCCCGTCACCGTCGTGATCGCGCCAGCCGCGCTCGTTCAGAATGCGGTTCGCCTGTGCGGTGTCGTAGGGCAGCTGGCGAATGTCGGGATCCCAGATACCGACCAGCGAGGAGATCGGGCCGGGCGGCACCTTTCCCAGATCTTGGAGCGCGCTGGCGACCAGGCTGGCCCGATCGACCGCCATCGTGAGCGCCCGGCGCACTTCGCGGTCGGCGAAAATGGGGTTCGGCTTCGACGTATCGCCGGCGGTACGCTCGTTGAAGCACAGATACGTGTAGACGTTGCCACGGTAGGTGTACACGGCGAGCTGCGGCGCTGCCTTCGCGCGCGCCACGTTATCCGGCGTGACGAGCTGCTCGCGGATGTCGGCCTGATCCGCGATGACCTGCTGCACCGCAACCGGGAGACTCGGCGTGAATCGCCAGATGAGGCGCCGGATGCCCGGCTTGCCAAGGAAGAAGTTCGTATCGGCGACGAGCTCGATCGACTGCGCCGCCTGCCAGCGCACGAAACGATACGGCCCATCGCCAACCGGCTGCCGCCCGAACGGCGCCGTCCGCCACTGATCGCGCGGCACCGAACGCAGCAGATGCGCCGGTAGCACGCGCATGTGGTAGACGGCGTCGTAGAACATCTCCGGATACTTCTCGTGGAACCGGAACACGGCCGTGAGCGAGTCGCGCTGGGTCACGCTCGCCACGCGCCGGAGCTTGGGACGAAACGGCGACGCGACCATGGAATCGGTATATGCGTTGAACGTGAACTCGACGTCAGCGGCCGTCACCGGTGTGCCGTCCTGCCAGCGCGCGCGCGGATCGAGATGAAAGACCAGCGTCAGCGGCCCGTCCCACTCCCACTTCTGCGCCAGGAGCGGCTGAAAGTCCTCGTCGCCGACGGTGTTCGTGGACATCCCGACGTCGGCGAGCTTGAGAAACAGCTGCTCGTCGATGTCGTTGGCGGTGACGTCCTCGCTCGAGGGTGGCAGCAGCGTGGACGGTTCGGACACGGCGGCATCGATCAGCGTGCCGCAGCCCGCGCCCGTGCAGCCGCCGCGTCGTTCGCAGGCGGAGAGCGTCGTCAGCGTCAGAAGTATGAAGCAGGAGGTGAAAGAGCACCGTGGCATGGCGCTTAACATTTCACCGGCTGGCGAGAGAAGCAATCTCCCAGGTTGCGGTGATCGCGTCTACCACCTCCTCGAACGTCACGGGACGCCCCAAAGCCTCGGCCAGCGTAGTCGCGCCGCCCGCGTCGCCGACGTGCTGCTGCGAGCCGCCGAGCAAAATGGAACCATGCTGCAGAAAGGCGTTCCGGCGGCGCACTTGCGCCGAGCCGACGAGCTTCTTGCCGTGCACGAGGATCTCGCCGCCGACGGGAAAGGCGAAGCAGGAGCTCGGATGGGCAGATGGGCGGATGGGCGGATGGGCTGGTGCGAGCGCGGCATCCGCGCCGAGCGACCGCAGGGCTCGAGCGAGCCGGGTGTGGATCTCGCAATACGCTTTCCGTAAGGATCCGAATGACTCGATAGGGGCTACGACCGCGTACGTGACCTCATCGTCATGCCACACCGCTTGCCCACCCGTCGGCCGCCGTACGATTGGAACACCGCTGATCGTGATCGGCTGATTTCGCCCCAGGGAGAGTGTAGGAGGATTCCAGCGGTAAAAACGGAGATAGGCACCGCCGTCTCGCGCAACTTTCTCCAGCAGGCCTTCGTCGATCGCCATGTTCTCCCCGCCGGACCGGCCGACGGGATGGACGATCAGATTCCAAGACGCCCCATCACACAGTCGCGTATGCTTCCACCGGCGGACAGGTGCAGACCAGATTGCGGTCGCCGAACGCCGCGTCGATACGGCTGACCGGCGGCCACACCTTGTGATCGCGTGTTGCGGCGGTGGGGAAGCCGGCGCGCTCCCGCGCGTACGGGCGGTCCCAGTTGTCGACCAGCAGGTCGGCCAGGGGATGCGGCGCGTTCTTCAGCAAGTTGTTGTCGCGATCGGCTTCGCCGCGCTCGATCTCCCGAATCTCGCCGCGAATGGCGATCAGCGCGTCGACGAACCGGTCGAGCTCGACCTTCGGCTCGCTTTCCGTCGGCTCGACCATCAGCGTGCCGGCAACGGGGAACGAAACCGTCGGCGGATGGAAGCCATAGTCGATCAGCCGTTTCGCGATGTCCTCGACGTCCACGCCGGCGGACGTCTTGAACGGCCGCGTATCGATGATGCACTCGTGCGCGACCAGACCATGCTGTCCCGCGTACAGCAGGCTGTAGTTGCCGCTTTCTTCGAGTCGTTTCGCGATGTAGTTGGCGCTGAGGATGGCGACCTTCGTGGCCGCGGCCAGACCTTCACGACCCATCATGGCGATGTACGCCCACGAGATCGGGAGAATCGACGGACTGCCCCATGGGCCCGACGAAACGGTGCCGGCGCTCTCGGCCAACGGCACCCCGACGTCGATGACCGGATGCGTCGGCAGATGCGGCGCGAGGTGCTCGGCCACGGCGATCGGGCCCATGCCCGGGCCGCCGCCGCCATGGGGAATGCAGAAGGTCTTGTGGAGATTGAGGTGACAGACGTCGGCGCCGATGTCGCCGGGACGGCACAAGCCGACCTGGGCGTTCATGTTGGCGCCGTCCATGTAGACCTGGCCACCGTATTGATGGACGATCTTGCAGATCTTCTTGATGGACGATTCGAACACGCCGTGCGTCGACGGATACGTCACCATCAACGCGCCGAGCGTGCCCTTGTGCTCCGCGGCCTTCGCTTCGAGATCGACAACGTCGATGTTGCCTTGCTCGTCGGTTTTCACGACGACGACCTGCATACCGGCCATCACGGCGCTCGCGGGGTTCGTGCCGTGCGCCGACTGCGGAATGAGGCACGTCGTCCGGTGGCCTTCGCCGCGATGCTGATGATAGGCGCGCACCACGAGCAGCCCCGCGAACTCCCCTTGCGAGCCGGCATTCGGCTGCAGTGACACCGTCGCGAACCCGGTGATCTCGGCGAGCCACTCCTCGAGCTGGCGAAACAGCGTGGCGTAGCCCTGGGCCTGCGCGCGCGGCGCGAACGGATGCAGCTTGTTGAAGCCGCGCCAGGTGATGGGAATCATCTCGGTGGTGGCGTTCAGCTTCATCGTGCACGAGCCGAGCGGAATCATCGCGGAGGTGAGCGAGAGATCGCGGTCCTCGAGCCGCTTCAAGTACCGCAGCATCTCCGTCTCGGAGTGATGCGTGTTGAAGACGGGGTGCGTGCAGAACGGCGTCGTGCGGGAGAACGATTCCGGAATCGCGGAATTGTCGTATAGGGGCGCGGCATGCTGCGCCCCTACCTCACGGCCGAGCGGAGCGGCAAACACACCGACCAAATCCGTCAGGTCATCGTCGGTGACGGTCTCATCGAGCGCCACGCCGAGCTGCGTCTGCGACAGCGTGCGGAGATTGATCTGTTTCGCCCGCGCGGCGTCGAGGATCCGGGGCAGCACGTCCTGCGGGACATCGATCGCCAGCGTATCGAAGTAATGCGGATACGCGATGCCGTAGCCCAGTTTCTCGAGCGCGCCGGCGAGTGCGGTCGTGTAGGCGTGAACGCGACGCGCAATGTGGCGCAGCCCGTCGGGCCCATGATAGACGGCGTACATCCCGGCCACGACGGCGAGCAGGACCTGTGCTGTGCAGACGTTGCTCGTCGCCTTCTCGCGCCGGATGTGCTGCTCGCGCGTCTGCAATGCCATCCGGAGACCGGTGCGGCCGGCGCGATCCTTCGACACGCCGATGATCCGGCCCGGCAAGTGGCGCTTGAATTCGTCGCGGGTCGCAAAAAAGGCGGCGTGGGGGCCGCCGTAGCCAAGCGGGACGCCGAAGCGTTGGGAGTTGCCGACGGCAATGTCGGCCCCCCATTCACCTGGAGGTGCGAGCAAGGTGAGCGCGAGCAGGTCGGTTGCGACGGTCACGAGCGCGCCCCCCCCGCTCCCCCCGGCGGCGTGCGCGGCGTCGCAGAGCGAGCGAAAATCCCGAATCGCGCCGTCGGTCGCGGGATATTGGAGGAGCGCGCCGATTTCGCTGCCCGCGAACCGGAATGTCTCGGGATCGGCGACCACGACCTCGATGCCGCGAACCGCCGCGCGCGTGCGAACTACCGCGATCGTCTGCGGATGGCAGCTCGCATCGACCAGATACGTCAGCTTGCCTTCGCGTCTCGAGACCGCCTCGGTCAGGTGCATCGCTTCGGCCGCGGCGGTGCCTTCGTCGAGCAATGACGCGTTGGCGACCTCGAGCCCCGTCAGATCCGAGACCATCGTCTGGAAGTTCAACAGCGCCTCGAGCCGACCCTGCGCGATCTCGGCCTGATACGGCGTATACGCCGTGTACCAGCCGGGATTCTCCAGCACATTCCGCTGAATCACCGTCGGGGTGAAGCAGTCGTGATAGCCCATGCCGAGGTAGGAACGGAACACCTGGTTCTGCGCTGCGAGCAGGCGCAGTTGCTCGAGCGCCTCCTGCTCGGTGCGCGCTTCCGGAATGCGCAGCGGCCCGCGCATCCTGATGTCCGCGGGCACGACGGCCTCGATGAATGCGTCGAGCGACTCATAGCCCAGGACGCCGAGCATCGCCGCCTGGTCGTCGGCGGAGGGGCCGATGTGTCGGTTGTGGAATTGCTCGCGTTCGCTGATCATGTTACGACAGTGTAAACGACTCCCCCGGCTTCAAGATCGTGACTGCCGCTTTGCTTCCCACCAAGCGCTTGAATTCCTGTGGATCGGCTTTGATGAGATCCCACGTGTTGTAGTGCATTGGGATAACGTTTTTGGGTTTCACGAACTCGACGGCGCGCGCGGCGTCCTCGACGCCCATCGTGAAGTTGTCGCCGATCGGCACCAGCATCAGGTCGATCTTCCCCGCCAGAAGCTGCATCTCGACCGTCAGCGCAGTGTCGCCGGTGTGGTAGACGCTCTTGCCGCCCAGCGTCCAGACGATACCGGCCGGGTTCGTCGTGTAGGTGCCCGTTTTGTCGCCTTCGACTTTTCCCCCGTGAAACGCCGGCACCAGCTTCACTTTCCCGAACGGAAAGTCGTGCGCGCCGCCGATGTGCATGCCATGGCTCGTCGCTCCCTGATCGCCGCAGAACTGCGCGAGCTCGTAGGTCGCCACGACGGTCGCCTTGTGCTTCCGCGACAGCGCGACGGCGTCGCCGAGGTGGTCGCCGTGGCCGTGCGACAGCAGGATGGCGTCGAGGTGAGGAAGCTTGTCCGGTCCGACGTCGGCGGCGGGATTACCGGTGAGGAAGGGATCGACGATGACGCGTTTGCCGTCCTGCTCTAAGACGAAACAGGCATGTCCGTGAAATGTCGCTTTCACTCTCCGACGTGCTTCGCGTACGCGTCGGCGCGAAGCAGGCCCTCCAATTCTTTCGGGTTCTTGATTTTGAGCTTGATCATCCAGCCTTTGCCGTACGGATCGCGGTTCACGAGCGCCGGATCCTGCTCCAGCGCCTTGTTGATCTCCAGTATCGTGCCCGCGACGGGAGCGTAGAGCTCCGACACCGCTTTCACGGCTTCGATCGTGCCGAAGGCATCGCGCTGCTTGAAGTTGGCGGATGCCTTGGGCAGCTCGACGAACACCACGTCGCCCAGCTCCCCCTGCGCGTAGTCGGTGATACCCACTTCCACGATCTGGGGATCTTTGCTTTCCCGCACCCACTCATGGTCTGGTGTGTAGCGAAGTTCTTTGGGGATGCTCGACATGGGTGCGGAGCCTACAACAGGTCCGCTCGGGGCGCCAGTCCTGCGCCGTCCTCTTCACTCAACGCGACACGCTCGTGACCCCAGGGTCGCAGATCCAGCCGAACGGCGATCGGATCCGGGTCGGGCGAGAGGTGATAGAGCCTGCAAGGGCGCGGCGGCACGGCGGTTTCCCAAGCCGTGCGCGCGCCTGCCGCCGCGGCGTCCGTCGTTACGATCGACAATGGGCGAACGTCCTTCAGCAGCTTCCCCAGCATTTTGGGATTCGTGAATTCGATACGCATTCCGGCATCCGTGTAGCGCGAGGCGATGGCCTTGAGGGCGGGAGCGGCAGCATCCTTCGCGTCCGCGGAGCAGAGAATCAACGTCTGACTCGGCGCCTCCTGGCGGACGCCCGCGCGGGCCGCCAGCCGGCGCAGCTCATCGAATGCCTGGCGCGCGTGTGACTCGAGGTCGGCGAGCGTACCGGCGTTGTCGATGACGACTTGGCTCCGGGCGCGTTTGCGCTCGGCGGGCATTTGCGCGGCGATCATACGATCGGCGTCTTCATTGGAGAGGCCGCGTAGCGCGCGCAGCCTGGTGCGGCGGACGGCGACCGGCGCGTCGACCAGTACGACGGCATCGAATTGCGCCGGGTCGAGGACTTCGAACAATAGAGGAATGTCATTGATCACGATCGCGTCGCCGCGCTCGGTGGCGGCGCGCTGCAGCTCGAGCCGGCGCCGCTGCACGGCTGGATGCACGATGGCGTTGAGCGCCGCGAGTGCGGCATCGTCCCCCATCACCTTGGCGCGGAGCGCCGCGCGATCGAGACTGCCGCCCGGACCAAGCACGTCGGCGCCGAAGCGACCGGCGATCGCGGCCAGCACCGCGCTGCCCGGCGCCTGCGCCTCGCGCGCGAGCACGTCCGCGTCGATGACCGTGGCTCCCCATTTCTTGAAGAGCTCGACGACGGTCGATTTGCCCGAGGCGATGTTGCCGGTCAGACCTACGTTGAGCATCTAGAGCAGCGCAGTCTGATCTTCATCCTGCCGAGGAACGCGGTGACAATGTCTGCACCGGGCTTCGTACGATTCGCGTCCCCCCACCATGATGATCGGGCTATCCCACAGGGCGGGCTTCCCGTTGACGAGCCGTTGATTGCGCGTCGCGGGCCCGCCACACACCACGCAGATCGCCTGGAATTTGTCGACCACCTCGGCGATGCACATGAGCGTCGGCATCGGGCCGAACGGGAGGCCGCGGAAATCGACGTCGGTGCCGGCAAGGATCACGCGGACGCCACGGTTGGCCAGGTCGTTCGCGAGATCGACGATGCCGTCGTCCAGGAACTGGGCTTCGTCGACGGCCACGACCTCCGTGCCGTCGCGGAGCCGCCGGCCGATCTCCGCGGCCGAGTCAATAGGCTCGGCTTCGACGGTGACCCCGTCGTGCGACGAGACAGAGAAGAGTCCGGCGTAGCGCGCATCTAGATGGGACTTAAAGACTTGGACCTGCTTGCGGGCAATGACGGCGCGACGTACGCGGCGAATGAGCTCTTCCGACTTGCCGCTGAACATCACACCGGCGATGACTTCGATCCATCCGGGACGGCCCGCTTGTTGGAACATGGGCCCTGACGTTAAACCGCGACCTGCCCCCCCGGCAACGTCATTTCAAGAATTCTTGAAATGTCGTCGGACAGAGTGTGGGTCGAGAAAGTCCAGCAATCTTGCGGATTTTTGGGGGATATCCCATAGTTCTTCAGTGTTCATGCGGCTTTTCGCGCCCCTCTTCAAGGAGACCGTCGTGAATAAGGCTGAACTCACCTCCGCGCTGGCGATGCGCACCAAGATGTCGAAGGCCGATGCTACGCGCACCATTGAAGCCCTCTTCGACGACAAAGGCATCATCGCGGGAGAGCTGAAGAAAGGCTCGAAGGTGCAGATCACCGGATTCGGCAATTTTGAAGCGCGTAAACGTGCGGCCAGGATGGGTCGCAACCCCAAGACCGGCGGCGTCATTCAGATCAAAGCGTCGATTGCTCCGGCGTTCCGGGCGGGCAAGCAGCTGAAGATGGCGGTGAACGGCAAGAAGTAGCCGCTCCTACACTCGATCAGGCCGTGCCGTGACTCGGCGTCCGCGAATCGCGACGCCAGAGAGACGCTGCACGGCCTGATTCATTGCGGCGGTCGCCACCTCGACGAGCGAAAACGTCTCCCGCACCTCGATCTTCCCAATCTGTCCCTTCTGCAGTCCCGCCTCTTTTATCAATGCCCCAACCAAATCCTTCGCACTCGCGCGATCCTTGGTCCCCACGGTAACGAACAGTCGCGCCCAGCTCGGCTGAGTCTCAACGGGCTTTTCGCCGGGCGCCGCCGAGGGCAGACGGCCGATGGCCAACAACGCGCCGGCCACCATTGCGGGATCGTGGTCCTCGAACAGCGGCGCCAGCGCCGCGAGCTCTGCATCGACATCGCCCTGCTCGAGTCGGGCCGAGATCTGTGCGCGTAACTCGGCATTGCGGTCCTGCGCGCGATCGGCAGCGGGCGACAGTGGCAACGGCGTCAGTGCCGCAATCGCGTTGAGATACGGAAGCTGCGCGGCGAGCGCGAGCACGACGGGCTGACCGGCGGCCGAGCCGGCGAGCGCCTGCAGTTCCTCTCGACTCGGAAGGATTGCGGCGACGACGACATCAGCGTCCCGCGGGATCGCGACGGCGCCTCCGGCCCAGACGTAAGGCCGCTTGGCGCGCAGCGCGTCCAGCACGTCGCGGACCGCGGCGCTGCGCCGCGCCAGCGACACGATGACATAACGCGCCGAGCCCACTCGACCGAGCGGTTTGCCGTCGGGGTCGAGCGGGAGGTTGCCGACGATCTCGGGGCGACGCGCATGGCGCTCGAAGAACGCGTCCAGCGTGGGCGGATTCCAGCTCAAGATCACCCGGCGCGCATCGGCTGCCTCGGCGAGCAGCGGATCGAGCTCGCCCGCGAACGCTTCCGGCCAGGCGATCACGATCGTGTTGAGGGTCTCGAGCTTGAGCGCCGAACGCGCGACGAGCGCGGCAAGATCGGCGGGGGAGCCGGCCAGTAGTCCGACGCGGCCTTCCTTGAGCAAGGCAGTGCTGCGGGTGAGGCCGGTGACGGCATGAGCGCGGAGGTCTGTGGGAGCCGCGTCCGCCCAGAGCGATGCCTGCTCGTAATCCGCGCACACCACAACGGCGGGAGGGGCGATCTGCTCCCAGATTTTTCCTGCGCGCTCCAGCGCAGGAGGGAGAACCACGACGACGTGCCGCACACGAGCCTCGATTGTCAAAGGATGCTAGCTTTCGACGGCGTGAAAGCTAACCGGTTACTGCTGTTCTTCCTATTTGTCGGTTCTGTTCACGCGCAGGGTCGCCCCCGAGCCAGAGATCTTGGCATCATCGTTGGTTCACTTCCCCCCGGACCGCTCGACGCGATAACGGATGTCGCCGGCGTCCGCGTCGGTCAGACGACGATCACGCGCGGGGATTCGATCAACACCGGCATCACCGCGATTCTGCCCCACGGCGGCAATCTGTTTCGCGAGAAAGTCCCGGCCGCGATCGTGGTCGGCAACGGGTTCGGCAAGCTGGCCGGCTCGACGCAGGTGAACGAGCTCGGCGAGCTGGAGTCGCCGATCGTGTTGACCTGCACGCTCTGCGTTCCGCGCGCGGCGGACGCGGTGCTCACCTGGCTGTTGACGCTTCCCGGCAACGAGGACGTGCGGTCGGCGAATCCCGTCGTAGCGGAGACGAACGACGGTTTTCTGAACGACATTCGCGCGCGACCGGTCGCGGAAGCCGACGTGTTGCATGCGATCCGCAGCGCCGCCGGCGGTGCCGTCGAGGAGGGGGCGGTGGGCGCGGGACGGGGAACGGTCGCATTCGGATGGAAAGGCGGGATCGGGACGGCCAGTCGCAAGGTTCCTGCGCAATTCGGCGGATGGACCGTGGGCGTGCTCGTGCAGACCAACTTCGGCGGCGATCTGCGGATTCAGGGCGTTCCGATCGAGATCAAACTAGGGGCGCAGCATGCTGCGTCCCCACCGACGAACGGCGACGGGTCGATCATCATGGTCGTCGCCACCGACGCGCCACTCGATCACTTGAGACTGACGCGTCTCGCGAATCGCGCGTTGGCCGGCCTCGCGCGGACGGGCAGCTCGATGAGCAACGGCAGCGGCGATTACGTGGTGGCGTTCTCCACCGTTCGACCGCGCCCGCTGTCGACAGCCCCCGCCCGCCTGTCCGACACCGTCGAGGTCGTCCGCAACGACGCAATGTCCCCGCTCTTCCAGGCGACGATCGACGCGACCGAAGAAGCGATCTACAATTCCTTGTTGCGGGCCGAGACGGTGCGGGGCTATCGTGGCGTCGTGCGGGCGCTTCCCGTCGATTCGACCCTCAACATCCTCAGGCAACACGGAGCGATTGCGCGATGATCGAAGGTCTCTCTCCCAATCTCCAGCATCTCGAAACATCCGCGACCATCGCCATTTCCGCCGAAGCCCGGCGGCGCAAGGCCGCGGGAGAGGACGTCATCGATCTCGGCGCGGGGGAGCCCGACTTTGCGACACCGCCGATTCCGGCGGAGGCCGGCATTCGCGCGATCAAAGAAGGAAAGACGCACTACTCGCCGAACGAGGGGATTCTCGAGCTCCGCGCCGCGGCCGCCAAACAGTTGTCGTTGCTCTCCGGCGGCCGGCCCGTCAACGCCGATCACATCGTCGTCTCGAACGGCTCCAAGCAGTCGCTGTTCAACGCGTGCTTCACGCTGTTCGGGCCCGGCGATGTGGTCGCCATTCCCGCGCCCGCGTGGGTTTCGTATCCGCAGATCGTCCATCTCGCGCGCGCGCGGCCCGTGATGATCGCCGGCGATCCCGAATGGAGCCTCAAGGCCAGCGTGAAAGACCTGGAGCGCATGCTGCCCGGCGCGACGGGTTTGATCTTGTGCTCGCCGTGCAATCCCACCGGCGCCGTCTACACGCACGCCGAGATCCGCGCGATCGCGCAGTGGGCCAAGACCAAGAAGGTCTGGATCATCGCGGACGAGATCTATCGGCGCATTCACTACGGCACCGGCCCCGCGCCCTCGTTCCTCGACTTGCCCGATGATCTGCTGGAGCGCGTCGTGCTGATCACCGGCGTCAGCAAGACGTACGCGATGACGGGATGGCGCATCGGCTTCGCGCTGGCGCCTGCCAAGGTCGCGAAGGCGATGGCGGCCCTGCAATCGCACACGACCACCGGCGCCAATCATCCCGCGCAGTTCGCCGCCGCCGCCGCTCTTGGCGACGAGCGCGTGGATCAGGACGTCCATCGGATGGTGGCGGAGTTCCGCAAGCGCCGCGACATGGTGGTCGCCCGGTTCCGGCAGGATCTTCCCGGCGTGGAGTTCGTCGACCCGCTCGGCGCGTTCTACTTCTTCTTCCGGGTGGACTCGTTCGGCCAGATCACCGGCACCGACTTTTGTACTCGGCTCATCACGCAGACGGGAGTCGCGTTGGTACCCGGCGCCGCCTTCGGCGACGACCGGTGGGTCCGGCTATCCTATGCGGCGGCGACGGATTCGATCAAACACGCGCTGGACCGCATCGTAAACTTCGCGCGAAAGCTCGGCGACTAGAGCTTCGCCACGCGGTGGGAGAGGACTTCGACTCCGGTCGGCGTCATCATACAGTCGTCCTCGATCCGCACACCAAACTTGCCGAGTTGATAGATCCCCGGCTCGTCGGTAAAGACGATCCCGGGCTCGAGTAGCGTGGCGTTCCCTTCGACCATATACGGCGGCTCGTGCCCGTCCATGCCCATGCCGTGCCCCAGGCGATGCGTGAAGTATTGGCCGTAGCCCGCGTCGGTGATGACTTTCCGCGCCGCGCGATCGACCTGCTGGCACTGCGTCACGCCCGGCTTGGCGCTCTCGATCGCCGCGGTCTGGGCGTCGTGCACGATGTTGAAGACTTTCTTGAACTCATCGGACGGCGCATCGCCGAACCAGATCGTGCGTGTGATGTCCGACGTGTAGCCCTCGACGCGCGAGCCGGCGTCGATCAGCACGACCGTCTCCCGCGTCAACTGTCCCGCCGACGGGCCGCCATGCGGCAGCGCGCTCGAGGTACCGAACTGCACCAGGCCGCCGCCCGGTGCGCTGCGGCTCGCCATTTCGCGCGACAGCAGGGCGGCGACGTCGCGTTCGCTCATGCCGACCGCGAGCTGCGAGAATGTCGCGGCGATCGACGCTTCCGTCGCCGCGATCGCGGTGCGGATGAGCGCGATCTCCTCGGGACTCTTGATGATCCGCAACCGCTCGGTGACCGGTGCGCCATCGTGCGGGAGCCAGCCACGCAGCTTCGTGACGAGCCGCACGTAGCTCTGATACGACGTCGTCGGCTCGATCGCGACGATGCCGTCGCGGCCCCGCGGCTTCAGCTGCGTCGCGGCTTTCGCGACCAGCGCCCAGGGATCTTCCTGCTCCTCCCAGCCACGCGCGTCGGTGATGACGGTATTGCGCTTGATGCGCTCGACTTCAAACGAGGGGCACACGATGACCGGCGCCGCGGCGGCGGGGATCATCAACAGAATCAGCCGCTCGCTCCGTCCCGGGTTGTAGCTCGTGAAGTACTGAAAGTTCGTGCTCGGCTCGACGACGAGCATGTCCAGCTTGCGGGATTTCAGCTCCTCCTGCGCCCGCTGGATGCGTTGGGCGAACACCGTCGGTGTCAGCGTAGGACCCTGTGAGCGGTCTAACGCGGAACGCGGAAGTCGGAACGCGGAACCGGGCGGGCGAGACTGTTCCGCGTTCCGCGTTACACCGCTAACGATTACTCCTGCCGCAGCACCCAGAAACTCGCGTCGTTCCATAGTGCCGCTATATTACGCATCCAACGCGCACGCAGGAAGACGAGACCCGACATGCATTTCGAAGCACGCATCGAGCCACTCAACGGCAAGCTGCCCAAGGTCTCCTACCGGTGGGATCCCGAGACCGACATCCTGACGGTCGCCTGCAAGGGCGTCACCAAAGGGAACGGCATGAACGGGACCGTCGATCTCGAGGGCGGGGACGGCTCGTTCGTGGTGCTCGACGTCGCCGGCGGCGCGCTGCGCGGCGTGGACGTCGTGACGTGGCCCGACGACGTGCGGACGGTCGCGACGCTGCAACCGCCGGAGGTCTCCAAGGAAGGGCAGGTCACGTTCCCCGACCGTCGCTCGCAGCCCGGCGTCGCCGCAGTCGAGCTCGATACGGCGCTCACGGTCGACAAGAACCAGAACGAATCGGTCTTCCACATTCGCGTCGGGAGTAAGCGCCCCGCGACGGTGGTGCGGATCGCCGATCACATGCTGGTCGAGGTGGACAAACAGGCGCGGCTTGCGGGACTCTGGCTCCTCGAGGTTCCGCCCTTCCCCAACGTCGAAGCTACGGCGTAGTGGACGAGAAACTCGACCGCTACGTCACCGAGCTGTTCGCCGCCGAAGACCCGATACTCGCGAAAATCCGCGCGCGTCACGCAGCAGAAGGTCTCCCCGAGATCAACGTCTCACCCGAAGAAGGCAAGCTGCTCCACCTGCTGCTCCTCACGATTCAGGCAAAGCGGGTGCTCGAGATCGGCGCGCTGGGAGGTTACAGCGGTGTGTGGCTGGCGCGCGCGCTCCCCGCCGGGGGCGAGCTGACGACGATCGAGAAAGATCCGAAGCATGCGCGCGTGGCGCGCGAGGCGTTCGCCATGGCGCGACTCCACGGCCGCGTGCGACTGCTCGAGGGCGCGGCGCTCGACGTGCTGCCGACGTTGCATCCGGGGTTCGACGCGGTGTTCATCGATGCCGACAAAGAGCCGCTCCCGCACTACTTCGACTGGGGCATGAAGCTGCTGCGCCGCGGCGGCCTGCTGCTCTGCGACAACGCGTTCTTTCACGGCGCCGCGGTCAACCCGAGCGATACGTCGGGGAACGCGCTCGGCGTGCGGAAGTTCAACGAGCTCGCGGCGCGCGATCCGCGTCTGGTCGCGACCATCATCCCCGTGCGCGATGGCTTGCTGGTCGGCGTCAAGCTGCGAGAGACGGCATGACGTGGTGGCAGCCGCTGATCGCCGCGGGCGCCGTCCCCGGATCCGGCCGCAAGACGGATGAAGTCGAAAAGGGCGAGCTGGCCGATCTGGTAGAAGGGACGGAGCTCGAGACGCATGCCGTTCCGGATCGCGGCGTCGCGCGCATCCCGCCGGTCGTCTCCTTCCTCAATGGCATCGAGCGGTGGAACGTCGTCGCCTATGACGGCGTCACCCCGATCGTCAACGCCGCTGTCGCCGCGGCGGTCCGCCGGCGTGACGGCACCGGCGTCCTGCGCACCACGTTCGAGCGCAGCCGCGCGTTCGCGATCGCGCCGCTCGAACGGATGAGCCCTGCGACGCGGCAAGCGCTCGAGCAGGCGGCGCCGGACATCGAGCCGGTGGATGCCGACCTCGTGGAGCAGCCGGCGCGCTACGTCGAGATGATCGAGGCGACGGTCCGCCGCATCCGGGCGCGCCTCGAGCGGGAATTGGCCGAAGCAGCGATCGACGCGCTCGGGCCGGAGGAGTGGCTGGTCAGCGACGGTCTGCTGTCGCGCTCACCCGCCGTCGCACGCCACCCGCGCGCAATCGGCGTCATCAAGAGTCACGGCGCGCAATTTCTCGAGGGAAGGGGACTTGAACGCGCGTTGACCTTGCCGGCCGGGTATCGCACGAGCGTGTTCGCCGTGCGCGGCGGTCACACGCGAACCGAGGTCTACTCGTGGTATCTCCGGCTCCGGCCGTGGGAAGGAAACGATCTGCTGTATGGGCTGCTGCGGATCGAAGCGCGCGCGCACCCCGACACCGTCGCGCGCGCGGCCGAGCTGAGCGGCTGGCTGTGGGCGGAGCGCGCGCCACTGGCGACTCCAGCCGCGCGCTGGGACCGGCTGTTGTATCCTTTACATCATGTGGAGGAATACCTGAAAGCCCGGCTCGCGTCGTGAACGCAATCGGACGGGTCGTCGCAACAGAACTGAAGCCCGCGACCCCGCATCAATTCCATTTCTGGACGGCGACCGATACCGAGATTGGAATCGGTGCGATCGTGAAAGTGGATGTCGGGGCGCAGCATGCCGCGCCCCTGCCCGGCAAAATCGTGTACGGCGTCGTGACCGAAGGCTTCGCGTATTCCGATCTGGCGACACCACTCCACGAGGTCATCGGCGCCGAGGGCGACCCCACCAGGGATGATCCACCCACCGCGCGCCAGCAGATTCGCTACTGGACGGCGGCGGTGTTGCGGCAGACGCCCGAAGAGCCGCTCCAACCGGTGCCGCTCGGGCAAGTGTACCTGGCCGATGACGCCGACGTCGCGCAAGCGCTCCGCATGGATGCTTTCCTTTATTCTGCCGCGCCGACCGCGATTCCCGTCGGGCTCTATACATCGGCGGGACGCGACGCGCCGGTCTATCTCGACGCCGATTTCCTGCTCGGCCCCGAGGCCGCGCATCTCAACATCTCCGGCGTCTCCGGGCTTGCGACCAAGACCAGCGCGGTCGAGTTCCTGCTCGCCTCGATCTTCGCGCACTTCCCGGCGCACAAAGGCCGCGTGGCCGCGGTGTGCTTCAACGTCAAAGGCCCCGATCTCTGTTTTCTCGATCAGCCCGGCGAGCTGAGTGACGAGGACCGCCGCCGCTACGAGCGGTTGCGGATTCCGGCGGAGCCGTTCCAGCGCGTGCAGCTCTACGCGCCGTACAAATCGGACGGCGTGAACCTCAACACGCTCCGCACGCACGCCGACCTCGTCGCCGACGTCGAGCCGCTCACCTGGGGCTTGCAGGAAGTCGTGGACTACGCGGAGGTGCTGCTCAACCGCGACGACATCGACGCGAAGGCCGACGCGTTCATCGACTTTTTGAGGGATCGGGTGTTGGGGAAGAACTTCGACGACGGCTTCGGCACGACGCATCGCGTGCAGACCTTCGCCGATCTCGACCGGCTGTTCCGGTCGATCTTCGACGGCCTCGAGATCACGGCGGGCGGGCGCAGCGACACGTGGCGGACCCATCACATCGCCACGATGCGCAAAGTGCGCAACCGGCTGCTCAACATCTCGACCCGCTGCAAAGGCCTCGTGACCGACGACGGGCCGGCGAGCGATCTCCCCTGGACCGCGTTCGCGGACCGCACGGTCTACGTCATCGACATCGCGAACGTCGACCCGCTCGGCCAGGATCTCGTGTTTGCGCGCGTGGTCTCGAAGCTGCGCGAGCAGTTGGAGCGCCGTGCGCTCGGCGTCGATGCGGTGATCGTGTTCGTCGACGAGCTGAACAAGTACGCGCCGGGCGACGGCCCCGAGACGTACGTCAAGAAGATGCTGCTCGACATCTCCGAGCGCGGCCGCTACCTCGGCCTCGTGCTCTTCGGCGCCGAGCAATTCCGCTCGCAGGTGCATCGCCGCGTGGTCGGCAATGCCGGCACGCAGCTGTTCGGGCGCATGGACATGGACGAGTTGGCGACTCCGGGGTATCAGGTCCTCAGCCCAGCAACCAAAAGCAAGCTGGCGACGCTGCCGATCGGCGAGCTGATGATCCGCCACCCGCATTTTACGCAGCCGATCTTCGTGCGCTTTCCCAAACCGCCGGTGCTGCGCGGCCGGGACGGCGTCGAGCGCTTTCCGCCGGCAGAGGATGTGCCGTTCGACGATGCCGTGGTACGCCAGCTCGTCCGGCTCGATCGGCGTGTGCGCCCCAATCAGGTAAAGGACCTGATCGCCGATCGCGAGCCGGACGACGTGCGGCGCGCGCTGGCGACGGTGCGCCGCACCCGCCCCGACGACGTCTTCGCCTACTTCCGCAAAGTGCTCGGCGCGCGCGTGACGCCCGATGCCGGCATGCCGCGCGAGCACCACACGGTGCCGCCGCTGAATCCGATCTCGGACGAGCCGTACTAATGAAGCTCGCGCACCTCGCCGATCTCCATCTCGGCTTCCGCCAGTTCGACCGGCAGACGGCCCGAGGGACGAACCAGCGCGAGGCCGACGTCGCCGAGGTCTTCAAGCGCGCCGTGGATGACATGCTGGAACAGCAGCCCGAGCTGATCGTCGTCGCGGGCGATCTGTTTCATTCGGTTCGACCGACCAATCAGGCGATCCTCTTTTGCTTCCGGCAGCTGCAGCGGCTCCGCAGTGGTCTGCCGGCAACACCGGTCGTCGTCATCGCGGGCGAGCACGACACGCCGCGCTCCACCGAGACCGGGACGATTCTGCGTCTCTACGAAGCGCTCGGCGTCGAGATCGCGGTCGAAGACGCGCGGCGCATCGTGTTGCCGAAGCTCGACTGCGCCGTGCTCGCCGTGCCGCAATCCGCGCTCGCGAAAGCGGACCGACCGGCGCTGCGCCCGGAGCCGGGCGGACCCACGTTCAACGTGCTGGTCACGCATGGCGTTTACGGCGGACTGGGTGAAGAGCGCGGCACGGTGGAGTACGGCGGCGCGGAGCTCTCGCGCGAGCTGCTCGCGCCGGAGAAGTGGGACTACATCGCGCTCGGCCACTACCACACCGCGCAGTCGGTCGCGACCAACGCGTGGTACTCGGGCAGCCTCGAGTATCTGCCGCCGAATCCGTGGGGCCAGCTCCAGGATGAAGCCGCGCAGCGCGCGAGCGCCAAAGGCAAGAAGGAGCGCAACGGGAAAGGATATCTGCTGGTCGATCTGCCGGGCGCACGCGTGAGCTTCCGACCGATCGCGCCGGCGCGGCGGCACGTCGATCTGCCGCCGATTCAGGCGGCCGGGCTGAACGCCAAGGAGCTCGACGCGGCAATCGCCGAGCGCGTGAATGGCGCAAAGATCGACGATCAGATCGTGCGACTGCTCGTCTGGGACGTGGAACGCGCCGTCGCGCGCGATCTCGATCACGCAGCGATCCGCGGCTACAAGGCGCGCGCCTTGAACTTCCAGCTCGATCTGCGACGGCCCGAGGCAGCGCGCGTCGCCGGTACGATCTCCGGGGCAGGCGCGAAGCGTCAGACGCTCACGGACACCGTCCGCGACTTTCTGGGCCGCCGGCCGCTCGACGCGGAGCTGAATCGCGAGACGTTCGTGAAGCTCGGCGTCGAATACCTGGAAACCGCCGGCCGGACGGAAGGCGAGCCCGCGTGAAGCTGCAGCGCCTGCGGCTCGTGAATTTCCGCCAGCACGCCGACACCGAGATCGCGTTCGGCGACGGCATCACGGGGATCATCGGGCCGAACGGCTCGGGCAAGACGTCGTTGCTCGAAGCGATCGCGTGGGCCATCTACGGCAATCCGGCCGCGCGCGGCGACAAGGACTCGATCCGCAACCTGCGCGCGAAGGCGCGGGCGCCCGTGCGCGTCGAGCTCGAATTCGCGCTCGGCAACCACGCGTTCCGTGTCGAGCGCGGCCTCAACAACGCGGAGCTGTATCAGGACGGCGCCGTCGTCGCGAATTCATTGAAAGAAGTCACCAGTCGTTTGCAGCGCGTGCTCGGCATGACGCACGACGAGTTCTTCAACACCTACTTCACCGGCCAGAAAGAGCTGGCGGTGCTGGCCGACGCGACGCGCCCCGAGCGCGCGGCGTTCCTCTCGCGCGTGCTACGGCACGAGCAGCTCACGCTGGCGCAGGAGCGCATCCGCGAGCGTCGCAACGCGCTCGGCCACGAAGTCGACGGTCTCGAAACCGGACTGCCGCCGCAAAGTGAAATCGAGAAAGAGAAGAAGAGCGCCGAGGGGCGATTGACCGAGGCGCGCAAGGCCGCAACGCAGTCGACGAACGAACGCGCCAAGGCGCAGCAGGCGCTCGCCGAGGAAGAGCCGCGGTGGCAGCAGTGGGTCGAGCGTCGCGACCGCACGCTCTCGCTGCACGGCGACCTGCGAGTTGCGGAGCAAGGGGTCGTCGTCGCGCGGCAAGAGTTCCAGCGGCTCGACAAGGAGCTGGCCGCGGCGCTTGCCGCGCGCGAGGAGCTGCGCAGCCTCGATGCCGAGGTCGCGCCGATCTCCAAATTGAAGGCCGAGCTTGCCGAGCTCGATCGATTGCACCGCGAGGACGCGGCGCGGCGCGAGGAGCAGGCCAAGCTCACCGAGTTGACGCGCAACTTGAACGTCCTCGATCGGCGCATCGCAGAGCTGGCGGAGGTCGATGCCGACCTGGCGCGCGTGAGCAAGGAGGCGGGTGGGCTCGCGGCGCGGTTGGACGCCGCCGAGCAGGCCGCCGAGGAGCAGCAGTCGATCTGGGTGCGTGAGAAGGAGTCCGCAGGCACCCGCCGCGCCGCTCTGCTAAAGCAGCACGAAGAGGTGAAGACCCATCGCGACGAGATCGCGCGGCTCGGGCCCGAGGGGCAATGTCCCACGTGCCGGCGGCCGCTCGGATCGGAATACCCCGCGGTGCTGGCGGAGCTGGATGAGCAGCTCGAGCTGATTGTCGTCGATGGGAAGTGGCTGAAGCAGCGGATCGAGCAGCTCGCGAATCCGCCCGCGGCGGTGACGCAGGCGGAAGCCGCGCGCGACGCGCTGCGGGAAGAGGTTCGGCAAGTGACCGAGCGCGAAACCACGCTGCGCGAGCAGGCCCGCGAATGCGCGCGGCTGAAAAAGGAGCGCGCCGGGTTGGCGAAACGCATGCAGGAGATCGAGAAGCACGTCGCCGCGCGCGACGCGGGGTACAACGTCGAGCGCCATAACGAGGTGCGTGCCGAGCTGGCGCGCCTCGAACCGGTGGCGCTGCAGGCCGCGACGCTGGCCGCGCGCGCCGATCGGGCCGAGGCGCTCGTCGGCGAAGCGGAGATCGCGGAGAAAGCGCTGTCGGCCCGCGAGGAAAGCGCGCGCCAGCTTGCGGACGCCGTGAAGGCGCAAGGTTTCTCGGAGCCCAAGTTCCAGGCGGCGCGCGAGCGCCACGATCGCGCGGCGCACGCGCTGCGCGCCGCCGAATTGGCCGTGGCCGAGACGCGCGGCGAGCTGGTGGCGGCGGAAACGGCGGTGCGCGAAGGCGAGCGCCGCGCCACGGAGCGCGCCGCGCGCGAGCGGACGATTGGTGAGCGGAAAGTCGAGCTGCGGTTGCACAACGAGCTCGACCGCGCGTTCTCCGATCTGCGCGCCGAGCTGAACGCGGCCATGCGGCCGGAGATCGGCGCCCTGGCATCGGGGTTCCTGTCGGATCTCACCGATGCGCGCTACGATGAAGTCGATCTGGATGAGGATTATCGCGTGGTGGTGCTCGACGAAGGCGTGCCGAAGCCGGTGATCTCGGGCGGGGAAGAGGACATCGCGAATCTCGTGCTGCGGCTCGCCATCTCCCAGATGATCGCCGAGCGCGCCGGGCAGCCGCTGTCGCTGCTCGTGCTCGACGAGATCTTCGGCTCGCTCGACGAAGCGCGGCGCCAGCACGTGCTCGCGCTCCTGCGCCGCCTCGGCGACCGCTTCCCGCAAGTCATCCTCATCACGCACATCGAACAGGTCCGCGACGGGCTCGATCGCATCATCCGCGTGGCGTACGATGCCACGACCGGAACGAGCATCGTACGCGATGAAACCGCCACTCTTGGACCTACGGCTCCCGATGAGAGCGTGGCTGCCTGATACCCGGGTCACCGGACCCGAGCGCGCCACCGAGCGCGACATCGACGAGCTGAACCGCGTCTTTGCGGAAGCGTTCACCGACCGCTATCGCCGCGACGGCCTGATCGGCGTCCGCGTCCCGCAGCTCAATCCACTGGTATGGCGCTACGCGCTGCTCGACGCCGGCGACGGCGCGATGGTGTGGCGCGACGAACATGGCGACATCGCCGCGTTCAACGTGGCGCACCAGGCCGGCCTCGAGGGATGGATGGGGCCGCTCGCCGTGCGACCCGATCGCCAGGGCACGGGCATCGGCAAGACCATCGTCCGCACGGCGGCCGACTGGCTGATCGATCGCGGGGTTGGGACGCTCGGCCTCGAGACGATGCCGCGCACGCCGGAGAATATCGGCTTCTACGCGCGGCTGGGATTCTCGCCGGGATTCCTGACGATCACCCTGACGAACGAGATCGCGACGCGCGGCCATCCCGCGCCGGTGTTGCTGTCCAAACGCGCGGCGGAAGACAAAGAAGCAGCCGTGGCGGCGGGCCGTCATCTCGTCAACGATCTCGCCCCAGGCATCGACTTCTCGCGCGAGATCCTGCTCACCGTCGAGCTGGGCCTCGGTGACACGTCGCTGGTGGAGAGCGACACCGGCCTCGATGCCCTGGCGGTGTGGCACTCGGCGCCATTGGCGGACAGCCGGACGCGCGACGAGGTCCGCGTGCTCAAGCTCGCCGCGCGCAGCGACGCCGCGTTCGATGCCGCGGTCAGCGCGGTCGAGGCGGCCGCCGCAAAGGCCGGCATCCGGCGCATCGCGATCCGGTGCCAGAGCCGTTACACCGAGGCATTTCGTCGCCTGATCAGCCGCGGCTATCGCGTGCGCTGGACCGACCTGCGAATGACCTACGCAGGCTACCCCGAGCGGCAAGCCGTCCAGGGAGTGTTGTTCTCCAACTGGGAAATCTGAGCGTCCGCCTCCAGAACTGACCGATCAGACGACCGATTCGCCCAGGACGGGCACCTGGATCAACGATCAGCGACCGCCGATCGACGATCACCGATGCGCGATGCGGAATCAGCGGCCCTCGATCGACATTCCCCCTCCCTTCAGTCACGATCAGCGGTTCTCGATCAACAATCAGCAGGCGTAGATCGGCAATCACCGGACGCAGCGGCGCGATCGGCGGAGCGCGATCGACGATCAGCGGGCTGCGATGGGGAATCAGCCGAGGTCGATCGGGAATCGATGCGCGTGGATCAACAATCGACGGACTTCGATCAACAATCAGGCGAGGGGGTGTGTCGAAATATCAGACGAGATCGTCGCGCCGTTTGGGCACTTTCCGGGAGTCCGCAAAAAGTGTCCTCAAAAAGGGACACTCCACGCGGGACTTTGAGCACGATTCGTCGTGGAACGATTTTTTCCTTGGGGTGGGGTGTCGGGAGATTTCCAATGCGGACACGGATCCCGACGCCGTGTCCAGTCCTCACCCAGGAAGGGGGGCTCTATGCGAGCCCAATTGCGTAGGCGGCTAGAAATGGCCGAGCGAGTCCGCGATTTCTTGCGGGCGCATCAAACGGAAGGTGTAGGGCAGGGCCTCGGGCTGGCGAAGCTCGAGGAGCTGATCGAGCGAGCGAACGTGCTTGCGGGTCAGCAACGGAATGGGGTGGCGATGGCGCAGCAGGCCACCAAGCAGCGGAAGGAAGTGCGGCGCGCGCTGCAGACCAAGATCCTGCGGTATTTGCGTGTCGTGGGTAAGGTGGCGGCGAAGCAAAAAGGGGAGCTGGCGAACCAGTTCCCGCTGCCGCCCGGCAACGCGAGTCAACAGGCGTTGCTGACGGCTGCCCGTGCGACGTTGGAAAACGCGAGCGGGCAGAAGGATGTACTCGTGAGCCTCGGGATGTCGCAGAAGGTGCTCGAGGATCTTGCGGCGGCGCTGGCCGAGTTCGACCAGACACTCGAAGCGACCCGTGAGGCCCGGCGCGAGCATGTGGGCGCAAGCGCCGATCTCGATGCGGTGTTCGCGGAGATCGCCGAGCAGGTGCAGTTGCTGGACGGTGTGGTGAAGTATCAGTTCGGCGAAGATGCCGAATTGATGGGAGCGTGGCACAGCGCCCGTAACGTGCTGGGGCCGTTCAAGACCAAGAACGAGCCGCCGGCCGGAGCGGGTGGCAGTGGAATCAAGGTGGCGTGATGGCGCTGCCGGTTTCGGAAGGGAGGCGACGAAGCGCGGTAGAGTGGTCGGCTACCGCGCTTTGTCTTGGGGAATGTCCTGTCCGGTTCTGGGACGCGGAATCCCATGTCCGCTCAATCCGCCGGCGAGCCTGACCTGTAAGCCCACGACTGCCAACAGCTTCCAACCTGAAGCGCGGGCATGCCCCGTGCTTTAAGCACCCACAACAGGAGATCGAGAACCCTCTTTGGATATTCCGCGCGCGCCAGTCAAAAACCGCCGCCGCCTCTGGCAGGCCGGCATCGCGGCCGGTGTCGTCCTGCTGGTCACGCTGCTGCTGACGAGCCTCAGGCCCGCGGCGCCGACGATCGAAGGCGGGGCGCCGTGGATCGATTCGGTGCGCCGCGGCGAGATGCTGCGTGAAGTGCGCGGCCCGGGGACGCTCGTCCCCGAGCACATCCGCTACATCTCGGCGCTCGCCTCGGCGCGCGTCGAGAACATCCTCGCCCAGCCAGGGCAGCAAGTGCAGCCGAACACGCTGTTGCTCGAGATGTCCAACCCCGACGTCCAGATTCAGGCGCTGCAGGCCGAGCAGCAGTACACCGCGGCGCAGGCGCAGCTCGTGAGCCTGCGGACCACGTTACAGAGCCAGAAGCTCACACAGGAAGGCGTCGTCGCGACGACGCACACCGACTACGAGGCGGCGAAGCGGGCGGCGCTCGGCGCCGATACCCTGGCGCGCGACGGCCTCATCGCCCAGAACGATGCCGCCCTTGCCAAGGACCGCGTGCAGGAGCTCGAGACCCGCTCTCGCGTCGAGCAGCAGCGGCTCGAGCTCATGGCCTCAACCCTCGACTCGCAGATCGCGGTGCAGGTCTCCCAGGTCGACCGGTTGCGCGCTATCGCGCAGTTCCAGGAAACCCGCGTCCGCGCACTCCAGGTGCGCGCGGGCGACGCCGGCACGTTGACCGACCTGTCGCTGCAGCTCGGCCAGTGGGTCACGGAGGGGACGATCCTCGCGAAGGTCGTGCAGCCCGGGAAACTGAAAGCGGTGCTGCAGATCCCCGAAACCCAGGCGAAGGATGTGGCGATCGGACAGCCTGCGTCTATCGATACCAGGAACGGAATCATTACAGGACACGTGAGTCGCTACGATGCGAACGCCGTAAACGGGACCGTAACGGTCGACGTGGCACTCGACGGCGCGCTCCCCGCCGGCGCGCGGCCCGACCTTTCGGTCGACGGCACGATCGAGGTCGACCGGCTCGAGAACGTGCTGTACACCGGCCGTCCCGCCTACGGCCAGTCCAACAGTACGATCGGGATGTTCAAGGTGGTGGAGGGCGGCCGTTACGCCGTGCGGGTGCCGGTGCGCGTCGGCCGGTCATCGGTGAATGCGATCGAGATCATCCAGGGCTTGAACCAGGGCGATCGCGTGATTCTCTCGGATATGTCGCAGTACGGGAACGTGGATCGGGTGAAACTCAAATAGGTGGCAGGTGATAGGTGGCAGGTGGTAGGTGGCAGGTCCCTGACACCTAACACCTATCACCTGACACCTTCCCAGGAGAACCGAATGACGGGGAACGGTGCGACACTCATTCAGCTGCAGGGGATCAAGAAGGTCTTCTACACCGACGAGGTGGAGACCCACGCGCTCGCCGATGTGCACCTTGGCATCAAGCAGGGCGAGTACGTCGCGATCGCGGGACCATCGGGGTGCGGCAAGACGACGCTGCTCTCGATCCTCGGCCTGCTCGACACGCCGACCGAGGGGAGCTACCTGCTCGAGAACGAGCCGGTGGCGAACCTCTCCGCGGCCGACCGCGCGCGCGTTCGCAACCGGCAGATCGGGTTCATCTTCCAGGCGTTCAACTTGATCGGCGATCTCACCGTGTACGAGAACGTCGAGCTGCCGCTGACCTATCGCGAAAACTCCGGAGGAGGCGCCGAGCGTAAGAAGCGCGTCACCGCGGCGCTCGAGCGCGTAGGGATGTCGCATCGCGTCAAGCACTATCCCGCGCAGTTGTCGGGCGGCCAGCAGCAGCGCGTCGCGGTGGCGCGTGCGGTAGCCGGCGACCCGGCCATTCTTCTCGCCGACGAGCCGACGGGCAACCTCGACTCGTCGAACGGCGAAGCCGTGATGGAGCTGTTGCGCGAGCTGCACCGCGGCGGCGCCACGATCTGCATGGTCACCCATGATCCGCGCTACGCCGCGCACGCCGATCGCAGGATCGAGCTGTTCGACGGCCGAGTGGTCGAGGAGCATCATGCTTAGCGTTCGCCTGGCATTCCGCACGCTCTTTCGGACCCCGTTTGTCACCAGTATCGCCATCATATCCCTCGCGCTCGGCATCGGCGCGAACGCCGCGATCTTCTCGCTCTTCGACCAGGTCCTGCTGCGTCCGCTGCCGGTGCGGGAGCCGGACCGACTCGTCAACCTGACGGCGCCTGGTCCGAAGCCGGGATTCGGGTTTTGCGGAGGGCCCGGAGACTGCGACGCGGTCTTCAGCTACCGGATGTTCCGCGACTTGCAGCAACAGCAGTCGGGGGCGGGGGGGGTCTTCACCGACATCGCGGCTCATGACCCGTTCGACGCGAGTGTCGTCTATCAGAGCCAACCGGTGGCAGGGAACGGGCTGATGGTGTCAGGCTCCTATTTCCCGACGCTCGGCGTCCAGCCGGCCCTCGGCCGCCTGCTTTCGCCGGCCGACGACCAGAGCATCGGAGCAAACTTCGTCGCGGTGTTGTCCTACGACTACTGGCAGGCATACCTCGGTGGCAGTCGTGATGTGCTCGAGAAACCGCTGGCGATCAACGGGAAGACCTTCACGATCGTGGGAGTCACGCCGCGGGGATTTGAGGGCACGACGCTCGGAAGCAGGCCGCTCGTGTACACGCCCATCACGATGCGGGGACTCTTGATGCCGGGCTACGCCGGCGACTTCGAGGACCGGACGAGCTACTGGGTGTACCTGTTCGCCCGATTGAAGCCCGGCGTGACGCTCCAGCAGGCGAGCGCGAGGCTGAACGGGCTTTACCACTCCATCATCAATGACGTTGAGGTACCCCTGCAGAAGGGGATGAGCGAGGCCACCCTGGCGCAGTTTCGGGCCAAGCAGATTGGGCTCGAGCCGGGCCAGCAAGGGCAAAGTCAGATGCAGGGTGAGGTCCGTACGCCGTTGCTGCTGCTGTTCGGTGTGACTGCGATCGTGCTCCTCATCGCGTGTGCCAACATCGCCAACCTCCTCTTGGCCCGAGGGGCCGGGCGATCCATGGAGATGGGTGTCCGGCTGGCGCTCGGCGCGAGCCGCCGCCACCTCGTCGGACAGCTGCTGCTCGAGTCGGTGCTGCTGGCGGCACTCGGCGGCGCCGCGAGCCTGTTGGTGGCCAAGTGGACGCTGGCGGGCGTCGCGTCGCTCTTGCCCGCCAATGCCAGCGGGGGACTCGAGTTCACGCTCCATCCCGCGGTGCTCTTCTTCTCCGCGGTGCTCGCGCTGGCGACCGGGGTCGCGTTCGGCTTGTTCCCCGCGTGGCACAGCACCCGCGGCGAGCTCGTGACCACGATCAGAGCCAATGCCGGTCACATCTCGGGAGCCCGCGCGGCCGCGCGGTTTCGCGCGCTGCTGGTCACGTTGCAGATCTCCCTGGCGACAATGCTCCTGATCGCCGCAGGCCTGTTCATGAAGAGCCTGGTCAACGTCACGCGTGTGGATCTCGGCGTGCACGTCGACAGCGTCATCACGTTCAATCTCGCGCCGGAGCGCGCCGGGTACGACATCACCCGCGCCCTCCCCTACTTCGCCCGGGTCGAGCAAGCCGTTGCAGAGGTTCCGAGCGTGATCGCGACGACGTCGGCGGCGGTGCCGTTGTTCGGCGGTTTCAACCGCAGCAGGAGCACGTTCGTAGAAGGATTCCCGACAGGACCCGACGTCGACAACAACTCGCGCTACAACCTCGTGGGGAGCGGCTATTTCGCGACGCTCGGCGTGCGCCTCATCGCCGGGCGCGAGTTCACCGATGCTGATCGCATGGGCGCGCCGCGCGTGGCCGTGGTGAACCAAACCTTCGTCAAGAAGTTCAACCTCACGACAGGCGCACTCGGCAAGTACATGTCCAGGACCGGCCCGGACACGCTGAACATCCAGATCGTGGGAGTCGTCCCCGACCTGAAGTATTCGACAGTGAAGGGCGCCGTACCGCCTGTCTTCTATCTTCCGTGGCGGCAGCACACGGATCTCTCGGTCATGAGCTTCTACGTCCGCACCCGGCAGCCACAGACCGTGCTGCGTGCCGTCCCCGGCGTGGTTCGCGCGATCGATCCCGGCGTACCGGTCGAGAACCTGAAAACCGTGCCGCAGCAAATCGACGACAACATCTTCCTCGATCGCATCATTTCGATTCTCTCGGCTGCGTTCGCCGCGCTCGCGACCCTTCTCGCCGCCGTGGGCTTGTACGGTGTCCTGGCTTATTCCGTCGCCCAGCGGTCGCGGGAGATCGGCGTACGGATGGCCCTCGGCGCAAGCGCGTCACGCGTGCGTGTGATGGTGCTGAGGCAGGTTGCCGGCATGATGGCGATCGGCGGCATCATCGGACTGGTCCTCGCCCTGGCCCTCGGGCAGGTGGCCAGCTCGCTGCTCTTCGGGCTCAAGGGGACCGACCCGGTGGTGTTCGCGCTGGCGCTCGTCGTTCTCACGCTGGTGGCATTGGGGGCCGGCTACCTGCCGGCTCTGCGGGCGTCAAAGGTCGAACCGGTCGAGGCGCTGCGTTACGAATGATCGCCCTTCGAGACCTCAATGCGGCCGGCACGACGATCGTGCAGGTCACGCACTCGGAGGAGAACGCGAAATACGGCGATCGGGTCATCCAACTTCGTGACGGGTGGATCGTGCAATGATGGAGACAGTCCTACAAGACCTGCGTCTCGCGCTGCGGCAACTCGCAAAAAGCCCCGGCTTCACCGCCGTCGCCGTGCTGACGCTCGCGCTCGGCATCGGGGCGAACACCGCGATCTTCAGCGCGGTCGATGCCGTGCTGCTCCGGCCGTTGCCCTATCCGCAGTCGGATCGGCTGGTGGACTTGGCGGCAGGGAACTCGGAACCCGCCCGCTTCGCCATCTCGTATCCCGATCTGCTCGATTTCCGCTCCCTGACCCAGGACTTCACCGCTGTGGCGGCGTACAGCGCGCAGCGCTACAACCTGACCGGCGCCGGGGATCCGCGGGAAATTGAGGCGGCCTACGTCACCGCCAACCTGTTCGACGTGCTGGGCGTGCATCCGGTGATCGGACAGGCCTTCACGGAGCAACAGGAGAACGACCCCGTCGCCCTGCTGAGCTACGGCGTGTGGGCCCAGAGCTTCGGCAGAGACCCCGGGATTCTGGGCAAGCCGATCGCGCTCGACGGCAAGAGCTACACCGTCATCGGCGTGATGCCGGCGGGATTTCATTTTCCCACCGACGACATCGACGTATGGACGCCGGTCGGCGGCATCCGCGCTGCGGAGGGGGGCCCGCAGGTAATGACGGGGCGCGAATTCCGCGTCCTGAACGGAGTCGCACGCATGGCCGCCGGCGTGCCGCTCGCGCGCGTACAGAGCGACCTCGATGTTCTCGCCAAGCGTCTGCAGGCAGAGCAGGCGAACGACACGAGCTCGCGGCGGATCATCGCCATCGGTCCCGGCGTGGGTGGGGGAGGGGGAGGGGGAGGGGGAGCGGGAAGTGGGCCGCGCATTGCCACTCGTGGACTCAATCAGATTCAGTTCAGCGCGTTACTGCTGCGCGACGCCGCGATCGGCGATGTGAGCGACCGGCTCTGGGTGCTCCTCGGCGCCGTGGGGTTGGTGCTGTTGATCGCGTGCGCCAACGCGGCGAATCTGCTGCTGGCACGCGCGGCGACGCGCGGCCGGGAGATGGCGATCCGACGCGCGCTGGGTGCGGGACGCGGCCGTCTGATCCGTCAGATGCTCACGGAAAGTGTGGTGCTCGCGAGTTTAGGCGCGGTGCTGGGACTCGTCGTGGCGAAATGGGGACTCGACGTGCTGCTCGCGCTGTGGCCGAGGGCGCTGCCGCGCAGTCAGGAAGTCGGTCTGCACGTGGGCGTCCTGGCGTTCACCGCCGTGCTCGCGGTCGTGACGGGGATCGCGTTCGGGCTGGCGCCCGCGCTGCGCGCCACCGCCCCGGGCATCGAGGAGGGACTGCGACGCGACTCGGCGGGGAGCACCGGCGGCGCGCGCCAGCGGGTGCAGCACACGCTGATCGTGATCGAAATGGCGTTGGCCCTCGTCTTGCTCGTGGGCGCGGGCCTCCTGGCGCGGAGCTTTGCGGCGCTCAACGCCGTGAGTCCCGGATTCGACACGCGCGATGTCCTCGCCGCTCGGATCCGGTTGACGCCGTCACGCTATCCCACATCCGAGCAGCAGAAGGCGTTCTTCGAGACGGTCCAGAGCGCCCTCGCCGGACGTCCCGACGTCGCGGCAGCGGCGATCTCGGTGACGATGCCGCTCTCGGGAGACATTCGCGTCGCCGCGTTCGACCCGCATTCCGTCCGGCCCGACTACCCGGAGCCGTTCTTCGTGGTTTTCGAGAGCATCGTGGCGCCGGATTATTTCAGCACGATGCGCATCCCGATCCGCCGCGGGAGGGGATTCGGGCCGGAGGATCGCGCCGGCGCGCCGGTGGTCGCCGTGATCAGCGCGCAGTTCGCGAAGGAGCTGTGGCCCAACCAGGATCCGATCGGGAAGCAATTCCCCTTCAGGGGTCCCGGGGGCCGCCGCGGGCAGGCCGGCAGTCCCCCTCCGCCGGTCACGGTGGTCGGCGTGGTCGACGATCTGCGCAGCGCGTCGCTCGAGCAGCCCAACCCGCGCCCCGCGCTATATCTCTCGGCGGTCCAGGCCGATGGTGAACGGGAGATGTGGGTGATCATGCGCTCGAGTCGCGGGGCGCCGCTCGCCTTGGTGGGCGCGCTGCGGGACGCGGTGAAGCTGGTGGATCCCGACCAGCCGATCGGGGACATTGTGAGCCTGGAGCAGCTGATCGGGCGCCAGACGGCGGCGCGCCGCTTCAACACCACGTTGCTCGGCATCTTTGCCTTGCTCGCGGTCGGGCTCGCCCTCGTGGGGATCTATGGCGTCACGAGTTATGCGGTGGCGCAACGGCAGCGCGAGCTCGGCATCCGTCTGGCGCTCGGTGCCGCCCCGGACGACGTCATGCGACTGCTCGTGGCCGAGAGCTTGAAGCGGGTCGCGATCGGTGTTGCGCTGGGCCTCGGGATCGCGTTGCTCGCGAGCCGAGCGTTGGTGTCGATGTTGTATGGGGTGGCGCGGTGGGATCCGGTGACGTTTGCGGGGACGGCGTTGCTGCTTGGCGCCGTGGCGCTGTTCGCAACCTGGCTGCCTGCACGCCGGGCGACAAGGGTCGATCCAATGGTGACGCTGAGAGCTGAATAGGTGTCAGGTGTCGGGTGTCAGGGGTCAGGGGTCAGGGGTCAG
>DATGEQ010000008.1:0-15142 GCA_035309945.1 Gemmatimonadales bacterium | reverse complement strand
TGCTGGCCCGCCCCGAGCGATGCGTGCTCGAGTGGTTGGCCCGCCACGTGCCGCGCACGGTTCGATCGAATCACCTGACGGCGCTCGGCACCTTCGGTGCGGTCGGTGTCGGAGCCGCATACGCGCTGACGCGATACAGTCCCGCGTGGCTCTGGGTCGCGAGCATCATGCTGATGGTCAATTGGCTCGGCGACAGTCTCGACGGCACGGTCGCCCGCGTGCGTGGGACGGAGCGGCCGCGGTACGGCCATTATCTCGAACAGGGTGTGCACGCGCTCTCGGTGAGCGTCATCGGACTCGGCATTGGCTTGTCCCCATACGTGAATCTCGGCTTGGCGCTCGGCTTGGTCGTCGTGTACCTCGCGCTATCGATCAATGTCCATCTCGAATCGAGCGTGTTCGGCGTGTTCAACATGTCGTACGGGTGGATCGGACCAACCGAAGTGCGCGTGCTGCTGCTGGTACTGAACACGCTCGTGGCGCTGGCGGCGCGCTGGGACATCAAGGGGCCATGGCCGATCGCGCTCGTCGCCAATTGGACCCTCGCGATCGTGCTCGCCGCGATGCTCGGACTGTTTCTCTGGCGGTTCGGGCGTAACCTCTCGCGCCTCGACAAGCTCGAGCCGCAGCGCTTCAGGTGGTGGGAGAAGAGAGCGCACTTGCCCAGAGGGTGAGCGCCGCGGCCGCAACGTTCACGGCGAGGAGCTGGATTCCGTGATGGACTGTCGCGACCGCTAACGCGGCGGGTCCGGGAAGACCGGCACGGCTCAAGCCGAAGGCCAGGGCCATTTCATAAATGCCGACATTGGCCGGCGACATGGGAACGCTGATTCCCACGTTCAGGACGGCCACCGCGAGCACGAGATTCTGGAGCGGCTGCGGCGATCCGACGGCCGCGCAGAGAATCTGGAGCGCCAGCAGCTCGGCCAGCCATGCGCCGAAGCTGAACGCCGTGCTGATGACTAGGCGCTTGGGGTCCGCGAGCGCGGTGAAGCCTCTCGCCAGCTCGTGTTGGAGCACGATGAGCCGGCCAAGGATGCGGACGCGCGACTTGGGAACGAGCAGCAGCGCCGTCGCCAGCAGCGCGCCGATCAGAAGTGCCGTCAGGGGAAGCGCGCCGCGCGCCCACGCGGTCGTCCAGATGGTGCCCGCCACACCGCTGACTGCGCAGAGCAGGATCAGCGATCCAATATTCACGACTTTGTCCGCCAGCATTGCTCCTGTTGCCTGGGGCAGACTGATGGAGGCGCCGCGGTTCAGGAGGACGACCTTGAGCGCGTCGCCGGCGCGCGCCGGCGTGAACATGTTGGTCCATTCGCCGAGCATGAAGGCATATGCGGCGCGCGGCATGGAAATGAAGCGGTCGCGGGGAATGACGGCCCAGAGCCGCAAGGCCTGGCACGTGACCTGCCCGAACACGAGCAGCAGTGCCGCTCCGACGGCGGTTGGCGGGATGCGTCCGAGCTCGTGCCACACCGCGCGGGCTTCGGCGCGATGCGTCAGGAAGACAAGACCGCCGGCAATCGCGATCGCGATGCCGACCAAGACTAGGCGCCGGTAACGCTGTGCCATGCCAGTCGCACCGCGGCGCCCAGTGTGAACAGCGGGCTGTTGTCGAGCACCGAATCCCGATAGACGCAGAGTAGCGCGCATCCCTCTTCACAGCCCTTGTAGCGCCGTCCCCAGGCGCGCAGGTCGCGCGCGGTATACGCGACGATCGGCTTGTTGAGTCGCCCGCGCTGGGCGGAGCAGAACTGCGCGTTGCCGAATTCATCGACGTAGAGAAAGCGCGACCCCGCGCGGCATTTCCATTTCGGACGCCGGCCCTGCAGGAGCGCCGTCCCGTACCGCTGATCCAGATATGCCTGCGGTGTGCGATCGACGTGATAGCGTTTCCAGAGATCGAGGTAGCGCGAGCCGCGGATCTGGATCAGGCCCTTGCCGTCGTGCAGGAGATCGATCGTGACCGGAACGCCCAACTCTGCCAGCTGGTCGATGGCATCGCCGAACGTCGCGACCGTTTGTTCGCACAACACCATGTTCACGAACACGTCGAACGTGGCGAGCCGGCGGAGCAGGGTGATCTTGGACCGTGTGGTTTTCAGCGACTTCTGGATGTAGCCGCTGCGATCTGCCCCCACGGTGTCGATGCTCACCTCCATGTTCGCGAGACCGGCGTCGTTGCACCGTCCGATCAGCTCTTCGGTTATCAGGAATCCGTTGGTGGTGATCGACACCTGCGCATGGCGGTTGGCATAGGCGATGATGTCGGGGAGATCGGGATGCAGCAGCGGCTCTCCGCCGAGCAGCGCGATGTTGATGGCGCCGAGGCGGTGGAGCGCGTCGATGCGCTCTTGCAGCGTCGGCAGCGGGATGAATTCGGAAACGTGGTCGTATTCGGTGCAATAGCCGCAGCTCAGGTTGCAGCGGCGGGTGATGATCAGCTGCGCTTCGATGGGTGCCCGCCGGAACAGGACCCGCAGCGCGGTACGGAATGGATGCTTGACGCGCATGGGCGGCTAGTCGCCAGCGCAGTTGCAGCTGGCGAAGGCGGCCAGGAGGGCGAGAAATCCGACCGCGGAAACAAGGAGTGCAGGGGGGCCGCTAAACTCCAATCCCGCGCTCGCGTCGAAATGCGTACGGGCGCCGGGGTAGTCGAGCCGCAGGAGTCGCGGCCGTAGCGCGAGGCCGATCCAATTTCGGGGATTGAACTTGACCAGTCCGAATTGACCGCCGCTTTCTTGCGCTTGGGCGCGTGGAGCAACACACAACACGGCGAGTAGCGACAGCAGCGAGTAGTGGCGTGCCACGGGTCCTCCCAGGGTGGGTTCTCGGTGGTCTCCTATCTGAGGAAGCGGAAAACCCGCGCGAAAAGTGTTACTCGAAACCCTTAAGCGTCGATTTCAAATGCCGCAGCGGCGGTCGGCATCGGGCCGGGGCCGGCGGGGTGTTTGGGAGAGGCGTGCGGGGAGCGAGCGGAGTATTCTGAAGCATGCGACCCAGCAGGTGCCGGCCGGCAAGGCACAATGTGGCTTTGGGCTTTGAGGGACGCCCTACGGGATGCGCCGCTTCCACTCAGGTGAGATGAGCCCGGCCAACGCGCCGAGCACCGTTCCGATCCCCGTTGTGAGTGCGACGGTGCTTGCGTGGAGACGGACCCGCGAGTGACACTGTGTGCTCGACCCCGCGAACACATCGAAGCGCCAACAATCGAAGATGTGCGGGAGCGCCTCGACCAACAGAATCGCACTGCCGACGCCCACGCCAATCACCATGCCATGAATTCCTTCACGGCCGATCGGGCGATGCCGCGTCCAGAGGGAATCGATCGCGAACGTGCGCACGGGTTGGAGCGTGGCGTTCGTATGTAAGAAGAGGGTGTCGCCCGACATTCCCACGTAGCGTCCACTCATTCGCGGCCCGCCACTCACGGTGACCTGCAGCAGCTCCCCAGGGCTTAGGGAAGGGAACACCGGCCGAGCGTCCGCGGCGCGTTGAACTGCAAGCAGTCCAACCAGCAGCACTCCATGCATCGCCACCATCAGCACCTCCGAGTGAGCGTGGCCGCCAGGGTACGCCGGCGCGCTCAAGGCGCCGTCAAGCAGTTCGTGGCGCCGCGGCTTGATCGTGGCTTGAGGCCCTCACGATAGCGTGCGGCGCACTCATGCTCTCGGAGTTCCACATGACTCACGGACGAAGGTTGTTTCCCGGCGCGCTTGCCCTGCTCGGCGGGCCTGTCGGTGGAGAAGATCTCGCAGCCCGATTCCGCCACCTGGGGAGGGGTTTTCGAACAGCTCGATCACATCCTCACCCGTCAATAATCCGGAGGATACCATGCGCACTCCTCTCCCGGGGCTGCTCTGTCTGGCCCTCACGATGTCAGGCACGACACTCGCGCGGGCGCAATCGCAAGGATCCGTCGATCTCCTCACATTGTCGCTCGAGAGTCTGAAAGCGGGCCGGAGCATCCGCGTGTTTGGCGCCGGCATCGGCGCGGGCGGCGTGATCACGGGTTCAGTCGTGGAAGTTCGCAATAGGGCGTTGTGGCTCAACGGCGCGTCCACACCCTCGGTGCCGCTGGTGAGCATCGATTCGGTCCTGGTGAGCCACACTCACTCGGGCACCGGCGCAATCGTCGGTAGTTTGCTGGGCGTAGTGGTGGGGGCAATCGTCTTGTCCCACCAGCAATGCAATTTTCTCGACAGCAGCTGCATGACTGGCGCCGAGTTGGGCTATTTGGGAATAGTCCTCGGCGGTACGGCGATCGGCGCCGGCATCGGCGCGGGAATCAAGACTTGGGAGCGGCGCTACCCCTGAAAGGAGGACACGCGGAGATGTATTGGATGGGAAGTCACTGCTGCTGGTGACGGCTACCTGCAGCCGATTTTGCCGCTCCCACCCGAACGGCTGACGCCGCCGGTAAACGTGGATTTCAAATGCCGAAGCGGGGCATTGAGCCCGACCGGCGACGTCCCCGCGAATGCATTGCCGAAGCCCAGCGAGACGACCCATTTCGGCGATGCCGTCGTCAGCCCCACGCTGCCGTCGAGTGTGAGGGCGAATGTCCCGGTGCCGATCCGGCGCGTGAGACCGCCGCCGACCATGCGACTCAGGGCTTGCGTGGAATCGGTCTGTCCCACATCGATGCCGAGCGAAGCGTCGGCGCGCCAGACCGGCGAGACGTCATAGCCACCGCCGAATAGCAACGAAGTCGCCTTTGGGGCGCTCAGGCTCGACTGGCTCGAGACATTGGTGATGCTGCGACTGGCATCGGCCGAGACGTGCAGCTTGGCGCTCGGCGAGGTAGAGATGCCGAGATCGAGGCCGGCCGAGGATTGGCCGCTGCCCAGGCCGCATGCAGCATTGCCTGTCGGCAAGACGAACGTGACGGCGGCGGCGAGGGCCGGGGCGCGGGGTCCCGCGAAGGTCTTTACGAGTGCCGCGGAGACCGGTAAATCACCAAAGCCGCTGCTCGTGACCTCGCGCCCGCTGACCAGATCTTTGACGTGCACGAACGACGGCGTCGCCGAGAAGCTGAGCCAGGGCGCGGTTTGCAGGATCCAGACGGCGGACAGGGCTTGCTCGGAGCGCTGATCGGTCAGCTGGGCTGTGCCGAGCGTCACACCGCCGGAGGATGCCGTTTGCAGGACCAGGAGCAGTGAGGGAATGAGCATGTGTGGTAGACCCCGCGTAGATCGAAAACGTGACTTTGAGCGCCTTCACGGAGTCCTGTTGTCGGGGGAGGACACCCAGAACGCCTAACTGGAGGATGGTCATGAAGCGGATTTCCCATGCCGTCATCGGCATCGCCGCCGTCGCCGCTTTCTCGCTCGGCGCGGTCGGCGCGTTGCATGCGCAGGGCAAAGGTGCCCCAGCGCGCCACGCCGGGCGTGTGGCCAAGCCGGCCGGCCCGCAAGCTACGGCACCGAAGACCGAAAGCTCGTTCCGCGGCATCGCCGCGAAGCTCGGCACCACGCCGGACGCGCTCGAGCAGGCGTACGCGACGGCCAAGCAGGCCAACCCGAAGCTGTCGCGCGGCAATTTCGTCGCGGCAAACATGATCGCGCATAACCTCGGCGCGAAGAATCCCAGCATCACGACGTCCGCGATCCTGAGCGGGCTGCAGAGCGGCAAGAGCCTCGGGCAGACGCTGCAGGGCCTCGGCTTGTCGGAAGATCAGGCAAAGGACGCGGAGAAGCAGGCGCGGCGTGACGCCGCTGCGGCGCAGCATTCGTCGGACGCCGCCCCGGCGCCGTCGAAGCCGTAAGCAATCCGGTCGCGACAAACAAAGGGCCGCCAGGTTTGATCTGGCGGCCTTTTACTTTACTTTTTTGCTTCGCCGGTTCGCGGGCCCTTAGCTCAGCGGTTAGAGCAGCGGACTCATAATCCGTAGGTCCCAGGTTCAAATCCTGGAGGGCCCATTAAGGCAATGTCCAATGATCAATGATCAATGATCAATGATCAATGATCAATGATCGATGAACATGGTTGGCCCGCGTGATTCTGCATTAGCATCGCGTCCGATTGGTTAGCAACAGAGATTCTTCTGCGCCATAGTGTGCCTCGATGGCGGGGCACAATCTCGAAGATCGCCTGGTGCGATTTGGCGGCACGGCGTGCCGTTTGGGTGAGCAACTCCCGCGTACCCCGTTGGGACAGCACGTCGCCTTCCAGTTGGCGCGCAGCAGTACGTCCACGTTTGCGAACTATGGAGAAGTACAATCCGCCGAATCTCGCCGCGACTTCATTCATAAGCTTGGGATTTGCCTCAAAGAGCTTCGCGAGACTCGTACCTGGCTGAAATTCGTACAAGAGATGGCTCTTTCGGGTACGGAGCTGGTCGAGCCTGTGCTACGGGAGTGCGACGAACTGTTGGCCATTCTCGCCTCGAGCATCAATACCGCGCGACGATATGGCAGACCTGCGAATGATCATTGATCATTGGTCAGTGATCATTGGTCAGTGATCATTGATCATTGATTTATTGATCATTGATCACTGATCATTCGTCGCCGATCATTGATCATTGATCACTGATCATTGATCATTGATCATTGATCATTGATTATGGGGTGACCGCAACCGGCACGTTGCTCATCACGCCGGCGCCCTGGCGCCCATCGCCGAGCTCACCGACGCTGTCATCGCCCCAGCAGTAGATCGCGAGCCCCGACGTGAGTCCGCAGGTGTGTACGCTGCCGCTGCCGATCCCGATGAACGTCAGCCCGCCCGATACCGGAACCGGGACCAGACTGCTGTCGGCCGTGGACCCGCTGCCGAGCTGGCCGTGCAGATTGGAGCCCCAGCAGTACGCGGCGCCGGCGCGCGTGAGGCCGCAGGTGTGGGATCCTCCACTACTCAAGAACGTGAATACCAACCCGCCCGCGACGGGCACGGGCGCGGTGCTGCAGGGATAGCTCGTTCCGCCCACGACGCATTGCTGCGGTCCATTCGCCACGCTGTCACCCAGCTGACCCTGCGTATTCAAACCCCAACAGTACGCCTGGCCACCCGTCGTCAAGCCGCAGGCGTAGCCGTTACCCGCGCTCACGGTGGCAAACGCCAGGCCGGTGATGGCGACCGGCGCGCTGCTGTCGGTGGTGGTCCCATTGCCGAGCTCTCCGAAGCGGTTGTCGCCCCAGCAGTACGCGGCATTCGCGTTCGTGACGCCGCACGCACTCGGCCCGCCGCCCGCGGCAATGGTGGCGAAGCTCAGGCCGCCCGCGACAACCACCGGCGTCGCGCTGGCCGACTTCGTGCCGTTGCCGAGCTGGCCGGCGCTGTTGTCGCCCCAGCAGTACGCCGCGGTCGATTGCGCGAGCCCGCAGCTGAACGCGGCGTCGCCTGCGCTGATGCCGATGAACGTGAGTCCACCCGAAACGGGAACGGGCACCGAGTCCGACCCCGTGCTGTTGCCATCGCCCAGCGCGCCCGCGCTGTCCGAGCCCCAGCAGTACGCGGCTCGACCGGTCGTGATTCCACAGCTGTGTCCTGCGCCGGCGCTCACGATGGAGAACTTGAGGCCGCCGGCGACCGGGACGGGCGTCGTTTGCGTGCCGCCACTAGCGCTGCCGAGCTGCCTGACGTCGTTCTGGCCCCAGCAGAACGCAGCGCTCGCGTTGCTGACGCCGCAGGCGAAGCGATCGCCGGCGCTGACGCTCTTGAAGGCGATCGTGATGGCGAACGAGTCGCTCAACGCATCCCGAACCCCCGGCGTCGTCGCACTGAGGACGTATGGCGACCCTGGACGGTCGATCGTGATGCTGTCGTACGTGGCTGCACCAAGCACCGCCGCGGTGCTCTTGTGACGACCGCCGAGGGTCGCGCCGGTGTTATTGACTGCCAGCGCGAGGCTCACCACGGCAGTGTCGGTCCCAACTCTGTTTCCGAGCGAATCGTCGATCGAGACCTGGAACGGCGGCAGGATGGATCCGAGCGGAGTACTCACCGGCTGGACGGCGAATCGGAGCGCGTACGGCGGGCCCGGCGAGACGTTGAAAGAAACGCTGTTGCCCGGAGCCAGACCGGTGGATGTGGCGCTCAGCGTATATCCTTGAGCGGCCTTCACGATTTGCATGCCGTTGTAGACGGCCACCCCATTGACCGGCGCGATCGTGGTCGGCGTCGCGCCTCCGAGGACGGCGCCGACGGGATTGGTGCCGAGGGCGAGGGTGATCTGATTGGTGGCACTCGTGACCACGCGTCCGGCGGCATCTTCGACCGACACGCTCACCGAAAAGGTGTTGAGTGCCGTGATACTGGTGGGCTGCACGGTGAACACCAGCTTCGCCGCAGCGCCCGGGCCGGTGTTGTCGCTGCAGCCGGCGAGCGCGAGCGCCAGGGCCAGAAGTCGTACGCGTGGTGGAATCATGAGTCACGAATCTCGCGGGTGATGGCGCGGCGGAGAAGCCCGTTCCTCAGTGCACCGCGAGCCGCAGTCGCGCCAGCCGATCGCCGATTCGGGGGGTGGAGGGCAGCAGGTCGCGCGCATAGCGATCGTCGCTGACCTTCGGGTCGATGGCGGCCGCTTTCCCGTACGCCGCGACGGCTTCGGCAGACCGTCCCAGCTGCAGCAGCACGAGCGCGCGCGCCAGGTAGACCGCGGCCTGGGGCTCGGAGAACGCGATTGCGGTGTCCAACGCTGTCAGGGCCGCTCCCGCGTCACCGCTTTCCAGACTCACGAGTGCCAGGCCGAGGAGCGGCATGGGTCGGCGGGAGGCGCGGGGAATGGCTTTCGCGAACGCCTGGCGTGCCGAATCGAGCTGCCCCGTGGCGAGTAACGCGAACCCCAGCGCGCTGTAGGAATAGCCCTGCGGCTCGTCGGCGACCGACTGGCGCAGCGGGCCCAGCGCGGCGTCGAAGTTGCCTTTCTGGATGTAGGCATAGCCCTCGAGGAACGAGCGTTGCGCCGCGAGCGACGTGGCCATCAGCGCGAGCTTGCCCATGAGATCGGCGGCATGTCCCAGCTCGGTCGCCGCATCGCGGATGCGCTGGGCGTCCGGCTGGTGACCGGCCATGAAGTCGGCGATGACCTGCTGCGCATCGAGCTGGAAGGCGGTCTTCAGATCGGAGCGCGCATCGGCCAGAATGTCGGCCGCCGCGGGATTGGCCGCGAGTTGGGCGTAGATGTCCCAGGCGCTGTTGCCGTCAGGCTTGATCAATGCGCCGCGGCGGAGCGCATCGCTGAGCCGAGCCATCGCGTGCAGCACCGCGGAATCGGGGCCCGCCGCCGCGTTTCCGAGCCCGCGCGTGGCGATCGCGTCGGCATGACCGGCGTTCGCGGTGGCCAGCGTCTGCACTTGCGGCACCCACGCTGCCACGCGACCCAGATTGCCGGAGCGCTGCGGGACCTGGAGCCCATGGGTCGCGACGCGCACCGAGTCCTGCACAAAGCGCGCGGCTTCTTCGAGCGTGACGACGTCGTCCGAGTCGGTATTGGCGGCGCCGGCGAGCCCGCGCAACAGGTAGTATGTGAACACGCCGTGCCCGCCGCCCCACTGGCGCCCTTCCTGCGACAGCTGATCCGAGCCACTCGACACGAGCGAGGCGACACCCATCCAGTCGCGCATCAGCGGCGCGATGGCGCGCGAATCGTCGATCGGTCCGTTCATCATGTTGCCCGAGCGGCACGCGTCGGTGATGAGCCAGACGGTGGCGTCCCGCTTCGCGATCTGCTCGACCAGGTGCAGCAAATCCATCGAGTTGATTGCGCCTTCGGCGATATAGTGGCGGTCGGCGCGCGCGTCGTAGGCGAGCAGGAAGCCCAGGTCGAGATCGGCCTTGCCGCTGGCGTCGCTCAAGCCGGGATTGTCTTTTGACGCGCGGTTACTGTGACCGGGCTCGACGTCGCCATGACCGGCGAAGTAGATGATCGCCTCGTCGCCGGCTTCCGACACGTCCCACAGCCAGCTGATGGCATCGAGGATCGGAATGCGGGTGGCCGCCGTGTCGAGCAGGAGCCGGATGTTGCTCGCCGGGACGGAACCGCCGGCAGGCGACTCGAGGAACTGCGCGAACGACGCCGCATCCGCCGCCGCGTATCCCAGGCTGGCGACGTGCTTGTAGTGGGAGATGCCGACGATGACGGCGCGGCGCGTTCCGTTGGACGTCGCGGCGGCGGTCTTGACCTTGCCAAAGCCGCGATTCACCGCACCCTGCCCGGCAAGCGGGGTCGCGAGCACCCCTGCGATCAGTGCGGCGGACGCCATCCACGACGAGCGCATGGGCCAATCTAGTAATTACGGTTTCGGCGCGCTCAGGATGGAGATCCGCTGGATTGACCAGTTGAGCGGCACGGGGGCGAGCGGCGCCCGGGAGGTGCTCGTTGCGCTGTACAGCAGCTTCGCGAGCGGGCTGCCGCCTGCAGGCGCGCGCGTGCGGACGCCGGACCACTGCAGCGCCTCGATGGGCACCGTTTCATCCGACGTCAGCAGCACGTAGGTGTCCATCCCGAACGGCTTGCCGATGGGGAAGAGGCTGTCGGGACCGAGGCGAATGTCGGTCGGCCACGAGCCGCTCTCGGTCGGGGCATACGGCACGCGGTTCAGGACGTTGCCGCTGGGAAAGAGGAGCACGCCGCTGCCGTTGGTGGCGATCCCGATGACGTAGACGCGCCGCGGCGTGAGCGAGCCGGGTTTGATCTGCGCGGAGTCGGCGTGCAGGTAGAGATCGAAGTACTCGCCGTCGTACAGCGGTCCATCGTTCCTCACCTGGCCGCCGCCGGCGCTGCGCACCTCGAGGCGGTAGGGGAAACGTGAATCGGCGGGCGGGCTCGTCAGGTCGAGCCAGGAGCTCACCGTCGCCAGGCGCAGCGCCTGGTCGACGAGCGCCGCCGGTGCGGTTGAATCGCTGACCCAGTCCGTGCGACTCGGCAACGTCGACTTGAGGGCCATGTCCCGCGAGGCGTTCGGACGGATCCAGGCGTATTCGACCCGGCCGCCGTTAAACCGGCCGACCAGCAGATATTGGGCGGCGGCGCGATCCGGCACGATTTGCACGATGTCGTTGGACGTGCCGGCGCCGATGTCGAGATGCGCGCGCAGCTCGCGCGACGGCGGGAGGTAGACAAAGACGCGCGCGGACTTCGGAATGGCCGACCGCGCGATCTGCTTGCCGGAGACTTCGACGACCCAGCCAGCCGGCCCGTGCCACTGCATGATCGCGAGCGGCGTGCTGTCGGCCGGCAGGTCGGACGGGTCGTCGACCCAGGCGGCGCCCAGGGTCGCGCGGAGCGACGCCAGCTCGGCGACAGACGGTGCGGGCGCGGGCGCCGGCAGCCAGACGCGGAGTCCCGCTGTGGGCGAAGGCGCCCACTGGCTCACGACGAAGAGATCGCCGGGATGAAGCGAGTCGATGTCGCCCGTGATGACCTGCGCCGTCGCTCGGCTGAGTCCCGCGACCTTCGTGATCTTGAGGCGCGGCGCGGAGTCGCGCGCGCCGAACCGCACGAGCTCCGTATTCTCCCGCAGGCCGAGGGCGATCCCGCCCTGGAGCTCGACTTCACCGGGCGCGCCGCGGCGCAATACGGCGACGGTGGTCACCTGGGGGCCGCTGCCGCCGCCGAAGATGGGCTGCGCCAGGCGTTCGGCGCTGCCGCCGGGCACCGGTTCCTGCAGCGCGCCATTGGATTGCATCATCGCTTTGACGCGCTGGAACACGCGCGAGGCGGGCTCGTCGGGCGGAACGGTGCGCAGGACGCTCAACAGCGCCGTCGAAAACATGCCATGCGCCACCCCCGCTTCGTCTTTTGCTTCTCCGGCCGTCTGATAGTCCTGCGCCGACGAGAAGACGAGCGCGCCGCGATCCTCGGGCGGCGTGGGGCGCGAGGAATCGGCGGCATCGCGCGGATCCATCGCCGCCCAGCGCTCGCGATACGTCACCGGAATGCCGCGCGTGATGGCGCCCGAGTGGCAGCTGTCGAAGATCAGCGTCAGCGTGACGTGCTTGTCGAGCAGCGCGTCGAACAGCGTGGCGAGCTCTTTGTCGCGGATGTCGAAGACGCCGCGATTGGCATCGGCCGGGACGATCGTCTGATCGAGTTTGGTCGGCCGCCGGGTGAGGCTGTTGTAGCGCTGCGAGCCGTGGCCGGCATAGAAGAAAAACACGACGTCGCCCGGCTGAGCGTCGGCGGTGAGCCGCCGAATGCCGGCGAGGATGGCGTCGCGCGTGGCGGCGGTGTCGAGCAGGACGGCGATGTGGGCGGGGTCGAAGCCGAAGCGGGCCGCGAGCAGGTCGCGCATCGCGACGACGTCGTTGACTGCGCCTTCGAGCGGCGTAATCCGATCGCGGCCGATCCTGGTAAGAGCGCCTTCGGACGTCAGCCGCGGATAGTCGTTGATCCCGATGAGGAGTGCGCGGCGCGTGGGGTTCGGGGGGGGCGGGGGAGACGTCTGCGCCGCGGCGATACTGCAACCGAGCAGGACGGCGCCGGTAAGCGCCGCTCTGCTCAGCTGTTTGAGGTTCACGTGCTTACGGCGTCAGCTTCCAGTCGTAGTTGCCATCGACATAGGCGGCGCGCGGTCCCCAGGTGAGCGAGCTGCCGTCCGTGAAGTTCGCTTTGCCATACAGCACGGCGCTCCCGCTGGGAACGAGGCAGTAGGCATCCCCCCACGGGCCCGACGTCGCGCAAAACTCGCCGTTCACGTACAGGTCGATGTAGTAGTTGGTCCAATTGTCGAGATGGACGACAGACGCGGCGCCGCGTGTCTGGTTGCCGCCCTTGTTCGCCGGGGCGGGGATGGCCGCGGCGGCGGGATCGTTGGCGGCGCGGGGCTTCTTGATGTTCTCGTCAGTGGCGGTGCCACGGCTGCGCGCCGCGGGGGTGGTCGAGCCCTTCGCTTGCGCGGCAGCCTGCGCCGACGCGGTCGACACGAGGGCGAAGACGGCGCTCGCGGCGAGTACTGCGGTAATGAGAGAAGTCCGACGACGCATAGAACCAACCTCCGGTGAATGTGGAGTGGCTGTGGCGGCGCGAACCTAGCGTCTCAGTTTGGAGATAGCAAGAACAGGATACCGACGAAAACGATCAATGATCAATGATCAATGATCATTGGTCATTGATCATTGATCATTGATCAATGATCAATGGTCATTGATCATTGATCATTGATCATTCTATAGGAGTCCTTCTCTCCGCAATTTCCCCAATTGATCGTAGAAGGCTTCGTGCACGCCGAGCACTTCCGCGCCCGAAACTGTGGCAACGCCGGCTTTGCCGACCTCGATGCCGGCCGCGAAGTTGGCAATGTGGGCGGCCTCGCGCACGCTCGCGCCCGCCGCGAGCGCAGTGCCGACCCATGCGGTGACAGTGTCGCCGGCGCCGGACACGTCGAAGACTTCGCGCGCCATCGTCGGAATGCGCGTGATCTCGTGATCCTTGGTCACCAGCATCATTCCCTCGCCGCCGAGGGTGAGGAGGAGATTGTCCACCGCGAGCTTGCCGAGCGCGTCGGGCAACGCATCGGGGTGGGCGAGATCGAGCGCCGCGCCCATCGCCAGCTCCAGCTCCCGGCGGTTGGGTTTGAAGACCGTCGCGCCGCGATAGGCGAAGAAGTTCTTGAACTTCGGATCCACCACCACGGGGAGGCTGCGCTTGCGCGCGAGCGCCAGCGCGCGCTCGATCACCTGCGGCGCGAGCGTGCCCTTATTGTAGTCCTCGATCAGCAGCGCATCGGCATCGCGCATCGCGCGCTCGAGCGCCTGCGCCAGCTGCTCCATCACGCGCGCCGAAACGGGATCTTCGATCTCTTCGTCGATGCGTAGCATCTGCTGGCCGCGCGCCACGACGCGCGTCTTGGACGTCGTGGGACGTCCCGCGTCGACGATGAGGTAGTCGGCGCTGAGCCGCAGGTCTTCCAGCTCGTCGCGAATGGACTTGGCACGCTCGTCCTGTCCAACGACGGCGACCAGCCGGCAGTCCGCTCCCAGCGCCGCGACGTTGGCGGCGACGTTCGCGGCGCCGCCCAGGCCGTGGCGGCTCGCGTGCACCGTGACGACCGGCACCGGCGCTTCGGGTGACACGCGATCGACTTCCCCGACCAGGTAGACGTCGAGCATCGCGTCGCCGACGACCACGACTTTGGTCGAAGCCATCTTGCGCAGCAGCGCCTCCAGGCGGTCGCGCGTGAGCCGAGTGTCGGTCAAGGGATGCCGCCTTCCTTCTTGGTTCTCCACTGCAGCCCGATCGTGCCGACCCACTGCGTCTTGCTGGCGCCGGTGACGTGGCCGGCGTTGGTGATCAGGTGCACGCCACCGTTGCCCGAGAGGCTCAGGCGGCCGCGGGCCAGTTGGGCGCCAAGCGCGAGTCGCAGCGTCCGTTCCACCACTCCGGACAGAAAGGTGGGCGTTGTGGGGTAGGCGGGAACGAGCGGATGGGGAAGATGCAGATCGCCTTCGCCCTGGCGCAGCAGCGTGACCTCGGGCTCGAGGAGGGAACGTAGCGGGCCGAGCATACTGAGCTCGAGCGTGAGCTGATCGTAGTCGGAGAAGTTGCGGCCGGTGCCGAGGCCGAAATAGATCGGGGTTTCGGTGTTGTCTTCGTTGCGGTAGGTGAGGTTCGCGACCTGCGTGTAGAACAGCCGCCACGCAGCCCCCCGCGCGATGCGCGGCACGCGACCCCGGGCGCCGAATGTGAAGCCGTAGCTCGAGGGCTTCTGGTCGGCTGCCGTCTTGCGATCGATCTGGATGTCGTCCAACATCACCTGCCCGTACAGCGTCACGGGTCCCTGACGCGAGACGTCGATGCCGATGAACGAGTTGACGTTCGCGCCGGTGTTCACCTGCGAGACGAGTCCGACACTCACGAAGTTGAGATACCACGGCTCGAGCTGACGGCCGACGCCGGAGAGAACCGATCCTTCCCAGCCGGCGAAGGTCCAGCGTCCTGGCGGGTGAATCAGCAGCCGATGCTGCACCATGTAGCGGTTGTGAATAGCGCCGGTCGAGTCGGTGAGATCATTCAGCTGCGTGGCGATCGCCTCGAGCCGCAAGCCCCCTCCGGGGGTGCCGAGCGAGACGGCGAGATGGTCGAAGCCATAAGGAGAGTCGGAGAGGAGCAGTCCCTGCACGTCCGGCGGTCCCCAATTGCGATCGAGGTTGCCGAAGAACAGCTCGCCATAACGAAACTGGGCGCTGACGTACGCTT
>DATGEQ010000007.1:0-7788 GCA_035309945.1 Gemmatimonadales bacterium | reverse complement strand
CGAACGCCCTCGGGGCGGACCTGATCGTGCAGACCGGCGACATGATCGACATCTCGCAGTCCTACATCCCCCACTACGTGCGCGCCTTTCGCGACCTGCGCGCGCCCCTTGGCGTCGTCACCGTCCTCGGCAACCACGATCGCTATACGGGCGAGGACGCCGTGATTCGCGGCGTGCGCGACGCGGGGCAGGTATTCGTGAAGAACGGCGCGCACGTCATCGAGCACCTCGGCGCCAGCCTGGCGCTGATCGGCATCGACGACCCGCGCAACTGGCGCGCGGACGACCCGCAGGACGCCGATCTGGCGCGCGCCCTCCGGCTCACTCCGCCCGCTCCCGAAGCGTTTCGGATCCTGCTCGCGCATCGGCCCGGCGCTTTCGATGGCGCGGCGCCGCGCGGCATTCCGCTGACGCTCGCCGGCCACATCCATGGGGGACAGTTCTACGTGCCGGTGATCGGCTGGTCGCCCGGCCGGCTGATCACGAAGTACGTGATGGGCCATTTTACACAGGGAAGCAGTCAACTGTACGTGAGTCGGGGAATTGGAGTGGTCGGTGTTCCGCTGCGAGTGTTTGTACCGCCGGAGATTGCGCTGTTCGAATTACGACGGGCATAACAGCGTAGATGAGGGGCCCCTCGTCTACGCTGCTATGGCTTTCCAGGCTGCATCTATCACTAATCGTACGCCGGTGTCTGCTGGCTTCCACTCCCCGGAAACGACCTTCTCCAACGCATGCCGCATCGTGGCCATCCAGACGCCGGCCCAAATCTCGACGGCGCCGGTCCGGACGGTCCCCTGTGCTTTGCCCTCGGCGACAATCCGCTCGAGCGCCACGCGAAACTCACGCGCCGTTCTGCGACTTTCGTCGTCGAGCAATGTCGCAAGGTCTTCCAGAAATCCCAGCTTGACGACGGCCGTTTCGTGAGCCGCACCCTCGACGAGCCCATGCGCGACGGCGCTGAGCTGGGCGCGGGCGGCGCCGGCGGCGGGATCGTGCTGCGTTTCCTGCACGACCTTCGTCGCCCAGCGCTGCGCCGCGCGATAGAGCTCGTTGACGAGCTGCTGTTTGCTCGCGAAATGCCGGTAGATCGTGCCTTCGGCCACCCCCGCTTTCTTCGCGATCTGTGCCGTGGTCGTGTCGTGGTAGCCGCGTGTGGTGAAGAGCTCGAGCGCGGTTCTGACCAACCTGCCCCTCGTCAATTCGGTTGCGGTCACGGCTGCGAATCTACTAACTTTCCGCCCGCTTCAACTCCCAATCATCATCGGAGGCGTTGCCGCACATGCGCATGCTCGTGCTGGGCGCTGGGCTGCAGGGTTCTGCCTGCGCGTACGATCTGCTGCGCCGCCCCCGGCAGGACGTCGAGCGCGTGACGCTGGCCGATCTGAATTCGAAACGGATGTCGGCGTTTCTCCGCAAACTGAAGGACAAACGTCTGGTCGCCGCCCGGTTGGACGCCAGGCGCGCGCCGCAGCTTCGCACGCTCATGCGTGGTTACGACGCGGTCATGAACGCGCTGCCGTACTACTTCAACTATCCCGTCTCCAAAGCGGCGATCGCTGTCGGACTGCACTGCGCCGACCTCGGTGGCAACACCGAGATCGTGCAGCAACAAAAGACGCTGCACGCTGCGGCGCAGAAAAAGCGCGTGTCGGTGATTCCCGATTGCGGGCTCGCGCCTGGGATGGTCAACATCATCGCGGCTGAAGGGATTCGGCGCGTCGGCGACGCGGTGAGCGTGAAGATCTTCGTCGGCGGTTTGCCCCAGCATCCCGAGCCGCCGCTCAATTATCAGATCGTGTATTCGCTGGAAGGCGCGCTCGACTACTACACGACGCCCTCATGGGTGCTGCGCGCAGGCCGCCCGCAGCGGGTCGACGCGCTCTCAGAGCTCGAGCTCGTCGAATTCCCCAGCCCGGTCGGTACGCTCGAGGCATTTCATACCGGCGGCGGCATCTCGACGATGCCCTGGGCGTATAGCGGTGAAGTCGAGACAATGGAATACAAGACGCTCCGCTACCCGGGCCATCTCACGATCATGCGCGCCATTCGCGAGCTGGGCCTCTTGTCGCAGGATCCCGTCCGCGTGAAAGGCGTCAAGGTGGTGCCGCGTGAGGCGTTCATCGCCGCCGTTTCGCCGCGGCTCACCAAGCCGAACGGGCGCGATCTCGTGGCCCTCCGCGTCGAAGTGCGCGGGCGCAGCGGCACGCAGGTCGCGTGGCAACTACTCGATTACTACGACGAGCGGACCGGGATCAGCGCGATGATGCGGACAACGGGGTTCTCACTCGCCATTACGGGTGTGATGCAGGTGGACGGACGGATCAGCGCGACAGGAGTTCACACGCCGGATGAAGGGGTACCGTTCGACGCTTACGTGTCGGAACTCAGAAATCGCGGCGTTGACATACGGGAAGTGTGATCGCGATCAATAACTCCACGTCGTTGCAAACGAGAAGAGCGTTGTTTCCGGGCTCCTGCCGACAAAGAAAGTCACCAACGTATTGCGCATCAGCGCCGCGCCGAGCCCGCCGCCCCACGCGGAGTGCAGCCCCGTGGTCGTGACCCGCACCGCTTCGCCCGGCCCGAACACCCGGCCCGCATCATAAAACGCAAACAGCTTGATCTCGAGCAGGCGCGGGGCCCAGACCAGCCCGTAACGCGCCTCGAGTCCCATGGCCAGCTTGCCCGGTCCCACGAAGCGGCTGTCGTAATAGCCTCGCAGCGAGCGGTAACCACCAAGCGCGACCACCGGTCCGTCGCTGGTCGCCAACGTCTGCTGCGCGCTGAGCGGCGGCGTACCGGTCATCTTCTCACCGGCAATGCGTCCCGTCAGGATCAGACGCTCGAGCGGGTGCACGTAGGCGCGAAGCTGCGCCGTGGTTCGCGCGTAGCCCTTGCCACTCCCCACCAACGCCTCGGCGAACACGCCGCGATGCGGATCGGCTTCGATGTCACGCGTATCCAGCACGAGCCCCGCGCGCGCGACGTGGTCGGTGAAGGGCGCGACACTGGCGCGCTCGTACAGCGTCACCCCGGGCAGTGCGCGAAAGGTCGTATGATCGAGCGTTCCACCCACCAGCACACGGAGTGGACCGACAATCCTGCGTTGCACCGTCAGCCGCGCGCTGCCCGTCCGGCGACTGACCCGATAGAAGTACGACTGACCGGGAGCGTTGCTCGAGTCGCTGTTGTACACGGTGGTGTTGCCCACGCCGTAATAGCCGAGCCGATTGGCGCGGACCAAGTCGAGCGTGAGACCGAAGCGCCAGCCATCCCAGTAGGCGGGAAATTGCGCGTCGGCGACCAGGGAATAGCTCCCCTGGGTGCTCGCGCCGGCATCGAGTCCGACGCGCCCCAGCGTCGGCTCGGGCCGCTCGGCGAAGCCGATCGGGCTCGACCAGTCGTAGTGACCGCCGCCCCAGAATCCGTCGATCGAGCTGTAGTAAACGAACGGATACAGGTGATCGAACCAGAGGCGTTTGAGACTGGTGTCGGTCTGCGCGGGAAGTTGGCCCACGCCCATCGCGAGCAGCGTGAGGAGCGTGAGTCTTAAGCGCGTGTAAATAGGTAGGCCGTGTCCCGGATCTTGGCGTCGGTGCCGTCGTGAACGGCATACCGGTTGGGGTAGAGCGAGGCGGCGCCGAACTCTCCGCGCTTGGTGAGCGCGTAGAACACCAGGTCGAACTTCGGCTTGCCCTGCGGGTCGAGCAGCCGCGCTTCTGTTTCGGCGACGACCCGCTTCAGCGTCTCGAGGCACGCATCCGTCGGTTTCATGCCGCGCCGCATGTGCTCTACGGTGAGGAACGCGCCGCACACCTTGATGTTGGCTTCGCCAAGACCGGTCGAACCAGCCGCGCCGAGATCGTTGTCGCAATACTGGCCCGCGCCGATGATCGGCGAATCGCCGACTCGGCCCGGTACCTTCCAGGACAGCCCACCCGTCGTCGTGACCGACGACAGATCGCCTTGCGGCGTGACGGCATCGCAGTTGATCGTGCCGGTTTTCGTGACGACCAGGTGATCGGTGTCGGGGACGTCGAGGTAGTTGTCGTTGGGATTCAAATTGGCGCGCCAGCGCAGCCACGCCTCGCGCGAGTGCTCCGTGAGCAGGTCTTCCTCCTTGAACCCGAACGAGAGCGCGAACTTCTTGGCGCCTTCGCCGACGAGGAAGATGTGCGATGTGTACTTGAGGACGAGCTTGGCCACCTCCGACGGCGTCTTGATGTTCTCGATCGCGCCGACCGCGCCCGCGCGCTTCGTCGGGCCGTGCATGCACGACGCGTCGAGCTGCACCACGCCTTCAGCATTCGGCAAGGCGCCGTAGCCGACGGAGTCGTCGTTTGGATCGAGCTCCTGGATCTTCACGCCTTCGATCACCGCGTCGAGCGTGTCGGCACCCTGCATCAGCATGTCGAACGCCTTTTGCACGGCGCGCAGTCCGTTGGCGCTGGCAATCGCGACGGGCTTGGCGGCCCAGCGCGACTCTGGCGGCAAGGCGCGCGGCGGGCGCATCGGATGCGGAATGCCCAACGCGGAGCTCGCCGTCACGCCGGCCGCGGCGCCGGCGGCACTGTGCAGGAACTCGCGACGCGACAAGGACTCAGGCATGAGACGGGTTTTAGCCACTCGTCTAGCGGCTGTCAACTTGCTATCGTTCCCACCCCGTGGAACTTTCGCTCGTGGTGCCCGCGTACAACGAGCGGGACAACCTCGCGCCGCTGCTCGCCGAGATCCGAGCCGCGTTGCCAGGCCGGAGCTACGAAGTCATCGTCGTGGACGATGGGTCGACCGACGGCTCGTCCGAAACGCTCCGGGCACTGCGGCAACAGTATCCACAGCTGCGCATCATCGAATTCGAGCGTAATGCCGGTCAGACAGCGGCGTTCGCCGCGGGATTTCGGGCCGCGCGCGGACCCATCGTCGTCACCCTGGACGCCGACTTGCAGAACGACCCCGCCGACATTCCCAAACTCGTCGACACGTTGCAGCGCAACGGCGCGACCGCGGTGGTCGGCTACCGCGCGAACCGGCGCGACACACCGTGGAAACGGCTGCAGAGTCGCATCGCGAATGGCGTCCGCAACCGTCTCAACGGCGAGGTGATCCGCGACACCGGCTGCTCACTCAAGGCGTTTCGTACCGATGCGGTCCGATCGTTGCCGCTCTTCAGCGGCATGCACCGGTTTCTGCCGACCCTGATCAAAATGCAGGGCGGCACCGTGACAGAAGTCCCGGTCGGTCACCGGCCGCGGAAACATGGCGTCACGAAGTATGGTATGTGGAATCGCGTGTTCCGGTCGCTGGTCGATGCGTTCGCCGTACGCTGGATGCAACGCCGCGCCCTCCACTACCGCGTGAAGGAGGAGGTGTAATGGCCGATTCCACGCACGAGCAATGGCTCTTGCAAATCGACGCCGAGCTGGACGGGGAGCTGTCGCTGGTGGAGCGCGCCGCGCTCGCGAAGCACCTCGCGACCTGCGCGCACTGTGCCGGCGCCCGCGCCAGCCAGCTCGAGGTGCGAGTCGCGCTGGCGCGTTCCGCCGGGAATCCGCATGCGTTCGTGGTGCCGCGGCCGACCATCCGCGCCGGCACGCTGGCGCTGTGGGTCATGATCGCGCTGGGAATCGGCGGGATCGCCGGGTGGGCCGCGCATCAGCACTGGGGTGGCCCGGGCGGGGGTAGCACACTCGAGGAATCGCGTGGCACTATCGTCGTTCACTAGCATCTGCGCCGCCCTGTCACTGTTGCAGGGCCCCGGCACGCGGCTCACGTATCGCATTCGCGTGATCGAGCCCGCGTCCATCGCGCCGCGCATCCTGGCGAGCGGCGCCGTCAGCGGCCCGCTGGACAGCGATATGCGCCTCACGCTGCGGACGGACACTACCGAGATCGAAGCGCTCTTCCAGGTGACCCCTGTCGGCGACACCGTGACGCTTGCCGGGGATTTCTTTACTCGCCGCCAGGTCGGCCGTTCGCGGCGCGGGTTGCCGCTGTGGGAAGAGGACAGCTACCGCCGGCTGGTTCGGCTTGCCTGGAGCGATACCGCCAGGATCTATCCGTTTGGCCTCGGCCAACGCACGACGCGCGGTCCATCGAAGGCGCTCTGGGTGGAGCTCACCCTCGAACGCGAGTTTGCCGGCGGGGAAGCGCGCCCGGCGGAGTCCTTCGATCTGTCCGATTCGACGCGCGACGTGCGGCTCGAGGCCGTCGTGCGCCCGCGCCGCGCGCGCGTCATCCTCAATCTCGTCCGCGGCGACACGGTGAGCGCGCCGCGGCCCATGGATCTGGTTCCGGAGGAGCCGCCGCGCGTGGTGCAGCTCGTGCTGAAGGGTCGCGCGACGACACTCGTGGTGAGCCTCACGCGCCCCGACCAGGCGCGCTCGATTCGCGATCGGGCGCTCGCACTCGACGCCGACGTCGTCTGCCTCCGCGTGGCCCCGCCGGACGGCAGCGAAGCGATCGGCTTGATCTGCGGCCGTCTCAACAATGTCGCCCGCCAGCTGCCGCTGCCCAGCGGCGATACGCTGGCCGCCACGTTCGCGTGGCCGGGCTGGCGCTGATGCCCTCCCCGCCGCCGCGCCGCAAGCGCCTCGATCCTTCCATCTTTCACCTTCCCGTCGAGAAAATGCGGGAGGGGTATTACTCCGACAAATACTTCGTCCGCGCCCGCGAGCTGCTCCGCAAGGACAAGCACCGCCCGCGCGTCACGATGCAGGTATTCGGCAAGTCGCATGCATACTTGGGCGGCATCGACGAGGCGATCGCGATCCTCAAGCTGTGCTCCGAATCCTGGGACGAGCTCGTCGTCCATGCGCTGTACGACGGCGAGGAGATCCAGCCGTGGGAGACCGTGCTCCTCATCGATGGTCCGTACGATGCGTTCGCGGTGCTCGAGACGCTCTATTTGGGCGTGCTGGCGCGACGCACCCGCGTCGGCACGAACACGCGAGCCGTCGTCGAAGCCGCGAAGCCGAAAGAAGTGATGTTCTTCCCGGCGCGGCACGATCACTGGCTCATTCAGACGGGGGACGGATACGCGGCCCACATCGCCGGCGCGATCGGCGTCTCGACCGACGCGCAGGCGTCCTGGTGGGGCTCGGAGGGGATCGGGACGGTGCCGCACGCGCTGATCGCGGCCTATGGGGGCGACACCGTGCTCGCGTCGTGCAAGTTCGCGGAACACAGCGATCCGGCGATTCGCCTGATCACGCTGGTGGATTTCGACAACGATTGCGTCGGCACCTCGCTCGCCGTCGCCCGCGCCCTCGGCGACCGGCTGTACGGCGTGCGGCTCGATACGTCCGAGACGCTCGTCGATCGATCCGTCATCCCGCAGATGGGCACCTTCAAACCGACCGGCGTCAATCCGCAGCTCGTCCGTAACGTGCGCCGCGCCCTCGATGCCGAAGGCTACGGTCACGTGAAGATCGTGGTGTCGGGCGGCTTCACCGTCGACAAGATTCGGCACTTCGAGGAACTCAAGGTCCCGCTCGACGCGTATGGCGTGGGGTCGAGCCTGTTTCAGGGGCGGTTCGATTTCACGGCCGACGTCGTGATGCTCGAGGGCAAACCGTGCGGCAAGGTGGGGCGGGCATACCGGCCCAATCCAAGGTTGGAGCTCGTGACCTAAGGTGAGGGTGTGTAGGGGCGCAGCATGCTGCGCCCCTACCTCCTGTGCCTACTGGACTTGCGTCGCATCTCCCGCCTGCATAATTTTCCGTCCAAATGAATAATCATGCATCCATCCCCGTCGGCGTGCTGGGGGCATCCGGTTACGTCGGGCAG
>DATGEQ010000006.1:0-31633 GCA_035309945.1 Gemmatimonadales bacterium | reverse complement strand
AGGAGGAAGGGTGCACCCGGATCTTGAAGCGTTGTTGGCGTTGCAGGACAAGGACATTGCCCTTGCCAACTGCGACGCGCGGTTGAAGGCACTGGAGCCGGAAATCCGCACGCTGGACGATCAGGTCGCGGCGGCGGAGCGCGCGGTGGATCAGGCGCGCGCGAGTATCCGGGCTGCGCTCGAGCGGCGCGACGGCCTGGAAGGGAAGATCCAGAGTTATCGCAGCATGCAGGAGCAGCGCCGCCAGCGGCTCGAGTGGGTGCGCGGCGCCAAAGAAGCGTCGACGCTGATGGCCGAGCTCGATCTCGCGCGGACGGTGCTCGCGAAAGAAGAAGCCGAGTTCATGCGTTCGGGCGACGCCGTCGGGGAGGCCGAGCGCAAGACCGCGGAAGCCGAGAACGCACTCCAGAACGTGATCGATTCGCAGGCCGAGCAGCGCGAGCTGCTGGCGGGCAAACGTCAGGAGATTGCCGCGGCGCGGGAGCAGGTGGGGGTCGAGCGGGCGCGCGCCGCTAAGAATGTGAACCCCACGCTGCTCGCGCGGTACGACCGGATTCGTCGCGGCAAGGCACCGCTCGCGGTGTATCCGCTGCACGGCAGCTCCTGCGGCAACTGCTTCACGGCGGTCCCGACGCAGCGCAAAGCTTTGATCCAACGTGGCGCGACAATAGAGGGTTGCGAAGCCTGCGGCGTATTATTGTACGCCAAGGAATGATCGTCCCTCGCTGGGTAGTCACCGAGACCGCGGACCCGGATGTGACTCGCGCGCTGGCCGCCGAGCTGCGCATTCCCCCGGCCCTCGCCGCCATTCTGGTGCAGCGCGGCCTCGTGTCCCCCGAATCGGCCAAAGCGTTTCTCCGGCCCGACCTCGAGCGCTTGAGCGATCCCCACTGCTGGGCGGACATGGACAGCGCCGTCGCGCTGCTGGCGCGCACGGTGCGCGAGCGTCATCCGATCCTGGTCCACGGCGATTACGATGTCGACGGCCAGTGCGCCTCGGCCATGCTGACACGGATCCTGCGGAGCGCGGGCGCCGTCGTGTTCCCGTTCGTGCCGCACCGGATTCGCGATGGCTACGATTTCGGACCCGCGGGACTCGCTGAAGCGCAGCGCGTCGGCGCGCGGCTGATTGTCACGTGCGATTGCGGAATCACGGCCGTAGAAGCCGTGCGAGCGGCGAGGAATGCGGGCATTGACGTGATCGTCACCGATCACCACTTGCCTGGGGACGCGCTGCCGCCGGCGAATGCCGTACTCGATCCGCGCCGTCCCGACTGCAAGTCCAGCGACAAGAACCTGTGCGGCACCGGCGTCGCCTTCAAACTCGCTCAGGCGCTGGTGCACGTACTCGGGTTGTCGAAGAATCTGCCGCTGCATTTTCTCGATTATGTCGCGGTCGCCACGATTGCGGACGTCGTACCGCTCGTCGGCGAGAACCGGATTTTGGTCCGCTACGGGCTCAAGAAGCTCGCCGACACGCGCTGGGTGGGGCTGCGCGCGCTGATCGAGACCGCCGGGCTCGGGGGTCGGCCGCTGCGCGGCGCGCACATCGGCTTCATCCTTGCGCCGCGCCTCAATGCCGCCGGCCGCATCGGCGACGCGAACGACGGCTTGCGCCTGCTGCTGACGGAGAGTCCGGAGGAGGCGCGAGCGCTGGCGCGCGAGCTCGAAACCATCAATGCGCGGCGCCAGGAGATGGACCAGGTCATTCTCGATGAGGCGATAGAAATCGTCGAACAGACGCTGCAAGAGCGCGACGCGGCGATCGTGCTGGCGGCGGACACGTGGCACCCCGGCGTGATCGGCATCGTCGCGTCGCGGCTGGTGGAGCGGTACGGGCGTCCGACGTTCCTGATCGGCTGGGACGAGACCGGGCAGGTGGGTCGCGGCTCGGGCCGCAGCATTCCCGGATTCGATCTCCACGGCGCCTTGCACCAGTGCGGCGCGCATCTCGAGAAGTACGGCGGGCACACGATGGCGGCCGGGTTCACGATCCGGCGCGAGAAGCTGGACGGCTTCCGCGCGGCCTTTCTCGAGGTCGCGGCGGCGCTGCTCACCCCGGACGACCTCGCGCCCCGGCAGCGGGTGGATCTCGAGCTGCCGCTTGCCTCGGTGAGTGCGGAGCTGGAGCGACTGATTCGTCATCTCGAGCCGTGCGGCGCCGGCAATCCGGCGCCCGTGTTCGGAGTGCGCAACGCCCGCGCCGTGGGCGCGCGCCGCGTCGGCACCAACCATCTGCGCTTCACGCTGGACGACGGCTCCGCCGTGCTGCCGGCGATCGGATTCCAGTGGGCGGACGCGGTGCCGGAAGATTGGCTCACGAACCCGCTCGACGTGGCATTCCGCCTCGAGCGCGACGACTGGCAGGGAAGGACCACGATTCAGGCGCGAGTCGCGAGTCTTGCTCCGCATCATCGCGGGTGAGTTCAAGGGGCGCCGGCTCAACGCACCCGCCGGCAGGAGCGTGCGCCCCACCGGCGATCGCGTCAAAGAGGCATGGTTCAGTATCCTGCAACAGTCGCTTCCCGATGCGCGCGTGATCGACCTCTACGCCGGGTCCGGCGCGCTGGGCTTCGAGGCGCTGTCGCGTGGCGCCGCTGCCGTGGATTTCGTGGAGAGTCACAAGGCGTCACTGGCGGCGATTCGAGACAATGCCGCAACGTTGAACGTCGAGGCGCGAGTCACCATCCACCGGAGTGATGCCATGCGCTTTGCGGAACGGTTACAGCCGGGCGCGTACGACGTGGCATTCGCCGACCCGCCGTATGCCGGCGCCGCCGCCGCCGAGCTGACGCGGCTCTTTCGACAGAAGCCGTTCGCCCGCGTGCTGTCGGTCGAGCACAGCGCCGCTCAGGCGCTGGCCGGTGACGACACGCGCTGCTATGGGGACACGGCGATCACGTTCGTGTACGCGCGATGAAGCGCATCGCGGTCTATCCCGGCTCGTTCGACCCGATCACCAAAGGTCACGAAGACCTCATCCATCGCTCGCTCGAGTTCGTGGATCAACTGATCGTGGCGGTCGCGATCAACGTCGCCAAGCAGCCGCTGTTTTCGCTCGAGGAGCGCGTGGCCCTCATCAAGCAGGCGGTCCCGGACAAGCGCGTGGACGTCCAGTCGTTCGATGGTTTGCTGGCGGAGTTCGCCAAGAAGGCCGGCGCGTCGGTGATCATACGCGGTTTACGCGCCGTTTCGGACTTCGAGTACGAGTTCCAGATGGCGCTGATGAACCGCAACCTCGCGCCCAAGATCGAGACCGTCTTTCTCGTACCCGCGTTCGATTTGACCTACCTCAGCTCCAGTCTGGTGCGGGAAGTCGCGCGCTTCGGCGGCGACGTGGCGGCGCTCGTCGATCCCGCGGTGCAGAAGGCGCTCAAGCGCAAATTCGGCAAATGACGTTTCTCGACCGCGTCTTTGAGCGGGCGCGGCAGATCGAGGCTCGCATCGTGCTCGCGGAGGGCGAGGACGCGCGCGTGCAGGAGGCTGGGCGCAACATCGAGCAGCAGGGGCTGGGAAGGGTCACGGTGCTCGATCGACGCACCACGCACGACGCACCGCGCGCGATGATCTCGCTCTTGCGGGCCAGACGACCCGACAAATTCCCCACCGACGCCGCAGCTGCCCAGGCGTTAGAGCACCCCTTGGTGTTCGGCGCTTGCCTGGTGGGTATCGACGAAGCAGACGTGATGCTCGGCGGCGCGATGTACACGAGCGCGGAGACGATTCGGGCAGCGTTGTGGGCCGTGGGGACGGCGCCGGGAATCGCGACGGTGTCGGGGGCGTTTTACATGATCAAGGACGACCGCGTGCTGACGTTCGCGGATTCGGCGGTGTGCCCGGAGCCGTCGCCGAGTCAGCTCGCGGACATTGCCGTGGCTTCAGCGGCGGAGCGGCGGCTCGTGGTAGGCGACGAGCCGATGGTTGCTTTCCTTTCTTATAGCACGAAGGGGAGTGCCGCGGGACCGCGGATTGATCGGATACGCGAAGCAATGACAACGCTCGAGCAACGGCGGCCGGATTTCGTATTCGACGGCGAACTGCAGCTCGATGCGGCGCTCGTGCCGGCGGTAGCGGCGCGGAAAGCGCCGGGGTCGCCGACGGCGGGGCGCGCCAACGTGCTGATCTTTCCCGATCTCGACGCCGGCAACATCGGCTACAAGCTGGTCGAGCGCCTCGGCGGCTGGATGGCGCTCGGCCCGATTCTGCAAGGACTCGCGCGGCCCATCTCGGACCTGTCGCGCGGCGCGACCGCCGATGATATTGTGAACACGGCAGCCATCGCCGTTCTACAATCGCGAAGGAGATAACCGGTGCGCTTCACTCTGAAGAAGGACAAGAGCGGGGTCGTCATCGTCGGCGTGGAAGGCCAGCTCATCGTCGGCAACCGGCAGGAGCTCAAGCAGAAGGTCCTCGACGCGCTCGAGGAGGGCTCCCGCAAGTTCGTCATCGACTTCTCCAAGACCGGCTACATCGATTCGTCGGGACTGGGCGTGCTGGTTTCGCTCTCCAAGAAGATTCGCGAGCAAGGCGGCGAGCTGCGGCTCGCCGGGCTGAACGCGGATCTGCAGACCCTGTTCGAGCTCACGAAGCTCGACACCTTGTTCGCCATCACGCGGACCGCCGAGGAGGCGCTCGCCGCCTTTTGAATTTGCGACTCGATGTCACGCAAGACTCGATGAAGCTCGAGGTCCCGAGCGATCTCGGGCTCGTCGGTGACGCCGTCGAGCTCGTCGCGACGCACCTGCCGCCCGGCACGCTGTCCCCACGGCGCATCAGCTTCAATCTCCGCACTGCCCTTGCCGAAGCCCTCGGCAACGCGATTCGCTACGGAACGGGGGAGGATCCGGGTCGTACCGTACGCGTGCGTGTCGAAGTCGGCCGCGACGTCGTTCGCATCTATGTGATCGATGACGGCCAGGGCTTCGATCCGAGCCGGCTGCCCGATCCGACGCATCCCGACAATCTCGAGCGCGACTACGGCCGTGGGCTCTTCGTCATTCGCCATCTGGTCGATGACGTCGCGTTCAACGAGAAAGGCAACGGCATCTGCCTGACACTCCGAGCGGGGTGACACGGCTCGAGCGCCTGTTGCCGGTGCTCGCGGCGCTCTCGGGAACTACACTGCGATTGTGGCGCGCCCGCACGCCCGGCGGGCGCTTGTTGCCTGTGGGCGGCGGCCTGGGTGAGGGCCGCGAAGAACCCCACTGGACGCCGACCCCCAACGGGGGCGGCCGGCTCGAGACTCCCGACGGACCCGCCTGGTTTCAGCCGATCCCATCCGTGAGCGACGCGTGGCTCGAGGTCAAAGGCGGCGAAGCCGCAGCCGTCGAGCTGGCCGAGGTGATCGGCGCGGTCATGGAGGCGGAAGAGGAGACCGGCCAGGTTGCGGCCGAGTTGTCCGGACGGTACGAAGAAATCGATCTGATTTACACGATCAGTGAGATTCTCGGTCACACCATTCGGCTCGAGGAAGCGGCCAACCGCATTCTGCGGGAGGTGTCGGCGGTGGTGCGCGCTCGGCGCGCCACGCTGCTGGTGCACGACCCCCGCGCCCACGTGCTGCGCCTGGTCGCCGCGCGCGGCGTGGAGCTCGGCGAGATCGAGCCGATCGAAGTCGATGATCCGACGTCGGTCGCCGCGCGCGTCTTTCGCGAGATGCGGACCATCAGCTACGACCCGAACGATCAGCGTGCCCCCAAGCCCCCCAACCCGATCGAGCGCGGTTATCGCGGTCACGCGTTCTTGTCGGTGCCGGTCGTATATGCGTCGCCGGGGCGTGTTCCTACGCCGATCGGGGTGATCAACCTGACCGACCGCACGGGCGAAGACGCGTTCACCGCCGGCGATCGAAAGCTGGTTGGCGCGATTGCCAATCAAATCGGCGCGGCAATCGAAAACGCGCGGCTCGTCGAGCGCGACCTCGGACAACAGCGGCTGCGGCGTGAGCTCGAGCTCGCCCATGACCTTCAACTGAAGCTCCTCCCCTTACCGTCCGTGGTCGCGACGAAGTGCGACGTTGCCGCACGATGCCGGCCCGCGGAGTCCGTGGGGGGCGACTTTTACAACCTGTTGAACCTGCATGGCGAACGTGTGGGGGTGATGATCGGCGATGTGTCGAGCCACGGATTCGGTGCGGCGCTCATCATGGCGCTGGCAATGGCTGCCTCCGGTATCCATGCCGAGACCGCGGAGTCGCCGCACGAGACGTTGCGGCGGCTCGAGACGTCGCTCGCCGAGGAGTTGGCGGACACCGAGATGTTCCTGACGCTGTGTTACGCCGTGGCGGATCCGGCCGTCGGGACGCTGACGTACGCGAACGCCGGGCACCCGCACGCATTTCTGGTATCGACCGCAGACGGAACCGCGAGGCGGCTCGAGGCTACGCGCCCGCCGCTCGGCTTGGGTGATGGCGGACAGGAGCGCGTCGAGAAGTGTGAGCGTGGGAAAGCCATTCTCTGTTTGTTCACCGATGGATTGGCCGATGCGCGCGGGCCCAGCGGTGAGCGGTTCGGCGAGCAGCGCGTATTGAGCCACGTCGCCAACCTGCGCGCGCGGCCGGCCCGCCACATTCTCGAAGCCGTATTCACGGATATCGCCGCGTTCACCGGTGGCGCGCCCGCCACCGACGATCGCACTCTCGTGCTACTCAAAGTCTGAGACGGCTCGGCCAGCATTTTCTCACCGATCCCCGGATACTGGCCAGGATCGTGGACGCACTCGATCCCGTGCCGGGAGAAACGGTGCTGGAGATTGGGCCGGGCAAAGGTACGCTCACGCGCGAGCTGCTCGCGCGCGGCTTGCGGGTCGTTGCCATCGAGAAAGACCCTGTGCTGGCACGTGCGCTGAGCCAGGAGAATCTGCAGGTGATCGCCGGCGACGCATTGAAGCTGGTTTGGCCGCGCGTGGCCAAGGTCGTCGGCAACATTCCGTACTACATCACGTCGCCGCTCATCGACACAGCGCTGACCCCACCACTGCCCGAGCGCGTCGTGTTCCTGATGCAGGCTGAAGTGGCGGATCGGCTTGCGGCCGGCCCCGGAAGCAAAACGTATGGGGCTCTGTCTGTCGGTGTGCAGGCCGTCGCTCGGGTTGAAAAGCTCTTCAACATTGCAGCGGGTGCATTCCGACCGCCGCCAAAGGTCGGGAGCAGCGTTGTGAGACTGCTGCCGTTGTCTGAGCCATTGGTCCAGCCCGACGAGATTGGTGCTTTCAGGACATTCGTAACCGCCTGCTTTGGGCGACGCCGGAAGCAGTTAAAGAACGTCATACCGGGTATCACAGCCGAGGACCTGCGAGAGCTAGGTTTGGACCCGCAAACGCGGCCCGAGCGGCTGGCGCCTGAGGCGTTTGTGCAATTGATGCGTTTTTTGCGAAAACCCTTGCGCCGAGGTCCCCCATTGTGAAATAGTTCACAATGCGGAAGATCTCCGACAGCACCATCCGCCGGCTGTCCGTCTACCTCCGATTCCTCGAGCAGGCCAAAACGCCCACGATCTCTTCCGGTGAGCTGGCGCGCCTCGGCGGCACCACGTCCGCGCAGGTTCGCAAAGACCTTTCGTTCTTCGGCTCTTTCGGCAAGCGTGGCCTCGGCTACGCCGTCCCCGAGCTGACGCGCCGGATCCGCGACATCCTCGGGCTCGAGCGCGGTTACCGCGTGGTGCTCGTCGGGGCGGGGCGCATGGGCGGCGCGCTGGTGCAATACCACGGCTTCAAGCAACGCGGCTTTCACATCACCGCGATCTACGATCAGGATGCGCGCAAGATCGGCTCGCGCTGGAATGGACTGGTCGTCCGCGATGTGAAGCATCTCGAATCTGATCTGAAAAAAGACCCGAGCGACATCGCGATCGTCGCGACACCCGCCGAATCGGCGCAGCACGTTGTGGATCGTTTGGTCCGCAGCGGCGTGAAAGCCATCCTCAATTTTGCGCCCGTTCCACTGAACGTCCCGTCCGACGTCGAAGTCAAGACCGTCAACATGGCGCTGGAGCTGGAGACTCTGAGCTACTCGCTCGCCAATCGTTAGCTTTCCGCATGCCTCGCGTGCACGTGACGTCCGAAATCGGCGCCCTCCGGTCGGTCCTGGTGCACACCCCGGGCAAAGAGCTCGTGGCCGTCACGCCCAGCACCCGCGAAGACTATCTCTACGACGACATCATCGACCTCGAGATCGCGCAGCAGGAACACCGCCGGCTGGTTGCCGTGCTGGAGCGCTTCGCGGAGGTGCACGAAGTGCGCGACTCGCTCGCCGAGATCGCGGGACGGCCCGAAGTGCGGGAGTTCATCACGACGCGCGCCCTCGAGGTCGTGCCGTCCGACGTGCTCGCCAAGCAGTTCGCGGCCCTGTCCAACGAAGACTTTGTCGCGCTGATGATCGAGGGCGCCCTGGAGGACGGCGGCCCGATCGCGCGCGCCCTCAACGAAGTCGCCTACGCGCTGCCACCGCTTCCCAATCTGTTCTTCACCCGCGACGTCGGTATCGTAATCGGCGAGCACGCCATCATCGGGTCGATGCGGCACGGCGTCCGCTGGACCGAGGAGCTGCTGATCAAGGCGCTCTTCCGCTACGACGCGAAGTTTGAAAATGGCGGCATCCTCTATGATGGATCGGAAGAGAAACGCCTGAATTACACGCTCGAGGGCGGCGACGTCCATCCGATCCGCCCCGACCTGATGCTGCTGGGTTTCAGCGAGCGCTCGAGCCCCGCGGCGCTCGACCTGTTGTGCGATCTCGTGTTCCAGCATTGCGGCGTGACAGACGTCATCATCGTCGTGTTGCCGTCGGAGAAGACGGCGATCCATCTGGATATGATCTTCACCCAGGTCGATCGCGAGCTGTGCCTAGTCTACCCGCCGCACTTCGTCGGCCCGGAGCGACTGGCCGTTCTGCATCGTCGCAAACGCTCCAAGGGTGTGAAAGAGGTGCCGAATTTCTTTGCCGCGATGCAGGCCGTCGATCAGCCGCTCGAGCCCGTCTTCTGTGGCGGCAGCCAGCGCACCGTCCAGGAGCGCGAGCAATGGGCCTCCGCCTGTAACTCGTTCGCGGTGCGCCCGGGCGTCGTCCTGAGCTACGACCGCAACGACGCAACACTCGCCGAGCTGTCGAACGCGGGCTTGCGGCTCGTCGATGCGGTGAATCTCTTGACGGGCGACGAGATGCTGAAAGACGGCGAGCGCGCGGTGATTTCGATCGAGGGCAGCGAGCTCGTGCGTGGCGGCGGCGGCCCCCGCTGTATGACCCTTCCACTGCGACGGGACGATCTCTGAGCGGGCTCGCCGCGGTCCCGTCGTCGTCCCTGACGTCGCGGGCGCTGTCGTTCCTGCAGAGCGGGCCGGCCGGCAGCCTCACGATCGTCCGCGATGTGCTGGGGATAGCGCAGGCGAACCGCCACACGGCCGATCGGATCGCGGCGACGCTTCTGGCACCCGACAAGCGTTTCGACAGAACTCCCGACGGGCGCTGGATGCTCGCTGCGGCGACGCCTGAGGCGAGCCCCGCGCTGGACGCGTGCCGGTGGGCGGTGGTCGACGTGGAAACGACGGGTGTCCGCGCGTTTCGCGGCGATCGTATCATGGAAATCGCCGTCGTGCTCCTCGACGGGACGATCGCGTTTCATTCGCTCGTCAATCCCGGGATCCCCGTCCCGCAGTTCGTCGCGGGGCTCACCGGCATCGACGCGAGGATGGTGCGCAACGCGCCGCCGTTCGAAGCGATCGTCGACGATCTGCTGAAAGCGCTGGAGGGCCGCATCTTTGTCGCGCACAACGCACGCTTCGATTGGGCGTTCGTCTCGACCGAGATCGAGCGCGCGACGGGGCTGCTGCTGCAGGGGCCACGCGTTTGCACCGTCCGGCTCGCGCGCAAGCTGCTGCCCGACTTGCCGCGGCGAAACCTCGACACCGTGAGTTATCACTTCGGGATCGAGATCGAAGGGCGGCACCGCGCCACCCCTGACGCGGTCGCCGCTGCCAAGTGCTTGGCGAAGCTCCTGACGCTGGCCGAGGCCAATGGCGCGAAAGCTCTCCAGGACCTTTAAAGTCGGCCGGCTGACGTGCCACGCCCTCGAAGGGGGGAAGCAGCATTTGGACGGAGGCGCGATGTTCGGCATCGTCCCCAAGGTGCTTTGGGCCCGCCGCGCACCGCCCGACGACCGCAACCGCATCCCGCTCGCGCTGCGTTGCCTGCTCATCGAACACGACGACGGCCTGGTGCTGATCGACACCGGCATCGGCAACAAGGAAAACGACAAGTTTATCGACATCTACGGTGTCGAGAACGAGGGCACGAACGGCCCGACGCAGCTCGAGGATGCGCTTGCCGAGCTTGGCCGCCGCCCCGAAGACATCCGGTGGGTGATCAACACACACTTGCATTTCGATCACGCGGGTGGAGACAAGACGCGCGCGGGACTCGCGTTTCCACGCGCGCGCTACGTCGTGCAGCGCGGCGAGCTGGACTTTGCCACACACACCAACGAGCGCACCGCCGGCAGCTATCTCCCGCACAACTTTGCAGATGTTCCGTTCGACCTTATCGACGGCGAGGCCGAGATCCTGCCCGGGATTCGCGGATTGCCCACACCGGGACACGTTCCCTATCACCAATCGATTCTCGTGGAGAGCGGCGGCGAAACAGCCTGCTTTGTTGCCGACCTCGTCCCCACGGCGGCGCACCTGCCGTTGCCCTGGATCATGGGGTACGACCTCGAGCCGCTGGTGACGCTGCAGACCCGCAAGCGCATCTACCAGCGCGCCGAGGCCGAAGCCTGGCTGCTGGTGTTCGAGCACGATCCCAACGTGGTGTCGGGTCGACTGGCACGCGAGGAGAAAGGCTTCGGCCTTGTCCCGCAGCAGGTGCTCGGCTAGCTTGGTGACGACAATACGGTAAGCGGGCGCCCGCGGGGACGCCCCACCCGCATGCCTCTCCACGGAGAGTGCTCCAGGGTTCTCGAGACCTCACCCAAGGGGTGAGGTGCTGCGGATCTTGGGGCAACCCGGGTCCGTTTTTTTTACGCCGTCACCGGAGGACAACAGCTGCCACCTCTCGACAACAACAGCAAAGCGCCGCGCACACGCGTTAATCGGCAAATACGCATCAGTCCGGTACGCGTGATCGCGGACAACGGCGACCAGCTGGGGGTGCTGACGATCGATGAAGCCCTGGCCGCCGCGCATGAACGGGGCCTGGATCTCGTGGAAGTCGCGCCGCTCGCCCGGCCCCCGGTCGTCAAGATCATGGACTACGGGAAGTTCAAGTTCGAGCAGGCGAAGGCAGCGCGCGCGGCGAAGAAGAAGCAGCATGTGATCCATTTGAAAGAAGTGAAATATCGGCCGGGAATCGACGACCACGACTTCGATTTCAAGACGCGCCACGCGCGCGAGTTTTTGGCCGACGGCAACAAGGTCAAAGTCACGATGATGTATCGCGGCCGGCAGATGGCACATATCGAACTGGGCCGGGAAGTGCTGGATCGGGTCGCGCAGGAGTTGAAAGACATCGGGAAGATCGAACAGGAACCAAAACTGGAGGGCCGGAACATGTCGATGGTTCTGGCTCCGAAATGAGATATGCCTAAACAGAAATCCAAGCGCGCGCTGCGCAAGCGGGTCAGGCTCACCGGCACGGGGAAGCTGCGCCGCTATCGCGCCTACAAGCGCCACATTCTCACTTCGAAGCATCCGAAGCGGAAGCGTCACCTGCGTAAGGCGACGCTGGTGTCGCATGCCGACCGCCGCCTCAAGCGCCTGTTGCAGGCGTAAGGAGATCGCATGCCTCGCGTCAAAAGCAACGTCGCGCGCCTGAAGCGCAAGAACAAAGTGATGAAGCTCGCCAAGGGCTACTGGGGCGGGCGCAGCAAGCTGTGGAAAGCCGCGAAGGAAGCGACCGAGCGCGCGGCCAAGTACGCCTACCGCGACCGGCGCGCCCGCAAAATCGAGTTCCGCCGTCTCTGGATCACGCGGATCAACGCCGCGGCGCGCCTGCACGCGATGTCGTACAACAAGTTCATGAACGGCCTGCGCAAGGCCGGCGTCGACATCAATCGCAAGATGCTCGCCGACATGGCCGTGCGGGACCCGGCCGCGTTTGAGCAGCTGGCGGAGGTCGCCAAGAAGGCTCTCTAACCATGAGCGACCTCCTGGCAGCACTGAATGCGCTGCGGGAGCGTCTGAACGAGATTCCGCAGGCGGACGAACGCCGGCTCCAGGAGCTCAAGGTCGAGATCCTGGGTCGCAAGGCCGGCGAGCTCACAGAAATTCTCAAGGCCGTACCCGGACTCGAGCCCGATGCACGCAAGCGCGTCGGGGGCGAGGCCAATGCGCTGAAGCGCGAGCTCGAGCATGCGATCGAGGCGCGCGAAGCCGAGCTCAAACGCTCCGCGGCCAGCCTCACCGGCGTCGATCTCACGATGCCCGGCCGCCGCCACTGGCAGGGCGGTCTGCACCTCGTCACGCAGGTGGTGGACGAGATCTGCGACATCTTCCGCGAGCTGGGCTTCACGCGCGTCACCGGACCGGAAGCCGAGACCGAGCGCTACAACTTCTACGCGCTGAACTTCCCCAAGGACCATCCCGCGCTCGACGCGCAGGACAGCTTCTATCTCGGCGGGGACGTGGTGCTGCGGACACATACGTCCCCGGTACAAATCCGGACGCTCGAGAAGTTCCCGCCACCGATCCGCATTGTCGTTCCCGGGCGCTGCTACCGCCGCGATCCGTTCGACGCGTCGCACTCCCCGGTGTTCGAGCAGATCGAAGGGTTCGCGGTCGACGAGGGCATCAGCTTCGTCGATTTCAAAGCGACGCTCGCGGCCTGGGCTAGGGCGTTCTTTTCACCCCAGACCAAGGTGCGGTTCCGCCCGTCGTACTTCCCGTTCACGGAACCCTCCGCCGAGATGGATGTGCAATGCCAGATCTGCGGCGGCGCCGGATGCGCGGCGTGCAAGCAGACTGGTTGGATGGAGATCCTCGGCTCGGGCATGGTGCATCCCGCCGTGCTCGAGAACTGCAACGTCGACAGTGAGAAGTACACCGGCTTCGCGTGGGGGATGGGCCCGGAGCGCATCGCGATGCTGCGCCATGGAATCCCGGATATCCGCTTGTTCTTCGACAGCGACGTGAGATTTCTGGAGCAGTTCTCGTGATCGTCTCGCGACGGTGGCTCGAGGCGCTCCTGGGCCGGTCACTGGAGGGCCAGGACATCGCCGATCGCCTGGCGCGCCAGGTTGCGCCCGTCGACGGCGTCGTGCCGATCCACCAGGATCTGCGCGAGGTGTTGATCGCGCGCGTGCTCGAAGTGAAGCGCCATCCCAACGCCGACCGCCTGTCCCTGTGTCAGGTCGACGCCGGCGGCGGCCAGCCGCTCGAAGTCGTATGCGGCGCGCCCAACGTGGAGGCGGGCAAGAAGTATCCGTTCGCTCCGGTGGGTGCGACGCTGCCCGGTGGGCTCAAGCTCGACCGTCGGAAAATCCGCGGCGTGGAGTCCAACGGCATGCTCTGCTCGGCCAAAGAGCTGGGTCTCGGCGCCGATCACGCGGGAATTCTCGAGATCCAAACGGACGCGGCTCCCGGAACGCCGTTCTTGGACGCCGTTCCCATCGCCGATGAACAGATCATCATCGATGTCTCCGCCAATCGACCAGACCTGCTGTGCCACAAGGGAGTCGCTCGCGAGCTGGCGGTGGCATACGGCGGCACCGTAAAGCTCCCTGCGATCGTCGGCGCTCAGGCTGGTCAACACCGACCGCCGCGACCGTCCGACCGCCCGACGGCCGCCGTAGATGGTGTCGAAGTCCGCCTCGAAGATCCCGAAGGCGCTCCACGCTACATGATCGCCGTTATCCGAGGCGTCAAAGTCGGCCCGAGCCCTTCCTGGCTCGCGACCCGGCTCCAAGCGCTGGGCCAGCGCTCGGTCAACAACATCGTCGACGCGACGAACTACATCCTGTTCGAGATCAATCAACCGCTCCACGCATTCGACCTCGGCAAATTGAGAGGGCCGGCGGTTGTCGTTCGTCGGGCGAAGCCGGCCGAAAAGATCATCACGTTGGACGGCGTCGAGCGAATGCTCAATCCCGAAATGACCGCGATCTGCGACGCGGAGCGTCCCCAGATCGTTGCCGGAGTGATGGGCAGCGCGGAATCCGAGGTCACGACGAGCACCACCGATATCGCGCTCGAAGCCGCCTACTTCCAACCGACACGCATTCGGCGCACGCGTCGCGTCCTGGGCCTCTCCAGCGAATCGAGCTATCGCTTCGAACGCGGCATCGACATGCTCGGCATGCCGGACGCGCTGGGTCGCGCAATCGATCTGATTCGCGCGGTTGCCGGCGGCGACATGCGCGAGCCGCCGGTCGATCTCTGGCCCGAGCCGCAGCAGCCACGCTCCGTCTTCGTGCGCGACGCGCGCGTGAACCATCTCCTCGGCATCGCGGTGCCGCGGAAAGAAATCGAGCGACTGCTGTCGACCGTGGGCTTCGTGGCGGCGCCCAAGGACGACCGCCTGGCGGTGCAGATTCCAGGCTGGCGACCCGACGTCACCCGCGAAATCGATCTGATCGAAGAAGTCGCGCGGCTGCGCGGTTACGACTCCTTTCCTGACGAGCTGCGGCCGTATCGCCCCGGCACCGTCCCGGATGCCGCCGATGACGTGGCGTTACGGCGCATTCGCGAGCAGCTGGTTCGCAGCGGTGGAGGGTTGCTCGAGGCCCGCACGCTGCCGCTGGGACCGCCGGACGCCCCCAATGCCGTCGTCGTGAAGAACCCGCTGTCGGCCGAGGAAGCCTATCTGCGGTCGCGGCTCTTGCCGGGCCTGATCCGGCGCGTCGAGTACAACTGGGCTCAAGGAAACCGTGACATTCGACTGTTCGAGGTGGGTACGGTGTTCAGCCCATCTGCCCATCCGTCCAACCGCCCAAGCGAGGAGCTGCACCTCGCGATCGTGCTGACCGGTAGTCGGCACCCGTCGCATTGGTCGGACGGAGCGGGTTCGCGGCAGGATGCGAAACTACCTGATATGGACATATGGGACCTGAAGCACCACTTTGAGTTAGCTGTTGGGGTGGCAGCCCCCTCGCTGGGCGTGCAACCGGCCGCCAATGGCTCTGGCTGGGTAGCTGTCGAGCGAGGTCGAGCGGAGCCGCTGGGTAGCGCGGCGCCGCTCGACGCGGATGCGCCGCCCTGGGCAGGACCGCTGTTCGGTCTCGAGCTGAAGGTCTCCATCGAGCCGGCGGTGGCAAAGCGTTACGAGCCGTTACCGACACAACCGCCCGTCGTCCGTGACCTGTCGTTGGTCCTGCCTGGTGGGGTAACGGCGGCAGCAGTCGAAGCCATTCTGCGGCGCGAAGGGGACAGGCTGCTGGAGCGGCTGGACGTACTGGATGAGTACCGTGGCGAAGGGTTACCGCCGGGCACGCGCGGGGTGACGTGGCGGTGCACGTTCCGCGATCCGGCGCGCACGCTCACGGAGCGGGAGATTGATGCGCTGCTCAGCCGAATGTTGAAAGCGCTGGAGGAGGAGCTTGGGGTACAGCGGCGACAGGCCTCCACTTGATGTGCGTGATGCGATCGACCAGCTCGAAGCCATCGTTCGCGATGTCGTCGAGGAGCTGGCAGGCTGGCGTTCGCGCGCGCAAAAGGCGGAGGGGGAGTTGAAGGCCCGCGGCGGCCCGGTCAAGAACACAGAGCTCGAGTCGGAGAACAAAGCGCTGCGGCAGCGCGTCGAGGGCGCACGGACGCGAGTCCACGATCTGATGCAACGGCTGACGTTTTTGGAAGAGCAGGCGCGCGATAATGGAGGCCACAAGTGACGGCGAAGAAGCATGCCGTCCGAGTGATGATCGGCGGTGAGGAATACGCCGTCCGGTCGGATCTGTCGCCCGAGTACACGCGGGAAGTCGCCGCGTATCTCGATCAGGCGCTGAAACGGGTCCTCAGTCAGGGGCCGTTGGTGGAGACGCACAAGGCCGCGATTCTGGCGGCGCTCGACATCACGAACGAGCTGTTTCAGGCGAAGCAGACGGAGCGGGAAGTGGCGGCGCGCCTCGCGGCGGTCGCCGACGATCTCGCGAAGATGCTGCCGCCGGCGAAACGTAAGGCGCTGGCGGGCTGACAACACGTCCTCACCCCCTGGCCCCCTCTCCCACGGGAGAAGGGCACGCAGGGTGAGGTTGGAGAATAGATCATGTACGAGCTGTCCAGTATCATTGCGGCCGTGCTCAGCGGCGTGCTCGTCGCGGCACTGGTCTTCTACGTGTGGGGCCGGCGCGTCGAGCGCCGCGCAACGGATCAGAGCCAGCGCCTCGTGCTGGCGGCCAAGGAAGAGCTGATGGCCGTCCGCGAGAATCTCCACAAAAGCCTCGATCAAAAGCTCGCGGGCGTTGACCGGCGCGATCAGGATCTGCGCAAGGTCGAGCAGCAGCTCCAGGATCGCGCCCGTGCGCTCGACAAGCGCGAGCAGGAAATCGGCGCGCGGCTCGAGCAGGTGGCGGGCCTGACCGCGCACGACGCCAAGGCCGAGCTGGTCGCGCGACTCGAAAGCGAAGCGCGCGACGAAGCCGCCGCCCTGGTTCGCAGCATCACGGAGCAAGCCAAGAGGAACGCCGATCGCGAGGCGAAAAAGATCGTCGCGCTGGCGATTCAGCGCATCGCGGCCGAGCAGACCGCCGAGTGGAGCGTGTCGACCGTGGTGCTCCCCTCGGACGAAATGAAGGGTCGCATCATCGGCCGCGAGGGCCGCAACATCCGCGCGTTCGAAGCCGCGACCGGTGTCGACGTGATCATCGACGACACGCCCGACACCGTCGTGATCTCGTGTTTCGAGCCGGTGCGGCGCGAAGTCGGCCGGCTGGCGCTCGAACGGCTGATCGCCGACGGCCGGATTCACCCGGGGCGGATCGAGGAGATCGTCAAGAAGGCGAAGCACGACGTCGATACCAGCATCGTCGAAGCCGGCGAGCAGGCCGTGTACGACATCGGCATCCGCGGCATGCATCCCGAGCTGGTGAAGCTCGTCGGCCGCATGAAGTACCGGACGTCGTACGGGCAGAACATCCTGGAGCATTCCAAGGAAGTCGCCCACCTCGCCGCCATGATGGCGGCCGAGCTGAAGCTCGATATCAATCTCACCAAGCGCGGGGCGCTGCTCCACGACATCGGCAAGGTGCTCACCCACGAGCACGACGGCACCCACGTCCAGCTCGGTGTCGAAATGGCGACCAAGTACGGCGAGCACGCGGTGGTAATCAATTGTATCGCGGCCCACCACGACGACGTGCCGCACGAAACGCCGGTGAGTGTGATCGTACAGGCGGCCGATGCGATCTCCGGCTCACGACCCGGCGCGCGCCGCGAGGCGTTCGAGACCTATGTCAAACGCCTCAGCGACCTCGAAAAGCTGGCATCCGAGTTCAAGGGCGTGGAGAAGGTCTTCGCCATCCAGGCCGGCCGTGAAGTTCGCGTCGTGGTGACACCCGACACCGTGGATGACGGCGGCGCGACGCGTCTCACGGACGAGATCGCGCGCAAGATCGAGCGCGAGCTCCAATACCCCGGACAAATCAAGGTCGTCGTCATTCGCGAAACACGGGCGGTCGGCGTTGCCCGCTAAGCTGATCGACGGCAACGCCATCGGCGCGCAGCTGCGTGCCGAGCTGGGCAACGAAATCAGCGCACTGAAGCAAAAGGGGATCACGCCTGGCCTCGCCGTCGTGCTGGTGGGAGACAACCCCGCGTCGCAGGTCTACGTCCGCATGAAAGGGAAAGCCTGCGACGACGCCGGGTTGTACCACGAAACCATCAAGCTCTCCAAGGAGACGAGCGAGGGGGAGCTGATGGGATTGCTCGAGCGTCTGAACGCGAATCCGCAGATTCACGGCATCCTCGTGCAGCTGCCGCTGCCCAGGCAGATCGACACCAATCGCGCGCTGCACCGCATCGACCCCCGCAAAGACGTCGACGGCTTTCATCCGGAAAACGTCGGCAAAGTGGCCGGCGGCGACGCGTCAGGCTTTCGACCCGCGACGCCGTATGGCGTGCAACAGCTGCTGCTGCGGACCGGCGTCGAGACCAAAGGCGCGCACGCGGTGATCGTGGGCCGCTCCAACATCGTCGGCCGGCCGATGGCGGCGTTGCTGCTGCAGGATGGTCCCGGCGGCAACGCGACGGTCACGGTCTGTCACTCGCGCACCCGCAACATCGCGCACCACACCACGCAGGCCGACATTTTGATCGTTGCGATCGGCAAACCGGAGTTCGTGACGGGCGACATGGTGAAGCCGGGCGCCGTGGTCGTCGACGTCGGCGTCAACCGCGTGGACGATCCGTCCAAGAAGCAGGGCTATCGCCTGGTCGGGGACGTAAAGTTCGAAGAGGCCAGGCAAGTTGCATCTGCCATTACACCGGTGCCCGGCGGTGTCGGTCCCATGACCATCACGATGCTGTTGTACAACACCGTTCAGGCAGTAAAGCAGTGGGCCAGCCGCTAGACCTGTTTGCCGCGGCTTCGGCCGAGGGCGCCTGGACGGTCAGCGAGGTAAGCCGTCGCGCCCGTGCGGTCATCGAAGCCGGCCTGCCGCCGCTCTGGGTGCGCGGCGAGGTCGCCGGGTTCAAGTCGTGGCGCAGCGGCCACTGGTACTTCTCGCTGCGCGACAAATCGGCGCAGCTGCGCTGCGTGATGTTCGCCAAACAAAACTTCCGGCTCCCGGTTCCGACCGACGGGATGCAGGTCTTCGTCTTCGCGCGTCCTTCGATGTACGAAGAGAAGGGCGACTTCCAGCTGACCGTCATGGAGCTGCTGTCCACGGAGCAAGGCGGCCTGTGGAAGCTGGCATTCGAGAAGGCGAAGGCCGCGCTCGCCAAGGACGGCTTGCTCGAGCCCGGCCGCAAGCGGCGCCTTCCCGCGTTCCCCGGTCGCATCGCGGTCGTCACGAGCCCGGACGGCGCGGTGCTCCGCGACATTCAGGCCGTCGTTGGCCGGCGTTGGCCGCTCGCCGAGCTGATCGTTGTCCCCGCGCAGGTTCAGGGTGCGAAGGCCGAAGCTTCCGTCTGCTCGGCGCTGAACCGGATCCGGCGACTGCCGGTCGACGTGCTGATCGTGGGGCGCGGCGGTGGATCGATCGAAGATCTCTGGGCGTTCAACTCCGAGCGCGTCGCGCGGGCAGTCGCCGCGATGCCGATGCCCGTCATTTCGGCGATCGGTCACGAAACGGACGTGACCCTGTGCGACCTGGTCGCGGATCTCCGCGCGCCCACGCCCTCCGCCGCGGCTGAAGCCGCGACCCCCGACCGCGCCGAGGTGCTCGCGCAATGCGGCGTCATCGGCCAGCGGCTCGCGCGGGCGTTGCGCATCGCCTCGCGACATGTCACCGACCGCCTCGCCCGTACCGGGGATCGACTGACCTCCTGCATGCAGCACCGGATCGAGCAGTCCCGCGCTCGGCTCACCGCGCACGGCGCCCATCTGGACGCGCTGAGCCCCCTGCGCGTGCTGGGCCGCGGCTACGCGGTGGCGCGCGACGCCGATGGCACGATCCTCAAACGCGTGGCGCAATTGCCCACGGGGAAAGAGTTCCGGCTCCGGGTGAGCGACGGAGAGGTCGATGGCCGAGTTCAGTAAGCAGCTCGAACGCCTCGAGGCGATCGTTCGACGACTGGAGTCGGAGGATCTCGATCTCGACGAAGCGCTGAAGTTGTTCGAGGAGGGCATCGAACGGTTGCGCGTCGCGCGCGAGCAGTTGCAGCAGGCGGAGCTGAAGGTCAAAAAAGTCCTCGAGATTGAAAGCCCTTCGTAGCTATCTCGCCGACGTTCGCGAGCGCGTCGACGGTGTGTTGGAGAAAGCAACGGGCGTCGACGAGATCATGCGCTACAGCCTGCTCGGTGAAGGGAAGCGCCTCCGCCCCACGCTCGTCTTCGCGGCGCACGAAGCGCTGAACGGATCGTCGCCGCCCGGCGTCGCGGAGCTCGCCGCGGCCGTGGAGGTCGTGCACGCCTACTCGCTGGTCCATGACGACTTGCCATGCATGGACAACGACGATCTGCGGCGCGGACGTCCCACGGCGCATCGCGCGTTCGACGTGCCGCGGGCCACGCGTGCGGGCTATGAGATGGTGGCGCTCGCCGCACGCGTGCTGGAGCATGGGCTGGCCACGCTGCCGCTCGGGCCGGCGCGGCGGCGCGACATCGCGCTCGAGCTGTTTCGCGCGGCGGGAGCCGGCGGAATGATCGGCGGCCAGGCGCTCGACCTCGAGGCCGAGGCGAAAGCACTGCCCATCGGCGCGCTCGAGGAGGTCCACCGGCGCAAGACGGGCGCGTTGATCGCGGCCTCCTGCGTGATCGGTGGGCTCTCCGCCGACGGCACGGCGGCCCATGTCGAGGCGCTGCGCGCGTACGGCGATGCCATTGGACTCGCCTTTCAGATCGCCGACGACGTGCTCGACGCGACCGCCACCTCCGACCAGCTCGGCAAGACGGCGGGGAAGGACGCCGCCCACGCCAAAGCGACGTTCGTGACGCTCCTGGGCGTCGGGGCGGCGCGGGCTGAGGCGGAGCGGCTGGCGGCGAAGGCGGTGGACCAGCTGCGGGATGCCGGGTTAGTTTCTCCCATACTGATTGAGCTGGCCCACTATATCGTGACGAGGCCGAATTGATTCTCGAAACGATCCACAGTCCCGCGGACGTCCAGAACCTCGAGCCCGACGAGCTCCAGCCGCTTGCCGATGAAGTGCGGCAGCGACTGATCGAAGTCGTCTCCCAGACCGGCGGCCACATCGGCGCGGGGCTCGGCGTGGTGGAGCTGACCGTCGCCCTCTGCTACGCGTTCGACTCACCGCGCGACAAAATCGTGTGGGACGTGGGTCATCAGGGCTATCCCTGGAAGATTTTGACCGGTCGCAACGACCGGCTGCACACGCTTCGCCAGCAGGGCGGGCTGTCTGGTTTTCTGCGCCGGGACGAGAGCGAGCACGACCAGTTCGGCGCCGGCCATGCCGGCACCGCATTGTCGGCTGCCTACGGCATGGCTGCGGCGCGCGACTTGAAAGGCGAGAGCTACGAGGTCGTCGCCATCGTCGGGGACGGCGCGATGACGTGCGGACTGCCGTATGAGGCACTGAACAACGCGGGCGATTCCGGCCGCAACATCATCGTGGTGCTGAATGACAACGGGATGTCGATCGCCCCCAACGTCGGCGCCATCAGCAAATACTTCGGATCCATCGTCGCCAGTCCGTTCGGCATCCGCATGCGCGAGCGAGTCAAGCATGTCATCGAACGCGCCTCGCACGTCATCGGCGGCAGGAAGCTCGTCGACTTCGCGAAAAATGTCGAAGAGAGCATCAAGAACCTGTGGTCGCCGGGCATGCTGTTCGAGGAGCTGGGCTTCCGCTATTTCGGCCCGATCGACGGGCACAACATCCCCGCGCTATTGCACGCCTTCGACAGCGTGAAGACGTTGAAGGGCCCGCGCGTCGTCCATATCATCACGGAGAAGGGCAAAGGCTTCCCGCTCCCCGAGCCTGACAGCGAGAAGTACCACGCGCGCGCGCCGTACGACCCGGTCACCGGAAGGTTGAGGCCCGTAAACCCCGGACCGCCGCAGTGGACGAAGGTGTTCGGCGACGCGCTCGCGCAGCTTGGCGCCGAGGACCCAAAGCTCGTCGCCATCACGGCGGCAATGCCGAGCGGCACGGGGACGAACATCTTCGAGAAGAGATGGCCCGAGCGTTTCTTCGACGTCGGGATCGCCGAGGCGCACGCAACCACGTTCGCGGCGGGACTCGCGACGCAAGGCGTGCGGCCGGTCGTGGCGATCTACTCCACGTTCCTGCAGCGCGCCTACGACAGCATCATTCACGACGTGGCGATCCAGAAGCTGCCGGTCATCTTCGCGCTCGACCGCGCCGGCATGGTCGGCGAAGACGGCCAGACCCACATGGGGCTCTACGACATCGCGTACATGCTGGCCGTGCCGCACATGACCGTTACCGCTCCCAAGGACGGCGCCGAGCTGATCGGCCTGTTGCGCTGCGCGCTGGCGCATACCGACGGGCCGTTCTCACTGCGCTACCCACGCGACAAGGCGCCCGCGGAGCCGCCGACGGCGGCTGAAGTGCCGCCCGTTCCGTACGGGACATGGGAGCTGCTGCGGAAGGGGAAAGACTGCGCGATACTCGCCGCCGGCGTGATGTGCAAGCCGGCGCTCGCTGCGGCCGAGCTGCTCGCGGCTGACGGGCTCGATGTCTCGGTGGTGAACGCGCGTTTCCTCAAGCCGATGGACCGCGAGATGCTCGAAGGGCTGGCGCAGACGCACAAGCTCTTGGTTACCGTCGAGGATGGGACGGTCATCAACGGCTTCGGTGCGGCGCTCGCGGCGCTCGTCCAGACGACGACGCCCGAGGTTCGTGTTGTTGCGCTCGGCGTCCCCGATCGGACCTATGAGCACGCCCCGCGCGCCAAACAGCTCGCCGAAGTCGGCCTGACCGGCGAAGGCATCGCCGGCCGCATTCGCGCTCTTGCCGCTGAAGAGTCGCTGACACGATGAACGTCGGGGTCGTCGGGAACCCCAACTACCCGGACCTCGGCGCTTTCCTCGCAACGCTGCAACAGAAGGCCAATCGCGCCGGCCTCGCGCTCTACACCGACGATCGAATTCAGTCGCTGTGGCCGAATCACGTCGACTCGATCACCTCCGCGAAGCTCGATTGCCTGATCACCCTCGGCGGCGATGGCACGCTGCTGCGCGGCGCCAGGTTGCTCAACGGCTCCGACACGCCGATCCTCGGCATCAACCTGGGGCGCGTGGGATTTCTGACCACGGCGGCGCCGGAGACGCTCGACTTTGCCCTCGACTCGATCGTCCGCCGCGCCTACACCACCGAACCGCGGCTGGCGCTGGAATCGAGCATCACGGGAAAGGGGTCGAAGGCCGGGCGCGTCGAGCCGCTCGTGCTCAACGATGTCGTCGTCCACAAGGGCGGCGTCGCGCGCGTCGTGCGCATCAAGGTCTCGGTCGACGGCGACGAAGTCGCGCAGTACTCGGCCGACGGCATCATCGTCAGTACGCCGACGGGATCGACGGCGTACTCGATGTCCGCGGGCGGACCCATCGTGGTGCCCACGGTTGACGCGATCGTCGTCACCGCGATTTGCCCGCACACGCTGGCCGTGCGGCCGCTCGTCCTCTCCGCGGCAGCCGTCGTCACGATTCAGCCGATTCCGCCCTGGAGCGACGACGTGCTCGTCTCGTTCGACGGGCAGGTGGGACAGCCGATTCAGCCCGGCGAGCGGCTCGAGGTGCGCCGCGCCGCTCGGCCCATTCTCCTGATTCGCCTCGGACCCGAGAGCTTCTTCAAGAGGCTGAGAAAGAAGCTGCACTGGGGAGATCTCAGTGATCGGACGCGAAAATAGTGGCCGGACGCGGAGACAGTGGATGGGGCGATGCTGACTGAGCTGCGCGTTCGCGATCTCGCCGTCATCGCCGACATCACCCTGCCGTTCCAGCCCGGCCTCAATGTGCTCACCGGTGAAACCGGCGCGGGTAAATCGATGCTCGTCGATGCCCTCGCACTGCTGCTCGGCGAGCGCGCCTCGGCGGACGTGGTTCGGCCGGGAGCCGAAAAGACGACGGTCGAGGGTGCGTTCGAGTTCGCATCCGCCGTCCACCGCCATTTGTTGCCGCCATTCGCGGCCCTCGGTATCGAGCTGGAAGACGGCCGGTTGATCCTGAAGCGCGAGGTGCTGCGCGAAGGCAAGTCGCGCGCGTGGGTCAACGGCTCGCCGGTGACGATCGGTGTACTCAGCCAGCTCGGCGGGTTGCTCGTGGATCTGCACGGGCAACACGAAACGCAGTCGTTGCTGCGGGCCGACGCGCAGCGCGACATGCTCGACGCGTATGCCGACGCGGATGTCGAACGCGTGGCCGTGCGGGATGCATACAGCCGGCTCAAGGAGCTGGAGCAGCAAGAGGCGGAGCTGACCGCGCGTGAGGGCGAGGTGCGCCAGAAGGCCGATTACCTGCGCCACGTGCTGCAGGAGATCGAGCACGCCAAGCCGAAGGTTGGAGAGGACGAGGCGCTCGATGTCGAATCCAAGCGCCTGGCGCACGCCGAGGAGCTTGGCCGGTTGGCGCGAGAGCTCGAGGAAGCCGTGGATGCGGCGGGCCTCGCAAAGGCGCAGAAAATTCTGGCCAGCCTGCTCCGCGTCGACCCGTCGGTCGGCAAGTGGCAAGAGATGCTCGACTCGGCGTTCGCGAGCGCCGCCGAGCTCGCTCGCGGGGCACGGGCCTACGCGAGCGACATCGAGGCCGATCCCGAGCGCCTGAATGCGGTCGAGCAGCGCCGCGACATGCTGTTCCGGCTGCAGCAGAAGCACGGTCCCACCATCGCCGACGTGCTCGCGACGCGCGACCGCGCCGCCCGTGAGCTCGAGCTGCTCGACACGGCCGACCTCGATCTTCGCAATCTCGCGGCAGAGCGTGAGGCCGCGGCGAGCGAGCTCACCCGCGCGACCGCGGCCCTCACCGCCAAGCGCACGAGCGGCGCAAAGAAGCTGGCGCGTGCGGTCAACAAGATTCTGCCCTCGTTGGGAATGCCCGGAGGGCGGCTCGGAGTGAACCTCTCCCTTCTCCCATCTCCCGCGGGATTTGGCGCCGAATCCGTGACCTTCGAGGTGGAGCTGAATGAAGGCATGGGCCGGCGGCCGTTGGCGCGCGTCGCATCAGGCGGCGAGCTGTCGCGCCTCATGCTCGCGCTCAAGGTGGTGCTTGCAGCCCAGGACGTCGTCCCCACGCTCGTCTTCGACGAAGTCGACCAGGGCATCGGCGGCGAAGTTGGCGCGCGTGTTGGAGCAGCGCTGATGGATGTGTCGCGCGAGGGGCGGCAGGCGCTCGTCATCACGCACCTGCCGCAGATCGCGGTCTATGCCGACCAGCACCTCGTCGTAGCGAAGGGCAAGAAGGGCGGGGTCGCGACGAGTGATGTCACGGTGGTGGATGGCGAGGCGCGGGTCAAAGAGATCGCACGGATGCTGGGCGATGCCGACATGGCGACCGCGCGCCGCCATGCGGTCGAGCTGCTCAGAACGGCCAGCGCGACGTCCGCATCACAATCCGGAATACCGTCGCCACCGGCACCAGCCCACCCGAAGCAGTGACGGTCTGCTCGATCGAAAAACTGCCCTCGTAGGCGGAGCCCAAGTACGTCATCGCGACGCCCAACCGCGTCCGCCGGATCGCCGTGCCCGCATCGAGCACGCTCGCCGAGATGGGTGTGCCCAAATGGTTCGCGACGTCGCTGGAATCCTGCGGTGAGCGATAGGTGTAGCGGTCGCGCTGCTGGGTGTAGTAGCCTGCCGTGAAGCCTACCCCGAAATGCTCGGCAAGGCGGAGCATCGGCGCGAAGTCGACGGCGACGTAATCTCCCGGATCCCAGTTGAGGACCGCCAGCGACGCATGAGGAAGGAGCAGCGTGGACGCCGGTCCGATCCGGCGCGCGCGTGTGCCGCGCTGCTGGCGCGCGGCGCGGATCGTACCGTTCAGCCACAGGTGGTCGAACAGCGTGATCTCCTGGGCGACCTGCAGCTCGATATCGGTTTGGTGATCGCCCGTCGCGATATCGAAGAGGTTGTTCGGCGAGTCCTGGTGCCCAGTCGGGAGTCGCAGGACGACCGCGGCACTCAGCGCTGCCGAGTGCGTTTCGAGGAATCGATATTTGCCTGACAATTCGATGTCGCCGGCGAAGTAGCGTAGGCGACGCTCCGTCTCGATGAGCGGATCGAACGCGTACGTGGTGTCCTGGAGCAGGGAATCGAGGTGTTGCACGGCGCTGTCGGCGACCGGCTTGCCGGTGCTGTCCACCTGGAAAAACGGTCGGGAGTTCACGCGCACGATCGGGACGTAGACGCCCAGCGCGATGCGGTTGGTGACGCCGTACTCGACCGCGAGCGGCGTCACCCGCCGCTCCTCGCGGACGAAGATCGGCGCCGGCAATGATGCGCCCAGCAGCTGTTCGTGGCCGTCGGCCGTGAATTCGCGCTGCCATGTCGTGATGACGGGCGCGAACGTCACGCGAAACGTTCCGGCGCGCGGCGTGTCGGTGCGCGGAACGGCTTGCGCGTGAACGCAGTTGGCTGCCGCTACGGTCAGTACCACAAGCAGAAGCGGCAACGACTGCTTTGCCGTTGCCGCTCCTTGCCGACCGTTCGTGCGAATACCGCCCATTACCGCCTTTTACCGCCCATTCGTGTCCAGGTTCAGGGGATCACGGGGATGCTCGTCGAGTACGTCGCATTGATCGCCACCCGCAGGTGGTTCGCGATCAGCTTGTGCGTGGCCGCGCTGGCGTGGACGCCGTCGCACGAGAACGCCGTTCCAAAGGGATTGGCGCTGCACGCCTGCCCAATGAGCGGGAAGGCGCGCACGACCGTGTTGGGCTGCGCGAGCGTGCGCAACGAGTCGAGGGCGCCGTTGGGACTGAAATATGCCCAGCCATGCGCGGTCGCCTGCGCCGAGATGAACAGGTTGTAGGCGCTATCCGTAGCGACCAGCTTGCGGAGCTCGGGCGGCGTGACGATAGCGGCCACGCTGTCGGAGCAGTCGAGGTTGCGTGGTGCGCCGGCCGCGGCGGCCCCGAGGAGCGCAGCACCGTAGGGGAAGGGGACCAGCGTCGTGTCGCCCCGACCAACGCCCGGTATCGCGGCAGCGGGAGCGCAGTTTGCGCTAACCGTGAACGCCGGTGGGAAGGCGGAGCCTGGGACGAGGCCGTTCTTGATCGCCCAGTAGGTTGCGCCGGCGCTGAAGTACGGGATTTCGGTGACGTTCGCGACGCCGATCAGGATCGCGCCCTTGGGCCCCGCGGCCTTGATCGAGTCGATCAACGCGCTGTAGCGGGCCTGGAAATTCGCGAGCGACGTGATCTTGGTGCTGTCGCCCGGATTAGTGGCGCTCGTCGCCGCGCCGAGGATGTCGTTGTTGCCGATCCACACCGACACGAACGTGGGCTGCGCTTTCCGCATCATCTGTACCTGCGTCAGCCCGCCGAGGATGAACTGCGTCAGGCTGTTGGCGCTCGATGCAGTATCGAGGTTGGCATAGAGATCCTCGACCTTCGCGCCCGGCACGGCGGTATTGCTGATGTACGGCGGGGGTTCGGATGGAATGTTCCGCAGGTAGCAGCTCGTCGCCGTGCTCGGGGGATAGCCGGTCGGCGTCACGCGCGCTCCGGTCCACACGTTGGTGAACGGCGGCGGGCAGCCCGGCTTTGTGAGCGACGGCACGAAGAACGGCGCATGCATCGCGCGCGCGAGCTGCACCGCATACGACTGCTGCTGCGTGCTGTCGTTGATCCCGCCCGACTGGAAGCCGGCTGTGAGCGAATTCCCCATCGAGACGTAACGCTCGAATAACGGATCGATCGCAGTGAACGAGAACGGCCGGTTCAACGTGTCGTTGTTGCATGCGGCGGCAGCCAGCATGAGACCGAGGACTGCGGCCCCCCCCGCGAAGCGAATGGTCCGAATCATGAGCCCTGAGTCCTCAGAAAGAGACGGAAACGCCGGCCGCGAACAGATTGGCCGAGAACTTGTAGAGGCCGGTGTTGCCCGCGGCGATGTTCACGGTGCCGCGCCGGTCCTGCTGCTTGATGTATTGGTATCCGAGATCGACGTGCCATTGCGGCGTGAACTCGATCCCGGTGCCAATCGTGAACTCGTTGCGTGCGCCCTCCGGCAACAGCGGCGTCACGAACTGTGGGGGCGAGGCGGCGGTGTGATACAAGTACCCGCCGCGGAGCTGCACCTTGGAGTTGTACTGATACTCGGCGCCGAAGCGGAAACCGTGTGTGTCTTTGTTCTGCGGATTCAACGTCAAAGTCGGCGTCGCGGCATTCGCGAATTTGATGTTGACCTGGTTGAACCAACCCCACACGGTGTACTGATAGTCGGCCATGAACGTCCACTGGCTGTCCGCCTTGTACGCAAAGCCAAGTGATCCTTGCGGCGGCATGATGATCGACGTGGAGACGCCGCCGTTGGAGAGCGGCCCGCCACTCGCGAACTCGGGGCCGAGGACGGCGTCGACCGGTGTTCCCGCTGGCAGCGGTCCCACGGCGACTGGAAGCACGAGACCTGTCGGTACCTGGGTGAACGTCGCGTTCCCGTCGTAGTTGATCTGCTTGCGGGTGATCCAGTGCCCGCCGATGCTGAGTTTGTCCGTCACCTGCCAGATGCCTCCCAAGTTCACGGCAAATCCGGTCCCTGTTGCCGACAGCTGCGCATCGGCGAAGTCGGTGCCGGTCGGCACGCCCAGTTGCGCGAACGTGGTGCCCGGCGGCAGGCCGGCGGGGATGCGAAGCGCATCTGGCACGACTTGCGACGAAAGATCGGCGCGTTGCTTGAGCTGCAGCCGGCTGGTGATGTATGCGACGCCGAGGCCCACTTTGAGCCGGGGCAGCAATTGATAGCCGATCGTGGGCTGGATGTAGATCGAGCGCACGTCGGTGAAATAGCCGAGGAAGCGTCCCGGCGACGTGTTGGGGTCCCACTTGGTCTGGAGGCCGTAGGGCACGTACAACCCGATGCCCGCCGTGACTTTCGGACTGAAGGCGTGCGTGACGTACACATCGGGAACGGCGATCAGCGGATTCTTGAGGTCGGTGCGGGTGCCGAGGAAGTCGTCCGTGAAGCCGCCTTGCGCACCGATGAGCGTGACGCCGGCGCTGACGTGTGTCCCGGACAGACTCGCCAGTCCCGCAGGATTGAAGTAGATCGCCGAGCCATCGGCGCAGGGCCTCGCGGCGGCGACGCCGGCGCGGCCCATCGTACAGGTGTTCTGCTCGTAGACGCCGAACCCCTGGCCAGCCAGACTGGCAGGTGCGGCGCCAAGCGCAGGAGCTCCGGCGAGCAGCAACAACGCAAACCGCCGCATACGTGTTCTCCGCGAGACGAAAAAGGATAGATGGTGAATCAAGCCGCGATACGGTAGCATTGGCCTGAAACCTTGTCAACGCAATGCGACGACCCGCGATAGACCTCTTTCACCAAACATTTGGGACAACACCCAGGGCTGCGGCGTCGGCACCGGGTCGCGTCAATCTCATCGGCGAGCACACCGACTACAACGGGGGTCCCGTCCTCCCGATCGCTATCGGAGAGCGCACGACGGCGGCGATCGGTCCCGGTGCGTCGGACGAAATGGGCGTGCTCGAAGCGATCTCATCGCGCGACAACCGGGTCGTGAAGCTCAAATGGCAGGAGGAGCTTCCCAAGAACTGGGCCGCCTACATCGGCGGTGTGTTGCGGGAGCTTTGGGCACTCGAAGCAATCGCACCCGATACGTCGGCGCGCGTGGCGATTGTGTCCGACGTGCCGGTTGGCGCAGGGCTCTCCTCTTCCGCCGCCCTCGCGGTCGCGGTGGCGAAGGCGTTCGCGCCGGGACTCACGCCGCGTCAGATCGCGGGCGTGGCATATCGTGCCGAGCACGATCACGTGGGCGTACCGTGCGGCTTGATGGACCAGACGATCTCGGCGCTCGGCAAGCGTGGTCACGCATTGCTGTTCGAATGTGCATCGCTGGACACGAACCAGATCCCGTTTGGCGCGCGGCTCCTGCTCGTGGACACCGGTGAGCGGCACGATCTCGCGAGCAGCGCATTCAAGGAGCGGCGCTGGGAGTGCGAAGAAGCGGTGAAGCGGCTCAAGATCGAGCTGCCTGAGCTGGTGTGGCTCGCGAGCTGGCCGGTCGAATGGCTGCCGCGGCTCAAGCGCGCCCTCGCCGAGCCGCTGCGCTCGCGCGCCGTGCATGTGATCAGCGAGACCGCGCGCACGCGCTTCGGCGCGCAGCTGCTCAGTCAGGGCAAGCTCAAGCAGTTCGGGAAGCTCTTGTACGAGTCGCACGAATCGTGTCGCCGGCTGTATGAGTGCAGCGCGCCCGAGCTCGACACGATCGTGGCGGCGGCCAAACGCGCCGGCGCGTTGGGTGCGCGACTCACCGGGGCGGGGTGGGGCGGCGCGGCGATCGTGCTGGTCGCGAAGCGGGACACCAAGACGATTCCGGCGATCGAGCGCGCGTACGAACGGGCCTACGGCAAGCGACCGCCGATCACGGAGGTCCAGGCATCAGCGGGCGCGCGTACGGAGCGAGTGCCAGGGAGTCAATGATCAATGACCAATGATCATTCCGCAGGCCGCTCGGGTGGCGAAATTGGTAAACACAAGGGACTTAAAATCCCTCGGGGGCAACCCCTTGCAGGTTCGATTCCTGCCCCGAGCACTGAAGTACGACAACGACTTAGCGACTCCGGACGTTCGCGTCATGCTGTCTCTCAGGCCCCAATTGTGCCCGTATTGTGCCTAACCTCGACACCTAAATCGGCGTCCAGGTCCCAGAGAATCATGCCGTCCATGCCCGATGATGTCGCCGCGGCATCAACGCGCGGTCAACAACGACCGTCGTGTCGCGCCTGACATGGTGCAAATGGGGCCCCTCCTCATGTTATGCCCTTGAAGCTGTCGGCGCCCTTCGCTTGACACCTGCTTGACCCGGCTGGCATACGATGACGCCTCTCTCACAGGAGTCGTCTATGCGTCGTGCCGCACTCGTGGCTCTCGGGTTGGCTGTAGGACTGCCGCTCTATCTTGGCGCGCAAGCGCCCGACTCCCTCAGTCCCGGCAAGCGCATCCGACTGCAGACGGAGTCGAGCTCGTCCTGGATTATTGGTACTGTTATCGCGGTAGACCTCGATTCCGTGCACCTCCTCCTAGCAGAGACCACGCACGATGTGTCTATCAAGCGAGGGGCAATCACCCAGCTCGAGGTCAGCGATACTGTGAAGTCGAGCTCGGGTAGGAAGGCCGGACAGGGGTTCTTAATCGGCGCGGCGATAGGGGCGCTCGCTGGCCTCGCTTCCGGGGACGATCAATCCGGATTCATTCGCTTCACCGCCGGCGAGAAGGCGGGAATGCTCGGAATCCTCGGCGGTGGGTTCGGCGCGTTGCTGGGGGCGCTCGCTGGATCTTCCGTTCACGAGCGGTGGTCTGCGCTTCCGGTCACGGAAGTTCGAGCAATGCTGACGCCTCGCGGGGCGGGCCTCGCGCTCTCCGTCGCGTTCTGAGCATCGGAAGGTGCCACATGGCGCTCTTCAGGAAGCACATCGACTTTGTACGGCTCATCGCGATAGTGATGGCTGGCACGTTCCTGTCCGCGTGTGTGACCTGGCAGCCGCAATCGCTGCAGCCCGAGCGGTTTCGAACGGCCGACAGTACTCAGACCGTGCGGCTGACTCTCACGAGCGGCGAGACGATGATGGTGGACGCTCCGGTGATAACAGGCGACAGTCTCGTGGGGGTACAACCGCGCCCAGGGGCATCTCCTGATTCGCTTGAGCGAGTCAGCGTGCCCTTGGCGACGATCAGGCGGTTGGAGCTACAGAAGTACGACGTTGTCGAACCGGTCGCGTTCATCGGCTTGTTAGTCGTAATGGTTGTGGCTATTGAAGCTGCCTTGCGCTGTGTCCCGTGGTGTTCGACGCAATGAGCTGACGTATCTTTCTATTCTATGAACCACGCAGCGCGGCGCCGCAGCTTAGGCGCGTCTCGTTAGGCTGCCGCAAGCGGTTTCGAGTCCTCCTTGGCTTCTTACTACTG
>DATGEQ010000005.1:0-12679 GCA_035309945.1 Gemmatimonadales bacterium | reverse complement strand
GACTCCCTGCTCCGGCGCGCGCTCGGGCGGCGGCCGAACATTTTCCGGATTCGACAGCGTCACCCCGAATTCCTGCGCGAACGACTGCGCGATCAGGTCGACGCCGAGCGCCAGCGCCGGTCCGTACTCTTCCTTGCGAAGCGCGGGGAACATGGCGTCGCGAATGCGCCCGATGCGTGCGTCCGGCAGGAAGCCTTCGGCGCCGCGGCCACTGGCGATGAAGATCTGGCCGGTTCCCGGCTGATGGTTCTTGGTGGGAACGAGCAGCATGAGGACGCCGAGATTCTTCTTGGTGTCGCCGGCGTCTCCCGTCGGGCCGACGCCCCATTGGCGTCCGATCTGGAAGGCGACGTCGCTCGCCGCGCGGTCGCCGATGTCGGCCAGGGTGACGACGGCGATTTCGCCTTTGGTCTTGTCGCGCACCTCCGTGATCACGGCTTCCATGTGGCGGATCGAGGCCGAGTCGAGCACCCCCGCGAAGTCGTTGACGTAGCCGCGCGGCGGAGGGACGGCAATTTGGACGAGAACTGCGAGGACGATCACCGCGCGCGGCGGCTCAGGAGGTCTTCGAGCGCCTCAGGATCGAACGGCTTGATGACGTACTCGTCGAAGTGTGCTTCCTTGGCGCGGCGCCGGCTCTCCTCTCCACTGTAGCCGTTGACGGCGACCAGCAGGAGGTTCTTGTGCTCGGCGCGCAGACGTTCCGCCACCTCGACGCCGTTCATGCCCGGCATGCCGAGGTCGACGAGCGCCACCTGCGGCTTGAAAGGTGCGCGCGTTCTCGAGGGCGACTGGGCCCGTGTGGGCGACCGTCCACCAGCCGCGGACTCCCGCCTGCACCGTCGACAGCGTGAAGCGGCAGCCATCGACGAGAATCAGCGCTTCGCCAGGTTCGCGGGATTCGCCCGCCCACTTCACTCACAGCGGCCGTCCGGAAAAGGTTATGTTGACTCGATAACGCAAAAAATGAACCGCCTTCGGGAAGTGGGGAAGACCCGTGCGTAATGAGGACAGGACCGCATGACCCTGCTTGCGGTGATGCTGCTCGTCGTGATGGGTGTCGTCGGTCTCGCGATGATCCCGCTGGGACTGCCCGGACTTTGGGTCATGGTGCTGGGGATCATCGGCTACGGCTGGCTCACGAGATTTCACTCGGTCGGCATCGCGACCATCGCCATCGTGCTCGTGCTTGCGTTCCTCGGTGAAATTCTGGACAACTGGCTGGGATTTCGATTTGCTCGCCGATACGGTGGATCCCCGCGGTCCGGCTGGGGAGCGCTCGTGGGCGGTCTGGTCGGGGCGTTCATCGGCGTGCCGATCGCCATCGTCGGCAGCGTGATCGGCGCTGTGATCGGATCGTTCGCCGGCGCCGCGCTGTTCGAGCTCACCTATTCCCGCCACGCCGGTACTGCGGCGCGTGCGGGATGGGGCGCGGTGCTGGGTCGCGTCGCGGCCGCCGCGGTAAAAACGGGACTCGGGCTTGTGATCGCGGTAATCGGCCTGTTCGCCGTGCTATCTTACCGGCCGTGAAATCGGCCATCGTGCTCGCGGTGCTCCTTCCCGCGACGACTGCTCTCGTAGGACAAACCGCGACGAGCTCGAATCTCTGGACCGCCGACCCGGCGCACAGCGCGGTCGCGTTTCGGGTCCCGAGGCGGCGAGCGTCACGGCGCGCATCCAGACGGCGAGCGTGACGACCGGCAACGATCGGCGCGATAACGATCTCAAGCAGAACTACCTCGTGGTGGACAGCTTCCCGGAGATGAAATTCGTCAGCGAGCGCGTGGAGCGTGTCGCGGGCGCGCCCGAGCGGCTGCGGATCACAAGCGATCTCACGATCCGCGGCGTGACCCGTGAAGTAGCGCTCGATGCGGAGATCGGCGGCGTCGCCGCCACGCCGATGGGCCGTCGCACCGCTTTCTCGGCCACCACCGCGGTCAAGCGCCAGGATTTCGGCATCACGCGGAATCCGTTTCTCGAGGGCACGCAAATGGTCGGGGGCGAAGTGCGGATCACCATCGACATCGAGGCCGTAGAACACTAGAGCGACCGCCCGAGCCCAAAAGCTCAGGAGGTCGCTCGAGGTTGTTCGCTGCGACTACCGCGAAGAGACGGTCGTCGCCTTATTGCTGAAGCGGCTCGGGAACTGCTTCATGATCCCGTCGCTCAACATGTCGGCCATCTGCAGAATCTGGTTTTGACTCTCATCGTACGCCGAGATACTCCCCGACCAGTCCTTCTTGAGCTCGGCGGTCGCTTCCTTCAAGAGCAGCGTGAGATGCATCTGAATCGCGCTGCGCAACATTTCCTGATTGAAGCCACGCGGATTCGCCTTGGAGAGGAAATCGGCGATGCTGTCGCCGTTCGCTTTCAACGCGGCGATCGCCTGGTTCAAGCTGGTCGAATCGACTCGAGCGGCCTGCCGCGCGCGGCTCGTGTCATTCATGCGGCCGTTCGCGGTCGGATACTGCGCGTTCGGGCGGCTGACACCCGTCGTGTCGGTGCGTGCCGAGACCGTATCGCCGGCGCGGCTCGGCATGTATTGCCCGGCGGTGTCCTGCGTGTTCATGCCGGCCATCGCGGTGCTCGAGCCTTTTGCGGCCGCGAGCGTCTTGGCGGCGAGCTGGATGTGATTGCGGAGCAGCGATGCGAGCTGCGTGCCCGCGGCGTCGCCGTAATACGGCTTGATCGCTTCGCCGATTTCATCCTGGTTCCGAAGCAGGCGCTGCGCCACTTCGGCAGTGTCGCCGATCCCGGCCGACGCGCTCACGATGTAATTCCGGGTGTAGGCAACGTGTTCCGTCCACAACTCCCGCATTCGATCGCGAAATGCCTGACGACCGACCGCGGACGTACTCGGTCCGCGCGTCGTGCTGCGATGCTGCGCGGTCGAGTCCGTCGTGCGGGTCGGCGCTGGCTGCGGATACTGCACGGCCAGCGCGGTGATGAGCAGTAATGACAGCATAGTGTGCTCCTGGGGGTTCGGGTTCCTTGCGAAGTGTATCCGGCCGTCCCGATGGAATGGATCGCCCACGAAGCCGCGCAGGGTTAGCCCGTTGGAGGGGGAAATAGGTAGTATCCACCCATGCGAATTTCGCTCATCACGTGTCTCGTCCTCTTCTCGACGCGCGCGTCTGCCCAACAAACCGCGCCACCCAGCATTCAGTGGTGGCACGTGGCCGTTGCCACGGGTCTGCTCGTCGTGACGAGCGCCGTCGATTACGACGTCAAAGACTGGATTCAAACCCACCGCTCCTCAGGGGCCGATGCGGCCGCCCGTGTGTTCCGCCATGGTGGCCAGCCAGAGGTCGTCTTCGCCGTCCCGGCGGGCATGTTCGTCGCCGGGCTGATTGGCCACGACAAAAAACTGGAGCGCGGCGCCCTGCGCGTGATCGCGTCGGTCGGCGCTGCCGGCCTGACGACGGTTGCGATCAAGGAGGTCGTCGGGCGCGTGCGGCCCATCAGTGCGACCAACCAGTACGAATTCCGGCCGTTCACGCAGGACGAGTCGTTCCCGTCGGGCCACACGACCGTGGCATTCGCGTTTGCGGCGGCGCTGGGAGATGAAATCCATCGGCCATGGGCGAGCGCGCTGTTGTACGCCGGCGCGACGGGCACGGCGTGGTCGCGGCTCAACGACAACGAGCATTGGCTGTCCGACGTGCTGGCGGGCGCGGCCGTCGGCATCACCGCGGCAAAGATCGTCGATGGCCGCTGGCGCCTGTTCGGCCTGCGGCCGCCACGATTCCTGGTCGAACCGCAGGAGCGGCGCGCGCGCGTGGAGTGGCGCGCCACGTTCTAGCTAGCTGAAGTCGAATTCGCTTTCGATCGTACCGTCGGCGCGATGCACCTTCACTTCACTCGGCCTTTGTTGCAGCGCTTCGCCGCGCGCACGCTCGACGGCTTCGTGCTTCGTTTCGAACGCGTCGAACTCACCCGCAGGCCGGCGCTCGCGCGTGACGACCCATTTCCCTTCATGGGTCGCGACGTGGAAAATCGTGCGGGATGTGGGGACGGTGGCCACGGCTTTGAATACACCGCAGGGCCCCCGGCGGATATGAGACCGTTACGGCTTAAGCCTGCGGGGAGCCTCCACAAGCTGCCCGGCGACTGCGGCAAGCCGATTCGCCAATGTCTCGAGCTCGCGCGTGCGGCGCCTCGATACACGGCCGTAGACGGTCCGCGCGGTCAGATACGTGATGCCGAGCCAGACGGGAATCATGACGACGACGGCCGGGCCGACGAGGTGGAGCGCACCGACGCCCACGCCGATAATCGGCCCCATGCCGCCGCCGCCCATACCGCCGCCGATGCCACCGAAGATCGCGCCCACCAGCTGGCTCATGTTTTCCTGAATCGTGATCCGCGTCTGCCCGCGGCGAATCGAAACGGCGATCTCGAGATCTCGCCTGAGGCCGGGCCCGCGCGCCGCTACCCAGGAAAATGACCGGCCGAATTGGCTCACCTGGCCCGAATTGCGCATGACGCGGCGAATCTCTTCGACTATGGTGGCGTATTCGTGCTCCGGCAGCTCGCCTTCGATCACTCGCTCAAAGAAAAGCTCCGTGGGACCGGCGACCCACGGATTCTTGCGGTTCGGCGCGAGCGACCCCGACGCGTCGTGCGGCGTCTCCAGCGAGCCGGCCGCGGCGCGGACCAGCTCCGGCGCGACGCCGACCTCCCCCGCGAGCGCCTCGACGCCCCCGATCGTCATCGCCCCGGACATCGTCTTGCCGGCTTCCAGCTCCGTCGCGCGTTTGACAATTTTGTCGACTTCGTGCTTGTCGTAGCGGCGGCGCGGCTCCGCCGGCCCCGCCCCGTGCGTCAGGTCGTCGATCAATTCGGCCGTGGTCGCCGTCCGCTGATCGTGCCGGATCGCGAGCCCGCGGACCAGCGCGGCTTCGATGCGCGAGCCGAGGCCCGTCAGCCGCGTGCGATGCGAGGCGGAGGCTTCGAGAAATCGCCCCGCGCGCACGGCATCTTCCGTCGGCCACCGCCCCGGCACGTCGCCCACGAGCATTTCATAGATCACGACCGCCAGGCTGTAGACGTCGGTCCGCTCGTCGAGATCGGTGAGGCCCGCCGCTTGCTCGGGGCTCATGTATCCCGGCGTCCCCACCGGAAAGCCGGTGCGCGTCAGATTGGCGCCACCCGCGGTGCTGACGGCCTTGGCGATGCCGAAATCGGCGATGATCGGATGGCCCTGCAAAAACAGAATATTCTCCGGCTTGATATCGCGGTGGACGACGCCCATGCGATGCGCGTACGTCAACGCGTCCGCGACGGGCTCGGCAATCGCGAGCGCATGCTCGCGTGAGAGCGAGCGCCGCGGCGGCCCCTCCAGCTGCCGGCGCAGCGAGCCGCCGTCGACGTAGGGCATGACGTAATAGAGGAAGCCGCCGGCTTCGCCAGAGTCGTGCAGCGCGAGAATGTGCGGATGCGTGAGCCGCGCCGCGATCTGGATTTCCTTGAGAAACCGCTCGACGCCGAGATAGGCTGCCAGGCCGGGCAGAAGCACCTTCAGCGCGACCGCACGATGATGCTTCTTGTCGTCGGCGAGATAGACCGTCGCCATGCCGCCGCGGCCCAGGACGCTGCGCAGTGTGTAGCGATCGGCGAGTGCGGCGGCGAGATCGGCGGGAATTTCCAAATTACGCAGCTTCAGCGGCTTTGGTCACGAACGCGCGCGCGTCGTCGTACTCGCCCTCCCAGCGGGCCATGACGACCGTTGCGAGGCAGTTGCCGATGAGATTCACCGTGGTGCGCGCCATATCCATGAGCACATCGACGCCGAGGAGAACCACGGCGGCTTCGGCGGGCAGGTGAAACGACGCGAGCGTGCCGGTGAGAATCACGAGCGCCGCGCGCGGCACTCCGGCCACGCCTTTGCTCGTCAGCATGAGCGTCAGCATCATCAGGAGCTGCTGGCCGAGGCTCAGCGAGACGCCGCCCGCTTGCGCGGCGAAAATCGACGCGACCGACAGATACAGCGTGCTGCCATCCAGATTGAACGAGTAGCCGGTGGGCATCACGAACGCGACGATGCGGCGCGGCACGCCGATCGCCTCCATCTGCTCCATCGCCTTCGGCAGCGCTGCCTCGGATGATGCCGTCGAGAACGCGATCAGCGCCGGCTCCTTCACCGCGCGCGTGAACGGGCCGAGCGGCACGCGCGTGAGGCGCGCGACCGGCAGCAGTACGGCGACCCCGAATACGACCAGCGCGATGTAGAGCGTGAGAACGACGAATCCCAGGCTCCGCAAAATCGTCCAGGCGCCCTGCGGACCACCGTACTTCACGACCGCCTGCCCCACCGTGAACGCCAGCGCCGCCGCCACGCCGAACGGCGCGAACTTCATGACGACACCGGTGAATTTGAACATCACCTCGGCCAGCGCTTCGCAGAATCCGACCATCGTCTCTTTGGCGCGACCGCGCACCTGCGACAGCCCAATCGCAAAGAGCACGGACCAGAAGACGATCTGGAGCATCTCGTTGCCCGCCGCGGCCTCGAAAAAGCTCTGGGGCACGATGTGCTCGAGCACGCTTTCGAGCGTGATCTGCGTCGCCGCCGCGGGCGCGGCCGTGGCCGGCGCGGCGAGCGACACACCGACGCCCGGCTTGAGGACGTTCACCGCGAGGAGTCCGATGAACAGCGCGAGGGTGGTGACGATTTCGAAATAGACGATCGATTTGAGCGCGAGCCGCCCCACCCGCTTCATATCGTCGCCGTGGCCCGCGATGCCGACGACGAGGGTCCCGAAGATCAGGGGCACGATGATCGAGCGAATCATGCGGAGAAAAACGGTGGAGACCGGGCGAAGCGAAACCGCGAAGTTGGGAGAGTAGATCCCCAGCAACACGCCGGCGACCATGCCGACGATGATCCACTGCGTCAGGGTACGGCGGCGGAGAAAGGTCCACATAGGGCGGCGTGAAGCATAACCGCCGCCCACAACCCCGCTAGCGCCGCCGGTAGCAGTACGACGAGCGAACGGTGACCGTCATTGCGGCGCCGAATCGTTCGCATGACGCCCGCGCAGCACGATGAGCAGCGCGGCGGCGGCCAGCCTTCTCGCGCACCTCTGCCTTGGCGAGCGCGATCTCTTGCCGCACGAGAAGGCCGGCATCGGTCCGCAGATCGGACGCGAGCTGCCGGATCGAGCGGCCCTTCGAGCCTGGCCTGATTTGGACGGACATGTCTGCTGCTACCCCGGGCGTTCCCGGGTCGCTGCATCTCAGGACCTAGATCGGATGAAGGTGCCTCGGCGGAGCTCGTCGTAGGCCTGCCGCAACTCGTCCGGCGTGTTCATCACGATCGGCCCTTGCCAGGCGACGGGCTCCTCGAGCGGCTGTCCCGAGACCAGGAGGAATCTCATTCCCTGCTCCCCTGCCTGGACCGTGATTGCATCTCCCGAATCGAACAGCACGAGAGAGCGATTCCCCGTCTCGGTGGGACTCTCGCTCCCCGCGTCGCGGCCACCCGCGGACACCCGATCGGTCTGCACGCCTTGCGGCGCGGAAGCGTCGCGGAAGCTCCCGCCGCCCTCGAACACGTAGGCGAAGGCATGCCGCGAGGATTCGACGGGAATCGTCTTGCGGACGCGCGGAGGAATCCAGACGTCCAGGTAGCGCGGGTCCGCAGCGACACCTTCGACCGGCCCGCGCTTTCCCCAAAAGTCGCCGGCGACGATGCGCACGCGCGCGCCGTCATCGTCCACCACTTCGGGAATCTCGGTCGCATGGATGTCCTGATAGCGCGGCGCCGTCATCTTCAGGCTGCGCGGCAAGTTCGCCCACAGCTGGAAGCCGTGCATGCGGCCACGTTCATCGCCCTTCGGCATTTCCTGGTGGAGGATCCCGCTTCCCGCCGTCATCCACTGCACGTCGCCGGCGCCCATCGTCCCGCGGTTCCCGAGGCTATCGCCGTGCTGGACGCTGCCGCTCAGCACGTAGGTGATCGTCTCGATGCCGCGATGCGGGTGCCACGGAAAGCCTGGGAGGTAGTCTTCCGGGTGTTCGTTGCGAAAATCGTCGAGCAGGAGAAACGGATCGAAATCGCCCGTCCGGCCGAAGCCGAACGCCCGGCGCAACTTCACCCCGGCGCCTTCGAGTGTCGGAAGCGATTGGGAAATCGATTTGACGGCACGGATTGACACGTATGACCTCAGGAACGGTTCACTAACAGAACACTAACCGGTTCCCTCAAAAGGCGCCGTCAGAATATTACAGCCCGAGCCAGTAATTGACCTTCACGAGGAAGACGTTGGACGACGGGCCCTGGAACAGCGCGCCCGCATCGGTGCCGAAGTCGATGTTTCCCCGGGTCAGCGAGGAGGAGCCGCTTCGGGTCCAGACGACGAAGAGCGTCGAGCCGGGATGATATTCCCACCGCAGGACCGCGTTCCCGCGCAGCGAGCGGAACGTAAAGCTCGGATCGTTGATCAAGAACTTCGGCGCCGGGCCGCTCCCGTCGGGATCGATCCAGTGTTCACCCGGCGAGCCGGCCGGCACGGAATCAGTTCCAATGTCGACGCCATAGATCAGCTTCCGAACCGAGCGCGGCGCCGCGAACTCGCGATAGGCGGAATAGGCGTCGCTCTCGATGAGCGGCTGTAGGTACAGCTCGAGCGTCAACGCCGTCGAGAAGGTGACGTTGAGTCTCGTCTCCATCGCCAAGGTATTGTCCACCAGCTGCGCGAAGACATAGCGGTTGCCGTAGAACGCCGTCGCAAACGAGTCGGGGACGGATTGTACGTACTGGGAACCGGTGGCGCTCCAGCTCCAGGACGGCCCCAGGCTGAGCTGAACGTTTGAGGACGGCCGGAACTGGACATTGAGCGCGTACGACCGGTTGCAGTAATGCTCCGCATTGCATCCCACCTGCCCGTTCGCGCCGAGCACGATCTTCTTGCGTGAGTCGGTATTCACGTTCACGAACCAGTCGTTGCGTCCCGGGCGCTTCACTACCGGGCCGCCGCGCGTGAGCCGATCATCGTAGATCTCGGGCTTATGAATCCAGAATGTGCTGATGTTCCAGTAGTTCAGCGTCGTGATCTGGCCGTACATCTGCATCTGCCGATCGGTCAGGTCGCCCTCGAAGTTGTATTGTTGCTGCCCGCCCGTGAGAACGGCGAGCTGGCGATACCAGCTGGTCGGCTTTGTCCATTGCCGGAACGCGTTGCCGCTCATCCACATGTAATCGGCATTCCGGAAGAACGTGATGTCGTTGTTGTCGAACCCCGGTGTCCGCATGTTGCCGTCGACTTCCCACTGCAGATCGCCCTGATCGCGCGCGACGCGCATATACGCGCCGAGTCCCGTCAAAGACGTGCGGTTGGGATCGAGCGGTGAGCCGCGATCGGGACGCTGGAAGTAGTGCCGGGGAGAGGTCTGCACGTCCAGGATCGCCGCGGGGTCGCCGGCGATGTTGGTGCCCGCCACCTGCAGGTTGACGTCATACGTGTGCTTGCCCCACCACGATGTGAACGCGGCACCGAGGGCTTCGCTGTGACGCGTCAGATTGCTGATGGCGAACGAATCGTCGAGGCTGCGGTAGACGGACGTGCCCATGAACTTGATCTGACTCGCCCCGCCGCGGAGATCCTTGGTGAGACCGCCCATGAAATAATTCGTGAACGGCTCGACCGTATAGTCGACGCGCGTATTGTCGAGCCGCTGCACGGTCGCCCGCTCACGCTGGGTCACCGCGTCGAGCGCCCCGATCGACCAGCCGCTGAGTGTCTTCCCGGTCAGTTTCGCGGCGCCGAGAATCGCCGTGTTTTGCGGCTCGTCGACGAACTCGTCCAACGTGTCGCGGTAGGCGCTGAGCTGGGGCGCGCGTCCGATCCGGCGGGTACTGATCATCGACAAGCTCGACACGTTCGAGCAGAAGAAGCAGCTGAAGCCGCCGAGCCCGAAGTAGCTCGCGCCTTCGACGAAAAAGGGACGGCGCTCGTCGAGAAACGTTTCGAAGTCGGTCAGGTTCACCACGGCGGGGTCGACTTCGACCTGGCCGAAGTCGGGATTTATGGTCGCGTTCAACGTCAGGTTGGACGCGAGGAGGAGACGCCCGTCCACGCCGACGCGCCCATCCATGGCATGCGCGGAGTAGAAGGGATCGCCCACGCCGGGCGGCGGCACGTTCGTCGAACGCCCGACGACGTACGGAAGCACCTCGGCTCGACCGGGCGCCGCGGTGATGACCAGACCGGTCAGGTGTCCGAACTTCGACGGGCCGCCGGTTTCGTTGAGCCTCCAGAACGCCCATTGTGACAGTTCGTTGAGACGATTCTCCTGACGCCAGATCTGCAGTCCCCAGGTCTGCTCCCGGCTGGTGGACCGAAAGCGCAGCTGGGAAAACGGGATCCGCATCTCCGCCGTCCAGCCGAGCGAATCGATGCTGGTCTTCACTTCCCAGACCGGATCCCACGAAGGATCGCCGCCGCCGCCCAGACCGTTCGCGTCGAACTTCACGCCCGAGGGGTTGACCTGGAAAAAGAGGCGGCCGATGTGGTCGTGGTAGGTATCGAAGATGATTTCGAGATAATCGGAGTTCATGTCGGCGTCGCGCCGGACCAGTCGGGTGCGGATGCCGCGCGCCCCGGAGTCGTCGTACATCCGGGCGCCGACGTACAGCGCCGCGCCATCGTAGGCGAATCGAACCTCGGTGCGCTGCGTTGCCGGCTCGCCCTCGTGCGGCTGCGCCTGCCGCAAGCCGGTCGCCACCGGCGCCGTCTGCCAGACGGCTTCGTCGAGCTTGCCGTCGAGGTGGATTTCCTCATGCAGGGGAACGGCCCGGACCTCGGGCGCCGGGGTGGGATGGATGCTTTGCGCTATTAAGGAAGGAGTCCACAGCAGGACGAGCACGAGGCCGACGGAAAGTCTCGACATGGTGGTCACGCGGTTAGGATACCCGTTTGGACGCCGCGCAAGAGAAAATGGTTGCGGCTCTGACTGGAGCCTTACAAACTCTGTCGTTAGATATCTTCTCACCCGATGCCACCATCTGAACCGACTCAGGCGCCGGCGCCGCCGGCGCCCCTCTCCCCACAACCGCTCGCAGCGCCTTCCCCTCCCGCCCCGCCGGAACTGCCTGAGCGGATCCGGCACCTGGCGGACGTCAGCCGAAACTTGTGGTGGTGCTGGCACCTCGATGCGCGCGAGCTGTTCCACCACATCGATCACCGGCTCTGGGAGGCCACGCGCCACAACGCGGTAGAATTTCTGCGGCAGGTCGCGCCCGCGCGGCTCGAGCAACGCGCCGAGGATCCGATTTTCCTCGAGCGCTACGACCGCGTGATTCGCCAGTTCGAGCTGCTGTCGCAGCGCAACGGCACCTGGTTCGCGAGCCGTTACCCGGAGCTGCTCAATCGTTCGATTGCGTACTTCTCCGCTGAATTCGCGCTGCACCGCTCGTTGCCCATTTACTCGGGCGGCCTTGGCGTCCTCGCCGGCGATCACTGCAAGGAGGCGTCCGACCTCGGCGTGCCCCTGATCGGCGTCGGACTCTACTACCACGGCGGATACTTCGATCAGCAGATCGGCCTCGACGGGTGGCAACGCGACTCCGACGATCCGGTCGATCCGACGGTCAACCCCGTCGTGCGCATCACCGGCCCCGACGGCACGCCCAGCCTCGTCGCGCTGACGATCTCGGGTCGCCAGGTACAGGTGGGCGCCTGGCGCGTCATGGTCGGTCGCGTGCCGGTGTACCTGCTCGATACCGATCTCGACGTCAACAACGCAGCGGACCGCGATCTCACCGCGCGGCTCTACACGAGCGGAGCCGAGTGGCGCCTGCGGCAGGAATGGGTGCTCGGCGTCGCCGGGGTGCGCGTGCTGCGCGCGCTCGGGCTGCGACCCGATATCTGGCACGCGAACGAAGGTCACGCCGGATTCATGTACGTCGAGCGCATGCGTGAGCTGATCGAGAAGGGGCTTACCCCCGCCCAGGCGAAGGAGCAGATCCGCGCGTCGAGCATATTTACTACGCACACGCCCGTCCCCGCCGGTCACGATGTTTTTTCGTTCAACGAAATCGAGCAAGTCACAGGACCGTTCTGGAATACGATGGGTATCACGCGCGAACAATTCATGGCGTTCGGAAGACCAGGACCGAGCGACCAGCACTTCGAGATGACGGTGCTGTCGCTGCGGATGGCGGGACGCGTGAATGGCGTATCGGCGCGACACCGCGAAGAGTCGCGCCGCATTTGGCGGTGGGTCTGGGGTGGGGGCGGAGGCAGCACACCCGTCGCGGAAATCCCCATCGGCTATGTCACGAACGGCGTGCACCTCGGTACCTGGATGGCGCGGCCGATCCGCGAGCTGCTTGCCGCATCGCTCGGCGCGGATTGGGAATCGGAAGCAGACGCCAGCGCGGTCGCCGCCGCGATTCGCGCGATCGACGATGCCCGGCTGTGGGCCGTCCACGAAGGTCTCCGTCACTTGCTGTTCCACTATGTCCGGGAGGAGGCGCGTCACCGTTGGCGGGATTACTGGAAAGATCCGGCGAAACTGGCGGGAGCGGGCGCGCTGCTTTCTCCCAACGTCCTGACGATCGGCTTCGCTCGCCGCTTTGCGACGTACAAGCGGGCCGACCTGCTGTTTCGCGATCCCGAGCGCTTACGTCGGTTGCTGACAGATCCGCGGCGACCAGTCCAAATCGTCTTTTCGG
>DATGEQ010000004.1:0-51246 GCA_035309945.1 Gemmatimonadales bacterium | reverse complement strand
GCATCGCGCGCGCGCGTGATACCTCGACGAGATCGACGCCGACGCCGACCGCACTCATGGGCCGGGCCGCGCGATGAAGAGCCGGCGCCGATAGCGATGGCCGTCGACGTCGACGACGATGATGTAAGCGCCGTTCACAATGTGGCGGGTGCCACCCAGCGTCAGATCCCACACGTATTCGTTGTTCGGGGCGGGCACCGTGGTCGCGAACAATTGCTCCCCCGTGAAGCTGAAGAGCGAAACCCGCGAATCTCCCGTTCCGGTCGGAGCCGGCCAGGAAATCACGACCTGATTATCGCGCACCGGATTTTCGGAGACCTCCGCGCCGGTGGCCGCCGCGAGCTGCTTGAACGCGACGCTGGCGTCGGTCGCAAACCCGACGGCATCGAGCCACCACGTGAACTGCTGGGCGATGAACCGCACGCGCGCGCCCCGGCTTCCGGCGGCCTGCGGCAAATCGACGCGCATCGGATACCATTCCGGTCCATCGCCGATGATCAGCGCGACGTCGCTCCAGGTCCTGCCCGAATCTCCTGAAAACTGAATGACACCGCGTTGCAAGGGAGTGAACGCCGAGCCGTAATGCCGCGTCCAAAACTGCAGCCAGATTGCCGAGCGGCCCCGCAGATCGGTGACGGGCGAAGTCAATGTATCGGTGCCGGAGACGTACCACGAATACTTGCCCGCAACCCGCACCGTGTCCTTCAGCCAACCCGTCCAGCCCGCATCGAGCTGCTCCGCCCCGCCGAGGGAGAGCAGCTCCGCACCGATGGAGAGCGCGTCGGCCTGGAGCGCGCGGACCGCGTCGAGCCGCAAGTCGGTGCGCCAGATGGTCCGCAGCGTTCCGCGCAGCAGCGAATCGGTCTGCGAGCTGCGGCCCGAGATCTCACCGTCCGCCAGGCGCAGCGTCAGCAGCGGCCGCGGGGCTGACGATTCCAGATTGAGCCACGCATCGGGCCATAACGACATGAAGCGCGGCGGCGAAGGCACGGCGCCGGTCACACCGGGTGCGCGTGCGAGGTCGCCGGCGGACACGATCAGCGTGCGAGCAAACGGCAGATTGTCGCGGAACACGCGCTCGACCCACGCACTGTCGTCGGGGAAATCGAAGCCGTAGTAGGCGCCGTTCTCGCAGCAGCCGCTCGTCAGCTCGGTCGTGAATGCGATCGTTCCGTACGCGCGATAGGCCCAGTCCGTGTACTCGCCGTTGGTGCGATACAGATTCCAGCCGGGCCCGGGATGATAGTGGTCGAGCGACGACTCGGGCACGCTGTCGATCACCGCCGGCGCCATGTCGCTGCCGGCAAAGGCCTGAAATCGCGGCAGATCGGGCGCGAGCGCGCCGGGGCGAAATCCCCACGGATAGAGCACCAGGCCGCCGTAGCTGTGATAACTGACCGACGTCACCGGCGGATGCGCCGCGTGAAACGCCATGATCGCCTGCGTTTCGGGCTCCGACCCGGGGGCGGTGCCGCGATACGTCTCGGCGTACGGGATTCCGCTCGATCCGATTTCGTCGACGCCCCAAAAGGCCGGGTAATTGCGGTTCGGGTCGACGCCGTAGGAGCCGTCCGCGTTTGCGCGCCGATTCTTCCGCCAGTAACGATCCGTCGTGAACGTGTACTGATAGCCGTCCGGGTTTTCGACCGGGATGACCCACACGTCGCGTGACTGGATCAACGTCCCACCCGAATCGGCCAGCCACCGAATCAGCTTCATCGCGACCGCCGTCGAAATCCATTCGCGCGCGTGGTGGGTCGCCATGAACAGCACGTTCGGCCGGTCAGGCGAATCCCCCGCCGGTCCGATCTTCACCGCCAGGATCGGCCGGCCTTCGTACGATGCGCCGACCGAGTCGACGTGAATCAGCGTGTCGGCGGCCGCCCAGGCGGCGAGCGTCGCGCGAATCCCGTCGCCCGGCCTATCAAAGGAGCGGTAGGCGCGGAACGTGTCGGCTGCCGCTCCCGCAGGCACGATCGCGGCGCTGAGCGCTGCGGTCTTGAAGCCGCGCTGCGCGAGCTGCAGGGCCGTTTGGGGCGAGACGACGACGACCGCGCGCAGCCCGCCATCGATCGAGCGGACATCGGCGACTTCGAATCCGAGGCGCGCGAGGGAGTCGAGACTCGCGTGACCCGCGACGGGGACTTCGACGACCCGCATCTGCGCCGCGGCGGTGCCGCCGGCGCAGAGTAGCAGGGCTAGAACCCGAGCCGCGCGGCGAGCCATGCGGGAGCCGAGACGTAACCGCCGAGGATGAGGCCGAGCCACACGAGCGCGATGGCGACCGGGAGCCAGAATACCAGGACAGGCCAGAGCGACGGCCGCCACCCGGCGATCGCCGTGATTTCCGGATTCCAGCGCCGCCGTTCCTCTTCCACTTCTTCCTCGAGCGCCAGCCAGGCGGCTTCCAGCCGCCGCGCGACGGTCTTCAGCGCGTCTTGCCATTCGGCGTGGGCATCCTTTTCCAGCACCGACGCATCCGCGACGCGTGCGGCGGCCGTTTCCAACGCGTCGAGTGCCGCGACGAATGTGCCGCCGCCCGTGCCGAGCCGCGCCGCGATCGCGCGCTTCTCGGCGTTGGTCAGCAGGTGGCGGCGCAGGCGGCGACGCGGCATGCGCACCTCGCGGCCGGTGCGCGTGACCTCGGCGTCGAGCGCATCGGCCGTGCGAGCGGCGGCGCGGCGGACCGCGTTGTCCCACGCCGCGGCCCAGGCGCGTCGGCCCGTGACTTCCAGGATGCGCGCGCGCGCCGCCTGCTCCGCCGCGGCGCGGCCTTCGCCGCCGAGCTCGAGCACGCGCGTCGCAAGCTCCTCGCGGATGTCGTCGAGCGGAACCCAGGGATCAAACAGACGGCGCGGCACGATGATGCGTCCGAGCGATGGCGCCAGCTCGGGCACGCGCAGCGGCATCAACAGCTTCATAGCGCCAGACGTGCGGTCCGTCCCGTGCGCTGTTCGTACGCGGTGACAAAGTGCGGCAGCGACTCGGCGAGGAAGCGATCGCGCGCGAGGCCCGTGGCGCGAACGGCGCGCTCGATTGCTTCCGGCTCGCCTTCGATTTCCACCAGCACGTCCATCGCGGGATACCACTCGATGCGGATCGCCGCGCCGCCGAGCCGGTATTCCGCGGTCTTGCGATCGATGCGGAGCACGACTTCGTAGCGGAGCCGCTCGAGGATGGTGCGCGCGGCTTCCGGCTGCGCCACCTGCGCTTCGTGCTCCTCGCGATGCTTGTAGCCGTCGCGCACGCTGACCGGACCTTTCCATCCCAGGACGCCGAACGCCGGTCCGTTGTCAGGCTGGTAAATCCGGAGTCGCAACACTTCGTCGCGTTTGCCGAGCTTGCCGCGACGATCGTACCGCCGATCGATCATCTCGCCACGAAAGACCAGCTCGGCCCCGGCCTCGACGATCGAGTGCTCGAGCGTCGCGGGATCATCCACCCGCGCTTTCAGCTCCAGCTCGTCTGCCGACCCGCTCACGCGAATAGCGCCGCGAGGACGGCCTGCGTGTCGCTGAGATCTTCGAAGACATGCGTCGCGCCCGCCGCGCGCAGCGCCGGTAGAGCGAAGAAGCCGGTCGCGACGGCGACCGTCCTCGCGCCCATCGGTCGCGCGCAAGCGACGTCGTCCGGCGTATCGCCGACGACGACGAGATCGTCGCCCGTAAACCGGCGACCCGTGCGCTCGGCGGCACGACGCGCGGCGACGGCCGGCAGATCGGCACGGCGATGAGAATCGGACCCGAAGGCGCCGACCGTGAAGCGCGCCGGATCGAGTCCCGCCGACCGGAGCTTCAGCGCCGCGCCATGCTGGACGTTGCCGGTCAACAGGCCCACCATGGCGCGACCATCCGACTCGTAGGGCTCGAGGGCGTCGAGCAGATCCTTGATGCCCGGATACAGCTTGGTCGCCTGCGTCGGCTTCGCGAGCTCGGCGGTGAGCAGATCGACATAACGCCGGCACACCGCCGTGATCCGATCCTCGGAGTCGCACTCGGGGTGACCGGCGAGCGCGAGCAGCTCGCGCACGATTTGCGGATCGGTCTTGCCGTCGAAGCGGTAACCCTCGATCGGCCCCGCGGTGCCCATCTCGTCGAGCAAGGCGCGGTGGATGGCCCGCCGGCCCGCTCCGTTCGTCCAGAGAAGCGTGCCGTCGATGTCGAAAAGAATCAGACGCATGGATGGAACATAGCTACTCGCTCAAAGCCGTCGCACGCCGACCAGGCTCTCACGCAACCTCCGCATCCGTGGCTCATCACCAAGCAGATAGTCGCCGCCCACGCCGCCGCGCGAGAGTGCCGCGTGTACGATGCGGCCCACGCCGGCCCAGAGCGCGACGTGCGAGACGCGACCGCGTTCCGCAAAGAACAGCAGATCGCCGGCTTCGTATCCGGCGCCATCGGCAGCGATCGCAATCTCTTTGCCCTGCGCGAATTGCTGATCGCTGTCGCGTGGCAGCGCGATGCCGCGCGCACCGTAGACGGCCTGCACCAGTCCCGAGCAATCGATGCCCCACTCCGTCCTGCCGCCCCAGAGATACGGCGCCCCGGCGTACCACTTCTGCGCGAGCTCCGGCAGCGCGAGGTGACGCGCTTCGACGCGCAGCTCCTGCTCGCGGCGAACGTTTCCCGCGGCGACGGCGCCGCGCTGGCCATCGGCGAGCTCGACGACGCCGCGCCGCAGGGCGACGCGCGCGCCGGTCGGCAATCGGCGGCGGCCATCGCTCGTCACGATGTCGGCGCTGAGCGAGCGCGCGCTCGCGCGCTCCTGCCAGTCGTCCGCCCAATCGCGCGTCCCGCTGGCGACGTATCCGGCGTTCAGCCAGCCGATGTAGCCGTCCGGCGCGCGGACGCGCAGCCACTCCTCGTGGCGCTCCAGCACATCGAGCACTTCTCCGTGCAGCGCTTCGCTCACCCGCGGCGCGGAGATTTTGCGCTCGCCGAGCAGCGGCGCGAGCGCCGCGGTGACGATCGCCGCCGGGTGCGTGATGTTGTCGGGAATCAGCTCGACTTTTTCTACCAGTCCCGCCTCCACCGCGAGCTGCCGCAGCGCGTCCCGCGCATCCCGGCTGGACGTCAGGCCGCCGATTCCTTTCGGCAACAACGAAATCTCGAAAACGCCCAGCCGGTTATCGGGCACCCACTTGCGTCGGATGTCGTCGACCGCGCGTTCGATCTTATCCATGACGCCCCCCGCCCCCCACGGCGCGCTCCACGGCCGCGGGCACGACGAGCGCCGCGATCGCCTCGACCTGGAGCGGCGATTTCGGCTTGGCGGTAGCGGTGCTGACCGCGAAGATCACGTCGCCGTCGAACAGGGTGCCGTACGGGCTGATCCGGCGCGCGAGCGCGTCGCTGCCGGCCTGCGCCAGCGCCTGGAGCTGCACGCGATCGACGTCGGCGTTGGTCGCGATCACCGCGAGTGTCGTGTTGCGGTTCATCCGGGCGGGATCGCCGAGCGGCGCGCCGCCTTCAGCCAGATATCGCAGGCTGTCGACCTTGCCGGCGATGATCTCGCCGCGCGCGTCGCGCACGTCACCGACGGCATTCACCACGACGAGCGCGGACACGACGATGTCGCCGAACTGCGCCGCCCACGAGCCGATGCCGGCCGGGACCATCTTCTCGAGTCCGGCGGCCTTGCCGCACGTCGCGCCCCGCCCGACCCCGACGCGCCCTTCCGCGAAATCGGCGGTCGCGCTGTCGCACGCGCGATACGCGTCCGCGGCGCCGGGCCAGCCCACCGGCTTTCCCGCGTTGCCCAAGTCGAAGATCACCGCCGCCGGCACGATGGGGATCGTGCCGCGATCGCCGACCTGCAGGCCGCGACCGCGCTCGCGCAGCCAGCGCATCACGCCATCCGCCGCGCCGAGGCCGAGCGCGGATCCGCCGGTGAACAGAATCGCATCGATGCGCTCGACGAGGTGCCGGGGGTCCATCACGTCGAGCTCGCGCGTGCCGGTCGCGCGGCCGCGCAGGCACGCCGCTGCTCGCATGCCGGTCTCTGGCCCGAGGACGACCGTGCAACCCGTGCCGTGATCTTCAATCGTGGTGTGACCGACGGTGAGTCCCACAACGGCGGCGAGGTTTGTTCGCGACGTAGTCATTGACGCGCCAAGATAACCTCAACAACGTTGACGGCCATGACTCCTCCCAAGATTCCCGCCGATCGGACGACCGTGCTGGTGGTGGACGACGAGGAAGGCATTCGTCAGGCGCTGACGCGCTTCCTCAGCCGCCTTGGGTATCACGTCCAGGCGGCGGCGAACGCGACGGAAGCGCTGCACCAGCTCGCGGCCCACCATCCGCAGGCGATGCTCTGCGACATTCGCATGCCCGACGTGAGCGGCGTGGAGCTGCTGCCGAAGGTGCTCGCGCAGGATTCCGATCTCGCTGTCCTCATGCTCACGGCGATCGACGAGCCGCGGACCGCCATCGAATGCCTCAAGCTTGGCGCCTACGATTATCTCATCAAACCCGTGGATCTCGAGGAGCTGGAATTGTCGCTGCAGCATGCGTTGCGGCAGCGCCAGCTCGAAGTCGACCGGCGTGAGCTCGAGCAGTGGCTCGCGCGCGAGATCGCCGTGCGCACGCGCGACCTCGAGGAGCGCTCGCTGGCGATCGAGCAAGTCGCGCTCGATGCGCTGGCGGCCGCGCGTGATTGGGAGGGCACGGACGCGGCGCTGAGCAAGCTGGCGGAGCAGCTGGGGGCGCCGCGCGAGGAGCTGGCGGCGGAGCTGAAGCGGCGGCGAGGTTAGGCTTTGTCGGATTGCGCCTTTTGCTCGCACGCCTTGCAGCGCGTCACGCCGCGGAAGGTGCAGATGAGACAGATGAACGTCCCGCAATCGGCGCACGGATAGCCTTCCGACGCCCGCTCTTCGTTCCCGCACGATCGGCACACCATGCCGTCGTGCTCTTTGAGCTTGGGCTTTTCCATCGGGGGAAGATAGCATGCTCTACCGCATCTGTGCCGCGCTGCTGCTGCTCGCGACCGTGGGCCACACCTTCGGCGGCATGCTCGGCACCGCGCGCCGCGGTCCCGCGGCGGGCCCCGATGCCGATCGCGTCCTGGCCGACATGAAGTCGGTGCACTTCAACTGGCGCGGCACCGACACCACGTGGTACGCCTTCTGGCTCGGCCTTGGTCTGTGCGTGACGGCCGCGTGGCTCGTGCCGATCGTCGCGCTGTGGGTGATGGGTGGGTTCGATCCGCTGATTCTGCAGACCACGCCGATCCGCGTCATCGCGTGGACGATCTGCGCCAGCATGGCGCTGACGTCGTGGCTCGGGTTCAGGTATTTCGGTTCGCGGCCGGGCGTCGGATTCGGACTCGTCGCCATTCTGACGGCGGTCGCGAACGTGCTGGCGGCTCGCGGTTAGATCGACATCCCGTACTGCTTGATCTTGTTGATGAGCGTGGCGCGCGAGATCCCCAGCTCGGCCGCCGCGCGGGTGCGATTGCCGCCGTGATGGCGCAGCGTGCGCTCGATGTGCTGGCGCTCGATTTCCGACAGCGACCGCGCCTCGTACCGCCGATCGGTTGCTGAGCGCTGCCGCAGATCGGCGGGCAGTTGTTCGAAACCGATCGCTGCCTGCCCCCGCCCCAGAATCATCGAACGCTCCAGCACGTTGCGCATCTCGCGGACGTTGCCCGGCCAGGGCGCCGACAACAGGCGGTCGAGCACGTCGGTCGTGCATTCGCTGGGGCAGCCGGGCAGCTGCGCCTTCAGATCGTTGATGATGCGCATGATCAATTCGAGACGGTCCTCGCGCGTGCGGTCGCGCACCGGGGGAACCGTCAGCGGCATGACGTTGAGGCGATAGTACAGATCTTCGCGGAACCGCCCCGCCTCCACTTCGCGGACCAGATCGCGATTCGTCGCCGTGATCAGCCGGACGTCAACCTGTAGCTCCCGCGTGCCGCCGAGGCGCCGGAATTTCTTGGTCTCGAGCACGTGCAACAGCTTGGGCTGCAGCTCCGCGGCCAGCTCGCCGATCTCGTCGAGAAAGATCGAGCCTTTGTCGGCCAGCTCGAACAAGCCGACCTTGCGCTCTTTGGCGTCGGTGTACGCGCCCTTTTCGTGGCCGAACAGCTCAGAGTCGAGGAACGTCGCCGACAGGCCGGCACAGTTGACCTCCACGAACGGGCCGTCGGCGCGCGGCGACAGGTTGTGGATCACGCGCGCCACCCAGCCCTTGCCCGTGCCGCTTTCTCCCTGCAAGAGCACCGTGGACCGGTCGCTGGCGGCCAGCAGCTCGATCTGGCGGCCCAGCTCCCGCATCGCCGGCGAGACGCCGAGTGACCCGATGCCTTCGGCTTCGTGATCGAGCGCGCGCAGTCGCGCGTTCTGCCGCGAGAGGCGGGACTTCTCGGCGACGCGCGCGATCGCCGCGGCGAGATGCGCCATGTCCACCGGTTTCGTCAGAAAATTCTCGGCGCCCAGCTGCATCGCCTTCACCGCGGTCTCGATGTCGCCCTGGCCGGTCAGCAGGATGACGGCCGCGCCTTCGCGGCGCAGCCGCTCCAGCACGACCAGACCGCTCGCGTCGGGGAGGTGGAGGTCGAGCAGCACGACGTCGGGCCGCACTCGGCCGTACGTCTCCAGCGCTTGCTCGCCAGTGCCGTCGCGCCAGACTTCGTAGCCGATGCGCTCGAAGTACTCGCCGATCGCGCGCAGGACCGCGGGATCGTCGTCGACCAGCAACAGAGTGTCAGCCATCGAAGGCCTTGAAGCGGGGCCCCACCAGCACGGCCAGCGCGCGCGGCAAGAGCCGCGCCTCGAATGGCGTCGTGCCCGTCAGCTCGCCGTCGAGCTGTACGGGACGCGGCACTCCTTCCGTCAATTCGACGCGCACGGCGCGGCCGCGGCCCCACCACACGCGCTGGAGCTTGGATGTGCCGTTGCGCCGAAACAGCATCTCGAGCACGGCCTGGACACTCTGGATCGCGCCGTCGGCGTCGAGCGCGACGATGTCGAGCCAGCCGTCGTCCGGAGCGAGCGTCTCGCGCAGGTTCAGAAATCCCGGCGGCAGCCTGCCGCAGTTCAGCACCAGCAGCATGGCGGCGCGGATCTCGTGCGTGGCATCGTCGACGGTCACGCGGTGCGGCGCGCTGCGCACCGCCGTCAGACTGAGCGCCGCCCGCGCGATGTAGGCGCCCAGCTTCCAGCGGCGCTTTTCCTGCCGCCCGGTGCCGGCCATCAGCTGTGCGTCGAATCCGGTTCCGGCGACGACGGCGAAGTAGTGCGCCCCGTCCGACCGCTGGACGACACCGAGGTCGATGGCGTGCGCGCGCGCCTTGAGCAGCGCGCGCGCGGCGCCCGTCGCACTGCGCGGCAGGAGCAGATTCCCCGCCAGGACATTGCCGGTGCCTCCCGGCACCACCCCCAACGCGACGCCCGAGCCCGCGATCCCCGCCGCCACCTGCATCGCCGTGCCGTCGCCGCCGTGACTCACCAGCACGTCGAATCCCTCTCCCAGCGATTCCTCGGCGATACGGCGCGCTTCGCCGGGACCGGTGATGGTGCGCAGATCCACGTTCCAACCGCCGCGACCGAGGATTTTGAGGATCGCGGTGACCGCCCGGGCGTCCGCCCGCGCGGCGAACGGATTGGTGATCAGCAGTGCGCGCGTCAGTAGCGCCGCTCCCAGAAGAGATCGAATCCGACCTGCCGCGCGACCGGTCCCTGCGCGATGCTCTGAATGCTGCAGCTTCGATAGGGCTCGAAGCTCGCTTCCGTGCGCCACTCCTGGCTGAATCGGAACTGCAGGCTCGCGCCGAGCGCATTCGTCAGCCGCGCGCTCTGACTGCTCTGGGTCGATGAGCAAATGCCGGCATTCAGGACCAGAAACGTCTTGCCGCCGATCGCCCAGCCCGCGGCGAGCTGCGCGCCGGAGAACGGATTGTTGGGGTCGCCGGGCCGAATCTCGAAATAGTCGAGCGGCACGCCAAGATCGGAGACAACACTGCGCTCCAGCTCGCCCGCGAAGACGGACGCGACGACGTTGCGCACAAACGGCGCTTCGCCGCTGCTCAGATCGACCGTCGGCTTGCCGAACATCAGATACGAGATCAGCTCGGCCTGGGACAGGTCTCCCTGTTCCGACTCGAGTGTCAGCTTGGGCACGAGCAGCGTCCCCTGAATGTGCGCGATGACGACGATGTCTTTGAGGTCGCCCCCGCCTGATACCGGCAGTGGGTGCACCACGTGCCGCGCCGAAATATCCAGGTCGGCGTTCAGATCGGGCGTGCCGAAGTAACGCACCGTTCCCTGTGTGACCACGAACTCGCGCGTCACGGGTCCGACCTGCAGACGATACGTGCCCCGCGGCGCCTCCAGCGTGCCACCCAGAACGTATTGGTTGCGCACTTTGTTGACTTGCACCGAGCCCGTCAGCTGGATGTTCGCTTCGTTCGAGCGCAGCCACGCGTCGTCGCCCATCGTCAACTGCAGGTTGTTGATCCGCAGGCTGTCGAAGAACACGCTCTGAAATGCCGGGCCGAGGCGCTGCGTGCGAATGAGCGACGTGTCGATGAGCTCCTGCACCCAGGGCTCGTCGAGGTTGACGACGCGCTTGTTGATGAGATCGGCAAAATGCAGCACGCCCGACGTGACCGTGCCGCGGCCGGTGAGCGTCGCGCCGAACACCGGACCGGTGAGCGAGACACGGCCGCTCGCCGTCAGCGCGAGGTAGTCGCGTAGATCGAGCGCTTTGAAATCGGATGCCGCGATGTCGAGGGCGAGCGTCGGTTTGGTCAGCCGTTCCAGCCGCACGTACCCGCTCACCTCGGCGTGGCCGCGATCGCTCTCGGCGCGCACCGTGTCGACGCGGATCGTGTCGCCGTGCAGGTTGAGGCGACCGTTGATGTTTACATACCGGACGCTGAGCGCTGGAATCGTGACCGCCGCGTGCCCGATGTTCAAGCCGCCGCGCAGCAGGGGCGCGTCCCACGTGCCGCCGATTCCCAGGTTCGCGGAAAAGACGCCGCTGACGTCTTTCACCGTGGTCGTTACGGCCGTCAGCACACCGAGATCGACGCTGTCCGCGCGGGCCTGGACCGAGAGTGTGTCGGGCAGTTGGCGGTCGTCAACGGGTACAAGAGCAAGATCGAGCGGCAAGTGCGCCGTCACATTGAGGACCTGCTGCCCCGACCGCCAGAGTCGCAACTCGCCGTTCAAGCGGCGATTGCTGTAGTCGACGTTGCCGTCCATGAACGGGGCGCGGAACGAGCCGAACGACGCGTTCCCGAACGCGAACGACCCGGCATACTGCGGGGCGGCGCGCGTTCCGGTCGCGATCACCTTCGCCGTCACGCCGCCCGCGACACCCGTCGTGTCTTGCTCGAGCAGCGCGTAGATGCCGCTCAGCGGAAAGCTGTCCAGCGCCACGCGAGCGTTGATCGGCCCGTGCCGCGGCAGGTCGCCGCCGAGCGTGATCCGTCCAACACCCGCCGAGTTTTGCAGCGCCGCAGTATCGACGTGGAGCGTCGAGTCGCTGAACGCGAGCGCGATGGGCCGCTGCAGGAACCACACGCCGCTTGGCAGCAGGACGGCGAGCGAATCCACCTGCACATGCTGGGTCCCTGCGGCCTTCGGTCGGGCGTACCGGCCGCCCGCCAGGAAGGCGCCCAAATCGCCGATGCGGGAACGGGCGAACCAGGTCAGAGAGTCGCGGGTGCCGCGGGCATGCGCGCTCGCCGCGCCGAAACCGAAGCGGCCATATCCGAGCGAATCCAGGCTCGCTTGGATGTCAAAGCGCGGCACCGTGCCCGGCAGGTAGCTGAGCGAGCCTTCGCCCTTCGGTAGGCGCCACTGCCGCCATTGCAGGTCCGAGACGTTGGCCGTCGCGCCCAGCGACATCGAGTCGAGCGCGCCCTCCAGCGTCAACCGCACCTGGGCCGAGCCCTTGAGTTTTGCCTCGGTGGATGCCGCCGCCAGGTCTGGTCCGGCGAACCACGTGACCAGTGAATCGAGTACGCTGAGGCTGTCGGCCGCGAGATCGATCGTCAGGATCCCCGCGTCCGGATGTTTCCAGCCGAGCGTCCCGCCGGCGTTGGTCAGCAGGCCCGGCTGCTGCACGCGCAGCGAATCGACCAGGATCTTGCCGTCGGTGAAATGCAGATGCGCCGATCCGGTATCGATGATGGCACCAGCAAAGAGCGAAGGCGCGAGCGCGACGGCGACGCGGCCCGCTGGCTTCGTGACGCTGTCCGCCTCGAACGTGCCGTTGGCCGTGAACGTCAGGCGTGTGGGCGGCGGGTTAGCGGACCGCCGGACGAGCCAACGCTGCAGGTTCAGGTCCTGCGCGTGCAGGGTGAAGCGCCGCGCGCCGTATCCGGGATGCGCGTCGCGCGCTCCGAGCAGGAGAATGCCATCGCCGCGCACGCCACCGCCTCCGCCGAGCATGCTCAGGTCGGCGTGCGTCTCGAGTCCCGCGACGTCGCCGCTCAGCCGGATCGGCCCGGTGAGCGTGCCGCGAAGCGGGAAATTCGGAATGCGGCCGGTGAGCCCGTCGAGCGCAAGCGAGTCGGCGTACACGTCGGCGTTCACGCCGAGCACCGCCGTGCGATTGTCGAGCCCCATGACGCCCCGAATCACGCTGACCGGCCGGTCGCCGTCATGGTGGCGCAGCGTGCCGCTGAACGACGCGTTCTTGATCGTCCCGGTGAGCGTGCCGCTCGCGTCGAGCTCGCCCTGGAGATCGAATGCCGGCACGAGCCTGCGGATCGTCCCGATGTCGATGCGGCCGGTTTCCACCGCGAACGGCTGAAACGCGAGCACCTTACCGGCGACGCTGATCTCGCCCTTCCCAAAGATTTGCGACTCGGGCCACATCGGCACGAGCGAATCGCGGAACGACCACTCGGTCTGGATCTTCATCCCGCTCATCGGTCCATCGACGATGGTGCGGCCGGTCAGCCGCCCCCAGAACGGCAGCGAGTCGATGTACACGCGCGCGAGGTTCAGTGAGAGATCGCGCGCCATGAGATCGCCCTGGCGCAGCGCCACGAGGCCCGAATCCGCGGCGCTGAACGCCATTACATGACCGGTCAGCCTGCCTTGGCCGAACGCAAGATCGAGCGGCTGCAAGCGGATCTCGAGGACCCGCCCGCCGTGCGAGGCGAGTGTCACCCCGCCATGCAGCACCGCGTTGTCCGGAAAGCGCGGATCGATGAACCGGATGTCGGCCAGCGTCGCCGAATCGGCCTGCATGGCAAGGTTCCAGAGCAGCGTGTCCCGCGGCCATTGCACCGTGCCGCGCGCGTGGAATTGCGTGCCGGGGAAGCGGACGCGCGAAAGGTCGACGTCGAGTGTGTGGCCGTCGATCGTCACGCGGCCGACGATGTCCGCAATCGACAGTTTGGGATCACTGGCCTCGGTCGCGAGCCGCAGGATGTCGATGCGGATCCCGTTCTCCCGCGGCGCCTGAATGCGCAGCGCCGCGAGCCGGGCGTTCAGGTGCTCGAAGCGCCGTACGCGGTACCGCCCATCTTCCCCCGAATTCTCGATTTCTTCGTTGGGGCCGGAGACGCCGTGTTTTTGCAGGCGCAGCGTCAACGATCCGTCCTGGATTTGCACGTTGCGCAGCAGGATCAGCGACCGCGGGCCGGCAGGCCCGAGCGGCTTCACCTTGACGGTGTCCTTTTCGTGCAGGCGCAGCAGCTCGTCGAAGTTGACGTTGCCGTTGGCGTGCTGGACGATGTTGATGATCGGGCGCTCGAGCCGCACTTCCATGAACACGATGCGGCCGGCCGCGAAGTCGATCGGGTTATAGCCCAGCTCGGCGCGCGGCAGCCAGGCGACCAGGGTGGAGTCGGGATCGAGCAGCCGTACGTCGGTCAGCACGACGCCGGTGAGCAGCGATCCCCGCACCTCGCCGACTTCGATCGAGCCCGAAATGGCGCGTGCGACCGCGGAGCTCGCCACCCGCGCGAGGAGCGTGCGCCCCATCTTCGTGCTGACGAGCGCGTTGAGGGCGCCGAGGAAGCAGGCAAGCAGCCCGACGATGGTCCAGAGCGCGACACCGAGGGAGCGGCGGATCATCTAGAAAGCCTGCCCCACGGCGAACTGGATGACGATCTTCTGCCAGAACGTCTTGCTCGCGCGCACCGGTGGGTACGACGCGCGGATCTGCGTGACAGTGCTGGAGGTATCGCTCGCCTGGTACAGGAGCGGCCCGCGGTCGGCGGCGTAGCCGTTATAGGCCGCGTCAATCCGTACCGGGCCGAGGGGTGTCGTAAAGCGAACTCCCACTCCGGGAGTGACTCGCATGCCGCGAATGCTGATGATCTCTTCCCCGCGCTCCCAAACCTGCCCGGCGTCCACGAACAGTCCCAGCCGCATCCGCGACGCAAAGATCGGCGACGGCAAACGCAGCTCGGCGTTCGCAATGATCGCGGTGTTGCCGCCGGTTGGGCGTGGCTGCACATATTGTCCGTTGAACACCTTCTCGCCGGCTCGATTCGTTGCAGCCGTGTCCACGACCGGGAAAGATGAAGTATCGCCGGGGAGAGCCTTTAGGACGTAGACTTGCGGTCCCAATTCGTTGAGCGGATACCCCCGCACGGAGTTTGGCCCACCGCCATAGAAGCGCTGGTCGGGCGGGACGTAGCCGACGCTTTGGCCCGCAAGTGTGATGCTCGTCGGCAGGATAGTGCCCCCGCGAATGCGCCACGCAAACACCGAGCGCCGCCCGATCGGATAGTACTTGGCGATCTCAAACTCGCCGCGATTGAACTCGTAGGTCGAGTCCGAGCCCACCAGCCGCGAGGAGTGCAGCAGCGTGAGCGTGCTGAGGCTCCCCTCGGACGGATCGAGCAGACTATTCACGCGATCGCGCACGAACGTTATCGAGACCGCGCCCCAGTGGCGGCGCTTCCTGAGAAAATCCTGAGTTGCCGGGTCGCACAACCGGAACAGGCTGCAGTAGGCACCAGCGCTGGCCTGCGTACGGCCGAATGAGTAGCTGTAGCCGAGAGTCACCGGCAGCGCGCCGCGCGCGTTAAACGTCACATCTGCATTGCCACCGACGGCCTCGCGGGTATACACGTTGAACTCCGAGTGCCGCTCCGCGAGCAAACCGACGGTCCCGACGTTGCGGCGCGACAAGAACGCCGGTTGTCGGAGCGTCAGCCCGATGCTGTAATTCAGCGTGTCGAAGTTCCACGTGCCGCCGAATGGATTGCAGAACTGATTCAGACCGGTAGCACTTTTCGGAGTCCCCCCGAGTTTTGACACGCGGGCCGTCACGTCGAGCGTTCGCGCGGCACCCAGGAAGTCATGCGCCGTCCAGCCGCTCTGCAAACGAAAGCATTCGATGGTGCCGTACCCCGCGCCGAATTGCAGCTGGTGTCGCGGGCCCTCCGCGAGCTGCACCAGCACTCGTACGGTCGAATCGGTGGGCGCGGAAGAAGCGATGGAGTCGACGAGGACCACGTTTACGGAATTGAAGACCCCCATTCCATAAAGATCGCGCTGCGTCCGGTAAAGCGCGTCTTGCTGGAAAGGACTCCCCGGGCGCACCGAAGTCACACGCCGGACGGTCGCCGTGTCGATATCGCGCAGCCCGCGGATCTCGACCGCTCCGATGCGCATGCGCGGTCCCGGCTCCGCGTCCAACTCGACCGTCGCTTTTAGGATGCCCGCTTCCGAATCGAAATTGCGAAGCACGTCGGCATACGGGTACCCGTTGTTGCGCAGGCGCGCGACGATCGTGTCGGCCGACGCCTGCATCAGAAATCGATTGAAGGGATCGCCCACCTGCAGCGGCAGGTCGCGCTTCAGTCGCGCGACGTTGAAGATGCTGTCCACCCCATGGATCTCGAGCTGGGCGACCCGCACCGGATCGCCTTCATGAATCTGAAAGGTGATGTACACATCGCGCGCGGTCCGCTGCACCGACGTATCGACGACCGCGTTCATGTAGCCGCTCTGGCGGTACAACAGGATCAGCCGCACGACGTCGCGCCGGAATTCGACTTCGCTGAAATAGCGCTTCTCACCCAGCCCGAGCCACCGCACGAGCGGGAAGCGGGCCCACCAACTGGACTTTGTCGTGGCGATCGCGCTCTCGAGCGTGTAGTCATCGAGCGCCTTGTTCCCGACGAACGACAGACTCCGAACTACCCGCTCCTGCTCTTGAGCGGGAAGGACGGTTGTCGCCGCGAAGCCGGCGAGCACCAGAAAGTGTATGACGCGCAATTGACGTGGTTTGGCAATTTCGGCTATGTTGCGACACTTGCTCCGCACTGTCAACCTTTTCGACACCGCGAAATGCGCGCTGTTCCTGTGCATTTTCGGCTCCTGTCACGGCTCATCCGGCGGCGCGAGTCGGGCGCCCGGCCTGATCTATTACGAAACCTACGATCCGCGCTCGCTCGATCCCGCGCTCTCCACCGACGTCCCGACCGGCGAGATGGTGACGCTGCTGTTCGACGGCCTCACGGCATTCGATCCCGACGGTCGTCTGCTGCCCGGCCTGTCCGATCGCTGGACCGCCGACCGCACGGCGCAACATTACGTCTTTCACCTCCGTTCGGGCGTCAGCTTCCACGACGGCCGCCCGCTCGTCGCGGCCGACGTGAAGCGTTCGCTCCTCCGCGTGCTCAATCCGGAGACGCATGGCGGTCGCGTCTGGCCGCTGCTCCCGATCGCCGGCGCGCAGGACTTCGCCGACGGGCGCGCCCGCGACGTCCGCGGCATCCAGGTCCTGGGCGACACCGCGATCGCCTTTACGCTCAGCGAGCCGTTAGCCGTATTCCCGAAGTTTCTGGCAATGCCGGTCGCCGCGATCGCGCCTTCGCCCGTCGCGGCGGAGTTCGGCCAGCATCCCGTCGGCACGGGGCCCTGGCGCTTCGTGGCCTGGGAGCACGACGACTACCTCCGCTTCGCCAGAAATCCGGACTACTGGGGCGGCGCGCCGTTAAGCGATTCGCTGACGGTCCGCATCATCCCCGAGCCGTTGACACGCATCGCCGAGTTTCTCGCCGGCCGCGTATCGGTGTCGGAAATTCCGTTCGGCGAGACCGCCAAGTGGGAGCAGGAGCATCCCGACTGGCTGAAGCGCAAACCGGCGCTCCGCGCCGTATACGTCCCGCTGAACAATCGGCGGGGGCCGCTGCGCGATCCGCGGGTGCGACAGGCGATCAATCACGCGGTCGACGTGCCCGAAATCCTGCGGACCGTTTGGAACGGCCGCGGCGTGCTGGCGGCGGGAGCCATTCCGCCGACCCTGGGAGGCAGCGATCCCGGACGCCGGCCCTACGCCTACGACACGAGCGAAGCGCGCCGCCTGCTACGGGCGGCCGGGTACCCCAACGGCTTCGCCGTTCAGCTCTGGCGCTCCGGCACGAATGTGGAGATGGGTCGCGTCGCCCAGGCAATCCAGGCGCAGCTCGGGGCCGTCGGAATCCGTGTCGAGATCGTGTCGCGCGATGCGTCGAGCATGCGGGAAGCGGTCCGCAAAGGCGATACGGACATGGCGATCACCGACTGGTGGGCCGATTATCCGGACGCCGACAACTTCCTCTATCCTCTATTCCATTCCGCGAGCTTTGGCCCCGGCGGCAACTATTCCTTTTATAGCGATCGCCTCACGGACTCGCTCATCGTGCTCGCGCGCAGGACGGCGGACCAGAGCGCCCGCGAAACGCTCTATCGACGGATCGACGCCCGTATATTCGAGGCGGCGCCCTGGATCTACCTGTGGTTTCCGGTCGATCTTTGGGCCCAGCATCCGGGGATCGACGGGTGGGACGTCCCCGTGATCTTCAACGGCCAGCGCTGGACGAAAGTGCGCGTGAAGTGATTCAGCTCGTCGGCCGGCGCCTGCTGTCCACGATTCCCACACTTTTCGGCGTTCTCGTTGTCGCCTTTCTGCTGCTCAACGTCGTGCCCGGCGACCCGGTCGCCGAAATGGTCGGCGAGCGGGCCGACTCGGCCACGATCGTCCGGCTTCGCAGCGAGCTGCATCTCGACGAACCGCTCCTCTCACAGTTCGGCCACTATTTGTGGGGCGTCGTCCGCGGTGACCTCGGCCGCTCCTACATCACGCAGCGGCCGGTGCTCGGCGATCTGTTCGAGCGGTTTCCCAAAACGCTCCAGCTCGCCGGCGGCGCGATGCTGCTCGCCGTCACGTGCGGGATCACCCTCGGCGTGTTGGCGGCGATCCGGCCGGGGGGATGGATCGACCGGTTCAGCATGCTCATCGCCTATGTCGGGATTTCGTTTCCGGTGTATTGGGTGGGACTGCTGCTCATTTTGCTGTTCGCGGTGGCGCTGCAGTGGCTGCCGCCGTCGGGCTACGGCGGTCTCGCCTTTCTCGTGTTGCCGGCCCTGACGCTCGGCACGCGGTCGATCGCGTTTCTGGCACGGATGACGCGCGGCGCCATGCTCGAGATCTTGCCGGCCGATTTCGTGCGCACCGCGCGCGCCAAAGGCGTCGCCGAGCCGCGGGTCTTCGGTCGACATGCGCTTCGCAACGCCCTGCTGCCGATCATCACCGTGCTCGGACTCGACGTGGGCAATTATCTCACCGGCAGCATTCTCACCGAGACGATATTCTCGTGGCCGGGCGTCGGTCGATACGTGCTGCTCGCGATCGAGAAGCGCGATCTGCCGGCGGTCCAGGGCAGTATTCTTTTTCTGTCCGTGATTTTCGTGCTGGTCAACCTTCTGACAGACATTCTCTATGCGAAAGCTGATCCTCGCGTCGCTTACGATTAGCGCCGCGGTGTCTTTGCACGCGCAAAACCGCGGCTCGGTGCAGCAGCGGGTGACCCGGTTGCTCGACCAGCCGCCGTTCGATCGCGCGACGTGGAACATCTTTGCCCAGGACGAACGCGGGCGCGTGCTGTTCAACCGCAACGGCGATCACTTCTCGGTGCCGGCGAGCAATACGAAGCTGATCGTGGCTGCGACCGCAACGGTCCTGCTGCCCGCCACCTACCGCGTGCGCACCAGCCTCTATGCCAATGGCACGATCGCCAATGGCATTCTTCAGGGCGACCTCATTCTGTACGGCCGCGGGGATCCGACCTGGTCCGAGCGCTGCTATACGATCGATACGCTAGCCGCGGGCGGCTGCGACTCGACCTGGACCGTCATGGACGCCATCGCCGACTCGCTGCGGGCGCACGGCCTGAGGCGCGTCACCGGCAAGATCGTGGGCGACGGGTCGTACTTCGAGCCCCAGCTCGTCCATCCGAGCTGGAACACCTTCGATCTCAACTGGTGGTACGCCGCGCCTGTTTCGGGTCTCGGCTTCCACGACAACAGCGTCGACTTTCAGATTGCGCCGGGGCCGGCGGTGGATCAGCCGCCCGCGATTACCTGGAATCCCGACCTGCACTTTTTCACGTTCGAGAACCGCGCGCGTACGGTTCCGGCCGAATCATCTTCGACCATTGGCGACAACTTCTTCCGCAAGCCCGGGACCATGGACATCTGGGCCGAGGGCACGGTTTCGCTGAGTCGCACGCCGTGGATCGAGAGTTTCGCCATTCCCGACCCCAACCTGTTCGCCGCGCGGGCGCTCGAGGCGTCGCTGCAAAAGAAGGGAATCGCCGTCGAGGGCGGCGCCGCCAGTACGACTGATTCGCTGGCCTATCGGTCGCTGCGCTGCTGCGACACCCCGGTTGCGGAATACCGTGGCCGGCCGCTGCCCGACATCATCTTCCCGATTCTGAACTCGAGCCAGAACTGGTTCGCGGAGATGCTGCTCAAGATCGTGGGCCGTGAGGTGGGAGACACGGGGAGCTGGAGCAAGGGACTCGACGTCGAGAAGCATTTCCTCGTGGACTCCGTGAAGATCGATTCCACCTCCTTCGCGCTCGAGGATGGATCGGGACTCGCCGCCGGGAATCTCGTAACGCCGCACGCGTTCGTGCAGTTGCTGACCTACATGTATCGCCACCCCAAGCGCGCGCCGTTCATCGCGGCGCTGCCGCACGCCCAACAGCGTGGCTCGCTCTTGAAGCGATTCGCTGGGACGCCGATCGAGGGACGCGTGCTCGCGAAAACCGGATCGATAGATCGCGTGAACACGCTGTCAGGATATATCCAAAAAGCGGATGGGCACGTGATCACGTTCTCCATCCAGGCGAACGCGCACGACGTGCCCACAAGGCAGATGCTCGCGCAGATCGATTCGGTTGTCGTGCAGCTTGCACGTTAGCCTTGAAGCCGCTTCAGTCTTCCTTCTGGCCAAAGAGCGCCATGTTCGACGAGTGCCCCGGCATCACTTTGGCGGACGGATTCAAAAAGTGCGCGATCTGGTTCACGGCAATGCACGCCTCACCGAACCCCGTCGCGATCAGCTTCAGCTTTCCCGGATACATGACGATGTCGCCCGCCGCGTAGATGCCCGCGAGGTTGGTCTCCATCGTTTGGGAGACTTTGATGTCCCCCTTCTCGATGTCGAGCCCCCACTCCGCGATCGCGCCCAGCGATGATACGAAGCCGAGTTGCGGGATGACGCAATCCATCGGCAGCGTCTCTTCGGCTTTCGTCTTGTTGTTGAAGATCGTGACGCGTTCGATGCGATCGCCGCCGGCGATGTCCTTGAGCTCCCAGAAGGTGCGCAGCTCCATCTTGCCCGCGGCGGCAAGGCCGTGGACCTGATCGACGGTCGCCTGATGCGCGCGGAATCCGTCGCGCCGATGGATCATCACGATCGACTTCGCGACCCCCTGCAAATTCACGGCCCAGTCGAACGCCGAGTCGCCGCCACCCACGATGAGAATGCGTTTGCCGGCAAACGTCTGCGGACTGAGCACGCGATCGTGCAAGCCTTTGTCGTTCCAGCGGTCCACGTCTTTGAGCGGCAGCTTGCGCGGCGTGAAGGCGCCGATACCACCGGCGATCAAGACCGTGCGGCCGGGATACTCGTCCTTGTCGGTGATGACCGTAAACGCCGGTTTGCCGCTCTCCTCGGTTCTGCGCAGGCCGATCACCTTTTCCGCAAGATGGAGCGGCGGCTTCCAGCGCAGCCCCTGCTCGGCGAGTCCCTTGACCAGATCTTTGGCGAGGATCTGCGGAAAGCCGGCGACGTCGAAGATGTACTTCTCGGGGTACAGCGCGGTGAGCTGGCCGCCAACTTGATCGAGGTTGTCGATCAGCCGGTGTGACGCGCCGCGCATGCCAGCGTAAAACGCGGCGAAGAGACCGGTCGGACCGGCCCCGATGATGATGATATCTTTGGCCTCTTGCATCGCGCCAACGCTACAGTCGTAATCGCTCTCGGGCTACTGGGAGGGGCCTGCGCCACGGGAGGCCAGCGCGCCGCGCTCGGCTGGAGCCTGGGCGGCGAAGCACACGTCTTTATCGCCGGCGATCGCTTTGCGAGCGATTACTACCATCGGCTGACCGGCAACAACGATCTCCGGGATTCGCTGCAGCATCGCCCGCTCATCGCCATCGAGCCGCGCGCCCGGAAAGCCGATAGCGCGACCGTGCTGTCGGCCAATGGCGCCGCGCCGGCACGCCTCACCCTCGCCCGCTTCCACGCCGCGGCGGAATGCGGCGCGGCGGAGGCGGTCACCGAGCTGGTGCTCGCATTTCCTCCCGGCGGCGGCGCGAGCCACAGCGCGCCGCCGTCGCACGTGAATGTCGTCGCCCTGCTCGACGGGACGCCGTTCGCCAGCGGCGCGCAACCCGGCCGCGGCCGCCTCACGCGCGGATCGATGCTCGCTCTCCTCAACGGCGTCTTGCATCGTGCCGAGCCGAACGCGCCGCTGCGGCCATTGGCGCTCGACGCCGATCAAGCGGCCGACGCCGGTGAGGTGGTTCTGGTGGATTCCCTGTACGCGGTGGGGTTTCGGGCGCGCGCTCTCGGCACCGGCGGTGACACGCTTCTCGTCACGGCGGTCGCCATCGCCGACGGCGCGTTGCGTCACGTGCACTGGGTGATGAAACCGCGGCGTACGCCGTTGCGCGGCGGGATGATGCAGCCCGACGAGCCCGGAGTCCGTTACTCCCTCCGGGGCGTGGTCGCGGCGCCGGGAGGCGGACATCTTCTCCTCGTCGACGAGATCGCCGATGTCCGGGCGAGCGACTCCCGCGCTCTCGCGGTCGACGCGGAGACTCACGATGTGATTGCCACGCAGCCGCTCGCCCTTCGCTGCCCCTGAGGATACGTTGTCGCATGAAGATCTACACGAAGACCGGCGATGCAGGCGAGACGGGATTGTTCGGTGGCGGTCGGGTGCCCAAGGACGACCCGCGCGTCCGCGCGTACGGTGAGGTCGACGAGCTCAACGCGTGGATCGGGTTCGTCATCGCGATCCATTTGCCCACGTTCGAGTCGAACGTGCTCCAAACGATTCAGCGCGATCTCTTCACCATCGGCGCGGAGCTGGCGACCCCCGACGCCGCCAAGCAGCGCGCCTCCCTCGATGCGGCGACCGTTGCCGCGCTGGAGCGCGTGATCGACTCCTACGACCCGAAACTGAAGCCGCTCAAGAACTTCATTCTGCCTGGTGGGTCGCCCAAAGGAGCAGCGCTGCACGTCGCGCGCACGGTGTGCCGGCGCGCGGAACGATCGGTCGTTGGCCTCGCGCGCAGCCAGTCGATCAATCCCCTCATCATTCAATACCTGAACCGGCTGTCCGATCTGCTGTTCGTGCTCGCGCGCGCCGTGAACATGCAAACCGGCCACGACGACGTCGTGTGGTGACGATTCGAGTCCCGCTCGTCGAGCAGCGGGATGCTTCCTACGACATTCTGATCGGCGCCGGGTTGGTGCGGCAGCTCGACAAGATCCTGCCCGAGTACTGCCCCAGCGCCGCGTACGCCGTGATCTCGGATTCTCACGTCGGTAAGCTGTACGGCGAAGACCTGACAAAGCAGCTATTGGCGATCGGCTATCAAGTCGAGCTGCTGACGTTTCCCGCGGGAGAATGGAACAAGACGCGAGATACGTGGGCGTCACTGAGCGATCGCATGCTCGCCGCGCATTTCGGCCGCGACAGTGCGGTCATCGCAGTGGGCGGCGGCGTCGTCAACGATCTGGCCGGCTTCGTCGCCGCTACGTACTTGCGTGGCGTGCCGCTGGTGCAGGTGCCGACCACGCTGCTCGCGATGATCGATTCATCCATCGGCGGCAAGACCGGCGTCGACGTCCCCGCGGGCAAGAATCTGCTCGGCGCGTTTCACCAGCCGAGCGTCGTCGTCGCGGACCTCGAGCTGCTGGCTTCGCTTTCCAGCGTGCAACTCGCCGCCGGGCTCGCCGAGGCGGTCAAGCATGGCGTCATGGCGGATCTCGACTACTTCGCATTTCTCGAGAACGAGTACGCGGCGATTTTCGCGAAACATGCGCCGGCGCTCGACCGGCTGGTGCGTCGGTCCGTGGAGATCAAGGCCGGCATCGTCGCACAGGACGAGCGTGAAAACGGCAAGCGCGCGATCCTCAATTTCGGGCACACCGTCGGCCACGCGATCGAAGCGACGTCCAAATACGAAGTGCTCCATGGCGAGGCCGTCGCCATCGGGATGGTCTACGAGAGCCGCCTCGCCGAGCAACTCGGTATCGCGGCCGGAGGAACGACGCAGCGGATCCGCGGTGCGCTCGAGCGGCTGCACTTGCCCATCGAACGTCCCGACGCGAGCCACGTGGACGACCTGATTGCCGCGATGCGCGCGGACAAGAAGGTGCGGGACCGCGAAATCCGGCTCGCGCTGCCCCGAGCGATTGGCAGCGCCCACGGCGACAATGGCAGAGGCTGGACGGTGCCGGTCGCCGAAGCGGCGCTACGTCAGGTCCTGGTCAACACGTAGCCCACATTCCTTTCCACGTCTCCACAGAGCCAAACTCATCCCATGGATTGAGTTAATAGGCATGCGGCGATTCGTTGCGAGACCTTCTTTTTCCACAGGATGTGTGGATAGTGGATAAAGCGGGGAATCTCCACGAATCCAATAATTTGTGATGTGGAAAACTGCGTGCATTTGCACCGTCCGGCGGGAAAACCTATATTGGCGCGTGATTTAGGTGGCCTAAATGGCGTGATTCAAGCGCCATATCCACAGACAATCGCGTTTCATGGGGAGTCGCGCATGGCGAGGTCGAATGGCGGCAAGGCGAAGGCCTTTTTCCGCACCACCCCCTCCGGAGCATTCGACCAATACCTGCAAGACATACAAAAACTCCCACTCATTAAAGATCCCGCTGAAGAACGTCGTCTCGCTCGCCGCGTACAGCGAGGCGATGAAAAAGCTGCCGAGCGTCTGGTCACTGCTAATCTGCGTTTCGTAATCTCCTATGTAAAAAAATATCAGGGCCACGGTCTCGATCTCTCCGAGCTCGTCGCCATCGGCAATGAAGGTCTGCTCAAGGCCGTCAAGAAGTTCGATCCGGATCAGGGCGTCAAATTCATTTCGTATGCGGTGTGGTGGGTGCGCCAGGCGGTGCTGAAGGCGCTCGCCGAGCAGACGCGCAGCGTGCGAATTCCGCTGAACCAGAATTCGCAGTTGATTCGCATGAGCCGCACCGAGACGTACCTGTCGCAAGAGCTCGGTCGCGAACCCACCGACAACGAAATCGCGCAGGCCCTCGAAGACAGTGTCGAGAACGTCCGCACCGCGCGCCGCATGACGGCGGCGGAGCTATCGCTCGACGCGCCGGTCGATCGCACGGACAAGGATGCGGCGACGCTCGGCGAGCGGTTCGCGGGACAAGAGGGCGGCGAAATCGAAGAGCGCACCGACGGCAAGTTGATGCGCGAATTCATCGACCGGATCTTCCAGAAGTATCTCACGCCGCGCGAGCGCAAGATTCTCTACCTCTACTACGGGCTCGAAGAGGGCAGCGAGGCCATGACGCTCGAAAAGATCGGCGCGCTCATGGGCGTCACGCGCGAGCGCATCCGGCAGATTCGGGAACGGGCGTTCGAGAAGCTGCGCGAGTCGCCTGACGGGAAGGCGCTCAAGGGATTCTGGAGAGCCGCGTAGGAGACGCCGAGCGGCGAGACGCTGAGCGGGTTCGAGGTTCGAGGGGTTAGGAAGACAAATTCCTGGCCCCTCTTCGTTTCGGGGCTACTATATAGTATGAGCCTCGCTCGGGATCTGGCCGCCATCGTCGGAGAAAAGCATGTGCGCGAGGCGCGCGCCGAGCGCGTCACGTATTCGATGGACGGACTTCCCACGCACCGCCGCGTCCCCGATCTCGTCGTACTCCCGGGCTCGCGCGAAGAACTGATCGCCGCCGTGCGACTGCTCGCCGCGCTCGGCGTGCCGTTCGTGCCGCGAGGCGCGGGAACCGGACTGTCCGGCGGCGCGCTCGCCGACCAGGGCTCCGTGCTCCTCGTGCTGACGCGGCTGAATCGCATTCTCCAGATCGACCAGGCCAATCGCCGCGCCGTCGTCGAGCCCGGCGTCGTCAATGCCAGGCTCGGCGCCGCCGCAAAACCTCACGGCCTGCAGTACGCTCCCGATCCATCGAGCCAGAGCGCCTGCACGATCGGCGGCAACGTCGCCGAAAACGCCGGCGGGCCGCACTGCCTCAAGTACGGCGTCACCGCGAATCACATCCTCGCGCTCGAAGTGCTGCTCGCCGACGGCTCACTCGTGGAGCTCGGCAGCGCGGGCGGGGAGCCGTGGGGACCGGATCTCGTCGGCGTGTTCGTCGGCTCGGAGGGCAACTTCGGGATCGCCACGAAGATCACGGTGCGCCTCACGCCGGCGCCCCGCGCCATCAGAACGTTGCTCGCCGACTTCAGCAGCATCCGCGCCGCCGGCGAAGCGGTCTCCGCGATCATCGCGTCCGGGATCGTGCCCGCCGCGCTCGAGATGATGGATCAGTCCTGCATCCGCGCCGTGGAGGATTCCGTCTACGCAGCCGGATACCCCCGCGACGCGGCGGCGGTCCTGCTGGTCGAATTGGACGGCCGCAATGAGGGCGCGGTGACGGCCGAAACGGCTACTGTCACCGAGATTCTGCGAAAATCCGCCGCCCGATCGGTGCGATCTGCGGCGACAGAGGCCGAGCGCGAACGCTTGTGGCAGGGCCGCAAGAAAGCGTTCGGCGCCATGGGCCGGCTCTCCCGTGACCTCGTCGTCCAGGACGCGGTCGTGCCCCGCTCCGCCCTGCCGCAGGTTCTCGATACGATCTGCGCGATCGCAAAACATTATGGCCTTGTCGTGAGCAACGTCTTCCATGCCGGCGACGGCAACCTGCATCCGAACATCTCGTTCGATGCCACCGATCCCGTGCTGAAGAAAAAGGTCGAAGCGGCGAGCGCCGAGATCATGCAAACCTGCATCGATGCCGGCGGCACCATCACAGGCGAGCACGGCGTCGGCATCGACAAGCTGCGTTACATGCCGTTGATCTTCGACGCGGAATCGCTCGGGGCGATGCAGGCGGTGCGGCGCGTGTTTGATCCACATGAGCTCGTGAATCCCGGGAAAGTCGTCCCGGTGCACGCCTGTCGGGAGTGGAGTTCAATGGGGAATGCCGAATTCGGAATGCGGAATCGACAGGCGGGTTTCAATTCCGCATTCCACATTCCGCATTCCGCATTCGTGGCCGGCAGATGACGATTCTCGACAAGGTCACCGCATTGCTGGGCGAAGGCGCCGTGCTCGAGGCCGCCCCCGATCGCGTCCCGCGCGTCGCCCCCGGCTCGCCCGATGCCGTTGCGTTGCTCCTCGGCACCGCGCATCAGGAAGGCTGGCGCGTGCGCATCGAAGGCGCCGGCACCTGGCTCCAGAGCGACGCGCCCGCCGATCTCGCGCTGACGACGCGGCGGCTCGACCGAATCCCGGCCATCGAACCCCCCGATCTCACCGCTACCGCCGAGGCCGGAATCGGACTGGATCAGCTGCGGCAGCAGCTTGCCGACCGCGGCGCCTGGCTCGCGATCGATCCTCCCGGTCTCGCGGGTCGCACGCTCGGCTCAATCGTATCGACCGCCACCGCGGGCCCGCTCCGTCACGGCTTCGGGCCGATCAAGGACCATCTCCTGGGCGTCACGTTCGTCACGGGCGACGGCCGCATGGTGCAGAGCGGCGGCCGCGTCATGAAGAATGTGGCGGGCTACGATCTCACGCGGCTGCAGGCGGGCGGGTTCGGCGCCTTCGGCGTGATCGTGCTGGTGCATCTGCGGCTGCGCGCGTTGCCGCGTGCCGACGTCACCTATCTCCTCGAGGGCGCGCGCGAAGATCTGACGCAGGTCGGAGAAGACATCGCCGCCGCCGGGCTCACCCCCGCGGCGCTCGAGCTCGTATCCCCCGCGCTCGCGCGCCGGGAACGCTGGGTCTTGGGTGTGCGGCTCGCCGGCTCGCCCGCGCTCGTCGCCGCGGATGAAGCCGGACTCGGGGCCGCGAGCGGCGGTGGGCGATTCACGTCGCTGCGCGCCGAAGAAGCGCACGCGTTCTGGATGCGGCTGAGCGAGGGCTTCGCCGTCCGTCCCGTGACGTTTCGGATCGGCGGCGTGCCAACCGCGAGCGACGAGTTGCTCGACCTGCTGCAGCATCAACTCGGCGACGAATGGATCTCGGCATCCCCGGCGTCGGGCGCGATCCGCTGGACCGGTGACGCCGGCATCGATCGCCTGCAGCGGTTGCGCCGCACGCTCGCGGGCATGGAAGTGCCGCTCACGCTCGAACGCGCACCCTGGGCGGTGCGCCAGGCGGTCGGCCATTTCGGCGCCTATCGCGAGGGCGTCGGCCCGCTCGTCACGGGCTTGCGTCGCACGTTCGACCCCGGCGGTGCACTCGTGGTCGCCACAGAAGGCTCATGACGGGGAGAGGAGACAACGCGCGAGGCGGTTTCGAGGCTCTGGACGCGTGCGTACACTGTGGGTTCTGTCTTCAGGCTTGTCCGACGTTCCTTGCTACCGGCGATGAGTCCGATTCCCCCCGCGGCCGCATCGAGCTGATGCGCGGGCTCGAGCGCGGCGACCTTGCCGCGACCGACGCCGCCCTCGTCTATCACCTCGATCGTTGCCTTGGCTGCCGCGGCTGCGAGCCCGTCTGTCCGTCGGGCGTGCAGTATGGCCGCGGTCTCGAAGCGGCGCGGTCCCGAATCGTCGCCGCGAACGGCAGTCCGCGCCTTGCGAGATTGGCGTTGTGGGTGTTGACGACGCCCGGGGTCAGCGGCGTTGCCTATTGGTTCGCCAGGTTGCTGCGATCGGTGCTGCCACGGAGCGTCGCAGGGTTCGGGCGCGTACGGTTCGGGTTGGGGATGCTGGTTGCCACCAAGAGCACGAATGGGCACGGGGGGCTCGGTCGGTCGCGAAAAGGCGCGGAAGACATCCGCGCAGCCACGCGCCGTTCCGCGCCCTTACGCGCCTTGTTGTTCAGGGGATGTGTGATGGAGGGCCTCTTCTCGCACGTTCACGATGCGACGGTGCGCACCTTGGGGGTAAACGGTTACCGAGTAGAAGATGTCGAGGGCCAGGTCTGCTGCGGCGCACTCCACGCGCACGCCGGACTCCTCGACGAAGCTCGCGCGCTGGCTCGCGCCAACATCGCCGCATTCGGCGACGGTGATGAGCCGATCGTCGTCAACAGCGCGGGCTGTGGCGCCCTCATGAAGGAATACGGACATCTGATCGACGAGCCGCGTGCCGCGCACTTCGCCGCCCGCGTCCGTGACGTCACCGAACTGCTCGATCCTCCGGCGCCGGGAGCGCCGCTCGATTTGCACGTCGCATACGATCCGCCCTGCCATCTGTTGCACGCGCAACGCATCGCGGCCCAGCCGCTGAAGCTGTTCGGGGCGATTCCATTGCTCACTCTCGTGCCGCTGAACGGCGCGTCGGAATGCTGCGGCAGCGCCGGTCTGTTCACGCTGCTCGAGCCGCAAATGTCGCGCGCCGTGCTGAAGACCAAGCTCGAACGGATTCGCGAAGCGGCGCCTCAGGTGATCGCAACCGGCAATCCCGGGTGTATCATGCAAATCGGCGCGGGCCTCGCGGCCGCGGGACTGGCCGCGCGCGTGCGCCATCCGATCGAGGTGCTCGACGATTCCTACCGCGCCGCCGGCCGCTACGAATGACGGGAAGCATCAGGCGTGTCACGACCCCGGACGGCGTGGAGCTCGCGTTGCACCGGCTACGCGCGTACCGGGATGGCCGGCCGTCCGTGCTTCTCGTCCATGGCGCGTTCACGAGCCATCGGCTCTGGCTCCGCTCCGCCGACGGCGCCGCGCCCGGCGGCATGGCGCACTTTCTCAGCGCCGCCGGTCTCGATGTCTGGCTCGCCGATCTGCGGCATCATGGCGACAGCGCCCGCGAGCCGCGTCGCGGCGCCTGGACCTTCGAGGACTGGATACTGCAGGATACGCCCACGCTCGTCGCGCGCGTGCGCGAGGAGACCGATGGTGCGCCGCTCGCCTGGATCGGCCATTCCGCGGGCGGAGCAGCCGGCCTGTGCTGGCTCGCGCGCGTGGCGGCCGCGGCACCGCTCAAAGCCGTCGTGACACTCGGCACGCCCGGGCCGCGCCGGCTCGGGCCGGTGCGCCGCGCGCTCGCGGCCGCGACCATGGCGATGTCGCGTGCACTGGGACATTTCCCGGCCAAACGGTTTCGCTTCGGCAACGAAGACGAGGCTGCCGAGATCATCGCGGAATGGATGGAGTGGAACGTGCGCGGCAGGTGGCGCGGTACCGACGGTTTCGATTACTTCGCGGGACTCGCGGCGTTGAGCATTCCGTACCTGGGTGTCGCGGGCGGCGCGGACTGGATCTTCGCTCCCCCGCGGGCGTGCCGGCAGGTCGTCGATCGCGTCGGCGCCGCGCGCAAGGCGCTCGAGGTGATTCCGGGTCTGTCGCACCGCGGGCTGGTGTTGAGCGAGCGTGCCCGCAGCGCGTGCTGGCCACCGATCGTCGCCTGGCTCAAGGAGACGTGGTGATCGAGGCCGTGCTGTTCGACTTCAATGGCGTGCTGGTCGACGACGAGCCGCAGCATTGCTGGGCGCTGCAGCGCGTCCTCGCCGACGAAGGCATCACGCTCACCCGCGAGGACTATTACGCCCGCTATCTCGGCCTGGACGATCGCACGGGATTCATGGAGGCGTATCGTCGCGCGCAGCGCACGTTGACGACGGAATTGCTGAAGTTTCTCGTGGAGAAAAAATCCAGGCTGTACCTGGATCTCGTTACCACCGCGCTGCGCATGGTGGATGGTGCGCAGGAGTTCGTGCGCCAGGCCCGGCAAACCTTTCGGCTCGCGATCGTTTCGGGCGCGCTCCGGCGCGAAATCGATGCCGTGCTCGCGCGCACCGGCCTGGCCGACGCCTTCGAGACCATCATCGCCGCCAACGATGTACCGCGCAGCAAGCCGGACCCCGGCGCTTACCTGGCCGCGCACGCCGCGCTCGATCAGCGCCGGCCGATCGCCGCCCAGCGCTGCGCCGTGATCGAGGATTCCCTGCACGGCCTCGAGGCGGCGCGTGCCGCCGGCATGCCGTGCATCATGCTGACGACCAGTCACCCGCAGCAGACACTCGCGGGACGCGGCGCCGCGTTGGTGTGGGAATCGCTTGCGGGGCATGACCCCGCGGAGCTGGGCAAGCTGTGAGCGATCTGTTCCCCACCGCCCCGCCGGCGAACGTCACCCGGCTCGACCCGGACGCGGTGTCTCCGGAACTGATCGACCGCCTCCGCGCGGGAGCCATCGTCGCACCCGCGGACGTCGCGAGCATCGACCTCGTTGGACCAGCCGAGGGGGCCGTCACCTGTTTTCAGGGGTTGCTGACCAATGACATCGAGAAACCCGGTGACGGCGCGTTCATCTATGGCGCGTTGCTGACCCCAAAGGGGATGATCGTCGTGGACGGCTGGGCCGCGCGAATGGGGCCGCGCGTGCGTTTCACCGTTCCGGCGGAGGGGCGGGACCGCGCGCTGGCGGTCCTCCAGCATTCGGTGCCACCGCGACTCGCCAAATCCAGCGACCGTACCGGCGAGCTCGCGGTGCTGCGCGTCGCCGGCGCGCACGCCGCCGCGGTGCTGGGGGCGGCGGGGATTCCCGTACCTCACGGGGCGAATCGCGTGGTGGAAGGATCGGCAGCCGGCAGCCCCGTCGAAGTCGCGCGCGCCGGCGACCTCGCGCCGTTCGTCTTTCAGATCACCGCGACCCCTCAGAACGAGCCGGGCGTCCGAGAGCGCCTGGTCGATGCGGGCGCGTATCCGGCCGATGCGGCCGCGTTGGAGCTCGCACGCATTCTGGCCGGTTGGCCGCGGCTCGCGTCCGAGGTCGACGAAAAGACGATTCCCCAGGAAGTGCGCTTCGATGAGATCGGCGGCGTGTCGTACACGAAAGGCTGCTACACAGGCCAGGAGACGGTGAGCCGGCTGCACTTTCGCGGTCATGCGAACCGGCAGCTGCGAGGGCTCGCGTTCGAGTCCGATCCACCGGCCGCCCCGGCAACGGGAGGGGGTTGGAGCGCCGTGACACAGGACGAGCACGAGGTCGGTCGCGTCACCAGCATTGCGTGGCTGCCCGACGGTGGCGGCTCGGTGCTGGGCCGCTGGATCGGCCTCGCGGTCGTCAGGCGCGAAGTCCCCGTCGGCGCCACGGTTCGCGCCGCGGGCCGCGAAGCCCGCGTGGTCGGACTGCCGTTCGACGCGCCGCGCGTCACGCCTGCGTGACGGGCGGCCCCGTGCTCGTTACCGGCGGCGCCGGTCTGCTGGGGAGCCACGTGCTCGAGGCGCTGCGCGCGCGTGGCGAGCGCCCGCGCGCGCTGATCCGCGAGCACTCGCGCGCGTTCGTAGAGTCACTCGGCGCTGAAGCGGTGGTCGGCGACGTGACCGACGCGATCTCGTGGGTGCGCGCCGCGGCAGGAGCGCGGGCGATCGTGCACGCCGCCGCGCTCGTCGCCTCGCATCAGTCCTACGACGAGTTCATTCGCGTCAATGTCGGCGGCACGCGCCTGGCGGCCGAAGCGGCGCGACGCGTGGGCGCCCGCCTGATTCACGTCTCGAGTGTCGCCGTGTACGGCCGCGTTGCCGTGTTTGCGGCGGGTGAGGGCGGCTTGACCGAGGAGTATCCGTTTCAGCCGCTGCCCGCCCGCGATTTCTACGCGCGCAGCAAACGCGCGGCGGAGCAGCTGCTGCAAGAGGAAGCGGCGCGCGGCGGCCTTTCCGTGACCGCGATTCGTCCCAACGTGATCTACGGCGAGCGGGACCGGCTGTTCACGCGGCGCCTGGTTGCGAACCTGCGGCGGCGGTTTCTGCCCCGGATCGGGCCGGGCACGAACCATCTGTCGTGCATCTATGCCGGCAACGTCGCGGCGGCGGTGGTCGCGGCGCTGGATGCCCCCGCCCCGCCGGGCTTTCGCGCCTACAACGTAACGCGCGATGCGCCGCCGCTCATCACGCAGCGCGAGTTCTTCGAGACGTTCGCGGAAGCGCTCGGGGTCCGCCCAATCCGGATTCGCGTTCCGGTGCCCGTCATTCGTCTAGGCGTGGCCGCGTGGAGTGCGTCGATGCGCGCGCTGCTGCCGGGCCGCTACAGCGCGCTCGGAAATGCGGCGATGTCGTTCATACTCGGCGAGAACCCCTACGCGATGGATCGAATCCGCGGCGACCTGGGATGGCATCCGCCGTTCGACACGCGCACCGCGATCCGGCGCAGCGTATCGCAAACAAAAAGCCCGGGGGTTGCCCGGGCTTGATCACATCACCGCGCGGCGATTAGGGCCGGCGGGTGCGCGGACGCGTCGTCGTCCGATGAGTCGTGTCGCGGTGAGCCTTCATCGAATCCGCCATCCTGACACTGTCGGCGCGCGCCTTCGCCGTGTCGGTCGGTGCCATCTTCATCGAGTCCGACATTCTCATCGACGTGCTGTCGGCGGCAGTATTCGCATTCTGCGCCTTCTTGCACGCGCCTGCGGCCATGACGACAATCGCCACGGCCATTGCGATGCGCTTCATTGGGGCTCCTGTTGAGGTTCGGGTCGGGGAGACGGCGAAACGTACATAGGGGACCTGCACAGTCAAGCTGCGCTAAGTTATAGCAATCATGCTGCATTCTGACCGTCGCACGTTCCTGGGCTTACTCTCGTCGCTCGCGGGATGGTTAGCGACGCGACCTGGTGAGACGCAACAACCACTCATCGACGTACGCCCCACCGCGCTGTTTCAACAACCCGACGGTCGGAAGAATCTCGTTCGCGTAATGGTCTCAGGGCTGAACGCACCAGCCGCGCGCGCCACCGTCACCGACCGTCACGGCGCGCTCGTCGGCACCGCCGGGCTATTGCCGTCGCCGCAAGGAGTCTTGACCGGTGAAGTGTGGGTGCCGCTCGCCGAGCCGTCCGATTTTCAGGTTGACGTCGAGGTCGCGCGCGCGCGCGTTGCACGCCGCCGGCTGCGTCTCACGCCGGCGAAACGCTGGACCCTCTACCTGCTCGCGTCGATTCACACGGACGTCGGCTACACGGATCTCCAGGAGCGCGCGCTCGAAATTCACCGCAAGAATCTGGACGAGGCGCTTGCCTGGATCGGCACGCATCGCGATTTCCATTTCACCGCCGAGTGCGCGCTCCAGGTGTTGGCGTACGTCGAGGACCGGTCGCCGGAAGCGGCGGATGCGCTGCTGCAGGCGATCCGCGACGGCAAGATCGGCTGGCAGGCGCTGTTCGCGAACATGCTGACCGGCCTTCTCGATCACGACACGTTCGCGCGGCTCGTCTGGCCGGCGGGCAAGCTCGCGCGCGAGCGCGGCCTGACTTTCCTCTCGGCGCAAATCACCGACGTCCCCGGCCAGACGCTGACATTCCCGACGTTGCTCGCGGCGAGCGGCGTGAAGTACCTCGCCAGTGGACCCAATCCCGAACGCGCCGTGCCCCTGTTGCCGCCGAACGAAGGCGGCGGCGTCGATGGCACGTCATACCCGCAGCTCTACTACTGGGAGGGTCCCGACGGCAGCCGAGTCCTCCATTGGCGCGCGCACCATTACGGCGACGGCACACGGTTCGGCTTCGACGTCGGGCCGGACGAGATGGGCCATCGACTGTCCAGCTGGCTGCTCGAGCAACCCGCGCTCCAGGCACAGAGCTGGCCGTACGACAGCGCGCTGCTGTACGGCGCGGATTGGCAGGACAATGCCCTCATGAAGGAAGCGATCGTCGCGAACGTACAGGAATTCGCCCGCCGGTTCACCTGGCCACGCATCATCCCGGGACGGGCGGAAGACTTCTTTCGCGACATCGAGCGCCGCTACGCGACCACAATTCCGGTTCGCCGCGGCGACACCGGGCTGTATTGGGAGGACGGAGCGGCCTCGACGGCGGCGGAATTGGCCGCATTTCGCTCAGCCCAACTTGCCGCGCGCGCGGCGGAAATCCTGGCGCTCTGGGACGATCGTACGGAGCGCGACGACGACGCGGTCGAGCGCCGTCGCAGCCGCGCCGAGGCGCGCGCGGCGATGTGGCGCGATCTGCTGCTTTTCGGCGAGCACACCTGGGGCGCGGCCGAAAGCATTTCTGCGCCGGCATCGCGCCAGACTGTGGCGCAGTGGGAGTACAAGAAGCGGTTCATCGATGCCGGCACCGCGGCAGCACGCGACCATCTCAACGACGGCCTGCTGCGTCTCGGGCTCGCCTCCCGGCCTGGCCGGGGTCGCGTGGTCTTCAACGCAGGGACGTGGGAGCGTACCGATGTCGCGCGCGTCGCGGGCGGCGCCCGGAAAAGTCTGTCCTTCGATGGACACGAGCTGGCAGCCGTGGATCTCGAGAACGGCGATGCGCTGGTCCTGTTTCGCGAAGTCCCGGCGCTCGGATACCTGGCGCTCGGCGAGGCAGACCGCGAGGCGCGCGCGCCGGCCGCGGACGGCGAGGCGCTCGACGCCAAAGCCGGCGGTTTCACCGTCCAGCTCGATCCGGCGACGGGCGCGATCCGCTCGCTCGTGGGACCTGATGGGAAGGAACGCGTCAAGCTGAGCGATTGGTCCGGCCTGAATCAGCTCGTCTACGCGCTCGGCGGCGAGCATAGCGCGCTGTGGACGTCGGGCGATCGTAGCGAGCTCAAGAATCCGGCGCAGCTCCAGCTTATTCAGGCGAAATTCGGCCATTGCAGGCGCGAGAAGCTGCCGGGGATCGGCGCGCGGCTGATCGTGGAGCGCACGCTCGAGGGCTTTCCTTCGATCACATCGACCGTGACGCTCTACGACGAGCTGCCGTGGATCGATATCGAGAACCGCATCGTCAAGACGCCGACGCTCGCAAAAGAAGCTCTCTACGTCGCGTTCCCGTTTGCGTTCACCAAGCCGACCGTCGAAGTCGAAGTGCCGCTCGGCAGGATGACCGTCGATCGCGATCAGCAGACCGGCAGCTGTCGCGACTGGTTCTGTCACGCGCACTGGGTCTGGCTGCACGAATTGAATGATGGCGTCCTGTGGAGTGGACCGGACACCCCGCTATTCACACTCAACGATGTATTTCGCGGGCAATGGCGGCGCAGCATCGTCCCCGACGGCACCTTGTTCGCGTATGCCATGAACAACTACTGGCACACCAACTACGCCGCATCGCAGGGCGGGCCGGTGACGTTCCGTTTCCGCATTTCGCTGCTCGCTCCCGGCGACGCGGCCGAGCCGGTGCGGCGCGGCTGGGCCGCGTGCGATCCGCTCTACGTCAGCCCGTCCTACACGAACGACACGCCGGGGCCGCTCATCGCGAAAGACCGGGCGCTGTTCTATGCCGACAAGAACGCGCTGATCGTCGGTGCCAAACCCGCCGACGACGGCGAAGGCGCAGTCGTCAAGCTGCTGGACGTCGCCGGGCAGGCGCGCCCGGTGGGTGTTTGGCCCGCGGCGTACACGTTCAAACTCGCGCGCCGCACGAATCTGGTCGAGCAAAATGGCGACGCGATCCCCGTCGCGGGCGACGGCAAGGCCGCGATCGACCTCCCGGCGTGGGGTGTCGCCGCGGCCAGACTCTTTACGCCAGCCGAGGGCTCCTGACGGCGACGCGGCTCAGGGAAGTCGAATTCGCCGCCAAAGACGCGCCGTTGCGGGACGACGTTCGTACGCTCGGCGCCCTCGTCGGCGACGTCCTGCGCGAGCAGTGCGGCGATGCCTTCTTCCAGCTCGTGGAGCGCGCCCGCCGCGCGTCGATCGCGTCGGCGACCGATGAGCTGCACGGTCTCGTGCGCGGACTGCCGCCGCGTGATGCCGAGACGCTGATCCGGGCGTTTGCGGCCTACTTCGAGGTCGTGAATCTCGCCGAGCGGGTTCATCGGATCCGGCGCCGGCGCGACTACCTGCACGACGCGCGCGAGCCGCAGGAGGGCAGTCTCGCCGCAACCGTTAGGCGGCTCGCCACTGCCGGTATCACGCCTGCACAAACCGCCGGCCTGTTGCAGCGTCTGCGGGTCGAGCCGGTCTTCACCGCCCACCCCACGGAAGCGACGCGCCGGACGCTGCTCGAGAAGGAGCAGGTGATCGGCCGGTTGCTGGTCGAGCGTCTCGATCCATCCCGGACGCCGGATGAAGAGCGCGCCGCGCTGGCGCGACTGCGTGAGGAAGTCACGATCGGCTGGCAAACCGATCCGACGCCTTCCGCCCGGCCGACGGTGATGGATGAGCTGGAGAACGTGCTGTTCTATCTGACGGACGTCGTCTACCGCGTCGTGCCGCCGTTCTACGAAGAGCTCGAGCACGCGGTGCGGAACGCCTACGACATCGAGATGCCGGCGCGGGCTGTGCTGCGCTTCGGGTCCTGGGTCGGCGGCGACATGGACGGCAATCCGAACGTGGGCGCGGATACGCTGCGCGCCGCGTTCGCGCGGCAGCGTGACCTGGTGCTCGGTCGCTACGCGCGCGAGGCGGCGGACCTGGCGCGCCGCTTGTCGCAGTCGGGGACTCGCACCGGCGTCAGCGATGACGTGCGCCGCCGCATCGCGGCGTACAGCGCCCAATTCCCCAGGGCGCTCGCCGCGCTTCCGGCGCGCTATGCGGACATGCCGTACCGCGTGCTGTTCACGCTCATCGCCGCACGCGGAGACGCCACCCGCCGCGACGAGCCGTCCGGCTACGCCAACGCCGCCGAGCTCGAAGCGGATCTCGGTGCGATAATCGCCAGTCTGCGGGCACAGTGTGGCGCGCACGCCGGGCTGTTCGCCGTGCGACGGCTGCTGCGCCGCGTCGAAACATTCGGCTTTCACCTCGCCACGATCGACGTACGGCAGCACGCTCAGGTGCACCGCGGCGTGCTCGCGGCGCTGTTGGGCGACGCCGGCTGGACCTCACGCGCGTCCGCCGAGCGCCTGACTCGCCTGCGGCACGTGCTCGAAGCAAACGAACAGCCTCGGGGCCCCGCGGACGCGCAGGCAACGCGCACGCTCGACGTGTTCAAGGCGATGGCGGAATGCCGCGCGCGGTTTGGCCGGGAGGCGGTCGGTCCGTACATCATCAGCATGGCGCAGGATGCCGACGACGTGCTCGCCGTGCTCGTGCTCGCGCGGTGGGGAGGACTCGGCAGCGACGTCGACGTCGCGCCCTTGTTCGAAACCGTTGCGGATCTCGAGCGCGCGCCCGATGTGATGCGCGCGCTGCTCGCCGATCCCGCGTATCGCGCGCATCTCGCCGAGCGCGGCATGCGCCAGATCGTGATGATCGGCTACTCCGACAGCAACAAGGACGCCGGGATCGCCGCGGCGCGCTGGGCCTTGCAGCGCGCGCAGGCGGCCCTGGTCGAGACGATCGATCGTGCGGGGGGGGCGGGGGGGGACATCGATCTCACCTTCTTTCACGGCCGGGGCGGCACGGTGAGTCGCGGCGGCGGCCGGATCACGAGCGCGATTTTCAGCGCGCCCGCCGGCTCCGTGCGGGCACGGTTGCGCATGACGGAACAGGGCGAGGTCATCAACGCGAAGTACGGACTCCGCGGGATCGCGCTGCGGACGCTCGAGCAAACTGTGAGCGCCGTCACGCTCGCGACGGCGCTGCCGCGCGGCGTCGACGCGCGGGAAGCGACCTGGAGCGCGATCATGGACGACATCGCGGCCGAGAGCCGCGCGGCCTACCGGGCGCTCATCTATGACGATTCCCGCTTCGTCGACTACTTCCGCCTCGCCACACCCATCGACGTGATTCAGCGCATGGAGATCGGCAGTCGTCCCAGCGCGCGATCGAACGATGACGCGAGCGAAGGATTGATCGAGCGGCTGCGCGCGATTCCGTGGGTGTTCGCGTGGACGCAAAGCCGCCACCTGCTGCCCGGGTGGTACGGCCTCGGCACGGCGCTGGATCGAGCGGCAGCGCGCTACGGCACGGCCGCGCTCGGCGACATGGCGCGCGACTGGCCGTTCCTCCGTACCCTCCTCGAATCCGTCGAGATGGTGCTCGGCACCGCCGATCTCGCGATTGCGGCGCGGTACGCGCGCCTCGCGGGCGAGCTGGGCGAGCGATACTTCCCGATCATTCGCGCGGAGTTCGACCGCACGGTGGGGCACGTGCTCGCCTTGAAACGGGAGCAGGCGCTGCTCGACTCCGATCCCGCGCTGCAGCGGTCCATCGTGCTACGGAATCCGTACGTCGATCCGATGAGCCTGCTGCAGATCGATCTGCTCGGCCGCTGGCGCGCCGATGGCCGACCCGATGGCGACGTGCTGCAAGCGCTGATGGCAAGTGTGCGCGGAATCGCCCAAGGGTTGCAGAGCACGGGCTGAAAGGTTTAACGTCGAGCCATGACACAAGCGACGACCCTCGGTGAGTTGAAGCGCACGGAATGGGCCAGCCCCGCACGGCGCCAGCGCACCGTCAACGATGAAATGCGGGAAAACCTGATCTGCCTGCTCGAGAACGGCTCGCCGCTGTTTCCGGGCATCGTCGGATACGAAGAGACCGTTTTGCCGCAGCTGGTGAACGCGATCCTCTCGCGCCACAACTTCATCCTGCTCGGCTTGCGCGGCCAGGCGAAGAGCCGGATCCTGCGCCAGCTCGTCACGTTGCTCGACGAAGAGATTCCCTTCATCGCGGGCAGCGAAGTCAACGATGACCCGTTCGAGCCGATTTCCAAATACGGCCGAGAAATCATCGCCGAGCGCGGCGATGCGACGCCGATCGCGTGGCTGCCGCGCGAGCTGCGCTTCGTCGAAAAGCTCGCGACCCCCGACGTCACGATCGCCGACATCATCGGCGACGTCGATCCGATCAAGGCGGCGCGCGGCGGGCATCTCCTGTCCGACGAGCTGACGATGCACTTCGGGCTCTTGCCGCGCGCCAATCGCGGCATCTTCGCCATCAACGAGCTGCCCGATCTCGCGGGCAAGATTCAGGTGGGACTCTTCAACATCATGCAGGAAGGCGACGTCCAGATCAAAGGCTACCCCGTGCGCCTGAATCTCGACGTCGCGCTGGTGTTCACGGCGAACCCCGAGGATTACACGGCGCGCGGCAAGATCATCACGCCGCTCAAGGACCGGATCGGCTCGGAGATCACCACCCACTACCCGCTGACCGTGGAGCTCGGCGCGGCAATCACGCAGCAGGAGGCGTGGATCGAACGCAACGGCGGCAATCGCGCCATCCGCGTACCCGACTTCATGTCCGAGCTGATCGAGCGCATCGCCTTCGAGGCGCGCGAGGACAAGCGCGTCGATCGCCGCAGCGGCGTCTCACAACGCCTGCCGATCAGCGTGCTCGACAACGTCCTGTCCAACGCCGAGCGCCGTGCGATCGTGGCCAAAGAGAAGTCGGTCGTGCCGCGCGTATCCGACGTCTACGCGGCGCTGCCGGCCATCACCGGCAAGCTCGAGCTGGAGTACGAGGGCGAGCTGCAAGGCTCCGAGACGATTGCGAAAGATCTCATCCGGCGCGCCGCGGGCCGGACATTCGAAGGCCGCGTGGGCGGCGCCAACGTGGACGACATCGTCCACTGGTTCGACGAAGGCGGCGCGCTCAAGGTCACACCCGACGAGCGCTCCGAAGCGTTACTGAAAGGCTTCACCGTGGTGCCCGGGCTGCTCGCTCTGATCGATCAAGTCGGACTCGCCGCCAAGAAGGATCCCGCCACCGTCGTATCCGCGTGCGAGCTCGTGCTCGAAGGACTCGTCGCGGAGAAGCGCATCGCGCGCAGCGAGGAGCTGGGCTACGTGCGCGCGCGCAGCGAACCAAAACCGCCGTTCGGAAAGGGACCCGCCGGCAGTGGGAGCGGGGGGGGACCTGGAACAGGACCGAACCTCTTCACGTAGTCCACATCTCTTTCACATACGGGAGTCGCCATGGGCGAGCTGGTCTTTGGTCTCGTACTCCTCGGGGTTGCGTTCTTCCTCCGTCTTGGCGCGGCCACGCTGCGCGGCGAGACCACGGGCGGCCGCTCGATCAGCGGCATTCTTCGCATTCTCAGCTACGTCGCGATTGCGGTCGGCGTGATCACGGTGCTCGGCGCCACCACCGTGGTGATCAATGCCGGCGAGGTGGGCGTGCGGCACGCCTTCGGCTCGGTCGATCCGAAACCGCTGCTGGCCGGCATCCGGTTTGTAGCGCCGTGGTCGTCCGTCGAGCGCTTCTCGACACGTGAGGAACAGTGGCCAGCGGCGGGCGCTCAGGTCGAGGAGATCGAAGCGCTGTCCTCGGAGCAAATGGGGATGCACGTCGAGGTCTCGATTCGTTGGCAGATCGACCCGCAGCAGGCACCGCGGATCTACACGGAGATCGGCGACGAGGAGCAGATCCGCGGGGCGGTGCTCAACGCGATTCGGAAGGGCGTCCGCGACGGGATGGTGCAGTACTCGATCAACGACATCGCCAAGCGCACGCAGATCGCCAACACCATGGAAGTGCTCACCGACTCGGCGCTCGTCACGCAGCCGCGCGCCGGCGGCCCGCCGTTCCGCATCGCCACGGTGACGGCGTTCTTCCTGCGCGATCTGCAGCCGCCGGCCGCAGTCGTACAGGCCATCAACGCCAAGATCGCGCAGGAGCAGCAGGTGGAGACCGAGCGGCACCGTGTCGAGGTTGCCCGCCTGCAGGCCGAGCAGCAGCGGCTGCTCAACATGACGCTGACGCCCGAGGCGCTGATGCGGCAATATCTCGACGTGCTGCGCGACATGAAGTCGTCGAACAACCTGGTGATTCTGGTGCCGACGCAGGGCGGCATCCCGTTGCTCAACATCGGAGACTTGCGACGCAATCTTCGCCAGCAGTAAGCAGAGCCCCCGCCGAGCCGCAGCCGCTCGTGACGATCACCCGCGAATACGCGTCGGGGGGATCGGAGATCGGGCGCCTCGCGGTGGAGCGCCTGCACGACTGGACGCTGATCGACAACGAGTTCATCGATCAGGTGGCGCATCTGGCCGGGCTGTCGACCGATGAAGTCGCGCGCCGCGAGGAGCGCGCACCCGGACTGCTCGAGCGCCTGGCACGCACGCTCGCGGCGGCATCGCCGGAGATGTCGGTGACGACCGGCGGCTCACCGCCGACGGTGGAGACGGAAGAAGAGACAATCGTAAAGACGACCGAGCGCGTGATCGCCCACGTTGCGGCCGAGGGACGCGCGGTGCTGGTGGGCCGGGGTGCACAGGCGGTGCTGGCGTCCCGGCCGAACGCGCTGCACGTCTACGTCATCGCATCGAAAGCCTTTCGCCATAAGGTCGCCGTCGAACGGCTCGGCATCGATCGCGCGAACGTCGACAAGGTCATTCAAGAAACCGACGCATTTCGCGATCAGTACATCAAGACCAACTACGGTCGCGACCGTCGAGACTTGACGCAGTACGATCTGGTGCTGAACGCGGAACGGCTCGGCTTCGCGGGCGCCGCGGACCTCATCGTCGGCGAGGTCACGCGACGTGGTTGGACGTGAGCTCCGGCACCAGCAATCCCGCCGCCGTCACCGCCAGGACCACTACCGCTCCCCCGGTCGCGATGGTGATGGGCGCTCCCACGTGCTCGGCGGCGAGTCCAAATAGAAATGCGCCGAACGGCGCCATCCCGACGAACACGAACGAATAGAACCCCATGATCCGCCCGCGCAGATGATCGGGCGCCGTCGTCTGCAACATCGTATTCGTGATGGAGTTGTTCACGATCATCGCGCAGCCCGCCAGCGCGAGCAGCGCCATCGACAAGGCCAGCGAGCGCGAGGCCGAGAAGAGCATCAAGAGAATCCCGAACGCCGTCCCGCCGGCCAGCATCAGCCGGCCACGGCGGCGAATGCGCCCCGAGGCGAGCGCGACACCGAGCGCCCCGATGACCGCCCCGATGCCGATCGACGAAGTGAGCGCGCCGTACCCCGTCGCCCCGCGATGCAATACGTCGCGCGCAAAGACCGGCATCATGGAGATGTAGGGGAAGCCGAATACGCTCAGCACCGACGTGAGGACCATCAGCACGCGCAGTCGCCGGTCGCCGCGGAGGAAGGTGAGGACTTCGCGAAAACCCGTCCAGGCCGACGGCCGCTGCGATACGCGCGCGATCGGCGGCAGGCGCATCATCAGCAGTCCCGCAATGACCGCGATGTAGCTCAAGCCGTTGAGGAAGTAGCACCACGCGATGCCGAGCGCGCCGATCAGGAGTCCGGCGATCGCGGGCCCGATCACGCGCGCGCCGTTGAACAACGATGAGTTCAGCGCGATCGCGTTCATCAAGTCTTCTTTGCCGACCATGTCCACGATGAACGACTGCCGCATCGGGATGTCGAACGCGCTGGCGACGCCGAGGAGCGTCGCGAGCGCCAGCACGTGCCACACTTTGACGACGTGGGTGTACACGAGCACCGCAACCGTGAGCGCCTCGAGCATGAACGCGAGCTGCATGAACACGATGACGCGTCGCTTGTCGACGCGATCAGCGATGACGCCGGCGTAGAGACTGAACACGAGCACGCCGAGCGTGCTGAGCGCTGCGGTGAGGCCGACGTAGAACGGAGAGTTCGTCAGCGTGAGGATGAGCCATCCTTCGCCGACGTTTTGCATCCAGGTGCCGATCAGGGAAATCCCCTGACCGATGAAGAAGAGGCGGAAGTTGCGATGCGCGAGCGCACCGAACCCGTACCGTCTTACCCCCTCAGTCATTGCGTGAAAGGTCGCGACCACACGACATTGTGGGTAGACATGAAACGCACGACGTACAGTCGCTATATCCCGGGTCTGCTCGAGACGCTGAATCTCCAGGCATTGCTCGATCAGCTCGCGGACTTCCTGTTGCAGTCTGGATTTGCGGGAGGGTCGTACTCTCACCCCTTCTGGGGCGAGTTCGGCGAAGAAGACCCCGACCGCTCACTCGACGCGCTGCGCCAGGCGATTCTTCAGGCCCTCATGGACTCGGGGCAGCTCACGCCCGACATGCTGAACGTGCTGCGCGGCGACTCGACCGGGGACGCGCAAAAGGACGCCGAGCTGCAGAAGCAGCTGGCCGATCTGCTCGATCAGATCGTGCAGAAGCTGATCGACGAGGGCTATCTCAACCTGCAGCAGGCGCCCAAGATGCCGGGCGCGCAGCAGCCGGTCCTCGGCCCCGGCGGCATGGCGAAAGAAGCGGCCCAGCAAGTGCAGTTCAATCTCACCGACAAGGGCATCGATTTTCTCGGCTATCGCACGCTGAAGCATCTGTTGGGCAGCATCGGGAAGTCGAGCTTCGGCGCGCACGAGACCGAGCATCTCGCCACGGGCGTCGAGGCGGAGGCGGCGAGCAGGCGCTACGAGTACGGCGACACGCTCAACCTCGACGTCAACGCCACCCTCTCCCACGCGCTGAAGCGCGAAGGCCTGGGCGTCCCGATCAACCTGGAGTACGACGACCTGATGGTACATCAGGCGGAGTATCGCTCGTCATCCGCGACGGTGCTGATGCTGGACTGCTCGCACTCGATGATTCTGTACGGCGAGGATCGCTTCACGCCCGCCAAGAAGGTGGCGCTGGCGCTCACGCATCTGATCCGCACGCAATTCCCCGGCGACACGCTGCGCGTCGTGCTCTTCCACGACACGGCGGAGGAAATCCCGCTCGCGCAGCTCGCGCACGCGCAGGTGGGGCCGTATCACACCAATACCACGGAAGGATTGAAGCTCGCGCGCCGGATTCTGATGGGTCAGCGCAAAGACATGCGGCAGATCATCATGATCACCGACGGCAAGCCATCGGCGCTGACGCAGCCGGACGGCCGGATCTACGTGAACTCGATGGGCCTGGACCCGCACATCCTCCAGGCGACCTACCGCGAAGTCGCGGCGTGCCGCCGCAGCGGTGTCCTCATCAACACGTTCATGCTCGCCCGCGACCGCAGCCTGGTCGAGTTCGTGAAGAAGGTGTCGGCCATCTGCCGCGGCAAGGCCTATTTCACGAACACGATGACGCTCGGCCAGTTCATCCTGATGGACTTCATGAGAAGGAAAACGCGGCGCGTCTCGTAGGGAATGACGGCGCCCCTGTCAACGACGCACTGAGAATTCGCGGAACGCGCGCGATGTAAGCGCGGACGGAGGGCGTCTGCGCGTTGTCGGACAGGGATTTCGGGCTGATGTGCGCGGATTTTGGGCGACGCACCGGGCCGTTGTTCCGGAGCACGCGCCGTTTGCTTTGTTGGACACGGATTTTTGTTTGTCGCACGCGTCTTTATCGTTGTCGGACGAGGATTTTGCCTTGTTGTACGCGGGCGTTGCGATGTCGGACACGGAATTTGCGGTGATGTGTGAAGATTTTGGGCGACGCAGTCGCCTGCGACTCCAGAGCGCGCGGATTTTGCGCTGTCGCACGCAGCTATGTCTTTGCCGTCTCCCGCCGTTCCGCCTCTTCCTCCGGATGCGTCGACACGATCACGCTCTGCGCGATCGCGCTGCCGCCCAGCGCGGAGTCACCCGCAAAGTACGCTTCCTCACCGTGCTCGCTGAGATCCAGCCCTTCCATCTCATCGGCGATCCGCACGCGCGCGCCGAAGACCGCCCGCACGACGGTCAAAATCACGATCGTGCCCACAGCCGCGATCGCGATCGCCGCGACGACGGCGTAGACCTGCACGAGCAGCTGTCCCGGGTTGCCGGCGAACAGGCCGTCGTTGCCCGCGGGGTTCGCCACCTTCGATGCGAACACGCCGGTCAGCAGCGCGCCCGCCACGCCGGCGAGGCCGTGGCATGAGAAGACGTCCAGCGAATCGTCCAGCAAGCTGCGCGAGCGGCGCTGGATCGCGAAGTAGCTCACCAGGGCGCACAGCACGCCAATCGCGATCGATGCCGGCGGCGTGACAAAACCGGCCGCGGGCGTGATGCCGACGAGTCCGACCACGGCGCCGGTCGCCGCGCCAACCGCCGTCATCTTGCCGGTGCGCGTGGAGTCCAGCAGTGCCCAGGTGAGCAGCGCCGCGGCTGCCGCCGTGTTCGTATTCACGAACGCGAGCGCGGCGAGGCCGTTGGCGGCGAGCGCCGAACCGGCATTGAAGCCGAACCAGCCGAACCAGAGCAGTCCCGCCCCGATCAGGACCACCGGGACGTTGTGCGGCGAGAGCGGCACGCGCCGGAAATCACGACGCGGGCCAAGGAACTTGGCGGCGACCAACGCGGACACACCGGCGCTGATGTGCACCACCGTGCCGCCCGCGAAATCGAGCGCGCCCATTTTCTGCAGCCAGCCGCCCGATCCCCACACCCAGTGCGCGAGCGGCGCGTACACGAAGGTGGACCAGAGCACCAGGAAGGCGAGGTAGGCGCGAAAGCGCATGCGCTCGACGATCGCGCCGGAGATCAGCGCCGGCGTGATGATCGCGAACATCGCCTGATAGATCGCGTGCGCCGATTGCGGGATCGTCGCGGCATATGCCGGATCGGGGTCGTTGCCGACGTGCCGAAATAGCACCCACTGGAGCCCGCCCAGCCATCCCGAGCCCGGCGCGAACGACAACGAGTAGCCGAGGACGACCCACTGCACGCTGATCGCGCCCATCGCGACGACGCTCATCATCATCGTGTTGAGGGAGTTCTTGGATCGCACCAGCCCGCCGTAGAAGCACGCGAGCCCGACGGTCATCAGGAGGACCAGGGCGCTGGACGCGAGCACCCAGGCGGTATCGCCGGCGCTGATCGCCGCCGCCGCTGCCTGCGTCATGGCTCGTCCGCGGCGCGAATGGCCGCCTGCTGCACCTCATTGGCGTTGACCGCGGTGAGCGCCTCGTTGTTCTGCTCGCCGGTGCGGATGCGGATCACGCGCTCGATCGGCTGCACGAAGATCTTGCCGTCGCCCACCTCGCCGGTGCGCGCCGACGACAGGATCGCGTCGATGCACGGCTGCACGAACGGCTCGGAGCAGACCATCTCGATTTTCACCTTCTCGTGGAATTCCATGACGAGCGTCGTGCCGCGGTACTGGCTGACGATCTCATGCTCGCCGCCGTGGCCGCTCACGCGACTCAGTGTGATGCCGGTGATGCCGGCGCGAAACAGCGCCGCTTTGACGTCCGGCAAACGTTCCGGCCGCACGATCGTGGTGATGAGTTTCATCCTTTCCTCCGGGCGTCGAACACGAGGCGCGAGATATCGCGAACCACTGCGTGAGCGTCTTCGTCCTGCTGCACTCCTCCCGTCAACACCACCAGCACATAGCGTCCGCCGCCGGCCGGCTCGACGATCGCGGCATCGTGATAGACGACCTGTCCGATCCAACCGGTCTTGTGATAGACGGGCGTTCCCGGCGGCAAGCCGGCGGGGATACCCTCGGTGAAATGCTGGCGACCGAGAATGGCGAGCATCTCGTTGCACGCAGCCGGCGACGCCGCTTTGCCGTTCGCGATTGCGGCGAGCAGCATGCCGAGATCGCGGGCCGTCGTCGTATTGTTCAGGCCCGCCTGATACGCCTTGTTGTCTTCGACTCCCCGCAACACGAGAATCGAATCGGCGCCCAGCGCATGCGCTGTCGCGTTGGCGCGCCTGGCATTCACCTGGGCGATCAGCAGGTTGGTCGCGAGGTTGCTCGACACCGTCTCCATCAGCTCGATCAGCTCGCGGATCGAGGCGCGCCGGCCCACGCGCTTGTACAGCGAGGAGTCCGAATCGTCGCCGGCGTCGAGTTGATACGGTGAGCTGTCGACGATCGAGCGAAACGTGTTCGTCACCGGGATCGAATCGTCGAGCTTCACCAGGCCGCGATCCCGGTCGCGAAACAGCTGAATCATCACCGCCAGCTTCATCGTGCTCGCCGCGTGGAACCGCACGTTCGCGCCGACCGTCAGCGAGTCGCCGGTCGTGAGATCGCGGTAGTACACCCCGACGGCGCGGGCGGGCGCCTGCGCAATGCGCGCCTCGATGCGGGCGCGGAGTGAAGAATCTGGTGCGTGGGTGTGAAACAGAATCAGCGCGAACGCGAGCAGTGGCATTCTGTCAGATAAGATACGCTATAGATTCCAGCGCGTGAGCGAGTTCGTCTTCGGTACCCATAACGCTGCCTTCGTCCAGGTCATGTACGAGGAGTGGCTCCGCGATCCTGCTTCCGTCGGCGCGGAGTGGCGTGAGCTCTTTGAGAACGGGAAGCTGGGCCAGCTCCCTATCATTCCTTCGGAAGGGAGAGGGGAGAAGTCACTCTCCGTAGCACCGCAACCTACCGCTCCCCTCTCCCGTCTCCCTTCTGGAGCGAGCCCGATCACCGGCCCCGCGGCTCGGTTGGTGGCCAACATGACCGAGTCCCTCTCGGTCCCGACGGCCACGTCCTTCCGCGACATCCCGGCCGGGACGCTCGACGCTCGGCGTAAAGCGCTCAACGCGCAGCTCGCCGCAACCGGGGCGGGCAAGAAAATCTCGTTCACCCACCTGATCGGCTACGCGATTGTCCAGGCGGCGAAGCGCTTTCCGGTCATGACGCACGCGTTCCAGGAGATCGAGGGGAAGCCGCATCGCGTCGATCCAGGCGCCATCGGTCTCGGCCTCGCCGTAGACGTCGAGAAGAAGGATGGCAGCCGCGCTCTCGTCGTCCCCGTCATCAAGCATGCCGAGGCGATGGATTTCGCCGCGTTCCACGACGCGTACGAGACGCTGGTCGAGAAGGCGCGCGCCAATCGCTTGCTGCCCGACGATTTTGCGGGTGGCACGATTCAGCTGACGAATCCCGGCACCCTTGGCACCGTCGCCTCTGTCCCGCGACTGATGAAAGGCCAGGGCTCGATCATCGCCACCGGCACCATTCGCGACATCGCCGGCACGAAGATCATCACGATCACGAGCACGTACGACCACCGGATCATCCAGGGCGCGGAATCCGGGATGTTCCTCCGAACCCTGGATTCGTTGCTGCAGGGCGAAGAACGGTTTTATGACGAGGTCACGGAGAGTCTGGAAAGAATCGCGAGAGGGGAGAAGGGAGAGGTTCGATCGGCCACACCGTCGGGGGACGTCGCACCGGAGCGTACATCTCCCGTCTCCGATCTCCCGCAGTCCAGCGTCGAGGACTACAAGTACGTCGCCGCCGCCACGCGATTCGTCCGCTCGCACCGGTACTTCGGCCACCTTGCCGCGCGGCTCGATCCGCTGGGCACGGAACCGCCGGGTGACCCGTCGCTCGATCCGGCCAATTTCGACCTCACGCCCGAGATCATGGCGCGGATCCCGGCCGACGTGCTGCGGATCTATGTGCCGGGCCGGACGCTCGCCGAGGCGCTGCCGCACCTGCGCGCGACGTACTGCGGCACCATGGCGTACGAGGTCGAGCACATCGGCAGCGCTGCAGAGCGCATCTGGTTGCGCCAGGTGATCGAATCGGGTCAGCATCGCCGGCCACTCTCCCCGGACGGCAAGCGGCAGCTGCTGGCGCGGCTGACGGTCGTCGATGCGCTCGAGCGTTTCCTGCACAAGACCTACCTCGGCCAGAAACGCTTCTCGATCGAAGGGCTCGACATGACGGTCCCGATGATCGATTTCACTGTCGAGCTCGCGGCCGCGCACGGAACTCGCAAAGCCGTGATCGGCATGGCGCATCGCGGCCGGCTCAACGTGCTGGCGCACGTCGTCAACGTCCCGTACGAAACGATCCTGGCCGAGTTCGAGGGCGGCCGTCGTGAAGAGACCTCCGAGACCGAAGGCGGGACGGCCGGCACGGGCGACGTGAAGTATCACCACGGCGCGGAAGGTGTCTATCGCACCGCCGACGGCAAAGACGTCGCGATCACGTTGTCACCCAATCCCAGCCATCTCGAATCGGTGAATCCGGTGGTCGAAGGGCGCGCGCGTGCCGACCAGACCGATCGCAGCGGCCCGCAGCCGCACCAGGACATCAATCTCGCGCTGCCGGTGCTGCTGCACGGCGATGCGGCGTTCGCCGGCCAGGGTGTGGTCGCCGAGACGTTCAACCTGGCGCGCCTGCGCGGCTACACGACCGGCGGCACCGTGCACGTGATCATGAACAATCAGATCGGGTTCACCACCGAACCGAACGAAGGCCGCTCGACCGACTACTCGAGCGATCTCGCGAAAGGCTTCGACGCCCCGATCGTGCACGTGAACGCCGACGACCCCGAGGCGTGTCTCGCGGCGGTCCGGCTGGCGATGATGTATCGGGAGAAATTCCACGCCGACGTCGTGATCGACCTGGTCGGCTATCGCCGCTACGGCCACAACGAAGCCGACGAGCCCGCCTACACCCAGCCGCTCATGTACGAGCGAATCAAGGAAGCGCCGGGCGTCAGGGAGAAATACGCGGCGCAACTGGCGAGTGAAGGGATCGTGACCGCGGAGCAGGCCAGGGCGGACGCGGAAGCCGCGTATCAGCGTCTGACGGCGGTCCAGCAGGCCGTGAAATCGGGCGCGACGCAGCGCGCCGAGGACACGCAGCGGATCACGCCGAAGAGCGCGCCCGAGCCGAACACCGCCGTCCCGGCCGAGCCGCTGAAGCAGTGGAACGAAGCGCTGCTCGCCGTGCCCGACGGCTTCACGGTCCATCCCAAACTGAAGCGGCAGCTCGACCGTCGGCGCGAAGCACTCAGCTCGAAGGAGGGGTTCGAGTGGGCGCACGCCGAATCGCTGGCATTCGCTTCCCTGCTCGCCGAGGGCACGCCGATTCGACTGACCGGGCAGGACACCGAGCGCGGCACGTTCAGCCAGCGCCATCTGGTGCTGCACGACGTGAGCACCGGCCGGCGCTACGCGCCGATCCAGCACCTGCCGGACGCCAAGGCGCCGTTCGAGCTGCACAACAGCCCGCTCTCCGAGTACGCGTGCCTCGGCTTCGAGTACGGATATGCCGTCGAAGCCCAGAACGCGCTCGTGTTGTGGGAGGCGCAGTTCGGCGACTTTGCGAACGGCGCCGAGGTGATCATCGATCAGTTCCTCATCGCGGGCCTGGCGAAGTGGGGCGAGACCTCGCGACTCACGCTGCTCCTGCCGCACGGTTACGAGGGCCAGGGGCCCGAGCACTCCAGCGCCCGGCTCGAGCGGTTCCTCGCGCTCGGCGCCGAGGGCAACATTCGCGTGGCGAACTGCACGACGCCGGCGCAGTACTTTCACCTCCTGCGCCGCCAGGCGCTGCATACTGAAATCCGTCCGCTCGTGTTGATGACGCCGAAGAGTCTGTTGCGTCTGCCGGCCGCGAGCTCGCAGCTCGACGATCTCGTGCTCGGAAAATTCCGCAGCGTGTTGTGGGACCGCGATCGCACCTGGCCCGAGAAAGTGACGCGCCTGTTGCTGTGCAGCGGGAAGATCTACTACGACATCATCGCGTCGCCGCGTCGCGCGGAAGCGCCGCACGTGAAGATCGGGCGCGTCGAGCTCTTGTATCCCTTCCCCGCCGCGGAGATCGGCGAGTATCTGAGCCGGTACCCCAATCTCAAGGAAGTCGTCTGGGTGCAAGAAGAGCCGCGCAACATGGGCGCCCGAAAATTCGTCCTGCCGAAGATCCGGGACGTGCTGTCGCGTGGTGCCGCGCTGCTCGACGTCTCACGCCCCGAGCGCTCGAGTCCCGCCGAGGGCTATCCCACCGCGCACAAGATCGAGCAAGAGCGCATCGTCGCCGCCGCTTACGGCACTTGAGCGGAGTGGGACCTTGGAGCAGAACGCAGCACTCCGCTACACTGTCTTCGGCCTCGTCGTCGTCGCGGCACTGATCGCGCTTGGGTCCTGGCTGATCCGCACGCGTCGCGTCTCGCCGTTCGGCCGCCTGGGGCGCGCGCTGCGCGCCGTGACCGATCCAGTGATGAAACCCGTCGAGCGCCGCCTGGTCCGCATGGGCGGCAATCCCGTCCACGCAGGAGGATGGCTCGTGGTGCTCACGGCCGTCGCCGGGATTCTGCTGCTGTCGCTCATCGGCTGGCTCGTGTCGACGTTGCAAGTCGCGCAGGCGGCGGCAACGAGCGGACCCCGTGGCACGATCGCGCTCATCATCGGTCTCGTGTAT
>DATGEQ010000003.1:0-20218 GCA_035309945.1 Gemmatimonadales bacterium | reverse complement strand
CACCGAGGCGCGGCACTATCGCAATCTCGCATTCGACGTGGCGCGCCACGCCTACACACCGACGGTGCGCGACACCGTGTTCGAGTACTACGAACAGATGGAGCGCTTCACCGAGAGCGGCGCCTACGATGCGGGGAATGGCACGACCTTCGTGCCCGAAAGTGATCCCGCCACGTATAACGGATCGGTGTGGCTGCTGGCGCGTCGGACGTTCTGGGCGAATCCGGACGTCCCTCCCGACCCGACGTCGCCGCAGTACTGGCGTGCGTTGGAGTTCTACCAGACGCACGCAATCACTCCGAGTTTTTTGTACAGCTGGCGCAACCACTCGCTCGAGCACGAGGTCTTCAAGGACTTCATACGTCGCAGTGACAACGCCTTTCGCAGCGCGCAAAACCAGATCGGCTTGCTCCTCGCGAATCACGTGCTCAGCGCCGTCGATGCACTGATCTCCGCGCGCATGCGCGCGGCCGCGGGGCGCGACGCCGCAATGCGCACGACCGTCGTGCCGGGCTACGCCGAAGTGCGATTCTCACTGACGTTCTAGCAGTATCACAGCCGAGTTCATTTGACACGGGAGGCGACAGGGCCTAAGTTTAGGCGGTTTCTACCCTTACGAGAGGAGTAAGGTGCGGTCGCGCCGAGCCATTCTCTTCTTCTCGCCGGCTGGACGTCCCGTACCTGACTTCGTGACCGCCTGGGTCAATGGGAAGGGGCTGCCGATCATCCCCGTACCCGAGGCCGCAGGGGTGGAAGAGCGAGTGTTACGCGCCCTGCCGACGCTGGTGGTCATCGACGCCGACAGTGCCGGCGACGAGGGAATGCAGCTCTGCGCCCGCTTGAAGGGCGATGCGTATACGGCCATCGTGCCGCTCGCCGTGGTGACGAACCGCCACGCGACTGACGCGGTGCGGAAATGGTTCGCGGCCGGGGCCGACGAGGTGATCACGCCGATGTTCGAGCCGGGCGAGCAGTCGGGCCGGCTCGACGCACTCGTGACGCGCGCCGAGCGCGACGTGGCGGTCAACCCGTCGACCAGGCTCCCGGGAACGACGGAGATCGAGCGGGAGATCAAGCGGCGCATGGAGCTCGGCGAGTTCTTCGCCGTGTGCTACGCCGACCTCGATCACTTCAAGGAATACAACGATCGCTACAGTTATTACGACGGCGATCGGGTGATCTACCTGCTCTCCCGCATCCTGCACGACGTCGTGCGGGGCATGCTGGGGAAAGACGGATTTGTCGGACACATCGGCGGCGACGATTTCATTTTCGTCCTGCCGATCGAGAGCATCGCGGCGGTTTGCAGCGAGGTCCTCGAAGTGTTCGATACGCTCGTGCCGTATCAATACAACGAGCAGGACCGGCGGGCCGGCTATTACTTCGGGAAGGACCGGCGCGGCCAGCTCCACCGGGTGCCGCTGATGACGCTGTCGATCGGCGTCGTGACGAACCAGCACCGCCGCTTCACACACCCGGCGCAGGTGAGCGAGCTCGCCACGGAGATGAAGAGTTACGCGAAGACGCAGGCGGGGTCGGTGTTCGTGGTCGACCGCCGGCACGATCGAGATCAAGGGGAAGACGAAGAGCGCGGAGACGAGAGCTAAGTGAACGTCACATGTCCGTCGTGCGAAACCGTCTACCGGGTGGACCCGACCAAGGTCCCCGCCGGGGGACTGCGCGCGCGCTGCAGCGTCTGCAACAACGTGTTCGCTATCAGTCCCGACGGCGCAGGCGCGTCTGTCGCTCAGGCAGTCCCCGCTGCGGCGCATTCCGCGCCGGCACCAGCACCGCCGCCGGCGGCTCAGCCCGCGCCACCCCGACCCGCGATGGCTCCGCCGGCGGCGCCTCCCATCGCGCGACCTGCCGCGCCGGCGGCCGCGCCATCGCCGATTGCGCGCCCGGTCGCTCCGCCTAGGCGGCCCGCGAATCCCTTTGCCGCGCCGGCATCATCCGCTACGGCCGCCCCGGCTCCACCAGTCCCGCGGTCTAGCCCGCCCCCGCCCCCGCCCCCGCCGCCACCGGCGCCCGCGCCGCCAACGCCTCCGCCGGCGCCAGCGCCGCCGCTAGCCAGGCCCGCGCCGGCCCAGGCGGCTGCGAGCAGTGCCGCCCCCGCCGCCCCTGCCGCTCCCGCCGCCCCCGCTCCCGCGAGCGCGCCCGGGCGGCGCAATACCGGTCCCCTGCGCCCCGTGAACCCGTTCATGGTCCAGGATCCCAAGCAGAAGGCTCGGCGGCTCGCCCGCGCCCTCATTTCCGACATGCTCGTGTATCATCCGGAGAAGCGGCAGCAGGGGATTCGTGACGGCACGTTGCCGCAGCTCTTCAAGGATGAAATCGACAAGAGCTGGCAGGAGTACGTGGAGCAGGTGGGCGCCGACATGGCGCAAAGCACGCCATTCTGGACCGAGGCGTTGAACGAGATCCTTGCCGGAGGGAAGAAGCTTTTCTAATGAGTCTGACCGAACGTTTTGCCGATTTCGATCGCCGGCTCACCGAGCTTCGAGGCTTCCTTTGACGTCGACGGGAAGTCCGCTCGGCTCGCCGAGCTCGAGCAGAAGATGGCCGAGGGCTCGCTCTGGGCCGACTCGGAGCGCGCCCGCGCGACTGTCACCGAAGTCAAATCCCTGAAAGGTTGGCTCGAGCCCTATCATGCGCTCAAGAAGCGCGTGGACGAGGGCCGCGAGCTCAACGAGCTGCTCGAAGCCGAATCGCACGTCGATCTCGCCATGCAGCGCTCGCTCGAAACGGAGGCGGATGAAATCGCCGGCCGGCTCGAATCGCTCGAGATGCAGAACATGCTGCAGGGTCCCGACGATGCGCGCGACGCGCTGCTGACCATTCATCCGGGCGCGGGCGGTACCGAGTCCCAGGACTGGGCCGAGATGCTCGTACGCATGTACACGCGCTGGGCGGAACGCCACGGGTTCGTCGTGAACGTGCTCGACATCCTGCCGGGTGAAGAAGCCGGGATCAAGTCCGCCGAAATCGAAATTCGCGGGCAGTACGCCTTCGGCCTGCTCAAGGCCGAGAAGGGCGTGCACCGTCTGGTGCGGATATCGCCGTTTGATTCTCAGTCGCGCCGGCACACGTCGTTCGCGTCGGTGTTCGTCTATCCCGAAGTCGATGACGAAATCGAAATCGAGATCAAGGACGACGATCTCCGCATCGACGTCTTCCGCGCATCGGGCAAAGGCGGCCAGCACGTCAACAAGACCTCGTCTGCGGTGCGGATCACACACCTGCCGACGGGCATCGTCGTATCGTGCCAGCAGGAGCGAAGCCAGGGCAAGAACAAGGCGACGGCGATGAAGATGCTGAAGGCGCGATTGTACGAGCGTGCGGTGGCCGAGCGCGAGGCCAAGAAGGCGGAAGTGGACAAACAGAAGACGGACATCGCCTGGGGCAATCAGATCCGCTCGTACGTGTTCCAGCCGTACACCATGGTGAACGATCATCGCACCGAGCTGAAGGTCAGCGACGTGCACAAAGTGATGGACGGCGATCTCGACCAGTTCATCGAGGCGTTCCTGAGGCGCTTTGGGAGCAAGGCGGCGTAATGACGGGGTTCGTCGAAGCGGCGCGGCGGGAGAAGCTCAAGGAGCTCGTCGAGCGCGGCGTGGCGCCATTCGCGTACCGCTTCGAGCGGACTGCCACGGCGCAGCAGGCGGTGGCGGCCTACAAGGCGGAGGACGATTCCGCGAATTACGTTCTCGCCGGTCGTCTCATCGCACTGCGCCCGCACGGCAAAACGACATTCGCCCACCTCGAGGACGCATCGGGGAAGATTCAGCTCTACTTCAAGCAGGACGAGCTGGGCGCCGATTCCTACGGCGTGCTCGAGCTGCTGGACCTCGGCGATCATGTGGGCGTCGAAGGCCGGCTCATGAAGACGCGCACCGGCGAGATCACGCTCCGGGTTGCGCGATTGACGCTGCTCGCGAAGGCCCTGCGGCCGCTGCCGCTCGGCAAGGAGGACGCGAGCGGCGTGAAACACGGTGAGCTCACCGATCCCGAGCTGCGCTATCGCCAGCGCTATGCCGATCTCGCCGTGCATCCGACCGTCCGGGAAGTCTTTCGACTGCGCACGCGAATCGTGCAGGGCATTCGCGCGTTTCTGGACGGCAAGGGATACCTCGAGGTGGAGACCCCGGTGTTGCAGCCGCTGTACGGCGGCGCGACTGCGACCCCGTTCAAGACGCATTACGAAGCGCTCGATACCACGTTCTATCTGCGGATTGCCGACGAGCTGTACTTGAAGCGATGCCTGGTGGGTGGACTCGAGAAGGTGTACGAAATCGGCCACGACTTCCGGAACGAAGGCCTGTCGCGCTTCCACAATCCGGAATTCACGATGGCCGAGTGGTATGAAGCCTATGCCGATTACAACGACATGGCGGCGCGGACGGAGGAAATGCTCGCGGGTCTGGTGCGCGATCTGTTCAAGAGCAGCGTACTCGAGCGGCACGGCGCGACGCTCTCATTCGAACGCCCGTTCGCGCGCAAGGATTACTACGGCCTCGTGCGCGAGTATGCCGGCGTCGACCTCGCGCGCGCGACCGACGCCGAGCTGCGCGAGGTGCTGCGCCGTCACAACGTGCCGCCGGCGGAAATTGCCGCGCTGCGAGGTCCGAAGCTCATCGATGAAGTCTTCAAGACGACGGTCGAACCCAAGCTGGTACAGCCGACGTTCGTGTTCGATTATCCGCTCGCGCTGTCGCCGCTCGCGAAACCGAAGCGCGGCGATCCCACCACGGTCGAGCGCTGGGAGCTGTTCGTGCAGCACCGCGAGCTGGCGAACGCCTTCAGCGAGCTGAACGATCCGGACGAGCAGCGGCGCCGCTTCGAGCAGCAGGCCGCATTCCGCGCTGCGGGAGACACTGAAGCGCAGCAGTTGGATGAAGATTTTCTGCGCGCCCTGGAGTACGGCATGCCGCCGGCGGGCGGCGTGGGTCTGGGCGTGGACCGGCTGACGATGATTCTCGCGGATCAGACGAACATTCGCGACGTGATTCTCTTCCCGATGCTGCGGCCCGAATGATGTCGATAACCGTCGTCACGATTCTCGAGGGGTTGTTCGTGATCGCCGCGGCCCTGGCGCTCGTCGTGCTCGTCACCAACTGGCCGTCGCGGCTCGATCTGCGGGTCGCGATGCGCTACCTGCGCAGCCGGCGCTCGTCGCGGCTGCTGTCCTTGATCACGGTAATCGCGGTCGGCGGCGTGACGATCGGCGTGATGGCGCTCGTGATCGTGTTGGGCGTCATGAACGGCATGCAGAACGACCTGCGCGAAAAGATTCTCGTCGTCAATCCGCATCTGCGTGTGTTGACGTACGGGGAGGGGTTGCGACTCGACGACTGGCCGGCCGTGCTGAAGAAGGTGCGGGAGACCAAGGGCGTCGTGGCCGTCGCACCGTTCGTGCTGAGCCAGGGGCTCATCTCGGCGGGCCATGACTACGCCGAAGGCGTCGCGGTCGTGGGGATCGAGCCGGACACGGGCAATCGCGCCGTGACCAGCCTCGCGCACTACTTCACGCGCGGCGACTTGAATTTCCGTACCACACAGCCCGGTGTCGAAGGGGGGATCGCGATCGGCACGCGTCTCTCCACGAAACTGTCGGCCTACGTCGGCGACGTCGTCACGATGGTTGCGCCGGCCGGGTCTCAATTCAATCGCAGCCTCGGCGCCTTCGTGCCGAAGTACCGGCGGTACGAGGTCACCGGCTTGTTCGAGACGGGGATGTATGACTACGACAACAGCTATGTGGTGATGCCACGCCAGAACGCGCAAGAGTTTGCCGGGTTGGGCGCGGCGGTCACGGGGCTCGAGGTGCGGCTCGCCCATCCGGAAGACGCGAGCGTCTACGCGCAGCAGATCGAGTCGCGGCTCGGCTATCCCTATCGTGCGCTCGACTGGCAACTCCAGAATCACTCGCTCTTCTCCGCGCTCAAGTTGGAGAAGTTGGCGATGGGCTTCGTCGTCTTTCTGATTTGCGTGGTCGCCGCGTTCAACGTGGTGGGCACACTCACGATGGTCGTGCGCGACAAAACGCGCGAGATCGGCATCCTGCTCGCCATGGGCATGCAGCGCGGCCGGATCCGCCGCGTGTTCTTGACACAAGGCGTATTTATCGGATTGACCGGGACGATCCTCGGCGCGGTCCTCGGACTGATCGTCGGGTCGCTCGTGAACCGCGGGCAGCTCATTCCGATCGATCCGTCGATCTATTTCATCGATCACCTGCCCGTGCTGGTCAATCCGTTCGACGCACTGGCCGTCGTCGGCGCGAGCATCGTGATCGCGACCCTGGCGCCGCTGTACCCGAGCGTGCAGGCCGCACGGCTCGATCCGGTCACGGCGATCCGTTACGAGTGAACGCGCTGCTGGTTGCCCGGGCGATTCGGCGCGTGTTTGCGGGCGGGGACGGGCAGCTGCTCGAGATCCTGCGCGCCATCGATATCGAAGTACGCCGCGGGGAGTTCGTCGCGATTGTCGGCGCGTCCGGGGCGGGGAAGAGCACGCTGCTCCATCTCTTGGGCGCGCTCGACACCCCGACCGGCGGCGATATCTGGCTGGATGGCTCGCGATATGCGGATCTCGACGCGCGCGGGGCGGCGGAACTGCGGAACCGGAAGCTCGGCTTCGTGTTCCAGTTTCATCATTTGCTGCGCGAATTTTCGGCGCTCGAGAACGTGATGATGCCGCTGCTGATCGCCGGCACGACGCAGCGGAAAGCCCGCTCGCGCGCGGAGGAGATATTGTCCGAGGTGGGCCTGGCGGGACGGATGAGCCATCGACCGGCCGAGCTGTCGGGCGGCGAGCAGCAGCGCTGCGCGGTCGCGCGAGCGTTGGTGCACGATCCCAGCGTGGTCCTGGCGGACGAGCCGTCCGGGAATCTCGACCACGCGAATGCCGAGCGGCTGCACGAGATATTTTTCCGGCTGGCGCGCGAGTATGAGACGGCGGTCGTCGTGGTGACGCACAACCGCCAGCTCGCCGGCCGGGCGGATAGAGTCCTGTTACTGGAGGACGGCCGGCTCACCACGGTGACTTCGGTCGATGCGATCCCCTGATGCTGTGCGATAACTGCAAGGAACGAGACGCCGTCATCAACCTCACCCAGGTGGAGCATGACTCCAAGGTCACGCTCCACTTGTGCGAGCAATGCGCCCAGCAAAAGGGCGTGGAGACCGGGGGCGCGGTTCTCAAGAGCCCGCTCGGCAATTTCCTCGGGGCCGTCGTTAAGGGTGGCTCGTCGATCGGCGGCGCGCTCGTTCCCGCGGGTGGCGACGGGCTGCGGTGCCCGGCGTGCGGCAGCACGCTCCGCGATTTCCGCGATACCGGGCGGCTGGGCTGCGATGAGTGCTACGTCGCCTTCGATGCGCACCTGCGCGACCTCTTGCGGCGGCTGCACGGCTCGAGCCAACACGTCGGCGAGCGCTACGAGGTGCCCGGGGAACGCGCTCCGGACGATCCGCGCAGCCGATTGCTTGAGCTCAAGGCGCAGCTGCGGCGCGCGGTGGAAGGCGAGAACTTCGAGCTCGCGGCCGAGCTCCGCGACCGCATCCGGGTGCTGGAATAATGGATCTGTCACTGCTTCCCGACGGCGGCATGCGGTGGCTCGATGCGTCGGGCCCCAAGTCGACGATCGTGCTCTCGACGCGCATTCGACTGGCGCGCAACGTCCGCGGTGTCCCGTTCAGCCAGCGCGCCAAAGACAGCGACCGCACCGCGGTGCTGGAGCGGGTGAGCGAAGCCGCGGCATCGTCCGATCACTTGGCTGCCGCCGTGGCGTTCCATCTCGATCTGCTGGAGCGCGCCGATCGGCAGATCCTGCACGAACGGCATCTGGTGAGCAAGGAACTGGCGGGACTGGAACGGGAGTCACGTCCGCGGCCCGGTGCCGCGCTCCTGGTACAGGATCAGGTGGGCGTGATGGTTAATGAAGAAGACCATCTCCGACTGCACGGCATGTGGTCCGGCTTCAATTTGGAAGATGCGTACACGGCGGTTGAAGCGGTCGATGCCGATTTGGGGCGCCTCGTTCCTTTCGCCTTTCACCCTGAATTTGGCTATCTTACCTCTTGTCCGACGAATGCAGGGACCGGACTGCGGGCCAGCGTTCTTATCCATTTGCCGGGCCTTGTTTTGACCAAGGAAATCAACAAAGTTCTCCAAGGGTTATCGCAGGTGGGATTAACCTTTCGGGGCTTGTACGGTGAAGGCAGTGAAGTCGTCGGGAATTTCTTCCAGTTGTCCAACCAAACAACCTTGGGGAAGACAGAAGACGAGCTGATCGATCACCTCGGGAAAATCGTGCGGCAAGTGGTCGAGTACGAGGAACAGGCACGGGACGTGCTGTTGAGGACAGCGCCCGAGGAAGTGGAAGATAAGACCTGGCGTGCCTATGGCCTGCTGAAGCATGCGCGCCGGTTGTCGTTCGAAGAGGCGATGAATCTGTTGAGCGGAGTGCGATTGGGTGTCGGTCTGAATTTGCTTCCCGGGCCGGGGGTATATACGCTCAACAAATTGTTGATCTACACTCAATCTGCGCACCTGGCGGCAATGGAGGGCCGGTCCACCGGCGATCGTGAGCTGCCGACGGTGCGCGCTGCGTTTGTACGGCGGCTGCTCGAGGCCGAATCGAGCTGAACGGCGAAAGGGTGCGTTCGACATAGATGAACGGCTACAATTTCACGGATCGCGTGCGGAAAGTTCTGCAGATGGCGCGGGAAGAAGCGGCGCGTCTGCATCACGAGTACGTCGGCACCGAGCATATCCTGCTCGGTTTGATCCGCGAGGGTGAGGGCGTCGCCGCGGCGGTGTTGACCAATCTCAACGTCGATCTCGAAGAGATTCAGCAGAAGATCGAAGAGACGGTCAAGAAAGGCAAAGCGGCGGCCGCTGCCGGCCCGGACCTTCCGTATACATCGCGCGCCAAGAAGGTGCTCGAGCTGGCGATGAGCGAAGCGCGCGAGCTCAATCATTCCTATGTCGGCACCGAGCATCTGCTGCTGGGTCTGCTGCGCGAGGAGAAGGGTATCGCCGCGCAGGTCCTGACCGATGCGGGCGTCAACCTCGAGCAAGCGCGCGCCGAGACGCTGCGGCTGCTGGGGAGCGAGATGCCGGCGACGCCGGCGGGCGGCGGCACCGGCGCGCAGCCTACGCCACCCAAGAGCGAAAAGAAATCGAAGACGCCGGCACTCGACCACTTCTGCCGCGATCTGACGCAGCTCGCCTCCGAGGGCTCGCTCGATCCCACGATCGGGCGGCAGAAAGAGATCGAGCGCGTGATGGAGATTCTGTCCCGCCGCAAGAAGAACAATCCCGTGCTCATCGGCGAGCCGGGCGTCGGCAAGACGGCGATCGTCGAGGGGTTGGCGCAGCTCATCGCGAGCGGCCAGTGCCCCGACGCGCTCAAGGATCATCGCGTGTTGTCGCTCGACATGGCCGCCGTCATCGCCGGCACGAAGTACCGCGGCCAGTTCGAAGAGCGGCTCAAGGCCGTCATCAACGAGATCGCGCAGAACAAGAACATCATCCTGTTCATCGACGAGCTGCACACGCTCGTCGGCGCTGGAGCGGCCGAAGGTGCGGTGGACGCATCCAACATGCTGAAGCCCGCGCTCGCGCGTGGTGAGCTGCAGTGCGTCGGCGCCTCGACGCTGAACGAGTATCGCAAGTACATCGAGAAGGACGGTGCGCTCGAGCGGCGGTTCCAGACGGTGATCGTCGATCCGCCGACCATCGAGGAGACGATCGAGATTCTGAAGGGCCTGCGGAAGCGGTACGAGGACCATCACCGCGTCGTGATTCCGGACGACACGCTGGTCGAAGCGGCGAAGCTGTCGGAGCGCTACATCACCGACCGTTTCCTGCCCGACAAGGCGATCGACGTGATCGACGAAGCGGGCGCGCGCGCTCGACTCGCGGCGCAGGTGCCGCCGCCGGAAGTCGCGGAGCTCAAGGACAAGCTCGAGGGGATCAACGGCGACAAAGAAGCAGCCGTGCGCGATCAGAACTTCGAGAAGGCCGCCTCGCTACGCGACGCCGAGCGCGAGCTGCAGTCGGACATCCGGCGCAAGCAGGAGGAATGGGAGCGCGAGCGCCAGACGCGCCGTCCGACGATTAATGAGGAAGGCGTGGCGTTCATCGTGTCGCGCTGGACGGGCATTCCCGTGACGCGCCTGCAGGAAGCGGAAACGGCGCGGCTGCTGCGCATGGAGGACGAGCTCCACCAGAGCGTCGTCGGCCAGAACGAAGCCATCCAGGTCATCTCGCGGGCGATCCGGCGCAGCCGCGCGGGGCTCAAAGACCCGAAGCGGCCGATCGGCTCCTTCATCTTCAGCGGTCCGACCGGTGTCGGCAAGACCGAGCTGGCCCGCGCGTTGGCGCGGTTCCTGTTCGCCGATGCGAACGCGTTGATCCGCGTCGATATGTCGGAGTACATGGAGAAGTTCTCCGTGAGTCGCCTGATCGGGGCGCCGCCCGGCTACGTCGGTTATGAAGATTCGGGAACGCTGACGAAAGCGGTGCGGCGGAAGCCCTACTCCGTCGTGCTGCTCGACGAAATCGAAAAGGCGCATCCCGACGTCTTCAACATTCTGCTCCAGGTGCTCGATGAGGGGCACCTCACCGACAATTACGGGCGCTTGATCGACTTCAAGAACACCGTGGTGATCATGACGTCCAACGTCGGTGCGCGCGACGTCGCCAAAGGCAAGACGCTCGGCTTCGGCAAGCCCGATACGCGGGACGAGTTCGAGCGGATGGCCGAGAAGGTGAAGGAAGAGATCAACAAGGTCTTCAATCCGGAATTCCTGAACCGGCTGGACGACGTCATCGTCTTCCACGCGCTCACGCGCGAGCACATCGCGCAGATCGTGGCGATCCTGGCGCGCGACGTCCAGAAGCGGCTCGGCGAAGAAGAGCTGACGCTGCGGTTGACGCAGGCGGCGACGGACTTCCTCGTCGATCACGGCTACGACGAGCATTTCGGAGCGCGGCCGCTCAAGCGCGCCATTCAGAAGTACGTCGAGGACCCGCTGTCGGAGAAGATCCTCGTCGGAGAATTCGCCAAGGGCGACGAAATCGAAGTGGACGTCGCTCCCGACAAGGAACGCCTGGGCTTCAAGGCACTCTCCGGCTCCAAGGCGTGATCCGCCGGCTCACCCTCTCGATCCTGTTGAGTTTTGCCGCCGTCGCTCCCCGCCTGTGTGTCGCACAGGCGGGGGCGGCCGGCTCCCCCCGCGCCGCCGCGCCACCGCCCGCGCCTGACTCCATCGCCGTCGTCGGCAACCGCCGCAACACCGCCCTCAGCGTCATTCAAGTCAGCGGCCTCGTGCCCGGCCACGCGCTCAACTATCGCGATATCCAGCGCGCGATCCAGGCGCTCTTCGCCAGCGGCCAGTTCGATGACGTCGCGATGACGCAGTCGCAGACCCCGGACGGCAAGAACGTGCTCGTGATCCGGGTGCACGAGCGGCCGCAGCTGTTGCGCTGGGCCATCCGCGGCGTCGCGCGGCTGCCCGAGGGCAGCGTGCGCAGCAAAGTCACGCTGCCCGAAGGCCGGCCGCTCGACATGGCGAGCGTCGCGCGTTCCCGCGCGCGGATCGATTCGCTGTACCACGCGCGCGGGTACTATCTCGAGCAGACCAAGCCGGTGTTGGTGTACGAGCGCGACTCCGCGGCGGTACGGGTCATTTTCGACGTCACCGAAGGGCGGCGCGTCGCGATCGCGCAGGTCGACTTCGAGGGCAACACCCACTTCACCGACCAGGAGATCGTCGCGCAATTGAAGACGCGCCCCGAGGGCTTCTGGTGGTTCCGGTCGGGCGAATACAACGACGACAAGCTCTCCGAAGATCTCCGCCAAACCCTGCCCGAATTCTACGGCAGACAGGGATTCGTCGATTTCCAGGTGCTCGACGACACGCTGGTCGTCAACGAGAAAACCGGGAAGGCGACGCTGGTCGTCAAAGTCAGCGAGGGTGAGCCGTATCGCATCGGCTCGTTCGAGATCGCCGGCAACCGCCGCTTCTCGACCGACGAGCTGCAGGCGTTCTATCCGTTCGCGGGCGAGCAGCGCAGCGGGCTGCTCGGCCTCGGCGGCCGGCGCCACATCGTCTACTTCGACGACCAGCAGTGGCAGGACGCGACGCGGAAGGTGCAGACCCTCTACTACAACAACGGCTACATCTACGTTAACGTGCGGCCCGATGTGATTCGCCGGACGGGACCGGATGGGAAGCCGGTCGTCGATCTGCGCTGGGTCATCACTGAGGGCCAGCCCGCGATCGTCGATCACGTGGAGATTCGCGGCAACGACGTGACCCACGATCGCGTGATCCGCGAGGCGATCGTCATGGTGCCGGGCGACGTGTTCCGGCAGGACGCGCTCCTCGCCTCCTACCAGCGCGTGTCGAACCTGGGGTTCTTCAATCAGCCGCTGCCGTTCCCCGACACGAAGCCGGCGAACGATCAGGGCGACATCGACGTCATCTTCCGCGTCACCGAGAAGCGCACGGGCAACATCAACTTCGGCGCGTCGGTCGGGCAGGGGACCGGCGTGGGTGGCTTCCTGGGACTCGACGAGCCGAATCTGTTCGGCCAGGGCAAGCGCGGCCGGTTCCAGTGGCAGTTCGGAAAGAACATCAACGACTTCGAGGTCTCGCTGTCCGATCCGGCCGTGCGGGAGTCGCGGATTTCGGCGACCGTGGAAGTGCACAACCAGCGGGTGCGTTACGTCATCGCGGATCTCGGCAGGCTCCGCCGCCGCGGCGCGAGCCTGCAGTTCGGCTTCCCGGTGTTCGGCGACAACTATACCCGCCTCTTCGTGTCCTACGGCATCGACCAGCAGAGCTTCACCGGCTCGACGACGAATACGGCGTTCACGAACGCGTTCCGCTGCAACGATTGCGTCCGGTCCACCGTCGGCACGCAGCTGATGCGCGACACCCGCATCGACCTGCCGTTCCCGACCGCCGGCACGATGGTCCAGGTCGGGCTCTCGCAGAGCGGCGGCCCGCTGGGCGGCTCGGGCAACTTCCAGCGCGTCGACGTCGAGGGGCACTTCTACGCGCCGATCGGGACCCTCGGCAACCCCGCGGCCTCCAACGTCAAGTTCGTGCTCGGCTACTCGACGCGCTCCGGATTCGTGTTCGGCAATTCGCCGTTCTTCGAGCAGCTGTTCACCCTGGGCGGCACGCAGTTCTTCATTCCGCTGCGCGGCTACGACGAGGCCTCGATCACGCCGTTCGGCTACGATCCCAACGCCGGCAGCAACGGCGCCAGCCCGAACGCGTTCGGCAAGGCGTTCTTCACCATGACGGGTGAGCTCGGCATGCGCGTGTCGCAGATGCTGTACCTGTCGGCGTTCTTCGACGCCGGCAACGTCTGGTCGCGGCCCGCGCAGTACGATCCCACCCGGCTGTTCCGCGGCGCCGGTATCGGCGCGGCCGTCATCTCTCCCCTCGGTCCCCTCGGCATCGACTACGCCTATGGCTTCGATAAGACCGATGTTTTCGGGCGTCCGGCGCCGGGCTGGAAACTGCACTTCAAGCTCGGCAATTTCTTCTAAGCCGTAACGACACACCGCCACCCCACCACGTCCCACTTCGGGAGTTGGAGCGTTATGCAGCGTCTCGTGCTCGGTTCACTTGCCGCCATCGCCAGTCTCGCCATGTCGATGACGGCGCCGGCAACACTCTACGGCCAGGGTGCCCCGGCGCCGTCGTCCGCGCCCGCGACGTCCTCGCAGGCGCCGGCGCCCGCCCCGGTCGCCAAGATCGCGTTCATCAACTCGCAGGAAATCCTGCAGCGCACGCCGGGCTACGCGGTCGCTGAATCGACCTATCGCAAGGAGCTGCAGGCCTCGCAGGCGGAGGTCCAGAAGCTGCAGACGCAGCTCGACTCCGCAGTGCAGGCGCTCGATCAGCAGTCCATCGCGCTGTCGCCGGCCGCGCGCGCGGCCAAGCAGAAGGATCTGCAGACGATGCAACAGCGCATGGAGCAGCGCGGCAACGAGCTGCAGACGCATCTGCAGCAGCGCGAGCAGGAGCTGCTCGGACCGCTTCGCGCGCGCATCAACTCCGTCCTCCAGGGCATTCGCGCCGAGATGAACTACTCGCTGATCATCGATGCCGACGCGGGGGACGGCTTCATCGCCGCGCTCGATCCGGCCCTGAACATCACTACGCGGGTGCTGCAGCGCCTCTCGCAGGCTCAGTAGCGGAGCACCGCACGACTTCCCGACAGCTGTCCGCTGGTGAAATCGCGGCCCTCACCGGCGGGCGGCTGGTGGGCCCGGGCACAACGATGGTCGCCGGGATCGCGCCGCTCGAGCGCGCCGGTCCCGGCGATCTCTCTTTTCTTGCCTCGCCTCGCTACGCCCAATACTTTGAGCGCACCAGCGCCTCGGTAGTCCTGGTCGCGCCGGCGCTGGCATCCAGCGCCGGCGGCCCCGAGACGCGGATCGTCGTCGCCGATCCGTACGCGGCGCTGCTGGTCGTGCTTCCCGTGTTGTATCCGCAGGCCGTCTGGGAAGCGGGCATCCACCCGACGGCGGTGATCGGCCGCGGCGCGAGCTGGCAGGAGCCGGTCGCCATCGGCGCCCACGCGGTACTCGGCCACGGCGTACAGCTCGGCCGCAACGTCCGCGTCGGCGCCGGCTGCGTGCTCGGGGACGGCGTGGCCGTCGGAGATGACACGCAGCTCTATCCCGGCGTCACGCTGTACGCGGGCACGGCCCTCGGCAAACGCGTGATCGTGCACGCAGGCGCGGTGTTGGGAAGCGATGGATTCGGCTACATCCCCGGGACGGGGGGCGACGCCCATCGCAAGATTCCGCACGTCGGACGCTGCCTCATCGGGGACGACATCGAGATCGGCGCGAACACCTGCATCGATCGCGGCAGCGTGGACGACACGGTGATCGGCTCGGGGACGAAGATCGACAACTTGGTCCACATCGCGCACAATGTGCGCATCGGCGCGCGCTGCCTGATCATGGCGCAGGCGGGCATCGCCGGCAGCTGCCAGCTGGAGGATGACGTGATCATCGCGGGGCAGGCAGGCGTGTCGGACCATCTGACGGTCGGGCGCGGCGCGCGGCTGCTCGTGCAGTCGGGCATCATCGCCGATCTCCCCCCGGACGCCACCTTCTTCGGCACCCCGGCGCGGCCACGGCGCGAGTTCCTCCGCGCTCAGGTCGCGCTCTACCGGCTGGCCAAAATCGTGGACGAGCTCGAAGCGGTCGTCGAGGAGCGCCAGACTGCCTCCGGCGAGTAGACGATCCGTCACGCGGCCCGCAGGCGTCCGCGGCACGGGTCTGCACACCGGTGCCGCGACGGAAGCGACGTTCCTTCCGGCGCCGGCCGGACAGGGGATCGTGTTTCGGCGCGTCGATCTCGCGGGCAAGCCCGAGGTCCCCGCGCGTTTGACGGAAGTGGAGGCAGTGGAGCGCCGCACGGCCATCGGTCACGGTGAGGCGACGATCCACACCGTCGAGCACCTGCTCGCCGCCGTCGCCGCTCACGTGATCGACGACCTCACGATCGAGCTCACCGGTCCCGAGCCGCCGATCCTCGACGGCAGCGTGCAGCCCTATTTCGACGCCCTCGCCAAAGCCGAGCCCGCATCGGTCGGGGGAGAGGCGGCCGTGCTGACCGTCACGGCGCCGTTCACCGTCACCGACAAGGATGCCGCGTATGTCGTGGCGCCCGCGAAGACGTTCCGCCTCACCGTCTCCATCGAGTGGCCGCACCCGCTGATCGGGCGGCAAACCGGCGCGTACGATGTCACCCCTGAGAGCTTCGCGGCCGAGCTGGCGCCCGCGCGGACCTTCGGCTTCACGCACGAGGTCGCCGAGCTGCAGGCCCGCGGGCTGATCAAGGGCGCGTCGGCGGCGAACGCAATCGTGCTCGACGACCACGGGATCGTCGCGGGCGGGAAGCTGCGCTGGCCGGACGAGTTTGTGCGGCACAAGGCCGCGGACATCGTGGGAGACCTGGCGCTGACGGGCGCCCGGATTCAGGCTCATGTGGTGGCGACGCGGCCGAGCCACGGCGGCAACATCGCGCTGGCCCGGGCGCTCGCTCGCGCAGGGAGGCGCACGGGAATGCCGGCGATGGACATCAGCAAGATCATGGACTACCTGCCGCACCGCTATCCGTTCTTGCTCGTGGACCGGATCGTCGAGGTGGAGGGCCAGAAGCGCATCGTGGGCATCAAGAACGTCACGATCAACGAGCCGTTCTTCCAGGGCCATTTCCCGGGCCATCCGATCATGCCGGGCGTGCTGATCATCGAAGCGATGGCGCAGGTCGGCGGCATGCTGCTGATGAGCCACTTTGAGGGGCAGGATACGGCCAACAAAGTCGTCTACTTCATGTCGTTGGACAACGTGAAGTTCCGGCGGCCCGTAGTACCAGGGGACCAGATCCGATTCGAGCTCGAGATGCTCCAATTCCGCGGTAAAACCTGCCGGATGAAAGGCGCCGGATTCGTGGATGGCCAGGTCGTGGCGGAAGCGGAGATGATGGCGATGGTCGTCGACCGGTGATCCACCGGACCGCGCTCATCGACCCCACCGCCGAGCTCGGCGCCGACGTGTCGGTCGGGCCGTACTGCGTGATCGGCCCGCGCGTCACCGTCGGCGACCACTGCAGCATCGCCGCGCATGCCGTCCTCGAGCGCAACACGCGCGTCGGCGACGGCGTGAAGATCGGCTACGGCAGCGTCATCGGCAACGATCCGCAGGACCTCAAGTACAAAGGCGAAGAGACCTGGGTGGAGATCGGCAGCGGCACGATCATCCGCGAGTACTCCACCATCAATCGCGGCAGCACGGCGACCGGCAAGACGACCGTCGGCGCGCGCTGTTTCCTCATGACCTACGTCCACATCGCGCACGACTGCGTCATCGGCAATGACGTGATCATGGCGAACGCGGTCCAAATGGCCGGGCACGTCACGGTCGACGACCGCGCGATCATCAGCGGCCTCGTCCCGATCCACCAGTTCGTGCGCATCGGCACGTATTCCTTCGTGGGCGGGGGCTCACGGGTCAATCAGGACGTGCCGCCGTACACCAAGGCCGCCGGCAATCCCGTGCATCTCTACGGACTGAACTCGGTCGGCTTGCAGCGCGCCGGCTTCGCGCCCGAACTGAAGCTGGCGCTCAAGCGCGCGTATCGCCTCGTGTTCAATTCCGATCTCACCGTGAGCCAGGGTGTCGCGCGGGCGCGCGCCGAGCTGCCCCAGGTTCCGGAAGTGGAAACATTCCTGCGCTTCATCGAGGCCTCGCAACGCGGAGTGATGGTGTGAGGGGAAGGGGGAAGGGGGAAGGGGGAAGCGTACGCCCCGTGCGCGTTGGGGTCGTGGGCGCGGGGGCGCTCGGGTTCCATCACATCCGGCTGCTCAAGAAAATCGAAGGCGCCGAACTCGTCGGTTTCTACGATCACAACCCCGCGCGCGCCGCACAGGTCTCCAAAGAGCTGGAAACGGTCGCCTATCCCTCGCTGGAAGGGTTGCTGGACCGTGTGGAGGCGATCACGGTCGTGGTCCCGACGCCGGCGCACGTGGAGGTCGCGCTGCCGGTGCTCGAGCGCGGCCTGCATGCGCTCGTCGAGAAGCCGCTCGCCGACACGCTGCCCGGCGCGGAGCAGCTCGTGCACACCGCGCGGGAGCGCGGCGTGTGCCTCCAGGTCGGTCACGTCGAGCGCTTCAATCGCGCCGTGCGGGCCGCCACGCCGTATCTCGACGAGCCGCGGTTCCTGCAAACCGAGCGCCTGGCGCCGTTCCAGCCGCGCGGCACCGACGTCGCCGTCATTCTCGATCTGATGATCCACGACCTCGACCTCGTGCTGGAGCTCGTGCGCTCGGAGGTCGGCGAGGTGCGGGCGACCGGCGTGCCGATTCTCACGCCGCACGTGGACATCGCCAACGCGCGCGTCGAGTTCGCGAACGGCGCCGTCGCGATCATCACGGCGAGCCGCGTGTCGCGCGAGCGTACGCGCAAACTCCGGATCTTCCAGCCGACCGGCTATTTCTCGCTGGACCTGGCGCAGGGCAACGGGCACTTCTACCGCCTCAAGGACGGCTGGCAGGGATTCGGCGCCAATCGCGTCGAGGACATCGTCGAGCACGTCAAGCTCGACGCGCCGGAAGCCGAGCCGCTCAAGCTCGAGCTGGAGAGCTTCCTGCGGGCGGTGCGCGGTGACGGCGACGTCGTGGTCACCGGCGCGGCGGGACTGCAGGCGCTCGCACTCGCGTATCGCGTCGCCGACGCCATCAGCGCCTCGCCGCTCGCGGCCGCGCGGCCGTGACCCGCATTTACATCTCGGCCGGCGAACCGTCGGCTGACGCGCACGCCGCGGCCGTGGCGACGGCACTGCGTCGGCGCTTCCCGGACCTCGAGCTCGAGGCGCTGGGCGGACCGCTGCTCGAGCGCGCGGGCGCGCGCGTGCTCGACCGGATGGAAGCGTTCTCCGTCGTGGGATTCGTCGAGGCGATCTCCAAGATTCCGGCGCATTACCGGCTCCTCAATCGCATGAAGCACGCCTTTCGGCAGCGACGGTACGATCTGGTCATCCTGGTCGATTATCCCGGCTACCATCTCCGTGCCGCCTCGGCCGCCCATGCCGCCGGTATTCCCGTCTTGTACTACATCGCGCCGCAGATGTGGGCATGGGGACCGAAACGCGTGCGCAAGCTCGCGCCGGTCGAACGGCTCGCGGTGATCTTGCCGTTCGAAGAAGCGTTCTTTCGCGAACGCGGCGTGGCCGCGACGTTCGTCGGTCATCCGCTCAAGGACCGGCCCGCACCGCCGGCGCGCGCCGATGCGCGCCGGGTGCTCGGGCTCGATCCCGCCCGGCCGACGCTCGGCCTCTTTCCGGGAAGCCGCGCGCAGGAAGTCAAACGACACTGGGCCATATTTCGCGAGGCCGCCGCGCGCGTGACGGCCGCGCGACCCGACGCGCAAATCATCGTCGCCGGGACGCCCGGCGCCGAGTATCCGGAGCCGGGAAGGATCCACGTTCATCAAGGCGACCCCTTGCTCGTCTTCGCGGCGTGCGACGCGGGCATCTGCAAGTCGGGCACGACGACGCTCGAGGCCGCCATCGCAGACGTGCCGATGGTCATCACGTATCGCGTGCACCCGATCTCGTCCTTCATCGCGTTCCGGCTCGTGCGCGTGCCGTGGGTCGGGCTCGTCAATCTCGTCGCGGGCTATGAAGTCGCGCCGGAGTTTCTGCAGCGGCGCGCCACGCCCGACGCGCTCGCCACCGGCGTGCTGCCGCTGCTCGACGCAGCGGATCCAGCCACGCGACACCAGCGGGAGGGGCTGCGTCTGGTTCGCGACCGGCTGGGCGCCCCCGGCGCCGCTGAGCGGGTTGCCGAGCTGGCTGCCGGATTGTTGCGGTGAAGCCGCGTTGGGCGGAGCCCATCGGGAGAGCGCTGGGCCCGGCGCTCATCAAGTCACTCGCGGCGACGTGGCGCTTTCGAGAGTCGGGAATCCAACCGAAGCCGCCTTTTATCTTCGTGCTGTGGCACTCCCGCATTCTTCCGCTGCTCGCGCTGCACAAGCAGGAGGGAGTGGTCCTGCTCATCAGCCGGCACCGCGATGGCGAGCATCTCGCCAATCTCGCCGAATCGTGGGGCTACTCCTCCGTGCGCGGCTCCACGCAGCGCGGCGGTGAGGTCGGCCTGCTCGGTATCGTGCGGGCGCTCCAGGCCGGCGCGATCGTCGCGATGACGCCGGACGGCCCGCGGGGCCCGGCCGAGCGCGTGCAGCCGGGCGCGGTTGCCGCGGCGCAACATGCCGGCGTCCCGATTGTCGCAGCCGGCGCGCGCACACGATCGGCCTGGTATCTCCGATCCTGGGACCGCATGTGTATTCCCAAACCGTTTGCCGCGATCGACGTCGCCTACAGTGAGCCGATTCGGATCGGGGATGGAAAAGCGGGCCTGCGGCGCGGGATCGAAGCGGTGCAGCGGAGTCTCGAGCAGGTGACGGGGGGCGGGGGCGGGGCGTGAGCGCGCAACGTGTCGCGCAATGGCTGTGGTGGAGCGGCGCGGCGCCCGCGCGCGTGGCGCGGGGAGTGCTCCTGCCGTTCGCGTTTGCGTATCGCACGGTGATGAGCGCGCGCGCGAGCGCCTACCGCCGTGGCTGGTTGCGGCAGCGGCGACTGCCGCTGCCCGCCGTCGCGATCGGCAACCT
>DATGEQ010000002.1:0-6553 GCA_035309945.1 Gemmatimonadales bacterium | reverse complement strand
GTTTCAGACCGGCGCGACGGCACGCCACGTCCTGGCCGGCGGCGGCGAGGCGCAGGTCACGCTGTTCGGCGTGACGCGCGATCTCACCAACCCGATCACGACGACATACATCGATCTCACGCGCTTCGATTACGGCGCGCGGGCCAGCGTGACCTACCCGCTGCACCTGGGCTCGCTCCCGCATCGGCTCACGGCGGGCTTCGATTTCCAGCGCCAACGCGACGACCGCAAGAACTTCAACTACCTCAATACGCCGGGCGACTCGGCGAAACCGGACACGAGTCGCGCGCTCGATCAGCTCGAGCACGTGACCGAGATCGGGCCGTTCGTGCAGAGCGCGCTCGAGCTGTCGCCACGCACCACACTGACCGCCGGGCTGCGCTACGACTGGGTAAAGTTCGCCGTGCAGGATCGCCTGATCACGCCCACCAATCCCGACAACTCGGGCGACCGGCTCATGCGCGCGCTATCCGGCTCGCTGGGTCTGGCCGTCAATCCGTCGGCAGCGGTGACCGTGTACGGCAACATCGGGTCCTCGTTTGAGACGCCGACGACGACGGAGCTCGTGAATTCCCCGACCGGAACCGGCGGCTTCAATCCCGACCTCGGGCCGCAGCAGGCGTGGAACTACGAGATCGGCGCGCGCGGCGCGATTGGTGGTCGCGCGAATTTTTCCGCGGCGATCTTTCAGGCGGACGTGCGCGATGAGCTCGTGCAGTACGCGGCCGATCCGACGCGCGCGTACTACCGCAATGCCGGCAGCGCGCGGCATCGCGGCGTGGAGCTGAGCGGTACCGTGGCGGTGGCGCCAGGTATCAGTCTCAATGCCGTGTGGACGTACGCGGATTACCGTTATCGGCGATATTCCTTCACGGTTGGAACGGGGGTGCACACGTTGGATGGTCGCGCGCTTCCCGGCGTGCCGCAGCACTGGCTGCATCTGATCGCGCGCGCGCAGGCGCCGCGAGCACTCGGCGCGTGGATGGAAGTCGAGCAGACGTATTCATCCGGGTTCTTCGTGAATGACACGCTGAACACACGGGCGTCGCCCTGGTGGGTGACCAATGTCAGATTGGGGTGGCAAGGCAAAGGACCGGGCATGCCCTGGGCGCCCTTCCTTGGCATCAATAACTTGTTCAATCATCGGTACGTGAGCTCGGTGGTAATCAATGCCGCGCGCGATCGGTATTACGAGCCGGCGCCCGGGCGAAACTTTTACTTCGGCCTTGCGATCAGAGCCGGCCAATAGGAACCCATGAACAAACTCGGTGCAATTATCCTCTGCTGTATCGTGGTCGTGTCGTCAGACATCGCGTTGGCGCAGAATCCGCCGGCGGCGCCGCCTGCGGCTGGAGCCGCGGGATGCGCGGCGCAACCGCAGATCGACTGCAGCTGGCTCACCGTCGACACGACAGCCAAGATCGCGACGTTTCAGCTCATCTCGGGACTGACGTCGCTCAACGGCGGTCTCAACTTCAACGGCTTCAACGAGGGCAAGTTGACGCTCACCGTTCCTGCGAACTGGACCGTCGTGATTCGGTTCACCAACAAAGACGCGAACCTGCCGCACTCGGCCGAAGTCGTGGATACGACCAAGCCGATGCCGGCGGGCCCGGTCGATCCCCCCGCGTTTGCGCGCGCGATGTCGGTGCGACTGATGCAAGGCCTGGCCGCCGGGGAATCCGATTCCCTGAAATTCGTGGCCAACAAGCCCGGATCGTACATGATCTTCTGCGCGGTGCCGGGGCACGGCCTCGCCGGCATGTGGATCCGCTTCAAGGTTTCGGCGACCGATAAACGGCCCACGTTGGCCGCTAGCACCACGTGAGGCTCGGCGGGTATATAGAGGCACTCTCTGAAGGAGAAGACGATGCCGCGCACAATTACCCAGCGGCGTGACGGGGGAAAGAAGCGTACCGCGGACCGGTCCAAGGCTGTGACCGCTCCCGAGCGCGAGCCCCGCAGCGAGCCAACGCTGTACACGACCAAGAACGATCTACCCGAGGATCGCCGCGTTGAAGTGATCGACTTGCTCAATCAACGGCTCGCCGAAGCGATCGATCTGCAGACGCAGTGCAAGCAGGCGCACTGGAACGTGAAGGGCCCGTCCTTCATCGGCCTGCACAAACTGTTCGACGACGTCAACGAAGACGTCGAGGGGTACGTCGATCTCATCGCCGAGCGAGCCGTGCAGCTCGGCGGCATCGCGGAGGGGACGATTGGCGCGGTCGAAAGCCGTTCGACGCTGCCGGATTATCCGATCGGACTCTCGTCCGGACCCGAGCACGTCGCCGCGTTGTCCGACGCGCTCGCCGCGTTCGGCCGCACCGTCCGGATCGGCATCGCGGAGATGGACGAGCTGGAAGACGCCGATAGCGCCGACATGTTGACCGATATCTCGCGCGGCGTCGACAAGTGGCTCTGGTTCGTGGAGGCCCACCAGCAGGGCACGCCCTGACCGGCACGCAAACACATATCGAAGCAGTCACGCCTCACGGATTTTGGCAGACGATCCGTGAGGCGATTCGTGGCACCCACCACGACTACACCGCGGGACCCATCGGCCAGGCGATCATCTTGCTCGCCGTCCCGATGGTGCTCGAGATGGTCATGGAGTCGTTGTTCGCGCTCGCCGACATCTTCTGGGTCGCGCACCTCAATCCGAGCGCGGTCGCGACGGTGGGACTCACCGAATCGATGCTCGCGGTCGTCTACACCGCGGCCATGGGATTGTCGTTCGGCGTGACGGCGATCGTAGCGCGCCGCATCGGCGAAAAGAATTCCGCGGGGGCGGCAGAGGCGGCGGTGCAGGGCATCGCGCTCGGGGTGGCGACCGCCGTCAGCATCGGCATCGCCGGCGCGGTGTTCGCGCCCGACCTGCTGCGGGTCATGGGCGGCTCGCCGGACGTCGTCGCCTTGGGCCACAACTACACGCGCATCATGCTCGGCGGCAACGTCGTGATCTTCATGCTGTTCCTCATCAATGCGATCTTCCGCGGCGCCGGCGATGCGGCGATCGCGATGCGCGTCCTCTGGATCGCGAATTCGATCAATATCGTCCTGGGCCCCCTGCTCATCTTCGGCGTTGGACCGTTCCCCAGGCTCGGCCTGACCGGCGCGGCGATCGCGACGACCATCGGGCGCGGCACCGGCGTGCTGTATCAACTCTATCGGCTCTGGCGGCGCGACGGCCGGATCGTCATCCACCGCGAGCAGATCGCGCTGCAGCCGGCCGTCATGAAGACGATGCTGCGGCTCTCCGGAACCGGCACGTTTCAGGTCTTTGTCAGCACGGCGAGTTGGATCGGCCTGACCCTCATCAACGCGTCCTTCGGCACCGACGCGCTCGCGGGATTTCAGATCACCATTCGCATTATCCTGTTCGCGTTACTGCCGGCCTGGGGGCTCGCGAACGCCGCGGCGACGATGGTCGGGCAGTCCCTGGGAGCGGGGAAGCCCGAGCGCGGTGAGCAGGCGGTTTGGAAGGCCGGATTCTACAATCTCATCTTCCTCGGCCTGGCGGGCCTCGGCTTCGTCGTGTTCGCAAATCCGATCGCGCATGCGTTCACGAGCGATCCCGCCGTCGCCGCCATCGCCGCCGCGTGCCTGCGCATCATCAGCTACGGATACCTGTTCTATGCGTACGCCATGGTCCTGACGAACTCCTTTAACGGCGCTGGCGACACCTGGACGCCGACCTGGCTGAACCTGTTTTGCTTCTGGCTGTGGGAGATTCCGCTCGCGTGGCTGCTCGCCCGCCACTTCAACCTGGGACCGCAGGGCGTGGCCTGGGCCGTGACGATCGCGTTCTCGACGCTGGCCGTCGCGAGTGCGGTCCTGTTCCGCCGCGGACGCTGGAAGCTGAAAACGGTATAATTACGGCGATGCGATTCTCGAGAGTCGTGCTCGCGTTGGTGTTCGGGCTGGCAATGGCCGGCCCGGAGAGCCACGCGTCAGCCGCACACCTCAAACCGATTCACCACCACGGCGGCCATCAACCGGGATCGCATGCTGACTGCCCACAGGCGTGCTGCCCGCCATGCGTCAGCGTTTCGCTCCCGACGCCGATCCCCAGTTGGAGCGCGGCTCCTGCAGCCTTGATGCTGATTGGCATCGATGTCGCGACACGCGGCGTGCTCCCGGCGCGCGCGCGTCTGCTCCCCTTCGCGCTGGCTCCCCCACTCCACTTGTAGTCGCTTCGCAACTTCGCAACGTCGCAACTTTTCCTGCTTCCCCTAGTGGAGGGGCATCATGCGTTTTGGGAAATCGGCGATCTGTCTCGCCGTCCTCATCGCTGCCGGGCGCAATCTGGCCGCGCAGGGCGGCGTCCCGTCCGACGAATCGACGCCGTTAACGATCTCAGGGTTTGCCGTCGGCCTGGGGAGTTACGATCGCAATCTCGCGCAAAATACCGCGGTCGGATCGAAGCTCGCGCTGAGCATGTTCCGCCCCTGGTCCGATCAACTCTACTTCTTTGGACAGCTCACCACTCACCTCGAGCGATCCGATAGCGGGCGACCGCCGCAAACCGCGATCGACATCGACAACCTGATCATCAACTGGACGCCGGCGCATCTGTCGCAGCTGAGCCTGTCGTTCGGGCGCTTCGACGCGCCCGTGGGATTCGAGCGCGACGACGAGCCGCTGAATCTCGTGCCCACGACGTCGTTCACGTTCGAGCATGCGCGGCCCGTGAAGTTCACGGGATTGATCGCGCGCTATACGCTCAATCCCAAGGTGAGCGTGCTCGGCCTCGTCGCGAACGGGTGGGATCAGAAAATCGACAATAACAGTGGCAAGACGGCAGGCTTCAAGTTGCAAGCTTTCCCGTCGTCGAGACTCGCGGTCGCGGGCGGAGTCCTGTACGGGCCAGAGCAGGATTCGACCAATGGCGGCCAGCGCCTGCTGCTGACGAGCGATGCCACCTGGCAACCGCTGCCGCGGCTGATCGTGCAGGCCGAGGCCCACCATGGCGCGCAACAAGGCGCGCACTGGACGGGCGTGGTCGGCCAGGCGTTCTGGCGATTCGGACACGCGACAGGGTTGACCGTGCGCGGCGAAGTCTTCGGCGATCCCTCCGGGATCAGAACGGGCACGGCGCAAACGATGCGGTCCATCACCATTTCGCCGTGGTATTTCTATCGCGAAGCGCAGGAAGGCGTGTTCTCCAACATCGAGTTCACCACGTTCCGGCTGCCGGCGTTCTCCATCCGGCCGGCGCTTCGGATCGATCACTCGAGCCAACCCGTCTTCGCAACCAAAACCGGCAGCCTGCGGCGCTCGAACGTGACGGCGCTCGCGGAGCTGGTCTACATCTTCTAGGAGCCGAGCGATGCTCTACGATCTCCGCCACAGCGATCTCCGCGTGCGCTGGCTCGTCACCCTGCTGCTCGCGACGCTCGGCACGTCCTATCTGTTCGGCGCATGGATGGTCGGCCTGTATGCCGGATTCAGCCCAAAGCGGGTCGCGCAGACCTACGGTCCGAATGGCGAGCTGATGACGATGCAAATGCCGCCGGAAACCACGATGGTGACCGAGCGGCCGGTCGCGATGGGCGAGATGGTCGAGGAGCAGCATCACGTCGATCTCAACCTGCTCGTCCAGGACACGCACGTGCACATGCCGATGTACGCGGTGATCGCAGCCGCACTTGCTGTGATTACGCTGGGATTGTCTCTCTCACGTAGCCTCAGCCTCGCGATTATCACGCTCCTCTTCGCCGCGCCCTGGCTCGACTTTGCGGGGATGTGGCTGACCAAACTCGTCTCGCCGGGCTTTGCGATCGTCACGCTCGCGGGCGGCTGGGCAATGGCTCTGGGGTATACCATCGTGGCCGCAATTGCCATCTGGCAGATGTGGCTGGGAAGGAAGACCGCTCCATGAAAGCACTGATACTGGGCGCGGCGCTGGCCGCGCTGCTCCACATCACGCCGACGGTAATTCTCGTGAAGCGACAGGATGCCGTCGCCCACCTGCTGCCGGGCGCGGATCAGTTCAGCGAGCGCGAATTACACCTCAGCAGTGCCGATTCGCGGAAGATCCACGACGCGGTCGGCTGGGAGCCGCCGGACGGTGTGGTCACGTTCTACGTCGGCAAGCACCAGGACCAGACCGTTGGCGCGCTGATGTTCATGCGGGTCGACTGCCAGCATGGGCCGCTCGAACTTGCGATCGGCTTCGAACCGACCGGCTCCGTTCGCGGCGTCGAAGTCACGAAGGCGACAGTCGAGATGAAGCCGTGGGTACTGGAAGCGCTACGCGCGGGACTGACCGACGCGTACAAGGGCATGGGGGTCAACGACGCGCCGGCGGGCGCCAACAAGGTGAAGCCACGCATCGGCTCGATGCCCGGCTATATGGCAGAGCTGATCGACAAGGGCGTCATGCACGCGAATGCGGCGTATCGGCTGTTCTATCATTAGGGCCGCAGATATCCCCACGTGTGCAGCCGGTCGAAGTCCTCGAACCAGCGGTCCCCGATGTCTTTGCGGTAGTACATGTTGGGGATCATGATGTTTTCGATCCGGTTGTAAGCCTGCTTCTGCGCCGCCC
>DATGEQ010000001.1:0-10808 GCA_035309945.1 Gemmatimonadales bacterium | reverse complement strand
ATTTCAGACGTTAGACCGGCAAGTGATCATCGCGGCGGGCGAGACGTTCAACCTCCGTCTCAACATGCAGACCAGCGAGGACGAGGGCGGTCCTTGCGACGCGTTTGGTCCGGCGTACAACCAGGACAACATCTGTTTCGATACGCGGCCCGTGCCGCTGTCGCCCACGCTGATCCCGGTGTCCGGCGATGCGCCGATCTTCCCGCGGCAGGCGATCCTGCTGATCAGGGTGTCGCGCAACGGCACAACGCAGGAAGCGCGTGTGTTCGTGCCTTCCAACGTAGAGACCTTCAACAACGAAGCCCTCGACATGGCGAAGAACCTGCGCTGGAACCCGGCTCAGAAAAACGGCGAGCCGACGGAGGCGTGGGTTCAGTGGCCATTCCAGCCCGTACGGCAGTAATCAAGCCGAAAATCGATGCCACGGCCTTCATCGCGCCCGGCGCCGTCATCATGGGCGACGTGACGCTGGGGCCGAGGTCCAGCGTGTGGTACCAGGCGGTGCTCAGGGGCGACATGGCGCCGATTGTCATCGGCGAGGCGACCAATCTCCAGGACGCCACGATCGTGCACGTGGACGAGGGCAAGCCGGCGCTGATCGGTGCCAGGGTCGGCGTCGGGCACCGCGTGATCCTGCACGCCTGCACGGTGGAGGACGAGTGCCTGATCGGGATGGGCTCTATCCTTCTTAATGATGTGCACGTGGGCACGGGGAGTGTGATCGCCGCCGGGGCGATCGTGCCCGAGGGGATGCGCGTGCCGCCTGGCTCACTGGTGATGGGTGTGCCGGCGCGTGTGGTGCGTCACGTCGATGATGGTCTGCGCGCGCGCATCAAGGAGACGTGGGAGCATTATGTCGCGGAGGCGGCGCGACATCGCAGCGGAGCGTTTCCGGTGGAGAGAACAACTTTGTGATGTTAATACTCGGAGTGCGAGACGCGACAACACGCGTCTTTAGTCTTGCCGCGCTCGGAACGCATGTCTACCTTGGGCCTCCACGTTCCGTTAACTTCCAAAATTCACCACGCTTCGCCGTGAGATTCGCATGACCGCATCTGAAGGCCGTCTTGATCTGAATGCGAACGCCCTCACCGTCCTCGAGCGCCGCTACCTCGTGAAGGACGACCAGGGCAAGCCGGTGGAGCGCCCCCAGGACCTGTTCTGGCGTGTGGCTCGCACGATTGCCGCACCAGACCGGACCTACGGCGCGTCGCAGAAGGGCGTCGAGAGTCTCGCCGAGACATTCTTCGATCTGATGGCGACCCGGGTGTGGATGCCGAACTCTCCCACCCTCATGAACGCCGGGCGGCCCCTGGGGCAGCTGTCGGCTTGCTTCGTGCTCCCGGTTGAAGACGCCCTTTCCAACGGGCGGTCCGGCATCTACGACACACTCCGGGCCATGGCGCTCGTTCATCAGTCGGGCGGCGGCACGGGATTCTCCTTCTCGCGGCTGCGCCCCAGGAACGACGTGGTGCGCTCGACCATGGGTGTCGCTTCAGGTCCCGTATCGTTCATGAAGCTGTACGACGCCTCGACCGACGTCGTGAAGCAGGGCGGGACACGCCGCGGCGCCAACATGGGCATCCTCCGGGTGGATCATCCGGACATTTTGGATTTCATCCACTGCAAGGACGACCTCACCCAGGTCACGAATTTCAACATCTCCGTGGCGGTCACCGATGCGTTCATGCTCGCGCTCGAGGCGGGGAAGTCCTACGACCTGATTCACCCCCGCACGGGAAAGGTCGTGGGACAGCTCGACGCTCAGGAAGTCTTCAAGCAGATCGTGCACGGCGCGTGGAAGACGGGCGAGCCGGGTGTGTTCTACATCGATCGCGCCAACCACTACAATCCGGTGCCGCACCTCGGCAGCTACGAGGCGACCAACCCCTGCGGCGAGCAGCCGCTCCTTCCGTACGACGTCTGCAACCTCGGCTCGATCAACGTCGGGCTGTTCGTCGCCGACGGGGACGTCGACTGGGATCGTCTGCGTACCGCGGTCCATCTGTGCACGCATTTCCTCGACAACGTCATCGACGCGAACAAATATCCGCTCGACGAGATCGACAACCTGGCGAAACGGATCCGCCGCATCGGTCTCGGCATCATGGGGTGGGCCGACCTGCTGGTGCGCCTCGGCGTGCCGTACAACTCCGATGCCGGGGTCGCGTTGGGCCGCAAGCTCATGGAGTTCATCGACGAGGAGTCGAAGGTCGCTTCCGAGAAGCTGGCAGAGCAGCGCGGCACGTTCGCGGAGTGGGAGCGCTCGATCTGGGGACCCGATGCAACGTGCGCCCGCAAGGTGCGCGGCGAGCGCGTCCGCCCGATGCGCAAACTGCGCAACTGTAACCTCACGACGGTCGCTCCCACCGGCACGATTTCCATCATCGCCGGATGCTCCTCAGGGATCGAGCCGTTGTTCGCGGTCGCGTTCATGCGCAACCAGGCCGGCGTGCTCATGCCCGACGTCAACGAAGACTTCGTGGCGATCGCCAAGCGCGAGGGCTGGTATTCCGACACGCTGGTGCAGCAGATCGCCGAAGCGGGCCATATCCACTTCGACGCGGTGCCGGAGAAGTGGCAGAAGGTCTTCGTCACCGCGCACGACGTGACGCCCGAGTGGCACATCCAGATGCAGGCCGCCTTCCAGGACTTCACCGACTCGGCGATCTCGAAGACCTGCAACTTTGCGAACGACGCGACGGAGCAGTACGTCGAGCAGATCTACCGCTACGCCTATCAGCTGGGTTGTAAAGGCGTGACGGTCTACCGCGACGGCGCGCGCGAGAACCAGGTGCTGTCGACGGGCTCTACCGCCAAGAAGGTCCAGGAAGGCGCGGCCGGAACAGGCAAGGACGCGCTGGCGGAAGCGCTCAGCCGCATCGCCGAGCTCGAGACCGAGCTCACGCGCACCCGCGACCGCCTGCACGACGTGGAGGCCGAGAATCTCCAGCGGCGCGCGAAGCGTTCGCGACCGGATCTGTTGAAGGGATCGACCCGCCGCATTGAATCGCCGCTCGGCACGATGTACGTGACGATCACCGAGGACGACAAGGGACAGCCGTTCGAGGTCTTCATGTCGCTCGGCAAAGCGGGCGGAGCGTTGATGGCCGACGTCGAAGCGATCGGACGGTTGATCTCACTCGCGCTGCGGTCCGGCGTCCCGCTCCCGGAGATCTACCGGCAGCTGCGCGGCATCTCGTCCGACCGCGCGGTCGGATTGGGCCCCCACAAAGTCCTCTCGGTCCCCGACGCCATCGGTATCGCGATCGAGAAGTGGATGCAGGACAAGCAGGGCGTGCAGCAGGACCTGCTCGACACGACGCGGTCCGCGGCGCCGGCGCCAAGCGAGATTGTGCGCGGCGTCACCGGCGACGCTGCGCTGCGCGCGGCGCGCGGACCCGATCAGGATTTCATCGGGGCGTGCCCCGATTGCGGCTCGCAGTTGGCGTTCATCGAGGGATGTGCTAAATGTCACGTCTGCGGTTTTTCCGAATGCGGTTGACCGACAGCGACGTGACAGCAGTCACGACGGGTACTTGCGCGGGTAGGTAGTCTACAAGCCATGGAAATGAGCAACCGGATGGTCACGCCAACGCGGTTGCAGGTGAAAGGTTGGGCGCGCGTCGGTCCCGCCGGCGCGCATACGCTGCGTCGCGGGGCATGGTATCCCGTCGTTCGTATCTCTTCGAGCAACATCGTCGTGCTCGACGTCAACCGTCACAATGTGCCGGTCGACCGTCGCTTCCTCGAGATTCGCTATCATCCGCCGGAGCGGTGGACGGTCGTGCGATGCGAGCCACGCGTGATCGAGCGGCTCGGACGAATTTTCCCGCTGACGTACGCGGTGTGCCCGAGCTGCCGGCACCGGCAGGGGATTGAAGCGCGGACCAACGAGATGACATGCGATCGCTGCCATAAGAGCGCGGCGATGGCATGGGACGAGTTGTCCTAGGCGCTGCGAGGCCGAGCAGCTGAGGGGATGCGAGGAGCAAGGGGCCGGGACAATCTCCCGGCCCCTTTTTCACAGCGTGGCTACATGATCGCCGATCGAGACCAGGCCTGTTGCTTCACCCACACAATAGAACCCCCGCATCCCGTTATCGAGAAACTGGAGATGTTCTTTCAGCTCTTCCGGCTCGACGATCTTGCCGAGCGCCCATCCCGTAAATGGCCGGCACGGATGCGCTACTTGCAGTACTCTGAGCCGAACGCGCTCCCGCCCTTCAGGGGACAGAATAGCGATTCCGCGCTCGAGATCCTCGTAGCTGAAACGGCGGTCGGTTGTCGCGATGATGTTCTCGCCGGCGCAGCCGACAACGATCTTGTCTCCGAAGTGCTCCTTCATCGCCTCGTAGTGTGACGTGAAGCCGAGGGAGATGCCGTGCAGCCCGTCTTCGTTTTTGGTCTGCGGGTGGCCGCGGTGATGCACGTCCACAATCCAGCTGCCGTCGGCGGTGCCGCCGAGCGCGCCGTCCGGGGTGACGTTCAGCGCGGGAACGGAGAGCAGCGGGGTGGGATCGTACACGCGGGTCGGCTTGTCGCCGCGCTTCAGCGAGCCGCGCTGGATCTGCAGGCGTGTGATTTTACCGATCGTGCGCATAACCAAATCTAGCAGGATGTGCTACATTGGCCCCGTTCATGGCCTCCTCCAATCCCCGCGGCTGGGCCCGCTGCCTCGACAACGTCGCCGACGTGCTGCGCCGCGGCGCGTGGTATCCGATCGTCGACGAGACCAGCGACGGCAAAGTCGTGCTCGAGGTGCGCAAGCGGCCGGTGCGCGTGAGTCGGATCGACGTGGCGGTGCGCGACACGCCGCCGGATCGCTGGAGCATCGTCGTCCGCACCGGCGTGCTCCGCCCCACCCTCGGCGGCAGGAAAGGGGAGGAGGTCACCACCACCTACGCCGTCTGCCCGTATTGCCAGGAACGCCAAGACTTCTCCGGTAAACCCGACTCGCTGAAGTGCCTCCGGTGCAAAAAAGAGTCGAAGGTGGACTGGTCGGAAACCTGCTGACCGTTTGCTGCCGCGCTTGCGGGTACGATTTTGTTTAGTATATTAACTATCAACATGTTAACATCTTGCGGACGGCCGACAGCAGGCGGCTGACGACCTTGTCCGACCGTTCCGAGTTAGCCCTCCAGCTCACTGACGCGGTAATCGCCGCACAGCAGGCGATTCAACGCTCAGGCAATCGTGCCTACAAGACATTTGGGCTGTCGCAGCGGGCCCATGCCGTCATGGCTGCCGTGGACCAGGGGGGTCCGGATGGGGCGCGGCCCAGCGATATTGCGACCGCGCTGGGTGTCTCGCGCGCCGCGGCGACCACGTTCATTCAACGGCTCGAGGCGAAGGGCTTTGTCGAGACGAATACCGATCCCGACGACGATCGCGGTGTACGCGTGACGCTCACCAGGCACGGTCTGGAGGTGTTGTTGCGCGCCGGACAATTGGAGCGCCGCCTCGCGGCCCGCACGATTGAGGGGATGCCCGCGTCAGCCATGGCTCGGACGATTCACGTGCTGCAGGAGTTGAAACAACGGCTCGAACACAAATCGCTGGAGGTCGTGCGCTGAGGCGACATACCGATGTGCGAATCTTTATACAGCGGTCTGCGATCAGCCGTCTGCCAGCTGTCACTTCACGTATTCCTTCAACAGCTTTCGTTAGACCCTCCCGTCTGGTTTTCCACATCTCGAAAAGCGCGTGCAATTGTGGATAACAGTTCCAACGGCGTCCCTTCGAACCGTCGCACCAAAATCGTCGCCACGCTCGGACCCGCCACCAGCAATGAAGCGGCGATCGGCACCCTCCTCCAGGCGGGCGTAAACGTTCTGCGCATCAATGCCTCGCACGGCACCCCCGAATTGCGCGCCGAGTGGATTGCGGCGGCGCGCAGGGCCGCGGACAGTTCCGACTTGCCGATAGCAGTGCTGCTCGATCTTCAGGGCCCCCGCATTCGGGTCGGCGATTTGCCGGCGCCGCGCGAGCTCACGCCCGGCCAGCAGATCGTCTTCGCGCCCGAGGACGTGGCACGCGGCGAGGAGCTGCCCACGACATACGAGGGTCTCGCGGCCGACGCGCGTGTGGGATCCCGCATTCTTCTGAACGACGGTCTCCTGTCGGTCGAGGTCACGGGGGTCGATGCGCCGCGCGTACGCGGGCGCGTCGTGGACGGCGGCATTCTCACGGCCCACAAAGGGATGAACCTGCCGGGCGTCCAGGTTTCCGCGCCGGCGCTGACGGACAAGGATCGCGAGGACGTCCAGGCCGCCGTGAAGATCGGCGTCGATTACCTCGCGCTGTCATTCGTGCGCCGGCCCGAGGACATCGAGCAGCTCCGCGGCATGGTGCAGGGCACGCCGATCAAGCTGGTCGCCAAAATCGAGAAGGCGACCGCGCTGGACAATCTCGACAAGATCGTCGCGGTGTCCGATGCGGTGATGGTCGCCCGCGGCGACCTCGGCGTCGAGCTTCCGTTCGAGCAAGTCCCGCTGGTGCAGAAGCGCCTGATCAGCGAGGCGAATCATCAGGGAAAGCCGGTGATCACCGCGACCCAGATGCTCGAGTCGATGGTGCACAACCCGCGGCCCACGCGTGCCGAAGCATCGGACGTCGCGAATGCGATTCTCGACGGCACCGACGCGGTGATGCTGTCGGCCGAGACGGCGGTGGGTCAGTATCCGGTGGATGCGGTGCGGGCGATGGATCGCATCATCCGGGAGATGGAGCGCCATCCGCTGCGGCATCGCGAGGAGCGGCGCTCCACCACCGACGGCGTCCACACCGAAGACGCGATTGCCTGGGGGACGCACGCGGTCGCCCGCATGCTCAAGACCCCGCTCATCGTGACGCTCACGCAGGGCGGCTTCACGGCGCGCAAGGTCGCCGCGCTGCGACCACCCGTCCCGATTCTCGCGGTGACCACGGAGCTGCCGACCTACCGGCAGCTCGCTCTCGTCTGGGGTGTGATCCCCGTGCTCGTCGATCGCGTCCCCGGCTACGACGCGATGCTCACCGTCGTGCGCGATCTCATCCTCAAGCGGCGCTACGCCAAATCGGGCGACTGCATCGTCATGACGGCGGGCGTACCCTGGGGTGTGTCGGGCAGCACCAACCTCATCAAAGTCGAGGTCGTGTGACGTGCGGTTGACCATCCTCGGCAGCGGCACGTCGTTCGGTGTGCCGCAGATCGGCTGCCGCTGTCCCACCTGCACATCCACGGATCCCCGCGACCGGCGCACCCGCACCGCCGCACTGATCGAGACCACGGGCAAGCGTCTCTTGATCGACACGCCACCCGAGCTGCGCCTGCAGCTCGTCGCGGCGTCGGTCGACCACGTCGATGCGGTGCTGTTCACGCACGCGCATGCCGATCACGTCCACGGCATCGACGACTTGCGCGCGCTGTCGGTGCGCCAGGCGACCGCGTTGCCGGCGTATGGCTCGCGCGCGACGATGACGGAGCTGGGCACCAAATTTCCGTACATCTTCGATCCGTCGTTCGTCGTGCCGGCGGGTACCAGTAAGCCCGAGCTGCAGGCGCACGTGCTCGAGCCGGGAACGCCGGTGACAATCGCGGGCATGGCGGTGACGCCGCTCGCGCTGCCGCACGGAGCGCACGAAGTCTTCGGATATCGCGTGGGCCCCGTCGCCTACCTCACCGACGTGAAGGTGATTCCGGAGAGTGTGATCGAGGTTCTGAAGGACCTCGAGGTCCTGGTCTTGAACGCGCTGCTCTCGCGGCCGCACCCGCTGCACCTCTCCGTTCCAGAGGCGATCGCCGCGGCGCGGCGCGTGGGCGCGCGCCGCACGCTCTTCACACATCTCACGCACGAAAACACGCACGCTGCCCTCGCCGCGCAGCTGCCCGGCGGCATCGCGCCGGCGTACGACGGGCTGGTTATCGACCTACCCGGGCCGTAAATTCCGCCCCATGGTCAAAGAAAACGCCAACATAGACGCGCTCGTGCGCAAAGCCGTCTTCGGGACTGAAGACGAGAAAGCGCACGCGCGCTGGATGATCTGGGAGATGGGGCAAAAGGCCGGAGTGCGGCCGGCCTCGATTCACGAGCTCTATATGGCGCGCGGCCGCGGCGAGGTGCCGGCGTTCACGACACCGGCGATGAACGTGCGGGTCATGGCCTACGACACGGGCCGCGCGATCTTCCGCGCCGCCAAGCGCCTCGACGCCGGCGCCATCATCTGCGAAATCGCCCGCAGCGAAATCGCCTACACCGATCAGCGGCCGGCCGAGTACGTCGCGGTCATGACGGCGGCGGCGCTGCGCGAAGGCTTCACGGGTCCGCTGTTCATCCAGGGCGACCACGTTCAAGTCAACGCCAAGAAGTACGCCGCCGACCCCGAAGCCGAGCTGAAGGCGCTACGCGCGCTGATCGAAGAGGAATTGCACGCCGGCTTCTACAACATCGACGTCGACACGTCCACCCTGGTCGATCTCGCCAAGCCCAATCTCGACGAGCAGCAGCGCACGAATTACGAGCGCGCCGCCGAGCTGACCACGTTCATCCGGAAGCACCAGCCGCAGGGCGTGACGGTGTCGGTCGGCGCGGAGATCGGCGAGGTCGGCGGCAAGAACAGCGACGTCCACGAGCTGCAAGCGTTCATGGACGGCTACAATCGCACGCTCAAGCGACTCGGCACGGCGCACGGGATTTCGAAGATCTCGGTCCAAACCGGCACGAGTCACGGCGGTGTCGTGTTGCCCGACGGCTCCATCGCCAAGGTCCAGCTCGACCTCGACGCGCTGAAGGCGCTCTCGCGTGACGCACGGGCGAAGTATGGACTTGGTGGCGCGGTGCAGCACGGCGCGTCGACGTTGCCGCCCGGGGCCTTCTCGAAATTCCCGGAGTGCGAGGCGATCGAGATCCACCTGGCGACCAATTTCCAGACGATCGTGATGGATCATCCGGCATTGCCCAAGGACCTGCGTCGCGACGTGAACGAGTGGGTGAAGACGGAGGCCAAAGAGGAGTGGAAGCAGGGCGACACGGAGGAGCAGTTCCTCTACAAGAGCCGCAAGAAAGCGATCGGGCCGTTCAAGCAGCGGTTCTGGGATCTTCCCGAAGACGTGCGGGCGCGGATCGGCGGCGATCTCGAGAAGACGTTTGCGTTCCTGTTCGAGCAGCTGCGGGTCAAGGGGACGCGCGCGGCGACGGACAAGTACGTCAAACCGAAGCTCGACTCCCATCCCGCGCCCCGCGCCGCGCTCGTGTCGGCACCCGATGACGCGGAGGCGGGAGAATGAGCGAGCGGAGCGGGGGAGGAGGGTTTGGCGCCTTCTTGTTCGGCATCGTGCTCGGTGCCGTCGCCGGATTCGTGTTCGCGCCGACGGAGGGTGGTGAGAGCACGCGCAAGAAGGTCACCAAAGGGCTGAGAAATCTGAAGGAGCTCGCCGAAGAAAAAGTCGACGAGGTACGCGGGCTGCTCAAGGAAGCTGAGGACGAAGAGGCGGCGGAAGAATCGCAGACGGAAGACGGTGAAGAGGAAGACGAGGAGCCGGAAATCTCGACGCGGGAGCAGCTGCGTCGCCGGCTCGAAGCTGCGCGCCGCCGCCGCGCCCGCACCGCGCGGCCTCCCGCGACTCCTACGGCTCCCCCGTCTGAAGAGGAGGACGAGCCTCTCGCGTGAACGGTGAAGGCGGCTGGCACCGCACGGTCACCGGTGTCATCCGGCGGACCTTCGAAGCCGCGTACGAAGACAACATTCCTTTCCTCGCCAGCGCCGTCTCCTTCGATGTGCTCCTCACCGCCATCCCGTTCGTCGGTCTCGTGCTCGCCGTCGTCGGCTATCTCGTCGAGTATCAGGTTGCGATTCATCAGCTGAACGTCCACGAGCTGCTGCAGCGCTTCCTGCCGGAGTCGAGCGACGCGGGCGCGGACAGCTTCGGCTTCATCGAGCGCGCGCTCGGGGACCTCGTGGCGCGCCGCGGCGGCCTCACCTTGCTGGCGGCGCCCCTGTTCCTGTGGTTCTCGACCCGTATGTTCGGAGGACTGCGCGCGGCCCTGAACGAGGTCTTCGATACCGAGGAGAACCGCCCCTGGCCGGTTGCCAAGCTGATCGATCTCGCCATGGTGTTCGTCGGCGGCGCCTTGTTTCTGGCGAATGCCTTCGCCTCGACCGGCAGAGGGATCGGCCCGCAACTCGAGACCCTCGTGTTCAGCACGCTGCTGTTCTTCGTGATCTTCAAGTACCTGCCGAGCCGTCGGATCTACTGGCGCACCGGTCTGGTGGCGTCGCTGTTCTGCGCGGTGGGGTTCGAGGTGGCCAAGCGGCTCTACACGCTGTACGTCTCGCACTTCGTGACGCTGAATCGCGCCGCGTCGAATGCCAATCTGATCGCCGTGTTGTTGCTTCTCCTGTGGATCTACTACACGGCGTTCGTGTTCCTGCTGGGCGGCGAAGTGGCGGAAACGTACGATCTCATGCGCATGCGCCGGCTCCAGCGCGTGCGGCTCGGATGACGTCCACCCCCCCGGGGGGGGCGATCGATCTTCGTTCCGACACCGTCACCAAGCCGTCGGCCGGCATGCGGCGCGCCATGGCCGAGGCCGAGGTCGGCGACGACGTCCTCGACGGCGATCCGACCACGCGCCGGCTCGAGGAGCGCGTCGCGGAGCTGCTCGGCACCGAAGACGCCCTGTTCTTTCCATCTGGGACCCAGGCGAATCAGACGGGCATCGCGTTGGTCGCCGAGCACGGAACGGAACTCGTGCTCGAAGCCAACGCTCACCTCGTGCACTACGAGCTGGCCGGTGTCGCGGCGCTCGCCGGCGTGCAGATCCGCA